>RDYN01000042.1 GCA_004293365.1 Oscillatoriales cyanobacterium | reverse complement strand
TTTCTCAATAAGGCAGAGGAATAAATTCCTCACTACAAACCTGATTACACTTTCTCAATAAGGCAGAGGAATAAATTCCTCACTACAAACCTTATTACACTTTCTCAATAAGGCGAATTTCCGTCATCGGTACTGGGTGGTTTTTGCCCAATTCCCAATTGCTTCTTAGACGATTTTAAGTCTTTCCAAAGCGCCTTAATATCTTTATAGGCTTTCTCGGCGCTAATTTTACCCCCAGTTTCTAGCGAGCAAATATAAGTTATTTTCTGAGCAAATTCCTGCAAATTGGCATTAAAAGCCAAGTTTTCAGGCGTAAAATCACCGTAGTAGCGACTGCGAGGATGTAAAAAATCTTCCCGCTCTTTCATTGCCCCCTCCTAATTCAACTTGTGGTTCTGTCTCTGCTATTAATAGCAGTCTTGGCACTTAGTATCGCCGCGCTAACTTACTTTTATTGTATTCCGCTGCTAACAATTGTGCTTTTTTGCTGTCTACTTCGTCTATTAAGGCAATTTTAACCTTTAATTACCCGTATTTTAACCTTGATTTAACCTAAAAGCACAAAAATTGGGAGATGCCCTGGTTGCATCTCCCTTTAGATAGACTTTACGGTTGTTTCTTAACCTGTTCTGAACCGAAATATTTATTTGCTGCACTCGCAGGCGGTGTGGCCGCAGCCGCACCCGTTGGGGTGGCCGTCAGCGCAAGCAGTGGAACAGTAGTTTTTGCCACTTTTTTCGATGGCTTCACTGAGGCTGACAACGCACAGGCAAGAAGGACAGGCGCATTTCATTTGGGTGACAGTGGTCATTTTACATTCTCTTGGTTTGTTTTGGTATACTAATATATGAGCATGTATTCAGATGTATGTCAAGGGAATGTAAAAGTTTTGTAACAAAAGGTTGGTCGATCGCGCTAATATGAAAATGAGAATTAAAATCAGCCGGGAAAAGATGTCACCGAAGTCTGCTGTTAACAAAGCGATAAGTCAGCCTGACCAACAAAACGATACACCAACTTGCGGGCGATCGCACGCAGTTAACCCAGAGCGGGCCGGGGACATCCAAACACAGATGCTCAACACCGCAAAAGCCCAGCGGATGGCAGAGTTTTTCAGTCTTTTGGGAGATGCGAACCGACTGCGGCTGCTATCTGTTTTGGCAAAACAAGAATTGTGCGTGTGCGATTTGGCCGCCGCTTTGAGTATGAGCGAATCGGCGGTATCGCACCAGTTGCGGGCGTTGCGGGCGATACGTTTGGTAAGTTACCGCAAAGTTGGCAGACAAGTTTTTTATAGTTTACTCGATCGACACGTTTTAGAACTTTACCAAGCAGTCGCCGAACACTTGGACGAATAATCTTAATTAGTCAGTTGTCATTAGTCATTAGTCATTAGTCATTAGTCATTAGTCATTGGTAATTTCTGTAGGGGCGAGTTCACCGATATCTATGATGCACATCCAGAATATGTGTAAACTCGCCCTCCCCAACCAAAGATTCAAGTCAGCAATAATCTGTAAAATAGCCCCGATCGCAAACCAGGGCTTATCCTAATATTATGCTTCGAGAACAGTGTGACCGGAAGCAACCACAGCTTGTTTAATAGACTCTTCCGAGGCTTGAGCTTCCACAGTCACAGTTTTGGCTGCTAAATCCACATCAATCTTAGCTTCGGGTTCAACAGTTTTGATGGCTTCGGTAATAGTGTCTCCGCAGCCGGAACAGACGATGGAGGGAACATGAAGTTTGAGTGCCATAATTAAGCGATATCTTGTAGATGACAGGATTGATTCTGCTTTTATTTTAATCAAATTGCGGTTGGCTCTCATAATATTTCGTAAAAGTTTAGCTGCGGGTAGAGACTTCGGCATTGCCTTTCACCGTGTCAGCCGCGCGCTTTCCGACAATCCGGCAGGGGTTTAAACCCCTGCCTCATAGCTACAGTCGGTTTTAACCGACTGTAGAGTCTGACGTTAAAAATTATACATTTTAGTCCTCTTTGAGAGGACTTTCGCTTTGAGACAGGGGTTTTCAACCCCTGTCGGACTCTTGGATTTACAGAGAACACTGGTACTAAGTTGCGTATTAATTTGACACGCTTTGGACAAAGCCTAATTCCCTACAAATATCACCTAACACTTAATACCTTTGAAGGTAAATTAGCCTCCGGTACCAACCGCCCGACGGCCACCGCCACAGGCCGCAAACTAGCAACTAAATCAATCATATCCGGCAAAGAAAGAGCTTGTCGCGCGTCAGAAACAGATTTTTCCGGTTGCGGGTGACACTCAACAATCAACCCGTCAGCACCGCAAGCAACCGCTGCTTTTGCCAGAGGTGCGACTAATTCCCGCTTGCCGGCGGCGTGAGAAGGGTCTACAATTACTGGCAAATGAGTTAACTGTTTCAGCGCCACAACCGCACCCAAATCTAAAACATTTCGCGTGTAATTGTCGAAGCTGCGGATGCCTCTTTCGCACAGAACTACATCAGGATTTCCGTGGCTGAGAATGTATTCGGCGGCCATCACAAATTCTTCAATCGTGGCTGACAAACCGCGTTTTAGTAAGACTGGTTTTCCGGCTTGACCGATCGCCTTTAGCAACTCAAAATTTTGCATATTGCGACTGCCTACTTGCAGCATATCAGCATAGGCGACAACCGGCTCGATTTGGGCGATCGACATTACCTCTGTCACCACGGGTAAACCGTAACGCCGGCTGACATCAGCTAAAATTTCCAGCCCCTCAATCCCCATCCCTTGGAAAGCATAGGGAGAAGTGCGGGGTTTGTAGACTCCCCCGCGCAAAGCCTGCACCGGTGCCACTGAGAGTTTGCTGGCGACTGTCTCCATTTGTTCGGAACTTTCGACGGTACAGGGCCCGCCGACGATTAACAATTCTGTGCCGCCGACAGAGACTGTTTCGGATAGTTTGACAATAGTTTGGTGTTCGGGATGAGATTTGGTTGCGAGTTTGGCATCTAACATGAGGGAATTCTCCTGGAAAATCGAGTGATTGGTTGACAAGAAAAAACCCGGAACCTTTAAGGAGTTCCGGGTTGGCGCGAAAAGACAGCACGACAGTTTACCCAGAACTCCTGCGGGGCCAAAAATAAAAGCCGTAGTACCAGTTACTGAATAATGTCATTGCTGTTTTCGCTTGTGCTTGATTGGTGGTTGGGACAAGAAGTAGAAAAAACAAAACCGCAGGTGTTAAGCTGCGGTTCGCCCGGATGTTCACTGTGAATTATAAATTCACTCCGGGCGAACTTGACCGTACCAAAAATAAAAATAGCTGTTGGTTGCGAACATAGGTGAAGCGATGCGATTTATTGATTAAATGCAATACTATTCGTTAAGCTAGCACATAAAAACTGGAATGTCAAGCTATTTTTAGGAATAAATTTGTAGGGGCGGGTTCACCAACAATATCTCACAAATACAAACCATCTAAATAAACCCGCCCCCTCCCCACCAATAACCTATATGAACTTTCCGTATAAGTCGATTTACCGTGTTCGTGGGGGCGGGTTTACGAGATTGTGGATTATTGACGATTCTTGTTGGTAAAACCCGCCCCTACAATTCTCGAAATGATTAGTCCCAGCCGAAGTCTCGATCGCACAATTGAGCTAATCTCTGATTGGGCGATCGATAATATGCCCTCAATTGCTCGTATACTGTCTCGCTCACGGGCGGATATTGGTTGGAATTGTATTTTTCGTAGGTTTCTAGTTGGTGCGGCGGCAAGCCTAGGAATTCTAATACACTGTTGTAGGTGCCGCAAGGATTTGCATACAAATCTTCGCTTTTGAGGATTAAAAGTTGTGATTTGGGGAATAGCTGCATCCACGCTGGAAGTTGCGAGGCGTATATACCGCGGCTTACATAGGCGTGATGCTGGTGTTCGTAACTGTAGTAATTTGGACTGGCTAGGATTTTTTCGATTTCGCCTTTGAGTCTTTCGGGTTCGTGGGCGATCGCACTTTCGAGAGACAGCGATTCGTATCCAATTTTTATGTAGTAATGATAGTGGGAAATTGCGCGCTCTACAGGGTTTCTGAGTAAGGCGATTATTTTAACTTTCGGACATAAATCGCGGATGCGCTGGGCGACTCGGGGATGAAAAATATAGTAGGGGCTGGCTTCTCCAGTTAGCAGGTGTTCGCCGCTTTGGGCTTGAGGAAATTGGGAATAATACCAGTCAGCCGTTTTGTCGAAGTTGAGGTCGAAATAATGGATTTCTTTTTGGGCGGCGGGGGCGATTTGGGGATGTTGGATCAGGTAGTTGTACAGGGATGTTGTGCCGCCTTTTTGGACGCCGATGATGATGAAATCGGGGGGTTTGGAGGGTTGTTTCATTGATTGGTGATGATATCTGGGGCTTCGGGGCGTGTCAATTTGGGCGCGGAACTGTCGATCAATATAGCTTACAGCCGAGTTGCGATCGCGCGATCGTCCAATTAACTCGGCGCGGTTGTCGTTTTTTTAGCCGATCGTGCTAGCATTACGTATATCTTGATTGCGCGCAATACGTAGTGAGTCGTTCTCGATCGCCAGATGCGAGAATGCAGATATGCGCGCAATCGAGATATGGCTAAAAAAATTCCACCTGACATGGCTGAGCTGAGCGTTTACGTAGACAAAAAGCTAAAGTTGCAATTCAAACTAGCTTGTACGGCCCAAGAAAAACCGATGAGTGAAGTCGTTGGTTTACTGATGAAGCAATGGCTAGAGATACAAGCAACCTCGCCAGAGTCTGAACCCAAGCGCGTCAAGACGGCCGCCAAAACTGAGGAAACAAATGTTGAGAGATTCAGACAACCCTGAGAAATCTTGGGAAGATTTAGAAGCTGAGCTAGCCGAAAACCCGGACAGACCTTTTTATGCCCGGAGTGACGCAGAAGCTTTTAAACGCTGCGAGAAACAAAATCGCGAAGCAACGAGACACTCGGATGTAACCGGGAGAGCCTATTACACTTGTGATGAGAAAAGAGGGAAAAACTCATGACTGAATATCGATTAACACCCGCAAAGTACCGCCACGTTCAGGTAGTGGTTTGTCTCAACCGCGTTCGATTAGACGGCTACGCTAACCCTGATGAGGCTTTGGCAAAGCTGAGCGAAATGGGTTACAGTCCCCAATTGCGCTATCAATGGAATCCAGAGCGAGATGAATTTGATTTGTATGCTCTGATTCATGATTTGCCGCTAGATGAGTCGCTAATGACTGACGAAAAGTGTCAGGAGTTTTTTAAACATTTTAAGCACAGTCAGATATATTCCATCGGCTGCGGACACGCTGACCCCGATTGGTTATTTGCTTGGGGCTTTAATGACCCGCGCCGTCATGCTACGCCGGAGGAAATTGAGCCTCTGCAAGCAAATGCTACCGCTGCTGCTTGATATTTGTGGGCGGGGATTCCGTAGGGGATAGGTTGGAGGAGGACACGGCGCCGTGCCCATTGGTGTCAGCAAACACGTCAAACGTATTGCCAATCTTCTGTCTAACGATTAAGGCTCGATCGCCCTGGCGCCCCCCTTCTTAAGGGGGGGACAAGAGCAGTACCGGTCTGCTGTCTGAGTCCACAATCATCTCGATCCCCCCTAACCCCCCTTAGGAAGGGGGGGACAAGAGCGTTTCCGGTTCCCCCCTTCTTAAGGGGGGCTAGGGGGGATCTAGACTCGGCTATAAGCGAGAGATACAAACGTAACCGGGAGCGCTTCTTTCCTAAAATCTGTAAAGAGCGCTGAAGGGCAACTACGTACCTTACCGATATGGCCTACAATCGCACAATTGAGTTAATCTCTGATTGGGCGGATCGAAATTATGTTTTCAGTGACAATTTTATGCGATTTTTCACTCCACCAGCTCATAACCAAGCTCTCTAGCTAAAGGATTTACCACGCTATTTAATAATCTCAATTCTTCGGGCGCTGCCTGACGCTTTGTACTGTATATGACTTTTTCGATAGTGGTTTTATTGAGCTTGAGTTCTAAATAATTTTCTAATTCAGTAAAATCAAAGTTTTCATTGCATAACTCTTCATATTTTATTAGCATTCCATTTACTTTATGACTGTCTGCAATGTATCCTTGAAGTAAATTTGTCCAGTGCATTCCAAACTGCTCTGGTGTGTATACAGGCTCGTTCGGCCATTTTTTGTACCAGTAAAATCCCTGAAAAGAAGCATAAGCATTATAAGGATTTCTATACAAAAATAGGAATTTTGCCTTGGGAAACAGCCATTTTAAGTAAATAGCGTGATCCATAGTCAACCTCACTTCTTTTAGCCCCCACCGCACAATTCCCCTTGCCTTTGCGGGTTTTTCAAAATGATTTACCAAGCAGGCAATATGAGATTCAAGTAAGTAATTTATGTCGGGATAAAGGTTGGCAATCCATTCACCAGCTAAGTCAGACAGTGGAGCCCGATCGCTTAAAACTTCATCAATGAACCATTCAGCAGCAGGATAGGTATCAGTAATTGATTTGAGCGGGCTAGATAAATGGTCGATTAATCCTGCGCGACCGTAGGGTTCACCCCATACGATGATAGAACCCGATGACATCACTAACCTTTGCAAAAGAGTTGACCCTGACCTCCAACCAGCAGAAAATATAAATACAGGACTGGAATCGGAATTACTTTTAATGTTCGGCCACCTGACCGAAAATGTTTTAAGGGCTTCTTCGATTGTGGGAACTTTTTTTAAGTCCTCTTCATGTTTGATTTTAAAGTCCATATTTAAAATTAGTGGCTGTTATAATTGATGTGGGTTGTTGGTTATTTAATTTTAGCGGCAATCTGCGAAAACTTCAACTCTAGTTTAAGTTTATATGCAAGTGGTATAACTCCAAATACCGAATCCGGCCGGCCTTTGATGAGTACGATCGCTCGCGCGATCGCTGTTGGCGGGCGATCGCTCTTCGGGATAGCCTTGCCGCGCGTACTTTTGGAGATCGCGGACATTCGATCGCGCCTTGGGGTTGGAGGAGGCGGGGCGGTGCCTGCGGGCGATCGCACAACAACCAAAATTCGATCGCACGATGGGGTTAGAGGAGGACACGGGACTGCCGTTTCCCTACAGATATCGCGTACAATTTAGTCCCAGCCGAAATCTCGATCGAGCAATTGATGTTTGGGAAATGTCTATTGAGCAGTTTTAAACAGTTGAGTTCTTACAAAATTAGCATACTCCTTGGCGCTCGACGTAACTAAGTGAATCCCATCATTAGTTTTCCACTCTCTTGACGGCGGTTCTGGTAGCCACTCATAGATATTTTCCGGAAAAATATCTCTCAATAATTCTCGCAGTTGCTTTTCCACGATTGTGTCCTTGACTCGTTGTTCATTAGGTACATCCATAAGAATAACTCGCACTCCTGCATTCTTTAATTGGGTAATTTTAGTTTTGATGTACTCAGACTCTTCAATGATTGCGTTCTTTACTCCTTCAGATATAGGATTTTTTTTTGTTTGTATTTGCTGTCGAATTAGCTTTTCTATTAATCCTGGATCTATCTGTTTTTGCGTGCTATTTGCTTCTTCTAAAAAACGAAAAGAAACTTTTTTTTCATTTGTAACGGCTTTGATTGATGATTGAATTATACTGCTCAATGGCTGGTATTCTTGTCTAAACATTGGAAATTGTAAACGAATAAAATAAAATAATGGTTGGTATAGGTTGCCTATAAAATCCTGGCTAGCTTTATATTTTTCACCTTTGAGAATTGTTTCGCTTAGTTCTACTAATAATATTTTGGGTTTAACCTTCTCTCTTTCAATGATTTGTAAGCCAGTTGGGCTAGACATTCCTAGAAGAGCTAGACTTACGGCTTGAGGGCTGATGTACTCTGGATCGAGCCGTGCAGTTATTGAACTTCCTACCAAAACTATTTCTCGCTCGGATTTTTGATGGTAAATGTAACGTTGAGCTTTTATCGTATTGCTCTGCGGCCCATTAATTCCATCGCTGGGTAACACAACTCCACCTAAAACTAAGGTATGATAGAGGGTTAAGAAAAAAATACAAATTAAGAAAGAAATAAAAATTGGGCGGAGTCTATTAGCCATGGAAATAAAAATTATTTACGACTATCTATATTATTTTAACAAGACTGATGCCGGAACATCGCACTTACAGGAACAAAGCCCGCCGCTGTTTAGCTTCAGTCTTGTTGACCCTCAAAAGAATCTAAGGGTGGGATCGGAATTACACGAAGAGGTAAATTAACCTGCTTTGCTGTGAGTGGGCGTTTGGGGCGGTGCGATCGCGATCGCTCTTTTTTGGCGATCGGACTCACTCTGACTCTGGGCACTGACAATATCATTGAACTAGACTAGAGTGGAGTTCCCCAGCCCAAATCCTTGCAGGGCAAATCTTTCGGGGAAAATATATCAGCGGCGAGTCCCGTTGCGGGTTTGTCGGTTTTATTTTTCACCCAAAGTACACATTTTGTGAAATTTTGCAAGGGCTGATATGGATGTTGTGGAAATTGGGAACTATGAGAATGAGCTCGTACTGTCCAGCAGTAACTACCTGCAATACTATCTCTGAAATTATTCAGGAAGGCGTCAATGTTTAAGAGCAAATTATCCAAAGTTATCGTATCGCTGCTGCGGCGGATTGCTGGTGTTACCAGATCCGGGGCCAAGCGGCTGATGAGAGCAATGCTGCAAGCCCTCATGGCTATGGGCCGCAGAGCAAAGTTGCCGGTGGCGGGGTTTGTGCTGCCGACGGTGACGATGGTGTTGCTGGTAGTGATATTGTTGACGGTGGCGATCGTCCTGCGATCGTTCGATCGGGGGAATATGGCTCGCAACGTGCGCGTCAACCAGCAGGTGCTGGCGGCCGCAACTCCCGCGCTCGATCGGGCAAAAGCAAAAATTCAGTTTCTGATGGAGACAACCCAGCAGAGGGGTACTCCTTCCGATGCAGATTTGTACCTGAAGATTGCCACCATTGACGACTATACCTTTGGGGGTGAGGAACGGCTGGTACTTAGAGCGGATCTGAACGGTGGAAGTATCGATCCCGCCGCCGATCCAACAAAACCGCCTGTCGATCCGAGCACAGGTGTGGAAAATGAAGCCATCAATACTGCTTGGAGATATCCCGTAGATACGAACAATGACGGAAAATTTGACACTTTTACTCTCTACGGCATATTCTTCCGCACCCCCTCAATAGACAAGAATCTCGGCCCTACTTTTGGCGAGTTCCTAAGACCCAGAAAGCCATTGGAAGCAAGAACGCCGCCGATGTCGGTGGGGGCAACCAATCCTCTTTGCAAGCAGGGGGGAGGTACAGTCGCTACTTTAGCCGGGGATTCAGGCTGGTACAGGCTAGACGGCAAACTTAAAAAAAGTTTCTTTGTTTATACGGTCAACGTACCGATGACACCGAGAGAAGCTGCTATCGATCCTGGTAAATATCAGGTATTCACAGGCACTCCCAGCATTTCAGCCCTGGAATATCAACAAGATCAAAGCCGCATTCCTCTCCCCAACAACGCAGTTGTTTATGAAGACGATTTAGATATATCGCCGGTGCCTCCGTTGAATCTAAACGGGCGGTTATTTACCAACAGTAATTTGCTGATATCAGGAAATCAGACTGATAACAGTATAAAACTTTATCAGGTCAGCAGCCCAGATTCTTGTTACTACGACCAAGAAAACAGCAAAGTTGTGGTAGCAGGCAATTTAGTAAATGGTATTTCGGGTAACAACACGACTAAAAAAATCGTAGACGTACACCGTTTCCAAAAAGCCAGCCTCCCTCCCAGTGGCAGAAACGGATTTATGCTGAGTAAAAAATTAGAAATTAAGACGGGAGAGGAATCATCTTCAAAGCCTAGCTTGGATGTTCTATACAACAACGAAGCCTATGCAGATCGCCTATCTTTGCTAGTAGCAGCGCAGATAGGAAACCCTGCCAGTCCCAATCCCGAAACTAACGATCCGTTGTCAGTTCAAAAGCCACAGCGACCGGACACCCAAAATCGCGAACAAGCACTGAGAGAATATTTTAAACAGCTTCTCCGGAAGGTTCCGTTTGCAGAAGTCCCGCTTAAAGAAAACGCAACAGCAGGCTACGGTCTTTCCTGGGAAACGCCGCCCGGAACCCCACCCATTCAAGGCACTCCAGACAATCTAAGACCAGTAGACGCATGGAGCATTCCCAGTGATGCCAACACCAAAATCACCCTAAATATTAATAAGCTAGAAGCAACAAACCCCGCAACAAAACCTGAGGAAGAAACTTTTCTGGGCGATCGCATTGTGGTAGGCAACAACTTGCCAGCCCTCAGATGGGACGGCACCGAGTTGACTAAGAAGCCGGAAACAGTACCCGCGAAGTGGAATGCGAGCGACCCCGGCACTACGCGCGAGCGATCGCCCCAAGTGACCAAGCTCGCTGACGTGGGAGCGACAGAACGCGGCGGTTTCTGGGAAGGAGAAGCAGCGAGAAACCCGAGAAATCCCTTGGACGGCAATGGCGGCTTGCGCGTAATTACTGGTGCAGGGGTTTACGAGCGCACAAATTCTTTCCTACCGCCCCCGAGTTGGGTAGATCCTGCAACTGGTTCCACTGTAACAGGGGACACGGCTACTTACAACGATCCGGCAACTCCCGAGACTGAAACGTTCCCCGTCGTCTGGCCGGACTCGATGCCGATGTCGCCACTGGGACCAGGGTCTCAAGTTTACAACAATCGTCTTCCAGGCGCTTATAGTCCGGCAAACTGGGTTCCCTTCCCCGGAACTGTGCCAGCCACACCAGCGCCTCCTTATCCTCCCGGAGGACTACCGTCGGAGGGGCTGCCAGTAGTAGCAGTATCAGGCTCTATCGACCCTAATACTCCCCTGTACGCTAAGGGCGATTTGCGAATGCGGGCGACAGTAGTTTACCACTATGCTGACGATGCCCGGGCGCCGGGAACTTTTAATGACAAACCCCTGGCCTGCGTCAGCAGCTATTACGACCCCAGCACTTCTTCCACGGCAAGAAATTTAAGTACACTTCCAACAGATTTCAGCGGCGATCCTACGCTAGGGGTTCGCGGTACTCAGATTGGCTCCAATAACGGTATCACCTACGGCCCCCCACCAGCGAGACCGGGCGGAATAGCAACAGTCGATCCTGCTACTGGGTTGTTGAGCGGTAGTGGCAATCCGAAGTTGGACAGGCAAGCTAATTTAGTTTTCCCTGACGGTCGTTTTGTCAATAAACCTTTGAGAGATGCTCTTCAGGCCGATCCCACTCCGAGTCCGGGACGAGAATTAGCACGAAAAGCTGCCATTGACTCTACTCTTTGCGCTCTGGGCATTCTTGATGGTACGATCGGCCGTGGTGGACCAATTCCCGACGGGGCGATCAAAGAAGTAGCATTTTTAAACGGCAGAGAAGTCAAGGCGATCGACCGCGATGACTGGAACACCAACGTTAACGAAGCCTTTACGCTGAGCAGCCCCACCACAGGTGCCCAAGCTGCAAATTTAACAGGGAACTACAATCTGCCTTTAGAAGAACGGCAACCCCTAGAAATTCGCGCCACTCGGATAGACCTAGATGTACTGCGAAAAACTCCATTTGGAACGGGCGAGTTTTTACTGCCAAACAGCGGAATTATCTATGCCAGTCGCGACGACGCGCTGCCCGATCGCAGTGCTCGCCCCGCTCTTGTTACAGGTGGCATAAATGAAGATAGAAGTGCAACACTCAGTCCCACAGATTCCCTGCTAGATCCTACTCGCAAGCCCAACGGAATTTTACTTGTTAATGGTTCAGAGCTAGGCAGAGTTCCCACCGCCACTACAGTGGCAGGCGTAGTTAAGGAAAAGGGGCTAACATTGGCCTCTAATTTGCCCGTTTACATCCAAGGGGAGTTTAACCGTCACACTGGTGAAGAATTTCAAGAAAAATTATTTACGAGCACAGGGAGCGATTTTAGTAGGTTTTACGATCGCAAAAACCTCAATGGGAACTTTGCTTGTCGCCCAAACGACCCGAGATTAGGTGGTAAGTGTACAACAGGCGACACTTGGCGTGCCGCAAACATACTATCAGATTCAGTCAACCTGCTTTCAGCAAATTACCGTTTTGGATTCCGCAACGAGGGAGATTTCGATCTGAGAAATAATGCCGGTGCTGCTGCTGTAATGCCTCGCAAACAACAAGGATTTTACAGCAACAACTTTGTCACGAACGGACTTTCCAGCGGGGCATTCACAGCAGCTACGGACCGCACTTTAGTCAACACAGGAGGCACGCAGCTTACAGACAACAACTACATCAAAAATAGCAATAATCCTGTTAACAGTTCTTACTTCAACAATTTCGTCACTCCAGTGCAGCGGCGCGGGACTTTCCCAGAGTATTTAATGGAGGTTTGTAACAAAATCCCTGTTTCAGCGTGTGAGGATAAGGACTGGTATGTAAATCCATCAACTCCTAAAAGGGCAGATATTACCATTACCCAGGCAGAATATACAGCCGGAGCCGGGACAACTGTTGTTCCCCCGGCACCAGAACTGCAACGCTTCCCTCGCCGTGTTGCTTTTAAGAGAACCGATCCTAATAACGGTACACCTGATGTAACACTGGTTACGCCAAATACTCCTATAGCATTAGGGATTAGTGGCACAACAGTTATTGACGGAGCTGGCATTCCAAAAGCTAATTCCCTGTGGTTTGCGACAACCGCTGCGTATCCCGCTACTGCAGTGACTTACGGCTCAGATAATCTTCCCTATGTGTTTAACCAGGCTCGGAAGGACGGGGGCGGTGCAGAACTGCCGCAATTGGCCAGAGACTCAGCACCCGTATACCCACTATCACCACCCCCAGGAACCTTAGCTCAAGGCTCGCAGCCGCTACTAATGCCGGTATTGCAGATCCAAACCGTGACAGTGGCGCCAACATCGGCTGCTTCATCGACCAGCTTGCCACCAGGTGGGGATATCGTGAAGAATACCGCGTGGCTGCCACTAGCCAGACAGACAACATTTAATATGGTTGCAGGCTCGAACGATACTCCTTCACGAGCGATGGGAAATGGCTTCGGCGACTTTAACGGCGGCTTGCAAAACTTGCCCAGATTCGTGGAAAACTGGTATGACGGCACAGCGGAAATTGCCGCAAACATCCAGGGTTCATTTATCCAGTTCAACCGGAGTGCCTACAGCACCGCGCCCTATCAGCCGATTATCAATCCGAATGCACCGCAGCAAACAAATTTAGAGCTGAAGTTGCGGAGTCTTTTCGATGCACCTCCACCTACTGCGTTGACTCCTCTGAACCCACCTGCGCCACTCCCAGCCCCTGTGACTTACAATGGCGGCGCTCCAGAAGTTTTGTACAGAACTGATAACTCCAGCGTTCCGGGGAAAGGTGGTCGCACTCCGTTCTTCAGCCCTCCTACTCGGAATTGGGGTTTTGATGTGGGATTGCTATCTCAGCCGGCCGACTTGTTTACCCAAAAGTTCACGACTCCTCCCTCAACACCAACTCCGAACGAGTATTTCCGGGAAGTAGCTCGGGATGATGAGTGGGTAAAAACTTTAATGTGTGCTGAACTTGCTGCATCTCCAGGGACGCGAGCTCTTAGTGGTTCTAATCTCCCGACAGGCGGCTGTTCTTAAGAATCTAACTTTCTGCCACGTAATTACTGGAGTTCTACTTATGAGCGAGCAAAAACAACACCAAAATTTATCCCAGTCGCGAGATGACGGCTACACGATTATCGAGTCATTGGTAGCGATGATTGTAGTTTCAGTGCTGATGATCGCGATCGCCCCCGTGATGGCCTTCTCAGTAGCAACTCGCGTCCAAGCGCGGCGGGTGGAACTAGCTACGCAGGCGGCGAGAGCTTACATTGACGCTCTCAAACCGAACCCGAGGACGGGTGATGCGGCCATCAAATTTGGTGGAAGTATACCAGGGTTCCCAACCCCTGGCCCAACAGGCGATTTGGCAGATGCACCAGTTCCGAAAAACGGCACCACTTTATACTGTGTTGACATGGATGGAGAAGGTTGTAGCGCTACTAGCAGTAAAGACTTTTACGTGCAAGGCGCTTGGAAAAATACAGATGTAACTACAAGCGATCCCACATCAAAAGGCTACCAACTCTTAGTCCGGGTTTACAGGGCTGATTCCTTTGCTGGGGTAACTTTGAGGCCTCCCAAGGATGCGAAGCAATCTGTTGTGGGTTCTGGTTTGGGCGACAAGACAATCCCAGTAGTAGAAATGTCTACAGAGATTCCTGCTACCGGAATTCCTTCACATAAGTCAATCTGCAATCGCCTCAAAACCGGAACTACTGTATGCCCATAATTACCGTGAGTGTGATTAGAATAAAATCTCTCCCAACCACTCGGCAAAGGAAGAAGTAAAAATGAAAAGTTTACTCAGGTTGCTTCTCAAAACTCAGCACCAGCCAAACCGCTCTGGGCAAGCTCAAACAGAAAAGGGCATGACTCTAGTAGAGCTATTGGTCGGAGCGATTATGGCATTTTTAATCATTACGCCGATGCTTGCCTTTGTAGTCGATATGCTGAATACCGACAGGAGGGAACAAGTCAAGTCAAATACCGAGCAAGACGTTCAGGCTGCCGTTGATTTCATCGCCCAAGATTTGAGTCAAGCTATCCATATCTATGATCAAAAAGGAATCAATGCTGTTAATAATAGCACTACTCCTACGAGTGGAAAATTACCTGCTCCTGCTAACGGAACTCCGATCCTCGTATTTTGGAAGCGCCAACAGATTAAAAACTCTCTTCCTATTTACCCTGCTGCTGCAAAGCCAAATACCTGCGATCCGAGTAAATGCAACGATACCTACGTACTTTCATTAGTTGCCTACTACCAGTTTAAAGATGATGATCGTACTTGGTGTCAGCCTTCAGGAAAACCTTGTCCTACCCGCATTGTCCGCTATGAAATTAAGGATGGAATAAAAGACCCGTCTACTTTGGCTTACTACCCGGATACAGAGACAACAGATGGTCAAGAAATAGATCCAGCTTTTAACCAACTGTTCGACCTCAACAAGCCAACAGAAAATGTGACTGTTCCGGGAGTGGTTCCAAAAAATAAGGAAGTTCTGGTTAATTACATCGACCACAGTACAGTTAACGTTCCACCTCTACCCGTCTGCAAAACTACTCTTGATGTCAAAGACCCACCAGCACCAAAACCACCACTAACTGAAGCAGATTTATTAATAACAGACCGCTCTACTAACAGCTTCTACGCTTGTGTAGATTCAGCAAGAAACATAGCCAGAGTTACTATCAGAGGAAACAGCCTGCGCCGCCTTCAAGCAGATGCTCCTTATAACCCCAACAATCCGGCCTTTTTCCCAACAGCAACCGTGCAAGTACAAGGTCGCGGCGCGTTAGGACAGTAACTTATACTTGAAACACATTTCCGAATCGTCCCCGCCGATCAAAAACAGGAGACTACAATGAAAACGCCACAAATATTATTAAAACTTTTGCAGAAATCTGCCGCCAAAGCCCGCCCTAATTTCAACAATACTGCATCCAGCAAAGGCGAGGTCGGGTACACTATTATAGAATTGCTAATCATAGTGCTTATTTTAGGTATATTTGCTTCGATCGCAGCTCCGGGCTGGCTGGGATTCATCAACCGACAAAGAGTCCGCACTGTGAACGATCGCGTCCTCCAAACCTTGCGCACTGCACAAAGCGAAGCCAAGCGAACTAAGCGAGATGTGACTGTTATATTTGACACCTCTGACCCGTCAAAAGTCACGTTTAACCCGGCAATAGCTACGGGTGGTAGTACGCAGCAATTAAATGGTGGAGGTGAAATTAAACCCGGACAGATTCAACTTGCTGTTATTGGTGGAGATACTCCTGCTCCTGTTCTTACTCCTCCTCTTACTGCTACTCAAAAATCGCTGACCTTTAAATTTGATGGTGCCTTCGATCCAAACAGTAAACCAACCCTACCTTTTATTGTCACAATTTCTTCAGTTAACGGTGGTACAAATCAGTGCGTAATTGTTCAAACTCTCCTAGGAGGAATGCGAACTGATGAGGGAACTGGTTGTCAATAATAGCTTTCAATGTATTTAATTTTAATCTCTAACAGCGATTCCCCATTAGTTATGAACCTCCAAAAAATATTAACATAAATTATTTGGTATTTCAAATCCCATTAAAACACTCAAACTATGCAGCTAAAACTAAAACAAATAAAAGTCCAACCAGGAAATCAATTACTACTAAAAGACATAACCTGGCAGATGTTTGAAACCATCTTAGCAGAACTCGGAGAAAACCGCTCATCCAGACTTTCATACAGCAACGGAACATTATAAATCATGGTTCCGTGCATGGAACACGAAGTTAACAAAGTCCTGATTAGCGACTTAATAAAAATTCTCCTCGAAGAACTAGATATAGAATTTTGACCGCTGGGTTCAACCACATTAAAAAATGCAAACATGGCTCAAGGATTAGAAGCAGACAACTGTTTCTACATCCAAAACGAAGCCGCAGTCAGAGGCAAAAATCGCATCGACTTAGCCACAGACCCCCCTCCAGATTTAGCCATCGAAATCGACATCACCTCCCGCACTCAATTCAACAACTACGAAGCATTGGGAGTTCCCGAATTGTGGCGCTACAACGGCCGCAGCCTCCAAATCAGCGTATTGCAAGATGGAAAATACATCAAGGGCGATCGCAGTCTCCAATTTCCCAACTTCCCAATAACCGAACTCAACCCCCAGTATATAGAACAAAGCAAAACAGCCGGCAGAAACGTCGCTATGAAAGCCTTTCGATCTTGGGTACGATCGCAAAATTAGCACTCCCGCACCCTCTCATCCACAGCGGGCGATCGCATCAATACCCGCAATTTCTCCCAAAGGGCGATCGACTCTCATCCACGGCGGGCGATCGAATCAATGGCGCGATTTATCCCCGCAGGGGATCTCTGTAGGGAAGCTGCACTGCCGTGTCCTGACAGCCATCTTGTCACAAAACATACATTTCAAGCGATGTCAGCAAAACAGATGTACTGCCGTATTATGACTGTTTTATAGTTATAAACTATACACTAAATGCGATGTCTGTAGGGAAACATCACTGCCATATCGGGCGCGCAGCTTTTGTGAGTAGGTATAAAATTTCAGTAAATACCGAGCTACACACTAACCAAACTCAAAAGTTAAAATCGACACATCAAAAAATACTTCCTCCCAGCCATTTTTCATTTCAAGCCAAATATCAAGGAGTGCATCAAAATGTTAATCAATAAAACGCTCAAAGGCAGAGCCGCTAAACCTGCCGGTGGTTTTACAATGGTTGAGACATTGATACTTATTTTAATCATCGGGATATTTTGTGCGATCGCCAGCCCCTCTTGGCTCATGTTCATCAACAACCACCGTTTGAAGGTATCAGTCGATCGGGCTTATTCATTAATGGAACTTGCACGCAGCAACGCCAAACGCGACAAAATTGCATGGCAAACCAGCTTCAAACAAGTCGGAGAAAACCTACAAGTAGCAGTCCACAAAGCCGAGATTACACCAGCCCAAGTACCAGCCAATCAATGGAAAAACCTCGAACACAAAATTAAAATACATACACATGAAACAACACTGCTTAAAGTAAATGAAAACAACAAAGCCACAGGCAATAAAACAATCCGGCGAGCCACCTTCAACTTCCGAGGTTGCGCCGTTTATAACGGTACCGACGAGTGCGGCCAAACAAGCCTACAAGCAAAAGGGAGACTAACACTCTTCCATCCTGATTTAAAAAATAGCGAACGGTGCGTCATAGTCTCAACTATTTTAGGACACAAGCGCATTTCCCAAAGACAGCGCAAAGCTCTAGACGGAAGATATTGTTACTGACACAACATCCAGGCCTCACCCTTGTACTCTTTTACCCCCTTCTTCGGGGGGAGCTAGCAGGGTGGATTAATTGTAGGTAAAAAAATCTGAAACTACTTAATAAAGGTACGTATTTGGGCTGAAGCCCTCTTTATATATAGCGGATCGAGCGAAAGATTCGCAGGCGTTGTTGGTTCGAGAGCCCTATAGGTTTATAGGTTATACAAGCTGTCAGTCATACCTCATCTTTTTGAGAAAGGCTATATATGTCTAAAGAGGGCCGGGGCCCAACTACGTACCTATCTCTCTCCCGACAATAAAACCACCCTACTTCTCAAGGGGGGCTAGGAGGATCGGGCTTAATCATCAGTTCATAACCCAAAATTCAAGGTAGGTTAAAAGAATAAAATTATAATACATCTTCCTTATTGTGCAGGACTACCGGCAACGCCTACGCACCTACCATCGCAAACGCGCGCTTCCCCGGTGCGATCGCACAACCGCCCCCTAAAAAGCTGAGCTAGCTCTCATTTAGTTTGCATATTGTAATTATTAAGATAACCTATACTTTTTTCTTGATGGCTTTGCGCTGCTCCCCATCCGTTTAACATCAATACTTAAATACATATGAGCTTATCTGCACTGCGCGAAAACTTTTGTTACAATAGTTAAGCTGTTACAAATCGTAACTTATGCTGGTTTCTATTTTAATAATTGACGTTGCCCTCGTTGCCTGGTCATTGCATCTAATGCAAGAGGCGATCGCGCAACGAGAATTTTCACTAATCCTAGCCGGCACCCTAGTTGCGGTTTCAGCCGCCGCCCTGGTAGTCGTCTACTTCCTCATGGGGTCTTGTTTGAGCCATTTAACCGAAATATCCCAGCACACCTACTAAATCGTAGTAGCGATCGACAATTGTCAAAAAGCGAGGAATTTTTTTGAAAAAAAAGCCAAAAGCCTTGCCAGTCCAAGGCTCTCAACTATTTTTTCAAAAAGGCTTGACAAACATCGGTCAGTTAAGGCATGATTGAAAACGCGAAAAGAAAGGGGAATTAGCTCAGTTGGTAGAGCACTACAATGGCATTGTAGGGGTCAGCGGTTCGAGCCCGCTATTCTCCATAAGATTAGACGGCGGTTGAAACCGCGTCTACAAAAACCAAGTCCAGATGGTGCGCGGACTGAAGAGAATAACATAATTTTCACCGCGTATTCTTCAACCCACGGAGATGGGTTTTGTCTGTATAGACGCGGTTTCAACCGCGAGCGTCTTCTGAAAGTCGATCGCACTTTCCCGTAAAATCAAAACAGTCTACCCGCAACCAACAAAGCGCTACCTGTGGCAAACTCAACTGAACCCAACAATCCAGAGATACCGAGTCAGCTCGCGCGATCGCCTCTCTACGAACTATCATTACAGCTCAAAGGTCGGATGGTGCCTTTTGCCGGGTGGGAGATGGCCGTGCAGTACGCAGGCATCAGCAGCGAACATCAAGCAGTACGCCAGCAAGCAGGAATGTTCGACATTTCTCACATGGGAAAATTCTGTTTGAGAGGGAAACAGGTAATAGAAAAATTTCAACCCTTAGTACCCTCAGACTTAAGCCGCTTGCAACCAGGACAAGCTCAATATACAGTCTTATTAAATGACAAAGGCTGCATCCTAGACGACATTATATTCTACAGCCAAGAACCAGACGCTATCACTGGCGAAGAACGTGCAGCAATCATTGTCAACGCCGCCACTCGCATCGCAGACAAAGCCTGGATAGCGGCCCATTTAGACTTGAGCGAACTTACTTTCACCGACATCTCAGAAAACCAAGTTTTAATCGCAATTCAAGGCCCGGAAGCAGTTAACTATCTCCAGCCTTTTGTCGAAGACAACCTCGCACCAATCAAAGCATTCGGACACTTAGAAACCAAGCTGTTGGGACAGCCGAGTTTTATCGCCCGAACAGGTTACACTGGCGAAGATGGATTTGAAATCATGATGGATATAGAAACCGGAAAACAAGTCTGGCAAAAATTCCTAAATGCTGGCGTTGTACCCTGCGGTTTGGGTGCGAGAGATACCTTGCGTTTAGAAGCAGCCATGGCACTTTACGGTCAAGATATTGACGACAAGATCACACCTTTAGAAGCTGGATTGGGTTGGGTAGTTCACCTCGATAGCAAAGGCGATTTTATTGGGCGTGAGGTTTTGGAACAGCAGAAAGCTACGGGAGTATCGCAGCGATTGATAGGGTTGGAAATGCAGGGGCGGCACATTGCGCGCCACGGCTATCCGATAATAGTTGCAGGGGAAAAAGTAGGAGAAGTTACTAGCGGTACATTATCGCCTACATTGAATCGGGCGGTAGCCCTCGCGGTTGTTCCGGCAAAATTAGGTAAAATTGGCCAGCAGTTAGAAGTTGAGATTCGTGGCAAAAATTACCCAGCTACGGTGGTGAAAAAGCCATTTTATCGATCGCCAAATCGCCCAAATTAAATAAAGTTCGATCGTTCGGACTTTAGTCCTCTTCCCGTATCTAAAGAAGGACTAAAGTCCTCACTACAAACTTAATGTTTCAGGTTCGATCGTTCGGACTTTAGTCCTCTCCCCGTATCTAAAGAAGGACTAAAGTCCTCACTACAAACTTAATGTTTCAGGTTCGATCGTTCGGACTTCAGTTTTTTCCGCCCTATGGCGAAGATTTGTCTGGCGAATTCGGCTCCTTTTTGGCGGTTTTCCCAAGTGATTCGGTGCCGGTGCCCGATCGCACTTCTGCAATTCCCAAGCCCCTAGCTAAGGCGATCGATCGCACTTTGGTTGATTATCTTGAAATTTACGAGAAAAGTGCCGCGGAATTTAAGCAAGCCCTAGTAAAGAGTTTGTCATAAAATTAGAATTTTTGCGATAAGATAGCAGATTGCAGGTCGATCGACTGCACGGCAGAAACCGGGAATCAGGGCAGGCAGAGGACGCGGCCTTACAGCAACCGGGTTTTCGCGTAGCTACATACCTGAAAAATGCTGTAAGTTTGTACTCAGAACTTGACCGCTTAAAGCTGAAGTAAGGAACGATTGAAGGCAAAAGAAAAATTCTCCCATTCCTCGTCTCTTCTTCCTTCGAGTGCCGATTTGCGGGCGTTGGTCTAAAATCAATACAGTCGTCCTCTGCTGCCTTGCTTTCAGCAAGATTTAAGCATACTTACCCTGCAACCTCATAATAATCCTTGTGCCTAACGCTTCCCAGAACCGCCAAGAGCTGGATCTGAAGACCATATTTCCATTCGAGCTAGATAACTTTCAGAGAGACGCGATCGCCGCCCTCGATGCAGGTAAATCCGTTGTCGTGTGTGCTCCCACGGGCTCAGGGAAAACTTTAATCGGCGAATACGCCATCCATCAAGCACTCTCTAGAGGGCGGCGCGTCTTCTACACCACTCCCCTCAAAGCTCTCTCCAACCAAAAGCTGCGCGACTTCCGCCATCAATTTGGAGACGAGATGGTAGGTTTGCTGACGGGGGACATCTCCTTCAACCGAGATGCGCCGATTTTGGTGATGACTACCGAAATATTTCGGAATATGCTCTACGGTACGCCCATTGGCGCTGTCGGTGCTTCCCTCACCGGAGTCGAAACCGTCGTGCTCGACGAGTGTCACTACATGAACGATCGCCAGCGCGGTACAGTCTGGGAAGAATCAATCATCTATTGTTCCAGCGAAATTCAACTCCTCGCCCTCTCAGCAACCGTTGCTAATAGCGACCAACTCACAGACTGGATTAACAAAGTCCACGGGCCCACAGAGCTTGTCTACTCAGACTTTCGGCCAGTACCGCTACAATTCCACTTCGCCAATCAAAAAGGCGTATTCCCCCTGCTAGACGAAACCGGCAAAAGAGCTAATCCGCGATTAGTCCCCAAAAAGAAGCAGCAAAAAGCAGAAAGAGGTAGCATTCCGACTCCCACTTTGACCGATGTTTTGTCTCGGTTGGACGATCGAGATATGCTACCAGCAATTTACTTCATCTTCAGCCGTCGCGGGTGCGACCAAGCAGTAACAGAAGTAGGCAATTTCTCCCTAGTTAACGAAGCCGAAACAGCCGAACTCAAACGCATCATTGACGATTTTTTACAGCGCAACCCAGAAGCAGAACGTTTCGGTCAAAAAGAAGCACTTTTAAAAGGCATCGCCGCCCACCACGCAGGCATTTTACCCGCTTGGAAAGGTTTAGTAGAAGAACTTTTTGGCAGAGGTTTGATTAAAGTCGTATTTGCCACCGAAACCCTCGCAGCCGGGATAAATATGCCCGCCCGCACCACAGTCATTTCCACCCTGTCCAAACGCACCGACAAGGGACACCGACTGCTAAACGCTTCAGAATTCCTGCAAATGGCCGGTCGGGCGGGTCGCCGGGGCATGGACGAGCTGGGGCACGTGGTGGCAGTTCAAACGCGCTTTGAAGGCGCAAAAGAAGCCTCCTATTTGGCAACAGCGAAGGCCGACCCCCTCGCCAGTCAGTTTACGCCCAGCTACGGCATGGTGCTGAATTTGCTGCAAACTCACACTCTCGATGAAGCTCAAGAGTTGGTAGAACGCAGTTTTGGTCAATACCTTTCTACCTTGTACTTGCAACCGCAGCAATCGGAATTAGACCGGTTGCTAGGAGAATTGGCGGTGCTCGAAGAGTCTCTGGCGGCCGGAGGTAATGTCTCCAACCTGGAAAAACAGTTAGCCCATTACGAAAAATTGCAGGGAAGGCTTAAAGAAGACAAACGTTTGCTGAAAACTCTATTGCAGCAAGCAGAAGAAGCGCGAATTAAGGAGATGTCCGTAGCTGTGGCTTTTGCAGTCCTCGGCACGGTTCTGAGTCTGAAGGGCAAACACGTCCCGACAGCCAAACGATCGCACACAACCCCCGTCCCCGCCGTACTCGTTGCCAAAATCGCAGGTTCCGGTCAAGCACCAAATTTGGTATGTTTGGGCAAAGACAACCGCTGGTATATCGTCGCCATTAGCGATGTCGCCACCCTCCACGCCCAACTGCCCCGCTTGAGTGTCGCAGATACCCTCAACCCGCCACCGGAATTGACCATGAGACTCGGCCAGTGCCGCTTGGGAAGTGAAGAAACTGCTGCAATTGCTCAATCGATTCCAGAATTGCCCGCACCGGAACCGAGCCCAGAGGCGATCGAGCAACAGCAGAAAATCGCCGCCCTAGAAGATAAACTAGAAATTCACCCAGTTCTAGAATGGGGCAATCCCGGTACTTTGCTCAAGCGCCAGCGCCGCCGCGAAGAATTGAAAAAAGAAATCCGCAAAAGCGAACAAGACTTAGAAAAGCAGCGAGCTCGCTACTGGGAGCAATTTCTCAACCTAATTGACATTTTGCTAAATTTCGGCTGTTTGGAAAGAGTAATTTCGGCACATGGAAACCGAGATAATTCCTCCGACAGGTTGGTGCCGACAGTCTTGGGCCAAGCTTGCGCCGCCATTCGCGGCGATAATGAACTGTGGCTGGGTTTGTCCCTAATGTCTGCGGAGTTTGACGAACTCGATCCCCACCACCTCGCTGCTGCTTGCGCGGCCTTGGTTACAGAAGTTTCCAGGCCCGACAGTTGGACTCATTACTCCTTGTCGCCGGAAGTTTTGGCGCCTTTGGACAATCTGCAAAAAGGCCTGCGCCGCCGGTTGTTTCAAGTGCAGTACCGCCACGAAGCTGCGATCCCGATTTGGCTGGAACGGGATTTAGTGACTTTGGTGGAACAGTGGGCTCTGGGCGTGGAATGGCTGGAACTGATTAGCCATACGAGTTTGGATGAAGGGGATGTGGTGCGGATTTTGCGCCGGACTTTGGATTTCTTGTCTCAGATTCCTCATGTTCCTCACCTGTCGGATTCTTTGCGGAAGAATGCTTGTCGGGCGATGCAGTTGATCGATCGATTCCCCGTAAATGAAGCTGCAACTCAGTAAACAAGGTTCGTAGTGAGGACTTCAGTCCTTCTTTGTGCAGCAAACAAGGTTCCTAGTGAGGACTTCAGTCCTTCTTTGTGCAGCAAACAAGGTTCCTAGTGAGGACTTCAGTCCTTCTTTGTGGAGTAAACAAGGTTCCTAGTGAGGAGACTTCAGTCCTTCTTTGTGGAGTAAACAAGGTTCCTAGTGAGGACTTCAGTCCTTCTTTGTGGAGTAAACAAGGTTCCTAGTGAGGACTTCAGTCCTTGATGAATGCGGACTAAAGTCCTCACTACGAACCTATTTGATGGCGGTTGTTCGATCGCACGCAGTATGAGACTAACCGTAGAGTGCGGAGCGGGCAAAAATTATTAGTCTATGCTTAAAACATTCTGACAGTAAACGCACCCTACAATAACTATGCCCTATGCCCTATGCCCTATGCCCTATGCCCTATGCCCTGTGCAGGCCAGTCATCCGCGAATCTTTCTGAGACTCGGCTATATTTTCCTGATTCAGGTTGCAGAACGAGATAAAAAATTGTATGGTGCGGATTAATTGCTCTAAATTGTTATTTAAATTTTGCTATAAATAATTAGTTTAAAGCCAGAGCCCTTTGAGGGAGAAATTAAAAGAAGACTATTCATTGCTTCAATCCTCGGACTGACCGGAAGAGGTAGCTGTCAACTGTCAACTGTCAACTGTCAACTGAATGAATAAGTGGTGTGGTGGGTAATTCTCGTGTCAATGCAACAAATCAAAAAGCCCGATCGAATTCCTGAAGCCTGCTCTCAGGCTCAAAAAAAACGCTTTTTCACCTTCTTGCAAAGAGTCTTAGTTGGAACTCTAGCGAGTACATTACTCAATCTCTCAATCCTATTTCCCTCTCCGAGTTTCGCAGAAGTAGTTTTGGGAGTTGTTCGCAGTTCCGAGAATTCCCCCGACTGGGTGAAGATTACCACGCGCCTCTGGGAAAGCGGCATTGCTTACAAACCAATCAATCTCGAAGACATCAAAAATTTGGCAGATTTAGCAGGCGTCAACGTGCTGTTTTTGCCCAATATTGAAACTCTGAGTCCGGCACAAATTAAAGTTTTAGAAGCTTGGACAAAACAGGGCGGCCGCTTGATTGCTTCGGGCCCAGTCGGCCGCAGTTCCCCGGCTTTGGTGCGTCAATCTTTACGATCGCTCCTCGGCGCCTATTGGGCTTTTCCGTTGACTCAGCGGGGCGCTGTGCAACCCCGCACCCGCTGCCGCGATCTCGCTTGCACCGCTTCTAGCAACTGGGTTCCCGCCGAACAAAAAAATGCCTCAGTCCAAGGCGGTGTCTTGATTCCCGCCGACGCGAACAGTCAAACAGTCGCTACTTGGAAAGATAGTTCCGGTTCCTCCGCTGCGATCGCCACCGATCGCGCTACCTATCTCGGCTGGCGCTGGGGTAGCGACGGTTCCCCCAATATAGACTCGGCTTGGCTGCGGGCCTCGATCGCCCGCTGGGGAGGAACAATCGGTGCGCCTGCTAAACCGCCAACAGCAGCCGCACCACCGCTGCCAAATCCCCCCTCAAGAGTCACGAGAAATACCCCCAGTTCGCCGCGCAATACCCCGCTGAGCCGACTTTCTCCTTCTCCCCCCCTTCCCGAACCCGTACCTGCAACTTTTACAGACCCTTCCGATCAGTCGGCGCCGGCAGGTTTGGACGTGCAGGCAAATTCCAATAAGCCGATCGTCAGCATTGAAGCCTACTTGATGCGCCAAGAACTCACCAACCTCCTCGGCAGGTTTGAAAGCGCCCTCACAGCAGCTAATTCAGGCAATACCGCCGTCAATCTCAATGCTGCTACCCCCCCTCAACTGGTGGCCTCCACCAACAGTGTCGGTGAACCTGCCCAGAGTCGCCCGTTGGTTTTGCAGGGAGCAACGACGCGGGCGATCGCCCAAGCCCGCCAGGTTTTGCAAAATTTTGACCAACTCCTGCAAGAGCAAAAATACGCCCAGGCCAGACAGCAGTGGGTGCAAGCGCGCCAACTTCTCTGGCAAAATTACCCCCAGGAAGGGCAGCGCGTTGGGGCGGAAATTCGAGCCGTTTGGCTCGATCGCGGTACGATCGTCGCAGCGCGATCGGAACAGGGTTTGGCCGCTGTGTTCGATCGGCTCGCCGCCGCCGGCATCAACACCGTTTTCTTTGAAACTTTGAATGCCGGATATCCGATTTATCCCAGTCAAGTTGCACCGCAACAAAACCCCCTCACAGTTGGCTGGGATCCCCTGGAATCTGCGGTTAAATTAGCCCGCGAACGAGGCATGGAACTCCACGCTTGGATTTGGACTTTTGCCACCGGCAATAAACGCCACAATACTTTAATTGGCAAACCTGGTTCTTATCCAGGCCCGGTACTTTCTGCCTATCCAAATTGGGCAAATATTGACAATAAAGGACGCACGCAAAACCCTAACGATGGTAAATTTTATCTCGATCCGGCTAACCCGGAAGCGCGCAGTTATTTACTGCGAATTATCAACGAAATTACCAGCCGCTACAAAGTAGATGGCGTGCAATTAGACTACATCCGCTATCCTTTTCAAGATGACAATGCAGGTTTTGTCTACGGTTACGGTGCAGCAGCAAGGCAGCAATTTAAACAGTTAACTGGTACCGATCCGGTCAATATCTCGCCGAGTTCCGGCAATTTGTGGCGGCAGTGGGTTGAGTTTAAAACCAATCAAATTAATAGTTTTGTAGCTGAAGTATCTCAGCTTTTGCGGCAGAATTATCCGCGCACAATTCTGTCAGTAGCGGTATTTCCGCACCCCGAAAGTCAGCGGATTTACAAAATTCAGCAAAATTGGGAAGTTTGGGCGCGTCAGGGCATTGTAGACTTGATTGTGCCGATGACTTATGCTTTGGATACTAATCGACTTCAGCGCATAACTGAACCGCTAGCAAAGGAACAAATGCTCGGTTCGGCTTTGATTTCTCCCTCGGTTAAGTTGTTGACTCTCCCGGAAGTTGTGGCGATCGACCAAATTCAAGCTTTGCGCGATTTGCCGACAGGGGGCTATGCTATTTTTGCGGTGGAAAGTATCAACAGCGGGATGCAGGGCTTTTTTAACCGCACTCAAGGGCGATCGGTACGTTCCACTTCCGCTTCCGAACCAATTCCTTACCGCCAGCCCTTTGCAGCAGCAGCTTCGCGGTATACTGCTCTCAAGCAGGAATGGAGTTTTTTGTTGGCTAACAATCAGTTGCGGGTGTCGGAATCTGAACTGAAAGTTCTCAAAAGTCGATCGGACGAATTGGGTCTTGCTTTGAGTAGATTGGCAGCCACTCCTTCTGGTGAAAGTCTAGCAACCGCTAAAAGATTGTTGGCGAGTTTTCAATCTCAATTTCAATCTTCGATGCGCTTGCATTCTGGGGAGAATAGCTATCAGGTGCAAACTTGGCAAAATCGTTTGGAAAGCTTGGATATGCTGTTGCGTTACGGCGAAAGGGTGGAGTTGAATCGCAGGTAAATGCAGGTGTTTCGGGTGCCGGTGGCTGCGGATAGTGCGATCGTACCCAATCATCGGCTCTGGGCAAAAATACGCTATAGTTATTTGAATTCATACCTGTACAGTTGTCAGTAAGCTAAAATCCCAGTCCTGCACTCATAGTAATGTCCATTGCCTGCAATAAGTGGTGGACATCTACAGCACTTTTCAGGTAAGTGCTCCATCATGTCCTCCGAGAACAACTACAATAAAATCGGTTTGTAGTGAGGACTTTAGTCCTCATCAAATCAAAGGACTAAAGTCCTCACTACAAACACTTTTTTTAGGTAATTAACTGGATTTGAGATGACTCGTTCGTGTATCGCTCCAAGATTTTAACATCTACTAATTTCCCTTGCCAATTTCAATTACTCTTAGGATGAATATGTTTCCTAAACCGCTGAATCGCTTTGCTACCAAAATTATCGGCAAAGCTCCATTACAAACTGTGCTCGTGGTTCCTTTTTTAGTGCAAATTGTCGGCACCGTAGGAGTTGTAGGTTGGCTCTCGTTCCAAAACGGTCAGCGCGCGGTCAACGATGTGGCCGCTCAGTTGCGGGGAGAAACTAGCGCTCGCATCAAAGACCGTATTGAAAATTATATGTCAATTCCCCACATTGTCAATCACCTGAACGTTCAAGGCATAAAATTGGGGCAGTTGAACCTAGAAGACAAACCAAAACTCGAACTTCATTTCCTCGAACAAATTCAATATTTTGATTCAATCAGCATCATTTACACAGGCAAAGAAAATGGATACCACTCGGGAGCAATCCGCACTAAAGATCGGATTATGATATCTGCTGCTGACAGTTCGACTGGCAATAAATTGGCTCGATATACTGCTGATTCTCAGGGAAACCGCGTTAAATTAATCGAAATTTCCCCCCAAAAATACGACCCGCGATCTCGTCCTTGGTACATAGCAGCGGCTCTAGCCAAAAAACCTATTTGGAGTCCAATTTATACAGACTTCTTGACCAGAGAACTGGCAATTACTGCTGCTTTGCCTATCTACGACAATGCTGGCAAGCTGTTAGGAGTAGCTGGCAGCGATTTGCTGTTTTCCAAAATAAAAGAATTTCTCGTCAGCCTCAAAATTGGCAAGTCGGGACAAACTTTTGTGATGGAGCGATCGGGGATGTTAATTGCCACTTCCACGCCCGGTAAAGAATTCGCAATGGAAGGTAAAGAAGCCAAACGCATCAAAGCTTCAGCAAGCGAGAATCCAATAATTCGCCAAACCGCACAGCATTTAGAAAAATCATACCAAAACTTAGCTAAAATCAATAATTCTCAACAGCTTGCGTTTGATGTTGACGGCAAGCGAAATTTTATTCAGGTAACTCCTTTTCAAGACGATCGAGGGTTGGATTGGCTGATTGTGGTAGTTGTGCCAGAGTCCGACTTTATGCAGCAAATTAACGCCAATACGCGCAGCACTTTTTTGCTGTCGGTTGCAGCTTTGATTGGGGCGACTATTCTGGGAATTCTTACTGCTAAATGGGTGGTGCGACCGATTTTAAAATTGAATGCGGCGGCGCAAGCTTTGGCACGCAATGAATGGGATACAAAGCTCGCTCTGAATCGCGAAGATGAACTCGGAGAACTTGCCGCTGCTTTCAACAGCATGGCAGAGCAATTGCAGCATTCATTTACTTCGCTCTCGGAAAGCGAAAGCCGAGTCAAACAATTTCTCAATGCAGTACCGCTAGGCATTTTTATTACCGAGCCAAACGGTCAACCTCACTACATTAATCCTACAGGAGAGCAACTTTTAAGTCAAGGCATTATCGAAACAGATGCCGAAAATTTGCGCCAAGCTTACAAAGTTTATTTAGCTGGAACCCAGGAAATTTACCCGGCGGAGCGCGACCCAATGTTAAATGCTTTGCAGGGTAAAAGTGTCACTGTTGATGACATTGAAATCTCCTCGAATGACAAAACTGTTCCCATGCAAATTTCGGGAACTCCTATTTACGACGCCCAAGGACATATCATCTACGGGATGTGCGCTTTTCAAGATATTACGGAACGCAAAATAGCGGAAAAAATGTTAAGGGAATACAACGAAAATTTAGCAGTCCAAGTTGCCGAACGTACCGCCGATCTTGCCAAGGCAAAAGAAAAGTTTTCTAAAGCTTTTCGTTCTAGTCCAAATGCAATTACGATCACAAGAATCCGTGACGGTCGTCATATAGAAGTCAATGACAGCTTTTGCCGGATGATCGGCTACAGTCGGGAAGAAATTATTGGTAAAACAGCGGTAGAACTCAATTTTTGGGCGAGTTTGGGAGAGCGCGACCGCATGATTCAAATGTTAAAAAATAAAACTGCCATTCACAATTACGAGCTGAGGTTTCGCAATAAAAATGGTACAGAAAGAACGGCGCTGCTGTCGATCGAAACTATCGATATTGACGGAGAAGCTTGTTTTTTGTCGATTTCTAGCGATATTACCGATCGCCAAAAAGCAGAAGCAGCCCTCCGGGAAGCAGAAGAAAAGTACCGCAATATTTATGAAAATGCTTTAAACGGGATTTTTCAAACTGCTGGTGACGGAAAATACATCAGCGCTAACCCCGCTTTAGCTGAACTCTACGGTTACGCATCGCCCGCAGAATTAATCGCAGCACAGCCGAATTTCAAAAACCGGCTTTACGTGAAACCCAACCGCCGCAGCGAATTTATAGCGTTGATCGACGAGTACGGGATACTGTCTAATTTTGAATCGGAAATTTACCGCAAAGATGGTAGCATCATTTGGATTTCTGAAAATTGTCGGGCTGTGTGCGATCCTGCAGGAAATTTACTTTACCACGAAGGTTTTATTAAAGACATTACGGATAGCAAACAAGCACAAATTAAAATGCAGCAGGCGAAAGAAGCCGCCGAAGCAGCAAACAAAGCTAAAAGTACCTTTCTCGCCAATATGAGCCACGAATTGCGATCGCCCCTGAACGCAGTCATCGGCTTTGCTCAAGTCATGATCCGCAGTAAAAATCTGTCTCCCGAAAATCAAGAAGATGTCGGAATTATTCTGCGGAGCGGTGAACATTTGCTGGCTTTAATTAACCAAGTTTTAGACTTGTCAAAAATTGAAGCCGGACGCACTACCATCAATGAAAAAAGCTTCGATTTATATAGACTTCTCGACGATTTAGAAGATATGTTTGCTCTCAAAGCTGAGGAAAAAGGCTTGCAATTAATCTTCGATCGAGACGCGGAAGTTCCCCATTACATTTCCACCGATGAAGTGAAATTGCGTCAAGTATTAATTAATTTGCTCAACAATGCAATTAAATTTACTTCACAAGGTGGAGTGTCGGTGCAAGTGAAAGGAGGAAAGCGGAATTTACACAAAAACAGCGCTGATGAAATGCCCGGCCGCTACTCGCTCCATTTTGAAGTTCAAGATACTGGTGCAGGCATTGCTGCCGAAGAAATCCATCAGTTGTTTGAAGCATTTGTGCAGACAACAACGGGTAAAGATTCTCAAGAAGGCACGGGTTTAGGTTTAGCGATCAGCCGCCAGTTCGTGCAATTGATGGGAGGTGAAATTACTGTTAGCAGCGAGGTTGGCAAGGGTGCACTATTTCAGTTTGACATCCAAGTTCATCTGGTGGAAGCTAGTGATATTGAAAGCAAAAAAGCTCTAGGTCGAGTTGTTGCCCTCGAACCGAATCAGCCACCTTACCGCTTGCTAATTGTGGACGACAAACCTTTGAACCGCCAACTGTTAGTAAAACTTCTCAGTCCGTTGGGATTTCAGTTGAGAGAAGCGAATAACGGTCAAGAAGCGGTGGATATTTTTAGGGATTGGGAACCGCATCTGATTTGGATGGACATGAGAATGCCTGTAATGGACGGGTACGAGGCAACGAAACAGATTAAAACTACAACTGGCGGGCAAGCAACGGCGATTGTGGCCCTGACTGCTAGCGTTTTGGAGGAAGAACGGGCGGTGATTCTTTCGACGGGTTGCGATGATTTTATGCGGAAACCGTTCCGAGAGGAGGATATCTTTGCGGCCATGGGGAAACATTTAGGAGTACGCTATATTTATGAAGAGCCAACAGAGGTCAGTGTGGCGGGTGCAGGGGAGTCAAGTAAGGAGGTGCTGACACCGGAGGATCTCGCCTCTCTTTCTCCAGACTGGAGGACTCAATTTAAGCAAAATATTTTGAGTGTGGACATGGAGGCGATCGCCAGTTCGATCGCACAAATCGGCACTATCAACCCCTCTCTAGCTGGCACGCTTCAAGATTGCATTAATAATTTTGAATACGACAAGATTTTGAACGTAATAGATCGCAGCGAACAACAGTAACTACCGATGAATTTAACTTTACCGAACACCAATCGAGCTAATATTTTAGTAGTGGACGACACGCCACAAAATCTGCGGCTGCTGACCGGAATTTTGAGCGAAAAAGGCTATCAAGTTCGCCCTGTTCCCAACGGCAAGCTAGCACTGTCTGCCGCTCAAAAAATGCCCCCAGATCTAGTGCTGCTGGATATTATGATGCCGGAGATGGATGGCTATGAAGTTTGTCAGCGACTCAAAGATTCTGAACTAACAAAAGACATTCCGGTAATTTTCATCAGTGCGATTAACGACGTGATGGATAAAGTTAAAGCTTTTGGAGTTGGAGGAGTGGACTTTATTACCAAACCGTTTCAGGTTGAAGAAGTTTTAGCCCGGATCGAAACTCATTTAAAAATTTGTTTGCTGCAGCAAAGTTTGCAAGAAAAAAATCAAGATTTAGCAACTGCTATTTACCAACTGCAAGCCACCCAAGAGCATTTGATTCAATCGGAAAAAATGGCGGCACTGGGACAACTGATTGCGGGCATTGCCCACGAAATCAATACCCCTCTGGGCATTATAGGTTCCTCTATTGATAATATTTCTAATTTCTGGGACGAAAATTTAGCAAAAATGCCTCAATTTTTTCAACAACTTACTGAAGAAAGTCAAGCTGGTTTTTTAGCTTTGCTGCACAGGTCTACCAATCAAGAAACGCTATTTACTAGCAGAGAAAAACGAAAGATTAAGCAGCAGTTGAGTAACGAGTTGATGGCAGGAGGCATTGAAAATGCTGAAGAAATAGCGGATAGTTTAGTTGATATGGAGATTTACGATAACATAGAAGAATTGTTGCCATTTTTAAAATTACCGGATTGGGAAGTGGTTTTCAATACTGCTTACCAGTTTGCGAGCTTTAAGAAAAGTATTAGCCTGATCCAAAGAGCGACAGCCAAGTCGGGAAAAGTAGTATTTGCCTTAAAAAGCTACGCTCATTTCGATAGCAAGCAAGAAAAAGTCCAGGCGAACTTGCACGATGGCATTGAAACGGTGTTAACTCTTTATCAAAATCAACTAAAACACGGGATAGAAGTAGTCAAGAATTATGGAGATTTACCGAAAATTATGTGCTATCCCGATGACTTAAATCAAGTTTGGACAAACCTAATTCACAATGCCCTGCAAGCAATGGATTATAAAGGTATTTTGATGATTGAAACTCAGCAGCAAGAGGCAAATATTGTCATCAAATTTACTGATGACGGCAAAGGTATTCCCCCACAAGTGCTTCCCAAAATTTTTCAGCCATTTTTTACGACTAAATCTGCCGGCGAAGGTAGCGGTTTGGGATTGGACATTGTGAGAAAAATTGTTGACAAACATGAAGGTACAATTGCTGTAGATTCGGTACCGGGGCAGACAAGCTTTACAGTCTCGCTGCCAATTTATTAACCAAAACTTACCCGCAGGGGGCTGATTCCCGGTGGCACTCGGGGCACTCTCGCTGACAAAGACAAGATTTATTGCGAGAAACCGGGTTTCTGTTCGGAAGTCCTATTAAAATAAGATAGGAGACAGATATAGTGCATCCTCGCCCCAAATCAATAACACAGAAGCAAATCATGTCGGTAAACCCATTAAAATAACAGCAGAGAGCAAAAGATGAATAAGCCTGTAATTCTTTGCGTTGACGATGAACCCGATATCTTGAAGACTCTCAAGATGCAGCTCAAAAATGAATTTAAAGATGATTACTTTTACGAATTAGCCGAAAGTGGTGATGAAGCTTTAGATTTACTGGAGGAGTTTCCAGAAGAAGCTGAGGTGATTGTGGTTGTTTCTGATTGGCTGATGCCGGGAATTAAAGGTGACGAACTGTTAATTAGAGTTCACCAAAAATATCCTAAAATCGTTAAGGTGATGTTGACGGGGCAAGCGGATAAAGCTGCTCTTCAGCGGGCAGTCAAAGAAGCCGACTTGTACTGCTGTTTGTACAAACCGTGGAAAAGCAAAGAGTTAATAGATACGATAAAATCTGGGCTGGCAAAGTTATCATGAAAAAACCTGTGATTGTGTGTATTGATGACGAACCTGATGTTTTGAACAGTTTAAAGATAGAACTGAAAAAGGCGATCGGGGATCGGTGTATTATTGAAACGGCTGAGGGAGGGGAAGATGCTTTAGAGTTGCTGGAAGATTTGCAGGCCGATGAATACGAGATTGCTTTGGTGCTTTCCGATTATATCATGCCGGATATTAAAGGGGATGAACTGCTTAAAAAAATCCACGAACGATCGCCGGAAACCCTGACTATTATGCTGACGGGGCAAGCTGATTTGGAAGCCCTGAGCAATGCTATCAAGTATGCTAAGTTGTACCGTTACATCCCTAAACCTTGGCAAAATGAAGATTTAAAATTAACGGTAGTAGAAGCAATTCACAGTTACTTGCAAGACCAAAAGTTAACAGATGAAATTCTGAAGCGGCAAGAAGTCAATGAGGAGTTGAAGCTAGTAAATGCGGCGCTGTCGGCGAGCGAAAGCCGCCTGAAGCAATTTTTAGCAGCTTTGCCGGTGGGGGTATCTGTTTACAATCCCGATGGCTCGATCGCCTATTTCAACCAAGCAGCGCGGGATTTGCTGGGTGCAGACACGATCCCGGAAAGCACTGCGGAACAATTAGCTGCAACTTATCAACTGTATGTTGCCAATACCGATCGGCTTTACCCGCCGGACAATCTGCCAATTTTGCGCGCGCTTAAAGGAGAATTTGTCAAGGTTGACGATGTAGAAATCCGTCAAGATGGCAGAATAATTGCGATCGAGATCAATACTACGCCGATTTTTGACGGTAGCGGAAATATTGTTTATGCGATCGCAGCTTTTCAAGATATTAGCGATCGCAAACAAGCCGAAAAAATACTAGCAGATTACCAGCACACCTTAGAAACCCAAATTGACGAACGCACAGAACAACTGCAACAAGCAAAAGAAGCGGCTGAAGCTGCAAACAAAGCTAAAAGTACGTTTTTGGCAAATATGAGCCACGAGTTGCGTACTCCTCTCAATTCCATACTGGGTTTTGCACAAATCATGGAAGGCAGCCTCAATCTTGCTGTCGAAAACCGAGAAAATATGAGAATAATTCGCCGCAGTGGCGAACACTTGCTCACCCTGATCAATGAAGTTTTGGACTTGTCAAAAATCGAAGCGGGGCGGATGATTGTCGATCCGAAAAACTTCGATCTCTACCGCTTGCTTGACGACTTGCAAGATATGTTTTTACTGCGCGCCAAAAAACAAGAATTGCAGTTGCTCTTCCAGCGCGAGGCTGAGGTTCCCCAGTACGTGCGAACCGATGATATTAAACTGCGACAAGTGCTGATAAATCTGCTCAGCAATGCGATTAAATTTACGCAAACTGGTAGGATTATATTAAGAGTTAGAAACTTAGAAAATTCGGGAATTGTTGATTTATTGGCGAGTCCAACAGCTTGCTTTGATACTACAAAAAGTATTAGGAATTTTTCCAGCGATAGAAGTGAGTTTGCTCTAGTTGAATTGAGGGATGATGTTGATGATTTAACTAGGGATCAGGTGGTTTTTCTTCAGTTTGAAATAGAAGATACAGGAGTTGGCATTGCTCCGGAAGAATTGGGCAATGTTTTTAAGGCATTTGTGCAAACAGCTTCCGGTCAAAAAACTCAGAAAGGCACGGGTTTAGGATTGACAATCAGCCGTCAATTTGTCCGCCTGATGGGAGGAGAAATCGTCGTAGAAAGTCAACTGGAACGCGGCACTACTTTTAAATTTGAGATTCCAGTCGGTGCGGTTGATGCTGCTGATATTCCCGCCCCGGAAATTAACCTCGAAGTTACTGGGTTGGAACCAAATCAACCCTGCTACCGGATTTTAATTGTAGACGATCGCGAAGATAACCGCCAACTTTTAGTCAAAATGCTTTCTCCATTGGGTTTCAAGCTGCAACAAGCTGCCAACGGCCGCGAAGCAGTAGAAATCTGGGAAAATTGGCATCCGCACTTAATTTTGATGGATATGCGAATGCCCGTGATGGACGGCTACGAAGCTACTAAAGAAATTAAGGACAGAATACAGCAGAGAGAGCAAGAGTACCAAGGAAGCGGGGAAATGAATATTTCCGGTTTCGATCCCCTGATTCCGAAGATTATTGCTTTGACAGCTAGTACCATTGAAGGGAGGCGATCGTTTGCTTTATTGGTGGGCTGCGACGATTTTATTAGCAAACCTTTCCACAAAACAGATATATTGGATACCCTCAACAAACATTTGGGTGTCAAGTATCTCTACTCTAACTCAACGGATTTGATGTCAGCGGGCGATCGCCACAATCAATCTGACTCACCCTATAATGTTGCGCTTGCTTATTTACCCACACTTCCCGCAGAATGGATAGATAACATGAGGCAGGTAATCCGCTGTGCTGATTTTGACTTAATTGCTAGGACGATCGAGGAAATAAGGGATGATCATCCTGAATTTGCCGAAATCCTCCAGGGTCATCTCGATAATTTTGATTACCAGAAAATTCTCAATTTAATTGCCGAGGCGGAGGAATCAGATCGTGGAGATGAAGGCGGAACAAACTGAAAACTATCAAGCAGATATTTTAGTAGTTGACGATACGCCAGATAATCTGCGTTTGTTGATTAGAATTTTGCAAAAAAATGGCTATAAAATTAGACCTGTTACTAATGGGTTTTCTGCTATAGATGCAATTCAGTCTAGCGTCCCTGATTTGATTTTGCTGGATATTATGATGCCGGATATTAACGGTTATGAATTATGTCAAAGATTGAAAGTGCAACCGCAATTTAGCGAAATTCCTATCATTTTTATCAGCGCGTTAGAAGAAGGAATAGATAAGGCAAAAGCTTTTGAAGTTGGCGGAGCAGATTATATCACAAAACCTTTTCAAGTAAAAGAAGTATTGGCGCGAGTGAGCAATCAACTTACTGTGCGTTCCTTGCAAATGCAATTGCAAGAAAAAAATCAAAAGTTAACCGATCAAAATGTCCAGTTGCACCAGGAAATTGCCGATCGCCGTCAGGTTGAAATGGAAACAAGATTGCTGCTGGAGGCAACTCAAGCTATTAGCAAGTCTGAGGATTTTGAATCTGCTATAGATGTGATTTTAGGTTTAATTTGCAAAACTATTGAATGGAATCTGGGCGAAGCTTGGATTCCTAGCAGTGACGGTGGCGTTTTAAGATGCGCTAGAGGCAGGTACGTCAGCGATTCGAGTTTTGCCCAATTCCGACAGACAAGTTGGCAGTTAACTTTCTCTCCGGGTGCGGGACTCCCGGGGAGGATTTGGCAGTCGCAGCAGTTTGAATGGATCGAGGATGTTGCTACTGCACCGGAACAAGTTTTTTTGCGATCTGAAATTGCGGTGAATGTGGGCTTGAAAGCAGCTTTTGGTTTGCCAATTTTGGTGGACAACCAAGTGTTAGCTATTTTGATTTTTTATCGCGAAAAAGTTCTGGAACCTCAGCCGCGCTTGGTGGAATTGGTGAGTGCGGTTGCTACGCAGCTCGGTTCGATGATTCAGCGGAAACAGGCTGAAGCAGCGCTGAAATTGCAGCAAGAGCAAACAGAGAAATTGCTGCTGAATATTTTGCCTAAACCTATTGCTGAGCGCTTGCAAAAAGAGCAAAAGCTGATCGCGGATCATTTTGATGAGGTGACGGTATTGTTTGCTGATTTGGTGGGTTTTACGGAGTTTTCGGCTCACAAAAGTCCGACGCAGTTGGTAGAAATTTTGAATGGGATTTTCTCGGAGTTCGATCGCTTGTCTGAGTTGCACGGGTTGGAAAAGATTAAGACGATTGGCGATGCTTACATGGTGGTTGGAGGTTTGCCGACGGCGCGCCCGGATCACGCGGAGGCGATCGCACTTTTAGCTTTGGAGATGCAGGCAGCTTTGAGAAAGTTTAATATCAAAATTGGAGAAAGTTTTCAATTGCGGATCGGAATTCACAGCGGTTCGGTGGTGGCGGGAATTATTGGGATTAGCAAATTTAGCTATGATTTGTGGGGAGATACTGTGAATGTTGCTTCGCGGATGGAGTCGAACGGATTGCCGGGTAAAATTCAAGTGACTGCGCCGACTTACGAGGGTTTGAAAGAGCAGTTTGTTTTTGAAGAACGGGGTCATATCGCGGTGAAAGGTAAAGGAACAATGCTGACTTATTGGTTGGTAGAAGAAAAAACTAAATCTATTTAGTTTTGAGAGGTCAATTTCAATTAATATTAAAATTAGATCTAAATCGCACTTTCTGGAGGACTCATCTGCATGCAAACAGTTGAAACAAAATCGCCGACAGCATTGAAAAGAGTCCTAATTGTTTTAATATCGCTGGTAGCTGTGGCGGTACTGGCGATCGCAACTTTTATCCTAATTCCCGGAGAAAAAACAGTGTTTGCTGGAAAAAGACCTACCAATATCGGCATTGTGTCAGGAAAACTGGCAGCGTGCCCTGCTTCCCCCAACTGCGTCAGCAGCTTCAGTCAAGATGCCGAACACCAAATTGAGCCTTTGGCTTACACTGCGTCGCCTGCTGAGGCTATGGCCAAGCTCAAAGGGGCGATCGAGTCCTCGGGCAAAACTAAAATTATCACCGCAACCGATAATTACCTCTATGCGGAGTTCACCAGCGCTTTGATGGGTTTTGTGGATGACGTGGAATTTTTGGTAGATGATGGGGCAAAGGTGATTCACGTGCGATCGGCTTCGCGTCTGGGAGAGTCGGATTTAGGAGTCAACCGCAAACGCATAGAAACCATCAGAGCTCAACTAAGTCAAGTCTAAACTTAAAATTTCTAGCTTTCCTGAAGCCCCTCTCCTGCAACATTCTGAAACTACCGGCACGTAGTTGGGATGCAAGCCCTCTTTGCGATATATACGTCTAAAGGAGGCTCAAGACCAACTACGTACCTAATTTTTATTTCGTTCCTCGCAATCACACTACCCCTAACTGAACCGTATGGTGACTCAATATGGAATTGAATTGCTGAGTACGCTAGTACCGACACCGCGCTGTATTCCTATAGTATTAAACGCCCTAAATTGAACACTTCAGACTTTAGGGAGAGGGAAGTTAAGCCATTAATTTCTACTATTAATTTAAGTAGAGCGACGAGGAAAAAACACATGGCACTTCAAAGAATTGCAGATTTTGAGCCTAACTATAAGGAAGAAATATTTGCCGGAGACGACATCAAGGGATTTGATGTTTATGCCGGCGACTCTGACGAAAAAGTAGGCACCGTTTATGACGCTTTGGTTGATGAAACTGGCCGCTTTCGCTATCTGGTAGTTGATACCGGAATCTGGATTTTTGGTAAAAAAGTATTGCTGCCGATCGGCTCGGCCCGGTTCGACTACGGAGCCCATCGCGTCTACGCCACAGGCCTTCGCAGCAAAGCTCAAGCAGAACAACTGCCGGCTTACAATGAATTAGAACCAGTAGATTACGATCGCGAAGAACAGGTAAGAGGCGTCTACCGCAATCAAGGCACAGCAGCAAGCACAGCAGCAGCAAGCAAAGCAACTCCTGCTAGCTACGATCGCAGCAATTACAGCTACGATATGGATCGCCCCCTCTACGAAACCAACGAACAGAACCACCAAAATCTCAAGCTTTATGAAGAACGCTTGGTTGCCAACAAACAGCGCGCCAAAACAGGCGAAGTAGCAGTTGGTAAGCGCGTGGAAACTGAAACAGCAAGAGCTTCAGTTCCCATTGAAAAAGAACGAGTGGTAATCGAGCGAGTCACACCAGTCGAAGCTGGTAGAGTAGTTTCAGTCGGCGAGGCTGACTTCCAATCAGGGGAAGTTGCACGCATGGAAGTCTACGAAGAAACGGCCGACATTCACAAGGAAGCCTACGTGCGCGAAGAAGTCAACGTCAGAAAAGAAGTTGTTCGCAGCACGGTTGACGGGGAAGAAACCTTGCGCCGTGAAGAATTAGACATTCAGACTGACGGAACTCCGGTTGTAGATAATAAAACTATCTAAACCAACCGCAGGAAGTCTTGAATAGGAATTACGCATTAATCACATAATTCTCTTACCGCACAGGTTTGAATTTGGCGATCGCGCAATTCCTAGATGACGCGATAGGCTTCAGTTAAGCCAGATCGTCCTGGCGCTCCCCCTTAAGAAATACGGTGGTTTTATTCTGAGGATAGGAGATATAAAACTACCAAAAGTATCGCTCAAAGATCGGCTCGCACTTGGGCCAAGGTACGTAGTTGCGCTTCAGCGCTCTTTGCTTATATTATAAAGAGCGCTTTCATCGCAACTACATACCTAATTTTTCTGACGACGATAACACAGCTATAACGGGGGGTGGAGTGCGAAACTTGTCGGTTTTTGGCAAAGTTTATGCACTTTCCCAGAAATAATTAGTTGAAAGCCCCAAGCTTTTTCGGGAGAAATTAAAATCAGACAATTCATTACTCCATTTCTCTTCCTTCTAGGTAGAGGTCGCTCTCAAACTGTCAATTGTCAACTGTCAACTGTCAACTGTTGAACCGCCTTTACCAATTCGCCCCAATTCATAATAAAAATCCCTAAGCAGGAAAGTTTAAAAAATGAACGGTCAAGCATCCGCCGGAAAAGTAGCCACAGCGAAATCAGCTACCCGTCTCAACCGGGTGCCGGAAAAAGTCAGAACTAAGCTAAAAAGTTTTACAGTCAAAGACAACCAAGGTCACTTGGTAGGCAAAATCAAAGATGTCTATTTCGATCCTAACGGTCAGCTAAACTTTGTGGTATCAGGGCTAGGTCGCGAAAATCCCCGCATTTTTTTATTAAGTATTAAGCTGCTCAAAAAAGTAGATTATCATCAAAAAACTCTGTTTGTAAGTATTAAGTCCGATGCGGTCGATCTGCTGCCCGGATTTGTGGGAACGGCAGAGTATGAATATTTAGGAAAATCCTCAGAACAGCTTGATGAAGTGAGCAATAGCGAGTCAACTAATCCCTCAACAGTTATGTCAAATCTAACAGATGCCGATCGCACAAATGAAAATTTGGATACGGATGAGCACGACGAAAACTTGGATGTGGTCGATCGAGAAGTAATTCGCCTGCTAGAAGAACGATTGGTAATCAATCGCAGCAAGCGCAAAGTCGGCGAAGTCATAGTCCGCAAAGAAATTGAGACTCGGATGGTACAAGTGCCGATCCAGTGGGAAAAGTTGATTGTCGAACAAGTCGGCGACGAGCCCAAGGTGTTGGCAGAGATAGATTTGGGCGAGGGAAACATCACCGGTATAGATTTGGCAGAGATTAAGAGCGATCGCCAGGAACCGACAGTTAAGGCAGAATTTACGTCTGTGCAGAAAGCTAGCAAAATCTTAAATGCGATCGCCTCTCAACCCCGCCACGGTTGCGTCAAAGTCCGCCTAGAAATAGTTTTGGAAGACAAGCAACTTGAGGATACGTACCAAAAATGGATGACGGAACACCATTCAGATGACCAAAATCAAATGAGTTTGTAGTGAGAACTAAAGTCCTCAGATTTTGAAGATCGCGAAAGTCCCAACGATCGAACATTTTGAAATTTTGGGCGATCGGCTTTTTCGACAAAATCTTACCAAATTGCGGTAAAATTGTGCTGGTCAAATTTAGAAGTATGTGAAAATGCCCAGCACCATCTCCGACATTAATGTAAAAACGATCGCAGGCGCAGACAAGCAGCTAGGAGAGTACGCTGGCAAGGTACTCTTGATAGTTAACGTAGCTTCTTACTGCGGCTATACACCTCAATACAAAGGACTCGAAGAATTGAGCCAGAAGTACGGCGCCCAGGGCCTTTGCGTGTTAGGATTTCCCTGCAACGACTTCGGAGCTCAAGAACCTGGAAGCAACGCAGAAATCGTCAATTTCTGCACTACCAAATACGGTGTCAGCTTTGAATTATTTGACAAAGTAAGCGCTAAAGGCAGCCAGCAGCACCCGCTGTACGCTAAGCTTACGAATGCAGTCGATCCCAAGGGCGAGGTTTCCTGGAATTTTGAGAAATTCTTAGTTAGCAAGCAGGGTGAAGTTGTTGCCAGATTCCGCAGCAGCGTGGGCCCAGATTCGCCGGAATTGATCGCTGCGATCGATCGAGAATTGGCAAAATAAAAAGTTATTGTAGGGTGCGTCAGGGCTGAATGTTTTAAATACAGACTAACACTTTTATCCCTGACGCACCCTACGGTTAGTTAGCTTGTTTTTTCTTCTCTTTTCCATTGTTGAGAAGCAATCAGCAATTAACAAATACCGATGATTGGATTTAATTGGAGAACGTTTTAATTTAATGGAAAACACATCGGGATTAGATTTAGCTGTAGGTTTACTGGCGTTCGCGATTCTGGGAGGCGGGCTGGCCATGCTATTTGTAGGTATGGCATCGTTCCCTAAAGAAAAGTAACAATAATTGAGATTATGTCCTAACTACGATCAAACTTTAAATTGGTTCGTAGTGAGGACTTCAGTCCTCATAGAAATCTGAGGACTGAAGTCCTCACTACAAACTTGGGATAAATTTCACAGCATCCAATTTTAACATTCGCAATTGACAACCATGCAAACTACCGAAAGCACCGTCAAAATTGTCCTGGCGCCGGGGAACTTGCGCCGCGTGCACCACATCGCTTTAAACGTGCGCGATATGGAAGCTTCCCGCCACTTCTACGGTACAATTCTCGGCTTGCACGAACTCACAGGTGCAGAAATTCCCGCAAGTTTAACCGAAATGGTCGCGGATGGCAAAGTCGCTAATTTCATCACTCCAGACGGGACTGTGATTGACTTATTTTGGCAGCCTGATTTGGAACCGCCAAACCCAGATCCCGAGAAAGCTTTTACTCGCGCCAACCACTTGGCCTTTGATATCGATCGCGATTTGTTCGATCGCGCCCTGGAAGTGCTAAAGTCTAATGAAATTGCGATCGACAGCGGCCCGGTAACGCGCGCTACAGGACGCGGCATTTACTTTTACGATCCCGATGGATTTATCATCGAAATCCGCTGCGATGCAGACAATACGGCGGTTTGAACCAGGTTTAGACAAACGAAGTCCATGCCAAGCCGGCTGAAGAAAATAACGTAATTTTAACCGCCCCCTCGGAAACCCGCTTGGAGTGGGTTTTGTGTGTGTAGACGCGGTTTCAACCGCCGTCTTATAGCGGTTCTCAAAAAAGTGAGGTATGCGCGGTTTGGCCTATGCCCTATGCCCTATGCCCTATTCCCAGTCGTCCGCGAATCTTTCGCTTGGAAGGCTATATCTTATTTACTAACAGGTTGCTTCGGCCAAGTAAACCTAAAAATTGCTCCCTCACCTTCCGCAGATTCCAGAGAAATAGTGCCGCCTTGAGATTCGACAATTTTCTTCACCAGCGACAAACCAATGCCAGTATTTTCAACTTTATCGCGAGCTTCCAAAGTCTGAAAAATCACAAAAACTTTATCGTGATATTGAGGAGCAATCCCCGGCCCGTCATCCGCTACAGCAAACTCGTAAAAAGTCTCTAACTCTTTAACCGATATGTGGACTTGACCGGATTCACTTCTATTGTGCTTGATGGCGTTGCTAATTAAATTAGAGAAAACCTGCTGCAACGGCAATCTTTCGGTCACAAAAGTTGGCATTCCCGGTTCAACTTTCACCTCAAATCCCGACGGCGGCGCTAAAGAATCAATAATTTCTGCTAATAATTTCCCAACTTTTACAGTTTCTGAAGCTACTTGAATGCGTCCGACGCGGGAATATTGCAGCAGTCCCTCAATCAATGATTCCATGCGGTGAACTCTGCCGCGCAGCAGGTTCATTTGGTGCAGAGTATCCTCTGTCATCGAGTCGCTGAGGTCTTCTTCTATCCAACTGCTGAGATTTGCGATCGCCCTGAGCGGCGCTTTCAAATCGTGAGAAACTACATAAGCAAACTGGTCTAACTCTTGATTCCGCTTTCTTAACACACTTGTCGTCTTAGCCAGCGTTTGCGCCGTCCAACTCAATTCTTCTGCACGCAACCTGAGCGATTCCTCAGCTTGTTTGCGCTCCCTAATATCTTCTACCACACCCATCAGAAAGTGAGTGCCATTTTGTTCTTGCAGCAGCGACACTGTCAAGTTTGCCCACACCAAATCTCCGTCTTTGCGAACATAGCGCTTTTCTACACAATAATTATCAATTTCTCCTGCTAATAATTGACCTAAAAGTTCCAATTCATTTCCCAAATCTTCCGGCCAAGTAATCTCCTGAAATTTTTTCTCGCTCAATTCTTGGCGGCTGTAGCCCAAAATTTCGCAAAGTTTTTGATTGACTAACAGCAGCTTGCCATCGACACTCGCTTGGGCCATGCCCACTGCCGCCTGCTCAAAGGTATCGCGAAACCGCTGCGCGCTTTCGGCTAAGGCAATTTCTGAGCGCTTGCGATCGCTAATATCGTTGCTGATTTCCAAAATAGCCACGGGTTTATCTTGCTCGTCGCGCTGCAAAGTCCACCGACTCGCCACCGTGATTTTTGTGCCGTCTTCCTTGGTACGCACCAGTTCTCCTTGCCAAGATCCCCGCTCGAAAAACACTTTTTGAATTTCCTCAAAAGGCTGCGGCCATTCTGTTTGCAAAAGATCGTGAAGATTTTTGCCGATTGCTTCCGACTTCCGCCACCCGTAGAGCCACTTCGCCCCCAAATTCCAATAAGAAATCGTCCAGTTTAAGTCGAGTACCGCGATCGTATCGTTCGCCAAATCGAGCATTTGCGCTTGCTTTCGCAGAGTTTCCTCAGCTTGTTTCCGTCCTCCCACATCGCGGCAAATCGCAATAAACAAGCGTTGATTTGCCAGACGCATTTCGCTGATGGCCAACTCCATCGGAAACTTGGTGCCGTCGCTGCGGACTCCCACTGTTTCTTCCTGGTAAGTCTTCAGCTTAGCATCGGGATTTAACACAAAATATTCGATCGCATAATCTCCCGCGCTGCTGTCCGGCTGCGGTTGAGCTATCAGTTGGCGCAGGTTCGAGCCAATTGTGCGATCGGCTTTTTCGCCAAAAATCTTTTCTGCCGCCGTATTAAAAGACTCAATATTTCCCGATTCGTCCAAAGTAATAATCCCGTCAGCCGCATTATCTACCACAGCTTGAATGCGAGTTTTACTTTCTTGCAACCCAGCTTCCCGCTTCCTCAATTCCTGCTCTAAACTATCAAATAAATACCAGGAAGCCGCTGCACCCAAACAGCCGACAAGCAAACCAGCAACTTGCAGGAAATTAATTAAATCTACCAACTCACTTACTCGTTGCTCTTGAGCTTTCTGGTAGGCTTCGCTGGCACCAGCAAACGCATCAATTTTTTCGCGCAGCTTATCCATCGTCAATTTGCCTTTAGCGAACAACTGAACTCTTGCCGAAGACTGCACTTTTGTTGCCGAACTTTCGAGCTGATTCAAAGTATTTTGCAAGAAATTTATTTGCTGTTCGGTAATTTTTTTAATTTCTTCAAATTTCTGAGCTTGCAGTTGATTTTCTGCCACCGAAACCCTGAGTTTAGCCAGCAGCGGAGGCAAACTCTTCTTTGCTTCAAAATATGGTTCGAGAAATTCGCGGCGCTTCGTCAACCCGTAACCCCGAATGCCAGTTTCCGCATCCACCACCGTTTTTAATAAGCGGTTAGTTTCCTGAAGTATTGCCTTATTAGTATCTACTCGCCTTCTTACCTGTATGGCATTATCCCGCAGCCCTGCAATTGCGCTCAGCGAAGCCAACAGACAAATTAGGGGGATAGCAACGATGACTGTTCCCCGCTGGCGAATTGGTCGGTCTGTCCATACAAAGTGGACGAAGCGATCGAGCAAATACTTCACGGATATTGTGAGGAGAAATTTTGCTGCCAGTATATCGCTTTTTGGCAATTTATGCTAGGGATAACTTGGTTTTGTTGCGACAGGCGATCGCCCGGGCGTAACCGTAGAAACTAGATTAGGCCCCGGCGATGGCTAGCTACTGACAGTGACAGCAGATTTTTTAGCAAGGTTTTTCAGCGGAGGCAAGGAGAAGGAAAAGCGTTTTTTCGGCAGCAAGACAGCAGGCACAGCAGAAAGACTTGTTTCTACTTTACTTTTCTGTTCGCTTTCGGCTTGTGGTTTCAAACTAGAGTCTGTTTCGCAAACATTCTGAACTGTTGGAACTACAGTCCATTTGCCTGTAACTGGATCGCGATAAGAAGTGAAAGGATTTATTTTTAGCGGTTGACTGCAAGGTTTAATCATCTCGATGCACTCCTTTAATTTTGAGAACTTGTGCACTGCTATCGGTGGCATTGCTATCTCGGCAGTGGAGGCAGCAGTTTGAAGGTTCAAGGGAGAAGGCAAAAAGCCGAATTGTGTTTCTGGGTTCTTATGCCTTTGATAATTCCTGATTTCCTGTTAACTTTTGCCTTCTACTGGTTAGCGACGATAGCATTACTTTTACCAAATTGCCTTTCTACAAGCAATACCCCCCCCGATCGGGTTGAGGTGCGAATTTTGAATGCAGCAAGGCGGTATATCCTGGTTGTGGCACCAGTTTGGGATAATGAAAGTATTCTAGGCTGGGAAAAAATGTTAATGTGCGATCGGCAACAGAGGTCGATCGCGATCGGTGTCACAATTAACAGGGGAATTAGTCAGTAGTCATTAGTCAGTAGTCATTAGTCAGTAGTCATTAGTCAGTAGTCATTAGTCATTAGTCATTAGTCATTAGTCATTAGTCATTAGTCATTAGTCAGTAGTCAGTAGTCATTAGTCAGTAGTCAGTAGTCAGTAGTCAGTAGTCATTAGTCATTAGTCAGTAGTCAGTAGTCAGTAGTCAGTAGTCATTAGTCAGTAGTCATTAGTCAGTAGTCAGTAGTCAGTAGTCATTGGTAATGGCGAATTATTGCATCTTTCACCAATCCGTTAAATCCGTTAAATTCCCATCGCGCGATCGTTGCCTTCTTCGCTTATTGCCTTCGGGAGCATCTCATTTTTGAAAAAAGCATTTTTCATTATAGTGCTGTCCCCGCTCGCGAGTATTGTACAGCTCGCGAGCGAGGACAGCACTATATGCAAAACTGAGATGCTCCCGTTGCTTTCTTCCTTCTTCCTTCTTCCTTCTTCCTAATGACTAATGACTAATGACTAATGACTAATGACTACTGACTACTGACTAATGACTACTGACTAATGACTAAATGACTAATGACTACTGACTAATGACTAATGACTAATGACTACTGACTAATGACTAATGACTAATGACTAATGACTACTGACTAATGACTACTGACTAATGACTAATGACTAATGACTAAATGACTAATGACTAATGACTAATGACTAATGACTAATGACTAATGACTAATGACTAATGACTAATGACTAATGACTAAATGACTAATGACTAATGACTAATGACTAATGACTAATGACTAATGACTAATGACTAATGTCAACTGTCAACTTTGACCTTTAATTGAACAGTAAAAGTAGAGCCAACACCTAACTGACTCTCAAGAGTGATATCGCCGCCCATTATCTGGCAAAACAAGCGGCTGATCGCCAATCCCAAACCAGTGCCTCCGTACTTGCGAGTAGTCGAAGCATCCCCTTGCATAAAAGGTTGAAATAAACCCTGCTGCTGTTGTTCAGACATTCCAATCCCCGTATCAGATACCTGCAAATAAACCCAATCGCTTCCCCGTGCTGGTTCCCGACTAGCGCTCAGCACAACCGTTCCACCTTCGGTAAACTTGAGGGCATTCGAGAGCAAATTGAACAAAATTTGCCTGACTTTAGTTAAATCTGCATACATTATTTCCAAATTTGGAGAGCAAGAGACTTGCAATTGATTGTGATTCTTTTCAACCAAAGGCTGCAAAGTTTCAACAACTTCTTCTATTAAATTGCCGAGGTCAAATTCTTCTAAGTAAAGCTCCATCCGACCGGCTTCTATCTTAGAAAGGTCGAGAATATCGTTAATTAAAGTCAGCAAGTGTTTGCCGGCGTTACGAATTTTTTGGGTATCGGGGATGAAGTCATCGAGTCCCGAGTCCAGTGCTTCTTCTTCTAGCATTTCGCTGTAACCGATAATCGCGTTGAGGGGCGTCCGCAGTTCGTGGCTCATGTTGGCTAAAAAAGTGCTTTTTGCTCTGGAAGCTGCTTCTGCTTTGTGTAAGGCTTCTTGCAAGGCAATTTCGGCTCTTTTGCGATCGGCAATTTCGCTGCGGAGCAGTTGATTGGTGGCGGTGAGTTGAGCGGTGCGCTGATCTACGGTCATTTCTAGCTGCGCTTTGGCTTTGGAGAGTGCTTCCTGAGCTCGCTGGCGTTCAAATCCTTCGATCGCCAGGGCGACTAAATTTGCCAAAGAATCGGCGAAGGTGCGCTCCTCCAGAGCCCACTGGCGGGGCGCGCCGATATGTTCTAGAGAGAGGATGCCCACGATCTGGCCGCCGAGCCTAATTGCTACATTTAAGATCGATGAATTTGGCTTGCTCTTATTCGGCAGCACACCGGAATGTTCGGCGATCGATGATAAGTGGCACAAATTTGTTTCGATCGAGTTGTGAGTGTTGGGCGCCGGTTCTAAATCATTGTCTTCAGATATGTTTTCGCCCGGTGCGCCGTCTTCTATATCTAAAATTGAAAATTTTAAATCGCTTGCTGATATGCACTGGCGGCTCAAATGATGCTCGTGAGTGCGATCGTACAAGTCGAGACAAACTAATTTGAGATTGGGGATTTTAAATTGAGAATGATTGACCGACTCGTTTTCCTCTGGGGCGGCCGCCTCTGTATCGAGTGATTCTTTTTGGTTGTGGGCGATCGCTCTGTGGGTAAAATTTAGCTGAGGATCGATCGGGTAGCCAGTTCCAAATCTGTCGCGGTTGTAAAGCCAGACGCTGACTTTTTCCACCTCTAAAGTGCGGGCGGCAGCCTCGGTAATTTCGCGAATTCCCACAGTCAGCGCACCGCTGTTGAGAGTCCTCTGCCGTCCTAGCTGCAACAAAGCCAGACTCTGGCGGCGGAGCCGCTTTTCGCTCTCTTGGAGAATGTTTTCTGCTTCCTTGCGCTGGGTGAGGTCGTACAAGGCGCACAATGCCGTCGGCTGACCGTTAAACAGCAGCGACTGAACCGAGATCGTCGCCCAGAAAGGGGTTCCGTCTGATTTTTTGCAGTGGAGTTCGTAGTTTTGCAGGTATCCGTCTTGGGCGAGGGCGTCGAGTACAAGGGGGCGATCGGCGGGGTTGAAGTAAAAGTCTGGGGTACAGCAGCCGATCAATTCTTCTAGGGGTATGTTTAGCAGAGAAGCCAATTGAGCGTTCGCATACAGAATTAAGCCGTCCGAGAGACGAGAAACCAATACCGGAACGGGAGTTGCCGAGGCGATCGCCCGAAACTGCTGTTCGCTTTCGCGCACAGCCAGCTTAGCTTGGCCGAGCAAGTGAGCTTCCATCGTATCCGAATGTTCGGTGGTTGTCTCCAGCAAGATTTCTAGATCCGACTTTTCGCGCTTCAAGTTTTCAAGTTCCGCACTCAGTCGCTGAACGTCCAAAAGTAGCTGTTCTCTCGATGGTTCTTCCTGCATGGCAATTGAAAATTGGTAATTTTTAGTCCGAGAGCGAAGTTTTTTACAGTTTGGTGCTAACTTAACTATGACTTATTCGCATTAACTTCAGGTGCCCTCATCCTGGTTCCCCAACGCGGGATAGGTGAACACCTTTACCTTGTGCGATTGACTATTCCAATTCTAAGTGCAAGGAAGGCATCAGCCGCTGCAAGTTCTTCAGCGATTTTCCCTGCCACGGTATCTGTTTAGAGCCTTGTATGGTGATTTGAATATTTTTTAGCTGGCGCACTTTGATGACAAATTTTGATATAATGTTAATTCCTGAACTATTTAAAAATTCTAGTTTTCGGAAGTCTAGAGTAATCATATTAGGCGAGGAGTCCGCCACTTCGTTGAGCAGATCGACGATCGGCGCGTATTCTTCCATCTGGCCGATCCGAAACGAGCCGCACCAGGTAACTGTTTGGGTAGCGCGATCGTACTCAATGCTGTAATCTTTAGTCTGAATATCCATACTTTTGTCACTTGTCGGTTATGAACGGTAAAGGGGCTTTGGCTGCGGGAGCGAGGATGGAGAGTCAGTGGATGTTAGATTAAAAAATTGAAGAATGAGAGATTTACTACTCCATAGATCAATCTGGGAGCAGGAACCTAATTCTAAAATTTGGGGCGGCTGGCGACTCCTGTCGGGGACTTCTATCCGTGTTTGGGCGGGGGTCACGCTGGCACGATCCAAACTGGGCCGTTTGCCTTTGTTTGTGTAACTTGCACTAGATATACTGCCAACTGTATCATTGTCAGAGGGCAGTTAGGAGTGTTTTTTGGGCTCGATCTGTTGCGATGCAATTTGAAAAAAATCATGCAACAGTAGACCAGCTCTAAACCCTGGTATTGATAACTTATTGCCCATCTCTAATCTTCTATACTCCAATGCGAAAATTGTATGAGTTGTCAAGGTTGACGAGACCTGGTTTTTCTGAAGCTCCGAACATCAATTCTATTTTTTAGATCTAGTTGCCATTGACAAAATTACCAAAATGTGAGAGATATTTCATATCTGGTACAGCAGTGAGTTGGAGAATATTTAATGGCAATTTCAGAAATTACAGAAAAGCTTTTGGCTGCTAAAAAAGCTAAGGGAATGAGTTTTGCTGAATTGGAAAAAGTTTTGGGTCGCGATGAAGTTTGGATTGCGGCGGTTATTTACCGTCAAGCTACCGCATCGTTGGATGAAGCCGAGAAAATTGTCTCGGCTTTGGGATTGGATAGCGAGACGGCTGCGGTGCTGTGCGAACCTCCGTTGAAAGGTTCTTTGGATGCAGCAGTTCCGGTTGACCCGCTGATTTATCGCTTCTATGAAATTATGCAGGTGTACGGGATGCCGCTCAAAGCAGTGATCCACGAAAAATTTGGTGACGGGATTATGAGCGCGATCGACTTTACTTTGGATGTGGAGAAAGAAGCAGACCCAAAAGGCGATCGAGTGAAAATAATTATGTCGGGAAAATTTTTGGAATACAAAAAATGGTAAGCCAGTTTGGTTTCGGCAGAAGGCTTGCTTTCGGGACTTATGTAGAAGGCCTTGCCTTCGTCAGAATTTTTTATTATTCCCAAGGACTAAGGTAATATAGGGGTATGAAGCGGTCGGACTATGCCAAGAAAGCAGGAGTTTCCTATAATACTGCTCGCAGATGGTGGAAATCTGGTCAGAGCGAGGGCGATCGGCAAGGAAAACCGAGAAGTGAATTTTAGAGTTGCAGTCGAGTTCAGCTAGCAAAGGAGAAGAAGAATGAGATTGGTAGAGCGTCACATTATTGATAAAAGTCACAGTTTCTCTAAGGAGTGCGACGATTTAGCATGGCGTTCCAAAAATCTCTACAACTATTGTAATTACTTAGTGAGGCAGTCTTTTGTTTTAGAGAATACTTATCTTGATAATTGCCAAATCTATCATGAAGTTAAATCTCATGAATCCTACAAGGCGCTTCCTGCCAAAGTCAGCAATCAAGTCCTGATTAGTCTGCATCGAAACTGGAAGTCATTTTTTGAGGCTATGAAGGAATGGAAACAAAATCCAGGCAAGTTTTTGGGCAAACCTAAATTGCCGAAGTACAAAGATAATCTCAAAGGACGTTTCTGCGTTGTCTATGAGAAAGGAGCGATTAGCAAGCCTGCATTAGTCAAGGGATTAGTAAAGCTTTCCAAGACAAGCATTGAATTTCCCACTAAATGTCAAAATGTTCAACAGATTAGAATCATCCCGCAATCAGGTCAGTATGTCATCGAGGTAGTCTATGAAATAGCATCAAAGCTTAACCAGTTAAACTTCCAGCATATTGCAGCAATTGATATTGGAGTCAGTAACTTAGCGGCAGTAACTTCAAATCAGAAAGGGTTTAATCCTTTATTGATTAACGGCAAGCCACTCAAAGCACTCAACCAGCACTACAACAAGCAGAAAGCTAAGCTGCAATCTCTGCTCAAAGGTAAAGCTCAAACATCAAAGCGAATTCAGCAATTATCCGCTAAGAGAAACAATCAAGTTGATGGTTACTTGCATAAGGCTTCTCGCTTAATCATTAATTATCTGCTCCCGAATGAAATAGGAACGCTGGTTATCGGTAAGAATGATTTATGGAAGCAGGAGTCGAGTCTGGGAAGAAGAAACAATCAACAATTTGTTTCTATTCCTCATGCAAAGTTTGTGGAGATGCTGACTTACAAAGCTGAGTTAGTTGGAATTAAAGTAATTCTCACCGAAGAAAGCTACACTAGCAAATCAAGTTTCTTAGATAATGACCCAATCCCAACTTATGGAAAGAAGGACTCAGCACTCAAGTTCAGTGGACGTAGGATAAAGAGAGGACTCTACAAGTCAGCAGGCGGAACAATAATCAATGCTGACGTAAATGGTTCTTATAACATACTCAGGAAAGTATTCCCAACAGCACTTGTGTATAGGGATAGTGGGCGTGCAGTTCGCCCGATTCGGATAACACCGAATGAATTTAAAAAAGCATGACAGGATATTTGTCCATGTTTTTGCTAACTGTTAACTTAGAAATAGAGTCCGCGAAGCTTGACTGGTTTTGGTGTCAGATCGGGAAACCTTTCTAGGGCTGAGCACTCGATCGAGCCCGCTGCAACTTCCCCAGTCAAAACAAACAACCGCAACCGTAAAGTAAGAGGCTAAATATGTCAAAATATGACTCCCATCTCAGATGCTCCTTTTGCGGTAAGTCGCAGGAGTACGTCCGCAAGTTAATAGCTGGGCCCGGCGTCTACATTTGCGATGAATGCGTGGAATTGTGCAATGAAATTTTAGAGGAGGAGTTCTTTGACTCTAGCAAAACAATTGGTCAACAGGTTCCCCAGTCAGAGGTGCGAGAGTCTCAGGGACAAGGATCGAAACGCCAGAGTCGATCGAGCAAATCGAAAATTGTTCTAGCCCAAATTCCCAAACCCACAGAAATTAAACAGCATTTAGACAACCACGTCATCGGCCAGCACTCAGCCAAAAAAGTCCTTTCTGTAGCAGTTTACAACCATTACAAGCGCTTGAGTGTAGACCAAGCCAAAGACAGCGGCAAATCTTCCCCCGACAGCGATGTGGAACTGCAAAAATCCAACATCATGCTAGTCGGGCCCACAGGTTGCGGCAAAACCTTATTAGCGCAGAGTTTGGCGCAAATGCTAGAAGTGCCGTTTGCGGTAGCTGATGCGACGACGCTGACAGAAGCTGGATATGTCGGCGACGATGTAGAAAATATCTTGCTGCGGCTGTTACAAATGTCAGATTTTGATGTCGAATCTGCACAGCGCGGGATTATTTATATTGATGAAATTGACAAGATTGCTCGCAAAAGCGAAAACACTTCGATTACCAGAGATGTATCGGGAGAAGGAGTGCAGCAAGCGCTGCTAAAAATGTTGGAAGGAACGGTAGTTAACGTGCCTCCCCAAGGTGGCCGCAAACATCCTTACCAAGATTTTATTCAAGTTGATACGAGCAAGATTCTATTTATTTGTGGCGGTGCTTTTGTCGGTTTAGAAAAAATAGTTGACCAGCGTTTGGGTAAAAAATCCTTGGGCTTTATTCAGCCAACAGAAACCGAAAGCAACTCGACTTTGCCGGCAAAAGATAAGCGGGCGGCTGATATTTTGCAGCAGGTACAGCCGGATGATTTGGTCAAGTTTGGTTTAATTCCTGAGTTTGTGGGGCGGATTCCGGTGGTGACGGTGATTTCGCCGCTGGATGAGGCGGCTTTGATGCAGATTTTGACTGAGCCCCGGAATGCGCTGGTGAAGCAGTATCAGAAGCTGTTGAAGATGGATAGTGTGGAGTTGGAATTTGACCCGGAGGCGCTGCGGGCGATCGCCCAGGAGGCCTACCGACGCAAAACCGGCGCGAGAGCTCTCCGCAGCATTTTGGAGGAGTTAATGCTGGATGTGATGTACGAGTTGCCTTCTCGCAAGGATGTGGCTCAGTGTACGATCACGAAGGAAATGGTCGAGAAGCGATCGACTGCGGAATTGCTGTGGCATCCGGCATGGCACAAACAGCACGAAACTGCATAATTTATAGTTTGTAGGGTGCTTGTGGCGCACCCTACAAGCTTGGCAAATTTACTTTATGACAGTTAAAAAAATGTCAGTCAATGTAGTTAAAGCCAGTAAAAAATCGAGATTGTCAGTATCCAGTTTGCTGCCGAGGATTGCAATTTACAGCGCGCTTGTGGCTGGCATCATGGCGTCATGTTACGATTTCAAACTCAATACGATCGCCCTGCCCTCGTCCCCGCCAAGGGGTCAGACATTTTTAGAAGGCAGACAGTATATTACAAGCATCAATAGAGGGCAGCAAGCTTACTATGCAGAGTACGGTCAATTTAGCGATTCCATTGCAAAATTGGGTCTGGGACTTAAAGAACAGACCAAGAACTATAATTACACGATCGTCTCATCAATGGGTCCGGTTCAAACTAGGCACAATCACCGCGAACCAGCACAATTTGAAAGCGCGATCGCGAGCGCCAAACCTACTGATAGGAACCCCGAGAGATCCTACACTGGCGCAGTATTTGCTTACAAAGAAAAGGGTAGCAATCTAATAAAAACTATTAGTGCTATATGCGAGAGCGATCGCGAGAACGGAACTTATGCAGAAACTTGGAACCCGCCAACTTTTGACGGCAAAGAAATTAAATGCCAGCCCGGAACAACTATGTTAAGGTAAAACCTTGAAACTATTTTGCGCCACTCTTTGACCCCCTAAGTAAAATTGAAACTGCCAATTGCCAGGTTTGTCATCTTGTTTAAAATTGTACCAGCACCAAGTATTTAATCGATCGCCCGTCGTTTTTAAATAAGATTGACTCTGGGCTGCGAATAGTCCTTCAGGGTTGACAACCTTACAATAACTTCTATATTTTCCTTCTGGCAAGTTAGTAGCACTTACACTAAAGTAGACTTTCTTTTTTTGTTTCAAAGACCAAACATCTCTAGTTTTTTTCGATTCTAATTCGTCAGTTAACATCACTTGAGTCTGAGTATTTAACTTTTCTGCGGTGATTACTGGTTTGAGATCGACAAATTTCCAGAGCAAAGGAATAAAAATAGCAGCAATTGCTGTTAATAATCCGACTGATATGAGTGCGAGTTTTGACTTGTTACGCTGCTGAACTACCTCTAGGGGAATCAAAGCATTGAGGGCAGCATCCGCCGAAGGATAGCGGTGTTTGAAATTAGGTTCCACCATTTTTTGCAGCCAGTCAAGAAACTCTGGAGTTAGCTGCGGCAAGCGATGTTTAAAATTAATCCGCCCGGTATCGTCCATCAAGCTGCCAATTTCGGTAGAATTGATGCCGATTAGCAAGCAAATTAGCGTCGCGCCGAGGCTGTATAAATCGGATGCGACTGTTAGCTGGCGGTTGAACATTTGTTCTGGCGGCATAAAGCCCAAAGTGCCTTTGACAACGCTGCTGGCGGCCACTTCTCCCCCCCCGATTCTAGCAAATCCGAAATCGACAAGGCTGACATTCATCCTGTCATCAACCAAGATATTTTCCGGCTTCAAATCTCTGTGGATAACTGGTGGCACCCGATTTTGCAGGTATTTGAGTATTTCTAAAACAGAGATAGCAATTTGCTTGATTTGTGCGGGCTTCCAGCGGTTAGAATTTGCCAAGGAAGGGGCATCTTTGTATTCTTGCACCATGCAGAAACCCGATGCAGTTGGGAAGGAATCTAAATACCGGGGAATGCTGGGATGGTCGAGTTCTCGCAAAATCTGAATTTCTTGTTCGCAAGCTTGATATTGAGCCCAATTAGCGCCTGTTTGGGCAAATTGAAATTGTTTGACGGCGACGGAACGTTTGGTATTAATTTCGGTAGCGAGATAAGTAACTCTACCGCCAGCGCGATTGTGTCCGAGTTCGCGGGTTATTTGATAGCCGTAGTTGGAAAAGTCAGGAAAAGCATTCATAGGTAAATAGTTGATAGTTGATAGTTGATAGTTAGTAGTTGAGAGTTGTGATAGTTAATAGCGAGGTTTTTAAAAGTTGGATTTAAAGCGAACTCTCGAAACAATCCGCCAACAACAGGCAGGAATGCAGACTCTTAATGTTTGGTAAGGTTTGTAGTGAGGACTTCAGTCATTGAGGTTGAAAGTCCTTGCTGCGAACAAGTTTTTACAGTTTAATTAAATTTGGTCGGGATTTGCGATAGTTGGCAAGCATTCTTTTTGGTTTAAAAACGAGCGAGTCAATTAACGGAATTCCAGTGACGGCTAGAGATGTTATTATCGTTCCTCCTACAACTAATATTTCTATTGTTTCAACCCCTTTTAAGGAAAAATCTAATCTTATAAACAGAAGAAATGCTACAGACAAACTCATACAAAATCCGGCAGTAAGAAAAGCTCTTTTGGTAGCATCTACTTCAATAATTTGTTTGGCTATCTGCTGGTCAATCAGCTTGTTAAATACCGAATAGACTATTTTGTAAATCAGGGATGCCAGCGCTAGAATCAAGACGAATCTAACGGTCTGAGTATACAATGAAAATGATAAAAGCAGCATAATAACTGCTACTGTAACATTTTCGATCATAAGATTCGTAATCCTTCGTCCTAGTATTAAGGCTGCAAGTAAAGTTACTGGGATCGAAACCAGCCCTGACCCAGCATACACAAAATTTATTAATTGATAATCGATCGTACCCTTCGCGATATCAACAAGAAGACTGGTTAGTATGCTGCTAATAAAACCCGAAAAAATCAATCCTATTAACCCTCCACATAAAGCTAGAAACCAATTAAAATCATATTTGTTTGATTGGGCTGTAATGGCGATTTCGGCGACTAAAAATCCCAATAAGCCACTGGTAAAACAGATTGGAAGCAGGATAGTAGTAGTCCCAGAATACAAAAAGATGTCAACCTCCGGAGGGACGAACTGATAATCAATCCAGTAAAATATGAAAACTGTTAACAGCAAACAGCACATAAAACTTGCTAATATCAAACAGAACATAAAAATCAGCCTGAATACCGACAAAAAATTAGTTTTTTGCGGTACGGGCAGCGGGGCTGTTGTAGCTTGCAATTCTATTGTATGAGTTTCGGGTTCAGAATTTGCGCGCAAGATGATTTGGCGGTTGTAAGTTTGACTTTCCAGCAATTTGCTCGTATCGACGGCGATTGTGCACTCGATATTATTGCTTTCAAATGCCTGCGGTTCAAAGGAGATCCAAGAGTGGTCGTAGGGCGTGTGGGGCGGATCGTTCGGATGCGGCGCGACTTCCCACCTGCCACAAAGCATTGTATCGGGAATTGGGTTGCTAATGGCAATAGTTTGTGTTAAGATTTCTCCATATTCTGTGGCGGTAAATTGAATGCGATCGCGCTCAAGCCTCACTTTCGGCAAACTGCTGGCATCAAGAGACCTCAAAGCCGTCAAAGCATCAGCCGCCGACTTGTATCTATCTTGAATTCTCGGCGCTACCATTGTTTCCAGCCAGTTCATCCAACCCTGCTGCAATGGCGGTACTAAATGCCGAAAATGAATGCTATAATTATCGTCGATTAAGTTGCCGACATCCCCAGATTTCGTACCAGTCAACAAACAAATTAGCGTCGCGCCCAAGCCGTACAAGTCGGATGCTTCTGTTAATTGCCGGTTAAACATTTGTTCCGGCGGCATGAATCCCATTGTGCCTTTGACAACGCTGCTGGCTGCGATGTTTCCGCCTCCTAAGCGCGCAAAACCGAAGTCTACTAAGTAAACATTTAACTCGTCATCGATTAACAAGTTTTCTGGTTTGATGTCGCGGTGGATTACGGGCGGTTTTTGGGATTGCAGGTAAGCTAGAATTTCTAAAGTGGCGATCGCAATTTGTTTAATATCCGGCGGCGAGAAATTACGGGCGATCGCACTTTCGGCATTTTTGTATTCCTGCACCATGCAAAATCCGCTGTCAGTCCCGAAAGCATCGAGATAGCGGGGAATTCCCGGGAAATCCAAACTTTCGAGCACTTTGATTTCCTGTTCGTAAGCATCGTATTCTGTCCAGCTAGCACCTAATTGGGCGAATTGAAATTGCTTAATTACAACGGACTTGTTTGTGTTAATTTTTGTGGCGAGATAGGTGACGCGGCCGCCCAAACTGTTGTATCCGAGTTCGCGGGTTACTTGATAGCCATGTTGGGAAAAGTTGGGAAAATCGTTCATAAGGTTCGTAGTGAGGACTTCAGTCCGCAGAAATATCAGAGGACTAAAGTCCTTACTACGAACGGGGTTAATTTATGTGGGTAGATATTAAAACTTGCTTTTACCAAGATAACTTTTTTGGGAAAGGGCGGCAAGTATGATAGGATTTGAATTCGCGATCGGTTCTAGCGGGGAGCAGCCGCCAGAGGAAACGGGGAAAGTTCGGTGCAAGTCCGGCGCTGTCCCGCAACTGTAATAAGGCTTGTAGTAAGGACTTTAGTCCTTCGCCTTTGAAGTCAGAATGCCCGCCGATATCTAACTAACTTTTGAACGCATCTACGAGGTATGGATGATGAATGGAACTAAACGAAACACTGTTGTACGCACAAAACACTGTCTTTTAGTTTGTACTGCTTGCGCTAGTGTTTGGAAAGACGGCAAGCGCCAAGGTAAAAGCGGCGGTCAACAATTCATGGAAGACTTATCGAAACTCGCTCAAGATTGGGAGTTTTGCGAGCAGTTTGATATTCTAGAAGTTGAGTGCATGAGTGCTTGCAGTCATTCTTGTGCGGTGTCTTTTGCTGCTGCTGGAAAGTATACTTATCTGTTTGGTGATTTGCCTGCCAATGAGCCGGAAAGTGTCGAGGCTGTACTCGAATGCGCGGGTCAATACTATGCTAAGCCGGATGGTTTGTTACCTTGGTCTGAGCGTCCTCAAGCTCTGAAAAAAGGCGTTTTGGCTAAGATTCCACCGCTGGGAAATTAGAGATAAGTAGCGAAAATTTGGCGTTGCTGAACTTGGGTATGAATTCACATTTTTTACCCTTGAGTAAAACATAGACTTTTTGGGCAGAACTCGATTCATACTGTCAATCAGCAATGCGATTGCGTGCTTAGGTGAAGGTTCGTAGTGAGGACTTTAGTCCTCTGTTTTGATGAGGACTAAAGTCCTCACTACGAACCTGTCGTTGATGCTTGCATTCTCAACCAGCTAAATACTTGTTCGGCGGTGATATTCAAGGGAATGATTTCGGGCACGGGAAGGACATCGCTACCTTCGCAAAATTGCGGTTGTTGATTGGGTAAAAATGCTAAAATCGATCGATCGCCTGGATCGACTAGCCATCCCAACTGACAGCCATGTTCGAGACAGTGAATAATTTTTTTAGTTACGCGGTTTGAGCTTTGTTCTGGCGATAGAATTTCGATCGCCCAATACGGTGCAATTAGCACATTGTCTACTAATTCGCCACTCTCATCAAATTGAATTTGTTCCCACAATAGTACAGAAATATCGGGAACAATCGAGCGCCCGCCAAACGTACACCGCAACTCTGGAAAAGCATAAGCTATCTTGGGAGTTTCCGTCACCTGATTAATTTCGTTACAGGTTCTCGATCGCAATAGGCTGTGCTTTGTTTTCGGCAGAGGTTTTTGTACGATCTCACCCTGAATGTATTCACTGGCTGGTTTAGTTTCTGGCAATTTCAGAAATTCTTCAACGGTGATGCGCTCAGTTGCGATCGTCATAAATAAATTCCTCCATGCTAGCGATCTTCAGTATAAGCGAAACAATATTTATCTGGGATACAACTGGTGTTAATTTGCCTAATTTTTGGGAACAATCTGCTGTTTAAATTCAAACACGTTAGGATTTTTGGGGTCATAAAAAGCCCGCAACCAATGCACGTTTGGAGAACCAAAAGTTTCAACTCTGGTAAAGTTTAGCAGTCTGGGGAGTTGGGTATCATCGTCAAAACGAGGTAAAGGTTTGTCGATGCGGAAATAGTGAGTATCGCCGTGCACGAATACGACTTGTCCGGGAAAATTGCGCGTTTCTGTTTCCAGAGTTGCGATAAAATCGTTGTATCCGGTTATTCTTTTGTCGGTTCGATCGAGTTCAAAGCCCGGATTTGCCTGTGCAACTAACATGATTCCTTTGCTGTTGCTGCGTTTTGCTGAAGCAAAAGATTCTTTAATCCAGGCTAAATTAGCGAAATTGCGATCGGCATATTCTTTATCCTGTTCGGGAGTCCGGCCAAAATTGTTGTTGCTTCCCGGCATATTTATCGCCAAAAATGTTATCCCGTTATAAATCCAGCGGACATTTTCACGATATTTAGCAAACTGCGAATTTTCGCTTTGGCGGGTGAGAGTTAAGGTACGTTTCCCCAAACTTTGAGTACCTTTGCTGAAGATTTCTCGCAGTTTAGCAAGTCTTTCTATGGGATTGTTGTAACTGGCGTTATTTGAACGGTGACAGTCAGTCCATTCGTTATCACCATAGGCGAGAATGAAGGGCATTTCAAATTTATTAAATAACTGCTGGCGGCTGACAAAAGTTGCATCATCGCAGACAGATCCACCGCTTTTGATATCGCCGTCGTGAATGACAAAGGCTGCGGGCGATCGATTGATATCTGCAATCAAATTCGGAAATTTTGCTTCTTGTTCTGCGCTGTAAGGCAAATCGCCAATTAAGGCAAATTCAAAAGGTCGATCGCTCGAACTCTGAGCGTAACTCAAAATACCAAAACCCGTAATTGAGAAGAAAACAATAAAGGCAATAATGAGATATTTTTTTGTCATTTATTTGGGTGTAACTAATCGAGTCATTATAAATTGCGTAATCCGAACAAATAACCCGGGTTTTTTAAGGAAGATTGAGAGTTTTTAGCCAATATTTTTGTTGAAAAACCTAGTTTCCAGCCAACGGTGTGCAAGGCATAATGATGATATCATAGATGCCGATAAATCACTCTTAAAAGTTATGACTTTTCGTCGGTTGCTTTCGGTAATTGCCGTGGTTTCGATCGCAAGCTGCGACATCCAAACGGCAAAAACCAATACACAGCGTACAGAAACTCCTAGCTTGCGGGGCCCGACGCCATCGCCAAGGGCAACATCTGTGCCGGCTAAACCCAAGTCAGAGATTAAAGAAGCGCAACTAATTGCTGTCGGCGATATCATGATGCACATTACGCAAACGCGATCGGGCTACGATGCAAAAAAGCAAACATACAATTTTGACAGCTTCTTCGCACCAGTTAAAAGTATCCTGTCAAAAGGCGATTGGGTAACGGGAAACCTGGAAACACCTTTAGCGGGCGAAGATGCGGGCGGATATACGGGATATCCGCTATTTAACGCACCGGCTCAATTACTGGATGCTGCGAAAAAAGCTGGATTTAATATCTTGACAACGGCGAACAATCATGCTTTGGATCGGGGGGAAATAGGGGTAATTAGGACGATCGCAAATTTGGGCGATCGCAAAATTGCATCAACAGGGACAGCCAAGTCTAAAGCAGCGGGCGATCGCACTTTAATCATCACCAAAAACAACATATCGCTAGCAATGCTAGCCTACAGCTACGGCACCAACGGCATCCCGATACCGAAAGGCAAAGATTACTTAGTTTCGCTAATTGACGAAAAACAGATAGTCAAAGATATCGCCAAAGCCCGAAAAAAAGGAGCAGATGCGATCGCAATTTCCCTGCATTTTGGCGACGAATATCAACGACAGCCAAACGCCCAACAAAAACAATTAGTTGAAAACCTCTTAAAAGCTGGTGCAGATATCATTCTCGGCAGCCATCCCCACGTCGTCCAGCCTTACAAAATATTTAAATTCAAAGGTAAGAATGGGAAAACAAGAAAAGCCGTAGCAATTTATTCTATGGGAAACTTCATCTCGGGGCAGAGCAAAGATTATACTGACTTAGGCGTAATTTTGCAAATAAATATCCGCAAGAAATTCCCCGAAAAGACTACAGAAATCACCAGCATCAAAATAATTCCGACTTGGGTACACCGCTACACTCTGAACAATAAATCTAAGTATCGCGTTTTGCCGTTAGAAATAACTGTCATTCAGAAAAAAGATGCGCTGCTCGCAACTTCGCAGTATCCAGTTTTGAAAGGATATCTACAAGAGATGAACGCTCATCTTAACTCATTAAACAGCATTCGTAAAAAATCCATCAAATAGGTTCGTAGTGAGGACTTTAGTCCTTCTTTATGCGGACTAAAGTCCTCACTACCAACCTGACTTTAGTCCTTCTTTATGCGGACTAAAGTCCTCACTACGAACCTGAACAATCATCTTAACTCATTGAACAGCACTCGGAAAAAATTCATCAAATCGGTTCGTAGTGAGGACTTTAGTCCTTCTTTATGCGGACTAAAGTCCTCACTACGAACCTGTTGTCTTTAAATGTATAATGGTTTTACTTCAACTGCTGAATCAGCCAATCAATCGCCCCTGCCACATCAGCAACCCACTCAACATTGGGAATCAAAGTCCGCTGCACCATTACAACAGGAATACCTAACTCCCTAGCCGCGATAATTTTCGCATAGGTAGCAGCGCCACCGCTGTTTTTGCTAACAATTGTATCAATCTGATATTCTAAGAGCAATTGCCGCTCATCTGCCAATGAAAAAGGCCCCCTTGCTAATAATAATTCACCGTGAGGAATAGGAGTATTTGGTGCTGGAGGATCGATCGCCCGCATCAAACACCAAACATCCTCCAAACCCGCAAACTCCGCCAATTCCTGCCTCCCAATCGTGAGAAACACCCGCCGAGAATGCCCTGACAAAGCCCTTGCAGCCTCCGAGTGGCTGGCGACTTCTATCCAGCGATCGCCCTCCACCCTCTCCCAAGGTGGGCGCACCAGCATCAAATGAGGGACATTACACTCAACCGCAGCCACCGCAGCATTCGCTGAAATCTGCGCGGCAAACGGATGAGTTGCATCGATTAAAAAGTCGATCGGGCTACAACGCAAAAACTCAGCCAGCCCAGCAGCCCCACCAAACCCCCCAATCCGCACCGTACCCGTTTTTGGGGTCAAAGGCTGTTTAGTCCGCCCTGCCAGCGAAGATATCACCTCCATATCAGCAATTTGAGAAGCTCTGGCAGCTAATTCAACAGCATCACCCGTTCCGCCCAAAATTAATAAGCGTTTTTTCATAAAATTAGTCCTAACATATCGAACCAATAGCCGGAATTTTGGTTAATAATATCTTTAAGTAAAGTTTCAACTGCCACCAAAGATGATTCGCTCACTTTTCACATTTTTTACAGTATTAATTGTAACCGGGTTAGTTTGGTTGGGAAATATCGCGCCCGCCGCCGCACAACTACAAGCAACAGAGCTCACCCCTCAGCAGCAGGAATTAGGAGAACTTGTTCAGAAAGCTTTTGAGGCTACAAACGAAGGCAAATTTCCCGCCGCAGAAACTTTGTGGACAGAAATTATTGACAAATTTCCCTCACAAGCCGCCGCTTGGAGCAACCGAGGCAATTCGAGAGTCAGCCAAAACAAACTACAATTAGCAATTGCTGACTACGAAAAGGCGATCGAACTAGCTCCCAATGCCCCCGATCCCTACCTAAATCGCGGTACAGCTTTAGAAGGTTTAGGAAAATGGGAAGATGCGATCGCCGACTACAATCACGTACTAGAATTAGACCCCAAAGATCCAGCCGCCTACAACAACCGAGGTAACGCCGAAGCAGGTTTAGGACAATGGGAAATAGCCATTAAAGACTACAGCAAAGCCTTTGAATTAGCTCCAGAATATGCCTTTGCGCGTGCCAACCACGCCCTCGCACTTTATCAAAACGGGCAAGCCAAAGAAGCAATTCGCAACATGAAAAACATTGTCCGCAGATATCCCCAATTTGCTGATATGAGAGCAGCCCTCAGCGCCTGTCTTTGGGAGGTCGGACAGCGCGGTGAAGCTGAGAGCAATTGGGTAGCCGCAGTCGGTCTCGATTCTCGCTACAAAGACCTCGACTGGGTGGCAAAAACCCGCCGCTGGCCGCCAGTTGTTGTTAGCGCCTTAGACAAATTCTTGAACTTGAAATAATCTCTAAATGGTAATGGGTAATGGAAAATTGGTAATATCGCATCCGAGCCATTAACCGCAGTAAAAAAGGTTCGTAGTGCGGACTTTAGTCCGCAGCATTTTGCGGACAGTAAAATTGGTTCGTAGTGCGGACTTAAAGGTTCGTAGTGCGGACTTTAGTCCGCAGCATTTTGCGGACAGTAAAATTGGTTCGTAGTGCGGACTTTAGTCCGCAGCATTTTGCGGACAGTAAAATTGGTTCGTAGTGCGGACTTTAGTCCGCAGCATTTTGCGGACTAAAGTCCGCACTACAAACCTTTTTTTTATGGCTTTAGACCGGGATTGTAGGTATTTTGGGAATCAGCAGCAGGTTGGATTCTTACTTAACTAATTCTCCAATTCGTGCAGTATTCAATTCTTCGACATTCCTGAAAACTGCTGCTGCACCAGCAGTTTTTAGCGCCAGAGCATAGGATTCACAGCGAGCAGAATCATCCAAAACGTGAGGTGGCAAAATTCCTGCACCCAGCCAAAGCCGATTCGGTTGTAATTCCCGCGCTTTCACAACAGTGTAAATATCAGCAACAGTATCTCCGGCGTAAATTACGGGCAAATTGCTTTCTAAACCGTGCAGGTTTTCCAACTGTTCAATTGCTGCGAAAAGTCCAGTCGGATCGGGTTTTCCCGGTGCATCTTCCATGGCGACTAACACGGGGGAATTTAAACTCAGTTTCCCTGACAAAACATAAGCTGCTTCATCTCGCATCGCGCCGCTAAAAAATCCCCAAGCAACGCCTCCAATTGTTAAAGTTTCCAGGTAAGCTGGACTTAACAGCAGCGGTTCGTCACAAATATAACCAGTCCAATTTTTATCATCATTCCCGCGATAGCGACTTTGGAAAAAAGCGATTAATTCGTCATATTTGAAATCGAGTTGATTTCGCGATCGCCCAATCCGCTCAAAATAACGGCAAACCAACTCCAAAGACGCTTCCCAGTCATTATTCCACACACCCTCAGACTTGAGAGAGTCGATATCCACAGAATTCGGGCGAAAAGCACCAGCCGTGAAATGTTCTACCGCATCGGCGATCGCCCGCCGATAGGAACCGGACACATCCCGCACTACACCATCAATGTCAAAAACTAAAATAAATCTACTCATAACTTAATTATTCCTGTAGCTGGGGCGAGTGAGTTCATAAATTTTATCGGTTTCCAGCCCCTAAGCAGCGGTAAACCCAGCCGCGCGACAAAACTTTTAATCGCCGATGACTCATTATTGAACAGAATGTGCTACGCTTAGCGATTGTAGAAATTTTTAATAAGTTCGATCGGAACCCTGGAGGTTTGCTTGTCCAAGTTCATCTTAAAAGTTCTCTGGCTAGAAGAGAATGTTGCCCTCGCCGTTGACCAAGTTGTCGGCAAAGGAACTAGCCCGCTGACAGCTTACTTTTTCTGGCCCCGCAAAGATGCGTGGGAAGAACTCAAAAACGAACTCGAAGCCAAACACTGGATTGCTGACAACGATCGCGTCGAAATCCTCAACCAAGCTACAGAAGTTATCAACTACTGGCAAGAAGAAGGCAGACGGCGCCCGATGCCTGAGGCTCAGTCAAGGTTCCCCGAAGTGACTTTTACCGGCAGCAACTAAGCCCAGCTTGCAGTTGCTACATCTATAAATTGCCTGTGATGGCTGACAGGAAAACGATAGAGGGGGAGAAGGCGAGAGGATTTGCTTTTTCCACCTCTGAAAAATACAATTTAAATGCGCTACAGCCGATCGATATTTTAAATATCATCTCCGAAAAACAGGTTTGTAGTGAGGACTTTAGTCCCCATGAATTTAAATGCGCTACAGCCGATCGATATTTTAAATATCATCTCCGAAAAACAGGTTTGTAGTGAGGACTTTAGTCCGCAAAAATTGATGCGGACAGGTTTGTAGTGAGGACTTTAGTCCGCAAAAATTGATGCGGACTAAAGTCCTCACTACAAACCGTATTTTTTCAAAATAATCTGTTTTTTTTTAATCTCAAATTGTACAGTCAGCGATCGACAAACCTCCCTCGAACCTATTCTCAAAGCGTGTCTACCTACATCTAAAATCCTTTGTATCTATGGTTTGTATCAAAGTCTCGATCCCCCTAAATCCCCCTTAAAAAGGGGGACTTTGACAAGACTCTTGTCCCCCCCTTTTTAAGGGGGGTTAGGGGGGATCGAAGGCCTAATCGTCAAACAGAAGACTACATTTAACGCGCTTGTTGACACCAATAGCCTCTTCCTTCTTCCTTCTTCCTTCTTCCTTCTTCCTTCTTCCTTCTTCCTTCTTCCTTCTTCCTTCTTCCTTCTTCCTTCTTCCTTCTTCCTGGAACTTATGGGCGCCGAAAACACGATCGACCAAACCGAACAAATGCCGCTGGTAGTCAATCCCGAAATTCTCCAGCAAGCCATCCTCTACAAAATTAACACTCGCGTCACCGCACGCGGAGAATTAATTTTCCCCTGCGTACCGGGAATGGTAAACCACTATCTCAAGTCAATCGAAAAGCTATTTAGCACCCTCGACAGACCCCTGCCAGAAGACCGTAAAGAGGAACTCAGAAAGCTTTTAGCGACTAAATTAGAACAGGGCTACCGCACTTCAACAGCATCGATGATGATTCTGCAATACGAATCAGTGCAGCCGCCACAAACCGGTTTAGCTTGCAAAGTAATTGTCACTACTTCAACAGTAGGAGAACAATATAAAAGCTGGGTTGACACCAGAGAACCGCCTCTATTTGGTTCCCATCCCGATGCAAAATTGATGGCAACGGCTGCTAAATTGGGAAATCCCGATCGCATCCGCATCTTAGACGTGGGGGCCGGTACCGGGCGCAATACCTTACCGCTGGCGAGATTGGGCTATTCTGTAGATGCGATCGAGCTAACCCCAGCTTTTGCAGAACAACTGCAAGCAGCCGCAACAGCCGAAAACCTTCCCGTCACAGTAACAGAAGGCGACGTGCTCGATCCCTTAATGCGGATGAAACCAGCCCGCTACCAGTTGGCAGTTGCCGCCGAAGTCATCTCGCATTTTCGGGACATCGATCAAGTAAGGCTTTTCCTCGCGAAAATGTGCGATTTCCTCTGTCCCGGAGGCGTGTTGCTATTCAGCACATTCTTAACCGTCGGCGACTACCAGCCAGACGCCCTCGTGCGACAAGTTGCACAACTTTCCTGGTCTACTTTATTTACACCCCAAGAGCTCGCCTCCGCCATGGAAGGCTTGCCCTTAGTCCAAATATCCGACGAATTGGTGTGGGAATACGAACGCCAGCACCTGCCAAAAGAAGCCTGGCCGCCGACGCCCTGGTTCCCGAGTTGGGCCACCGGTAGAGATGTTTTCCCGATGGCAAATGGACGGCCGCCCATGGAATTGCGCTGGATTTTGTGCCGCCGCAGCTAAGTAAGAGTTGAGGTATGTAGTTGCGCTTGGGCGCTCTTTCATCAAGAGCGCCCAAGCGCAACTACGTGCCTTTAATACTTGAGGTAGGTTGTTGCGCTTCACAAGAGCGCCCAAGCGCAACAACCTACCTTGATTTGATGTTATTGTTCCGTCTCGGGCTGATTTATAAACTGCCCCAGCAATCACAGGTCTTGACAGGCGGTAATAGTTCCATCAACTCTTTTTATTTCCCCACTATAAAGACAACTTGTTGTCAAATGTTGCGGAGTTTTTACACAAAATTTACAAATATATATATTAAAATGTAAACATAGCGAAGTAGAATCGCCCCTGGGTGAGAAACCCGCTTGCTGATTAGATCCTATCTTGGCAAACCTGTGATTGCTTGCGATAAATTTGGTCGCTCTGGCGTTGAAATTACGTAAAATTCGATACGCCATCTACAAGCGGTGCAACTATACTTAACAATGAATCAACAAAACCTATTCCTCAAGATAGACGACACTTTAGGGGAAGAGGATTAAACCATACATTAGCTCGCTAATTGGCGAAGCTCTTGAGAACAAAATATGCTTTTAACACGTCCACTACAAGCGTTTGGAGCAATCTTCGGGCACAAACCTTCAACAAAAAGATCGATCGAGCAAAAAAGCAGTAAAAATTATTTAGGAGGGAATATTTATCCCGCTCCAAACCAACAACTTGACTGGTATATCATCCAACTGGAAACGCTGATGAGTAACGCAAAATCGAACTGCACGGATAGAGAGATTGCCGCTTGGCTGCGGGGATTGCTGACAATTGCTTGGGCTGACGGCAACTTTGACGAAAACGAGCAAAAAATGATTGCTAGCCTGACTCAGGATGAACTAAATCCGGTATCTTTTGAGACCGGTTTTGAACCGATTACCGCAGAGGAACTAGCTGCTGTGTTCGGGATAGGTACCACCAACGGGGAGAATTTTTTGAGAACAGCAGTCATGGTAGCCTTAGCAGACGGTACGTACTCGCTCTCGGAAGACGAGGTACTTTACAATTTTTGCACAGCTTTGGGTCACAACGTGGAGGCGATCGAATCTCTGCGACACACGATCGAAGACAGCAGCGATCGGCCTCCGGAATCAAGCAGCCAAACAGCCGTTGATTATGCAGCAACACCGCTTTCATCGGGGCTACATAAACCTCACCATAAAAATGTCCTGCAACCCGTCAAAGATTGGCTTGACGGCTGGGAAGTTCACGATCCGAGAGTGGCACGTTTTGTCTGCAAAATGATTCCACCGCAGTGTCCGTTTGAGCGAGATGTCGTGTTATTTGGCCGCAAAATCGTCCACATTCCGGCGATGTGCAAGATTAACCCGCTGTACGAACAATTGGTGGGGATGCGCTTTCGAGCTCTCTGCTATTTGGCAGATGATTGCAAGGAAGATGTATCAACCTATTGTTAGGGGCATTGGGAATTGGGAATTGGGAATTGGCCCGCGCAGGGCATTGGGAATGGGGAATTGGTAATTGGTAATTGGTAATTGGTCAATTTTGTGAGATTTTCGATTAATGACTGTATGCTATGAACCAATGACTACTAATTAGTTGAGTAGGAGGGTGCATTTTAGTTTGGTAAAAACATTTTTTGTTTGAGTGCTGTCACTGCTGGCGTGATTATATAAGCACCCGAGCGGGGACAGCACTACAAAAGCAAAACAGAGATGCTCCCGAGTAGGGAGTAGGATGTGTAATGCACACCAAAAGATCAAGATTGTAGTTGGATCTGGTATCATAACGAATGACTAATGACTAATGACTACTGACTGCTGACTAATGACTACTGACTATTAACTAAATTATGCAATTTATCGATCGCGCAGATATTCAAGTCGCAGCCGGGAAAGGCGGCGACGGTATGGTAGCTTTTCGCAGAGAAAAGTATATACCGGCGGGCGGGCCGAGCGGGGGCACCGGCGGGCGGGGCGGTTCTGTGTTTATGGTGGCGGTGGAAAGCCTGCAAACGCTGCTGGATTTCCAGTACAACCGGATTTTTAAGGGCGAAAACGGGAAGAAGGGCGCGCCGAAGAATATGACTGGTGCTTCAGGGAGCGATCGCACGATCGAAGTTCCCTGCGGTACAGTAGTTTACGATGCGGAAACTCAGGCAATTTTAGCAGATTTGGTGACGCCCGGACAGACTTTTTGTGTTGCCAAAGGCGGCAAAGGCGGTTTAGGAAATAAGTGTTTTCTGACCAATTCTAACCGCGCTCCAGATTATGCGATGCCGGGAAAAGAAGGAGAACACAAGTTTTTGCGGTTGGAATTGAAGCTATTAGCTGAAGTGGGAATTATTGGTTTGCCGAATGCGGGCAAATCAACCTTAATTTCTGCTTTGTCGGCGGCGCGCCCGAAGATTGCAGATTATCCGTTTACAACTTTAATCCCGAATTTGGGCGTAGTCAAAAAACCGACGGGCGACGGTACTGTTTTTGCTGATATTCCAGGATTAATTGCCGGGGCTCACGAAGGCGCGGGTTTGGGTTACGAGTTTTTGCGGCACATTGAACGGACTCGGTTGTTGCTGCATTTGGTGGATATTACTGATGAAGATCCGATCGCCGATTACATCACAATTCAGGAAGAGTTGAAGGCTTACGGGCGGGGTTTGGCGGATCGGCCGCAGATTTTGGCTTTTAATAAGGTAGATGCGATCGATCTTGAGGATGAGGAAATTGGAAATGCGATCGCGCGATTGCAGGAAATCAGCGGTGCTCCGGTGTTGATGATTTCGGCTGTGAGTCGAGTTGGGTTGGATGAGTTGATGCAGCAAGTTTGGCTGAAACTCGACGAGATGAATGAGGTTGAGGCGGAGGCGCTATCAGCAGTGGGAGTTTTGTAGCCCGGTTCTGAGTTTTCGGTTGTATTTAATCCTTGCATAATTAAGAGAAACCGGGTTTCTGCCAAAATCTCTCGCCACCAAACCTAAATTTTCCCAGAAACCCGGTTTCTTAATCTTTGCATAATTAAGAGAAACCGGGTTTCTGCCAAAATCTCTCGCCACCAAACCTAAATTTTCTTAGAAACCCGGTTCTTAATCTTTGCACAATTTCCAGAAACCGGGTTTCTGCCAAAATCTCTCACCACCAAACCTAAATTTTCCCAGAAACCCGGTTTCTTAATCTTTGCAGAATTAAGAGAAACCGGGTTCTTAATCTTTGCAGAATTAAGAGAAACCGGGTTTCTTCCGAAATCTTTCACCACCAAACCTAAATTTTCCCAGAAACCCGGTTTCTTAATCTTTGCATAATTAAGAGAAACAGCCGATCGCGCATTCCACTCAAACTCAACAATACAAACAACCGCAGCAACCATAATATCAGATAATTGGAAAGCAATTAACCTCCGCCACCAGCATGAGTATTGACCAACTAAACACAGACTACAGCATCGCCGGCCACCTCACCTTCGCCAGCGGAAACGGCGGTTTCCCGATGATTCACATCGACAACGGCCAAGCCAAAGCCTTGATATCTGTGTATTCCGGCCAAGTGCTCTCCTTCCAACCAGCCACCGAAACCGCAGATTTGATGTTCCTCAGCGACAAAGCTTACTACGCCGAAGGGAAAGCCATCAAAGGCGGTGTACCCATCTGCTGGCCCTGGTTTGGCCCAGATCCCGAAGGTTTGGGCCGCCCAGCCCACGGGTTTGTCCGCAATCGCCTGTGGAATGTCGTCAACACCGGTACAACTCCTGACGGCGCAACCCAAGTCACCCTAGGCCTCAAGGATACTGAGGAAACTAGAGCAATTTGGCCCCAAGCTTTTGAACTGGCGATCGCAATTACCGTCGGCACCACTCTCACAGTAGAATTAATCACCCGCAATAAGGGCGAAAAAGCATTTCCCCTCACCCAAGCCTTCCACACCTACTTCCTAGTCGGAGACATCAACCGCGTGCAGGTGTTGGGTTTAGAAAACAGCCAGTATCTTGATAAAGTTGACGGTGGAGTCGAAAAAACTCAAGTAGGTGCAGTGGTAGCAGTCGGTGAGGTCGATCGAATTTATCTCAATGTCACCAACGAATTAGTCATAGACGACGCCTCCCTCAACCGTCGGATTCGCATTAAATCATCTGGTAGTAAATCCGCCGTCGTGTGGAATCCCTGGGTGACAATTTCTGCAAACATGGCCGACCTCGACGATGCAGATTATCAGCGCTTAATCTGCGTGGAAACGACCAATGCGGCGACGGATATTGTCGAAGTCCCCGCCCATGGTGAGTTCAGTTTGCAGGCAATTTACAGCGTTGAGCGCGACTAAGGAATGAGAGTTTAATCTCAGCGGTGATGGGGCTATAATTTTCATGATAGAGTTGAAAAACTCTGTCACCGTAATGCCTAAGTCTTACCCTCAGAGATATTGCTATAATGAGATATCAAGAGAAGTTATGGACAAATCAACAGCTAATATCGTTTAAGCTTGGATCGGAATGATTTAACCGCAGAGAGCGCAGAGAACACAGAGTCAGAAAAGAGAGAGATGAATAATTCTAATACCAATGAATTTGATATAATATCCGAATATACTGAGTGGCAAAGTACCGAGTGGCAAGACTATTCATTAACGCAACTTTTCTACGAAGATGATGAAATTGAATATTCCTTGGAAGATGCTCAAGAAATCTATCAAATTAATCAATTTAAATCTACATAATGGATACAAATAAAAGACCATTCTTTGTCGTAAAATAAACCTCAAAGAACAAAAAAGTGATTTTTCTTATTGGCAAACTCAATCTTATCAAGCCAGACTTAAGGCATTAGAAGAAATTCGTCATAGTTATCACCAATGGAAATATAAAAATGCTGAATCAAGACTTCAAAGAGTTTATACAATTTCTCAACGATAATCATTAATTACTATGGCAAAAGACATATTTCATAACACCGTCAAAATCGCTCTTCAAAAAGAAGGTTGGCAAATCACCCACGATCCTTATCAACTGCGCTATGGTATAGCTGATATCTACATTGACTTAGCTGCCGAATCAGCGATCGCAGCCGAAAAAGAAGGCAGTCAAATCGCAGTAGAAGTAAAAAGCTTTATTAGTGGCTCTAACATTTCAGCATTTCACACGGCTCTTGGTCAATTTCTAAACTACCGAATTGCCATAGAAGTTTCTGATGAACCAGGGCGTATTTTGTATCTAGCAGTACCAAGAGATGCTTATCAAACCTTTTTACGTTTTGAACCAGCAAAAACTGTCATTGAGCGGTATCAGGTTCGGTTAATTGTTTATAATCCAAATAGTGAGGCTATTGAACAATGGATAGAATAAATGAGTATCGCCAAATTGTTTGTCAATTTCTCGAAGACTTCGCCAAAGACGACACCCAAGCTCAGTTAATTTTTGACCATTCACGCGATCGCTATTTGGTGATACATCATAGTTGGCGCGATGAATATCGCATATATGGTTGCGCCATGCACTTAGATATCATCGAGGGCCAAGTTTGGATTCAGCAAAATAGCACCGAAGTCTTCATCGATCAAGAGCTAATTCAGCGCGGTGTCTGTAACAAAGATATCATTTTGGGATTTCGCTCACCCACAATCCGCAAACATCTTGCCGCTATCCTAGACAGTCAAGAAAGTGATACAGTTTGACAAGGCTTTTAACAATGGGCAATTGATAATTGGATCGAAAGCGGGTTTAACTCCCTCACCTATAATATGGATTGTTTGAGGGTAGGGTTTGAATCTCCATCCAAAAAATTCACTGTCAACTGTCAACTGTCAACTGTCAACTGTCAACTGCTATACTTACCATCAATGATTATGCAAAACTATAACTGGAAAAAACTCCAAAATGGCTCGGACATTCGCGGTATCGCCCTCGAAGGGGTTCCCGGCGAAACAGTCAACCTCACGCCGGAAATTGCGACAATTTTAGGTCAATCCTTTGTCAGTTGGCTGGTGCAAAAAGTCAATAAACCTGCTGAAAAGTTGATAATTGCGATCGGGCGTGACAGCCGCCTCTCCGGGCCAACTTTAATGCAAGCAGTCATGGAGGGCATCGCCTCAGTTGGTTCTACAGTATATGACTTTGAAATGGCATCAACTCCCGCCATGTTTATGAGTACAATCACCCCCGGTTTTGAGTGCGACGGCGCAATTATGCTGACTGCTAGCCATTTACCATTTAATCGCAACGGCTTAAAGTTTTTCACCGCTAAGGGTGGATTGCAAAAAAAAGATATTACCGACATCTTAACATTTGCCGAAACCAATGAGTTTAAAAAAGCTGCCGTTCCCGGTACTATTACCAAGCATGATTTTATCTCAGTTTACGGTAATCAATTTGTCGAGAAAATTAGGGAATCAGTCAATCATCCCGAGAATTTTGAGCAGCCGCTGACAGGGTTGAAAATTGTTGTGGATGCGGGTAATGGTGCGGGCGGATTTTATGTTGATAAAGTCTTAAAGCCTTTAGGTGCAGACACGACGGGCAGTCAATTTTTAGAACCGGATGGTACTTTCCCCAATCACGTGCCGAATCCCGAAGATAAACAGGCAATGCAGTCAATTTGTCAAGCGGTTATTGCCAATCAAGCTGATTTTGGGATTATTTTTGATACGGATGTCGATCGCAGTGCGGCGGTGGATTACATTGGCAAGGAACTCAATCGCAATCGCTTAATCGCGTTGATTTCGGCGATCGTCCTACAAGAGCACCCAGGCTCAACCATCGTTACGGATTCTATCACATCCGATGGCTTAACGCAATTCATCGAACAGGATTTGAAAGGAATTCACCATCGCTTTAAACGCGGTTACAAAAATGTGATCGATGAGTCGATTCGCCTGAATGCAGCGGGACAGGAATCGTGGCTGGCGATTGAAACTTCTGGACATGGCGCTTTGAAGGAAAATTACTTTCTGGATGATGGCGCTTATTTGGTCAGCAAATTATTGATTGAATTGGCTAAATCCAAGCTGGAAAATAAATCTTTGCCCGACTTAATTGCGAATTTACAAGAACCTGAAGAAAGTTCCGAGTTTCGGATTAAAATTGGTGTGGACGATTTCAAAGCTCAGGGAAATTTGGTCATTGAGCAACTGCAAGAATTTGTCTCAACCCAAGCCGACTGGCAAATTGTACCCAATAATTACGAAGGTTTGCGAGTTTCCTGCACGTCAGCTAGCGAATCGGGCTGGTTTCTGCTACGCTTGTCACTGCACGATCCGGTGATGCCTTTGAATGTTGAGTCGAATGTTAAGGGTGGTGTTGCTCAAATAGTCGATCGGCTTTTAGCTTTTTTCCAAACAACAGAATCCCTTGATTTGTCGGCTTTATCGAGTAGATAAGGAAGACGGCGGTTTCAACCGCCTCTACAAAAACAAAGATAAAGAAGACGGCGGTTGAAACCGCGTCTACACAAACAAAGTCCGGATGGTGCGCGGACTAATGAAGAAAATAGAAGAAAATCACGTTATTTTAACGGTTCGCTCTTCAACCTGCGGAGGCAGGTTTTGGCTGTGTCGCCGCGGTTTCAACCGCCGAGTTTTCTCTTAATAAACCAAACCCAAGGAGGGATTTGATCGTGTGGCTTTTAATGATTAAATGTTCTGCGGAAAGCTGGACTCTCAATTCCAAAGCTTTCAAAGTCATTGCTGACAAATATCCGGCTACGCCTCTTTCTTCTAAAAAGATGAAAGGCGACGGTGAACGTATCATGGAATATCAATTGGAAAATGTCAATGATGTAGAGGATTTTATGGATGAATGCTTGACTTTAGAGGGTTTTACTGCTACTTTTGAATCTCTGTAAATATCAAATCGACTGACAGGGCTTATTTGTTACGTCTGAACAGTTTGGCGCCTCAGAAACCGGGTTTCTACGAGATTTTACGCCCAGCAATCAAAAATAGAAGGAAGAAACCCGGTTTCTCGCCCTCTCAAGAGTTTGGCGCCTCAGAAACCGGGTTTCTACGAGATTTTACGTCTAGCAATCAGAAATAGAAGGAAGAAACCCGGTTTCTCGCCCTCTCAAGAGTTTGGCGCCTCAGAAACCGGGTTTCTACGAGATTTTACGCTTAGTAATTAGAAATATAGGAAGAAACCCGGTTTCTCGCCCCCCATGCGTCACGCTTCTGTAAATCTAAAATTGACTGACAGCGCGATCGGCCTACAATAATTCTAGGATCGATCGCAACTGTTCAAAGCCTTCTTAAAATCGGTTTGAGCTGCGAATGCGTCCGTTGTAATTGACTGTGATTCTTCCTTCTTGGGAAACAGTCACAACCGTCTCAACCGTATATACAGACGAACCGGGTTTGTAACCTTGAAAAGTAAATGTCCAAGTACCGTCACCATTGTCAACAAAAGGCGATTCTGCTGATGCGCCGTGCATTGATGCTTCGGCTCGATATTTGCCCAAACCGCCGTTAGCATTTTCTGCTGCTTGACGGGCTAGGTTTTTCGCTCGATTCAGTTCGATATTATTGGAAATAACTGTAATATCCGTGAATTCACTTTGAGAAGAGCGAAGGGGATTGCTGAAGGCGGGGGAGACTCCCACGGCTAAGGTTGAGAGTGCTAGCAAACAAGCAAGTCGGGTGGTTAGTTTCATAATACAAACTCATTTATAGTTTGTAAACTCTACGGGACTTGCGCTAACATACCCGGAAGAGTTAAAAATTCTCTGAATAGCCTCGAATTTAGAGGTTTTTATCGGTTTGTAGTGAGGACTTCAGTCCTCGGATTTGGATGCGGACTGAAGTCCTCACTACGAACCTATTTTAGGTGAGGAATGCTAGTCCTCGGATTTGGATGCGGACTAAAGTCCTCACTACGAACCTAGAATCAATTAATTTTTAATTTTTACTTGGGAATCGGCGGGCGTTTCCCCGTCGTTCAAATAGCGGTAACTCATCTTAGAAATATCCCGAATCAAACTTTGAGCGGGCTTCTCGGTTTCCGGCGGATGCTTCACCATCACTGCTACTAAATAGCGCTTGCCGTTGGGCAAATCTACCATCCCCGCATCGGCTAGCATTGTATTGATGTTGCCGGTTTTGTGAGCAATCACTGCTCCTTCGCCCAAGCCTCTCGGTAGCAAAGTATCGTTTTTAGTTTGCCGCATGATTTGCAAAATTCGATCGCGCGATTTGACAGAAACCAAATTTCCGCGATCGACTTGAGCCATAATATTTATCAAATCCTTCGGGCTGCTAGTATTCGTTCCCTCCAAATCCGGCAACTTATTCCGCAGCACCGTCGCCCTCAATCCCCAGTTAGCAAATTGCTGATTTAAAACCTCCGCACCTCCCAACAACTCAATCATCATATTTGTCGCCGTATTGTCGCTGACAACAATCATCTTTTTCGCAACTTCCAAAGCCGAATATTTCTGGCCCGGTGCGTCGTCTTGCATATCCCCAGAACCCTCAGCAATATGTTCCGGTTTCAGCGTCAACATCTGATCTAACTGGATTTTGCCCTCATCTACTGCTTGGAAAAAAGCTACTAAAATTGGGACTTTAATCGTGCTCGCTGAAGCAAAAGGAGCATCGCCGTTAAAATTTAGGTAGCTTCCTGTATCTAAATCAACTAGAAATATTCCGGCTGTTAAAGTAGGATTTTCTGTTGCTATCACCTGAACTTGTGTTTTCAAAGCTGCTAATTCTTGATTCAGTTGCAGGGCTTCTGGGGTGGCTGGTGCGGCAACTGCGCTATCGGCTGGGTTTTTCTGGTCTGCGGGGGTTTCCTGTGTGGCTACGCCCGATCGACTTACAGCATTCACCACTGACAGCAGCGTACCGCAAATCACCGCCATCCCAACTCCCAAAATCAGCAACCGAGTAGCGTATACCAACGGCGGCACGTTCCGAGTTGCAGAGCGTTTTCCCGGTCTCTGATTCGCTTGGGGGCGCGGTTTCGGCACGGGGGCTTTTTTGAGCTTGGGGGCTGTTACCGGGTCTGGAATGCTCTCTGGCGGTGCGCTAACCCGACTTTTACGGGCTGGGGGGGGACTTGTCGTTTCGGGTTCGCTGATGGGATTGCTGGCCCGAGTGCTGACAGGGGAATTCGGTTCGGGAAAAGCGAACATATCGACAGCAGCGAGGCCTTTTTTGCGAGGTTGGCGGCTCTTCGCCTCCCCAATTTTGGTGGTTTTAGCGGTTTTGGGTTTTCTGGGATTAATTGCTGATTGGGGATTGGACAAAAAGTCCTGCGCGCTCAATTCTGCGGGGGTAGGTGCGGGAGATTTTGCTCTACTTCTGCTGCGGCTTGTTTGCGGTGGGAAAGTCGCAGTTTCTGATGTGGGAATTTCCCCATTGCTGTTTTGCGGTTGGGGAGGGCGGCGACGGCTGGATTTGCCAGACTCGGTTGAAGCGCCGGATTGAGGCGGCTGCGGGCCGGAGTTGGCAGAGGCTATCGAGGACATCACTGATAATATCGATCGTTTGGGAAACCGCTCTGCCACGTCTTACTCCTTCTGCACTGTAAATTTCAAGTTTAAGATTTTTTAGCTTAACAGCCAATCACTTTTAGATTTTAGATTTTAGATTTTAGATTTTAGATTTTAGATTTTAGATTTTAGATTTTAGATTTGGGATTTTAGATTTACTCCACACGCACCCGTGCACGCAATTGTCACCCAAGAAACCGGGTTTCTTGACTAAAAACCTAGGCTTTAAGGTAATTTCCCGGCAAGAAACCCGGTTTCTAATACCACTACACCTAGCTATCCGTTGGATTTTCCGGCAGCGCCCCATCCAGAGTATCAGAAACTGGCGATCGCGGATAATTTTTCAATCCCCATTCTGTTTGACGGATCGCGCCCCGCAGCATGGCGACTTCATCCACTGTCGGATAAGCCCTGTTGTACAAACGCCGAAATTTTTCCATCCGACTTGCTGCTGTGTGCGGCTGCAAATACCCAATTTTCAGTAGCAGCCCTTCTAATTGCTGGTAATATCCCTCCAAATTTTCCAACGGAGCACTGTTGGGAGAGGGGGAGAGGGGGAGATTGGGAGATTGGGCAAATATTGCCTCTTCCTTATTCTTTCTATCCGTTACATCCGCTACAGAATCCGTTGCTGAACTTCCCTCTTCCTTCTTCCCTCTTCCTTCTTCCTTCTTCCTTCTTCCTTCGTCTAGATACAATTCATAGCAGCAAATAGCTACGGCTTGAGCGAGATTTAAGGAAGTGTAAGCATCGCTGCTAGGAATCCGAATCAAGCGCTGGGCGCGGTTTAATTCGGCGTTAGTCAATCCACAATCTTCTCGACCAAAAATTAGGGCGCTGGGGGCTTCTAGCAACCAAGGTAAAGCATCTGCGGGTGCTTCTAGCGGCATTGGGTGCGATCGACAATCATCTCCTGTAGTTGCGATCGCCCTGACACATCCTACCAAAGCAGCCGGCAAACTCTCAACTACTATCGCCGTTTCTAGTATTGAGGCGGCGCGCACAGCCATCAACCGGGCTTCTTCCCCTAAATAATCGCACTGGGGATTCACCAAAATTAATTGGTGCAAACCCATATTTTTCATCACGCGGGCCACAGAACCCACATTTAAGGGCCCTGCGGGTTCGACTAAGACGATTCGGATGTTGGCTGATGCCGTTGCGAGCATTTTTACTGGGGAGATTTTTGGCTGAAATTGGGTTGTTTCTTCAGCAACAGGCAAGATGCCTGTTCCACAAGAATTTAATTCTCTTGTGGAACAGGCATCTTGCCTGTTCATAATCAGAATAATACAATATCTAAGTTAGTAATCCACTGTCAAAATTAGCATGGCAAAGCAACGATCGAAGTCCGATTTACCGACTAAGATGTGTCCGGTGTGCGATCGACCTTTTACTTGGCGCAAAAAATGGGCCGACTGCTGGGATGAGGTGAAATACTGCTCGGATCGCTGTCGCCGCCGCCGTAATAGCACAGAAAATTAAGAATGTCTTGCCATTTGCCAAACTGAGGCTAAGATTGCAAAGGAAAAATTTCACGGTTAGAAGTATGGCATCGCAACAGGTGCAACCAAAGCTAGTTATTCACGGCGGTGCCGGTAGTTGTCTGCAAAGCAAGGGCGGAATTGAAGCGGTGCGGAAGTCGCTTTACGATGTTTTGGAGGCAGTGTATCCGCTGCTGAAAAATGGCGCAAGTGCCGTAGATGCAGTAGTGCAGGGCTGTCGGTTGTTGGAAGATGACCCGCGATTTAATGCGGGCACGGGTTCTGTGGTACAGTCGGACGGGCAAATTCGGATGAGTGCTTCGCTGATGGACGGTTTGGCGCAGCGTTTCAGCGGCACAATTAATGTGGCTCGCGTTCAAAATCCGATCGAACTTGCTCAATTTTTGCAGACTTCGGACGATCGCGTACTCTCAGATTACGGTGCGGCGGAATTGCTGCGAGAACTTCACTTACCGATTTACGATCCGATGACGGATTTGCGGTTGCACGAGTGGATGCAGGAACGCCAAGGCAATTTTAACAGAGCAATGGCTAATGTGGTCGCGGAACCTGCGGGTGTTGGCACCATCGGAGTTGTAGCTTTGGATACTGAGGGACGCTTGGCTGCGGGAACATCGACTGGCGGCAAGGGTTTTGAGCGCATCGGGCGGGTTAGCGACTCAGCAATGCCTGCGGGAAATTACGCGACGGGCAATGCGGCGGTTAGCTGTACTGGTATCGGCGAGCACATCATGGATGAGTGTTTGGCGGCGCGAATTGTGATTCGGGTAACGGATGGTTTGAGTTTGAAAGCTGCTTTTGAGCGTTCTTTTGCGGAAGCTGACGATCGCAAACGGGATTTTGGTGCGATCGGGATTGATGCTAATGGTGCGATCGCGATCGGCAAAACTAGCGAGATCATTCTCGGTGCTTTTCACAACGGTACGGAAATGGGCGATACTTTGGAAACAAAGAAGGGAACGTTAGTTTTTGTTGCTTAAATTTGCATAGAAGCGGTGGTTTAGATTCCCGACTTCGCAGGAGTTGTCGGGAATCTCGATCGGCGTTAGTTTAATATCATGTCCGGTAGCCTCGTTCCGATTCGGACATGATATTAAGATAAGACGAACGGTAGCTATCTCGTAACGAGCCAAAAACTTCACCCCAAGGTCAGGATTCCCGCCGCCAAATCTACCACTAACCGTTTAGTTTTCAGCCATTCCATCCCGATGATAATTTCTGGTATCTCATCTCCTGCTACCACAGGAATATTAAATTCTTGACCGTCAATTTGCACAGTGCCGATATAAATATTAAAAGTACCTTCTCCTCGTGCAGTCTTCATGGGGTATTCATCATCTACAAGCAGCCAATTAAAATCTAAATCTTGGCTGTTTATCGCCAACCAACCGCTGAATCCTGTATCTAGAAGCGCATCCGCAAATATGACTTCCCCATCAGCAGCTACCAAACTTATTTCAAAAAATAGTTGATTTGTCTCTTCATCAAACTTTCCTTGAATCATAAAATACTGCCACAAACTCCGGTCTCATTCAAGCGCCGAACAACCATTAGTTTTTGGGGAGAATTTGTTAACAGCTTCCCAAAAGCGACGAGTTGATCTTTCTCAACAAAATATTCGCCACTATCAGGATCGATAACAACGTACCAATTGTAGTGAGTCGCCATGAGTTCGTCGCGGACTCGTTCAAAAATCGGGCGACAGCGCTGCCACCGCAGTTGGCTTTCAGCTTTTTGTTTTGCTTTCTCTTCGGGAGAAATCGGAGTTTTTTTGTATTTGTCAGAGATGTGGCGGGGTTTCCATCCGGCAGGTGCTGTTATCATAGTTTTTGTATTAGCTCTGAATCTAGTTTAGCAAAGATCGCCGACTCATTCCGGCTCCAGACTCAGAAATTAAGCGAATTTTTTCCTGCAATCTGGCAAAAACTACTTCACCATCAGTCACTTTTCCTTGAGCAATTTGCTCAGTACCGCTAGCAATTTTTTGTCTGAGTGCTGCCAGACGCTGCTGTTTCAATGCGCGATTTCTTTCTTCTAGCAGTTGCAATGCTTCGCTAAGTAGTTCTTGAACGCTGTCATAGTTGCCACCTTGTAATTGCGAGCGCACGTAATTTTCTTGTTCGGGTGTTAGGGTAACGTTCATTGTCTGGGCCCTTCTAAAAAACCTTAAATCAATTATACTATAATAATTTAATCATCACCATTCACCTCAACCATCTTAAATTCGCAACTGCCAAAGTTTAACTGTACCATTATCGCTACCGCTGACCAGAGTGTCGCCCAACTTCCCGATCGCCACCGCCGACACCGGGCCCGAATGTCCCTCCAAAGCGTGCAGCAATTCGCCTCGCAAATTCCAAAGCCTAACAGTACCGTCAAAACAGCCCACAGCAAAATATTTCCCGTCGGGGCTAATGGCGGCGGCGGAAGTGATGCGAATTCCGGTTTGCACCGAATGCAATAATTCGCCTGTTTCCAAATTCCACAGGGCGATCGTTTTGTTGGAATGACAGACTAGAATTTGGCTGTCTGGAGTAATTGCTACATAATTTTCGCTACCAAATGTTCGCCGCACTTCTCCCCCCGGTAATTCCCACAAAGTCACGGTAGCGCGACAGAAACCGCTGGTTGCATTCAGCCCGCTGGCTATTAACATTTTGCCGTTGGGACTCAGGGCGATCGCACTTATGTCATCTCCTTGATAGCCTTTCAAAACTTGCAGCAGTTGGCCGCTGTTGAGGTGTTGCAGCTTGACAGTGCCACAGGTGGTGCCGATCGCCAAAATTTGCCAGTCGGGACTCACAGCGACAGATTCGTGGCGGTGTACGTCTGCTAAACGCTTCATCTGTTCTCCATTTTGCAGGTTCCACAGTTTGACTGTACCCGCGCGCGATCGCGTCAGCAGCGTTTTGCTAGCGGGGCTGAAAGCAACTAGCAACACGGCGGTTGAATGTCCGCAAATAGTCCGCAGCAGTTCCCCGCTGTGCAAACTCCAAACTTTCACTGTACTGTCGTGAGATCCCGTTGCTAGTAATTGTCCGTCGGGACTGATCGCAGCCGAGAGAATGCTGTCTGAATGGTGGAGAGTGGCTTTTAAGACTGCGCCGGATGAGGTTTTTGGTTGTTTTTTATACCCGGCTATTACCAGCCAGTCGATCGCATCCCTCCAATTTTTGAGCGCATTTCGGGGTCGATTTGTCAATATTTCTATGTATCGGTACAAGGTTTTGGATAAGTCAACCTCTACACCCTTGATTTGTTTGTTAAGAAGTACCGCCATCTCGGCGGGGCTGTAACCGCACAGCAAGCCGCACAAGTGCCTTTTTTCCACGGGTGTCAGCCCTCTTCGGGTGTGGGGGGCGAATTCTAGTTTGGCATTGGCTAAGTCGCTGTAGAGCTTTTCGATGTCCCAGTCGTAAATTGCCCGTACAAACGGTTCTTCGGGTCGATCGAGGTTTGAGGGTGTCATTTGTGGCAGTCGCGATCGAGTTCCTAGTCAAATTCCTAACCAAAATCCTAACATTCGCTGTGCGCGATCGGACTGCTTTCACCACTAATCTATTTTTAACACAGCAAACAGCCAAAAGAGCTTTCGGTAAAAAATGTGCCGAAATCCTGACTTTTACAGTTTGCTAAATAATTCTACATTAACCGGAGAAATAAAATGCCTGGAATTGCGATCGCCTTATTTTTCGTCCTCGGTTTGGTTTTAAGTCTTGTTGGTTATATTTGGGGATTAGTTCAAGCTTTTGGAGAGGAAACTCTTTGGGGAGTCCTTTACTTGCTTGTTCCCTTTGCAGGCTTTGTTTTTTATGTCAAAAATTGGAGCAACACAAAAATCAGAAAAACCTTCTTGATTCAATGTGCTGGTTTGCTAATGTTTGTCTTGGGAGGTGTTACTACTTCAGTATTTTATGGCGGAAATTTCACACAAATATCCGATCCTAGCCAGAATCAAGAACTAAAAAATAACGATAGCTCTCCTTCTTCTTTTCCTTCGGATCTTAACACTTCTCCATCACCAAGTCAAGAATCATCTCCGGCTGCTGAGCCATCTCCTCAAAGTTTTATAGCGCCGATTCAAAAAGACGAATTCAAACAATCGATGAAACTTGGCTATATCTACTACGGACAGAGAGAATATCAAACGGCTTTAATTAATTTTAACAGAGCTTTGCAGGTGCGTCCGGGCGATGCTTATGCTATCAAGGCTGTTGACAATACCAAAATGGCGATCGCCGGCAGTCGGACTAAATAATCCACGTTCACATTCACTTGAAATTCATTAAACATAAAATCATGAAACAAACATCAGACAAACTAGAATTCGTAGAAATGTCCGCATTTTGGATACAGCTATTTGTTGGGGGGAGTTTTTTGTTGTTCGGTTTGTTTGCGGTTTTGTTTTCTGGAGGTTTTTTCGCTGCTTTATTTGCGCTCCTTGGTTTGGCATTGGTAATATTTGTAGAAATTGAGACTATTACCTTTGATAAAAATCTCGGTCATATGACCATCAAACGACATAAACCACTTATTGCAAAAAGGAAATTCCTCAAACAGTTTATTCAACGTATTTCAGGCATAGAAATACAGGAAACAAAACTTATTAACCACCTGCTTCAAGATATTTCAGGTGTGGAAATACAGGAAATTTCAGATAGTGAGAGTAATAAATATCGTATCTGCGTTGTATTGCACTCAGGTAAGCAGCGTGTTCCTCTAACTTCTGGTTTTACCACTGGTAGTTTGGGAGGCTATCATAAACAAGCTGAAGTCATTGCGATATTTTTGGGTATCCAAAATTACGGTATAGACGGCTTTCCCACAGACAGATCTAACGAACTTCAATGGAAGACTATAGAAGAGGAAATTGCCCACTGGAAAACTGCGATCGAAAGTGATTCTAATGATGCTGATGCTCACATGAGATTAGGATTGGCTTTGATTAGTCAAGACAAAACAAACAATAAAGAACAAGCAATGGGCTACCTAAAACAAGCCGAGGCTCTTTTCAAAAGTCAAGGTTATGACGAGGAAGCTATGCAGGCGGCTCAACTTTACGGTGCGGCTTATTGGGGAATGCTTGGAAAGTGAGGTTAATCCGATCGAGATTGATGCACTTAGACTCAAGAAACCGATGTTTCCCCACCAGCAACTCAAGAATCATCTCCGGGTACTCAGCCATCTCCTCGACTTGATGCAGCATCTGTACCCGGTAACAAAGATGAATTCAAAAAATCAATGAAACTTGGCTATGTCTACTACACGCAGAGAGACTACCAAACGGCTTTAATTAATTTTGATAGAGCTTTGCAGGTGCTTCCGGGCGATGCTTATGCTATCAAGGCTGTTGACAATACCAAAATGGCGATCGCAGGCAGTCGCACTAAATAATCCGTGCATGACAAATTGCGTACAGCAGAGAAATCAGTAATTTAGATCGTTCTCAAAAATAACAGGATAAGCTTATGAAAGTTCTCAAGCAAACACCAACTAAACTAATAATTCAAAATTCTAGCATCTGGGACGGTTTAGTCTTAATTTCTCCCTTCATTGTAATTGGATTATTGCAGATCATCTTGGCGTCCAACTGGATCGGTGGAGGTATATTTCTGTTATTCTCGCTGTGCTTGTTGGACGGCGCGATATCTGAAATATATATCTTTGATAAGATTTTGGGGAAAATGACCGTTAAACGACGGGGTTTGTCGCTTAATCATGTTGTCGAACGATCGATTCGCGATATTTGTGCAGTCGAATTGGAGGAAATAGGAGATGGCGAAGGAAATTATAGCTACTATGTTGAGCTATTGATGTTGGGGTGCGATCGCATTTGTTTGAGAAGCAATTCAGTAACAGAACAATGCCAAATGGTTGACTTGATTCGCAGCTATGTCTCGACGTGCGATCGCAGTCATAGCACTGAAGCAATATCTTTGCCCAGCAAGTGCACCGGAGGCCTTGTCAAATAATCTGTGCATGATAAAATTGACGCAAAAAAGAAATTGCCACTTCAAGTTTTTGTGTCATCAAAAGGATGAATTCATGAAAAAACTCCAGGGAACACCATATAATGAACTAAAAATTCAAAGTTCTAACATCAGGCTGAACTTGTTATCTAGCTTGTTCTTAATTATCGCTGGATTATGGCTGGTTTTTTATGCACCAAATGCAACTCTAAGTTGCCAACGTATAGAATCTAAACAAGGCAATTGTAAACTCACAAAAACGATCTTGTTGGGTTCAAATACTCAAGAAATATCTCTGGATAATTTAGTGGGAGGCAAAGTTACCAAAGGTTCCAAGGGTAGCACCAGAGTTGAACTGTTAACCAAATCAGGGGGAATTCCGTTTACGGATTACTACACTACTTCTTGGGGGGATAAAAATGATCTTGCTAATAAAATCAATGATTTTGTTGCAAATCCCGATCGCAAATCGTTGAATCTCAGTCAAGACGATCGCCGGGGTGCATGGATATTTGGGAGCATATTTGTGCTGGCTGGGGTATTACCATATGTTTGGAAGCGCGAAAAATTAAATCTATAGCTTTGATAAAATTTTCGGTAAAATGACTGTTGAACAACGGGGTTGGCGGGTGAATAATTTTACCGAATACTTTTATTCCGAGATTTATGAGTAGAAGTAGGTACTGGAAAATATAAAAATTAACGTATTCGCTATTATAGGCTTTCTCAAAAAAGTGAGGTATGCCCAATGCCCTATTTGGCCTGTTTGGCCAATGCCCATGAGTACCTCATCTTTCGCTCGAAAGGCTATCTTTCGTAGAAAAACCCGTTTCTAGGCTGAATTTTCAAGAATACAATTATGACTTTTATGAAGTTAATCAATGACATTTATGAATTGACCTGAAAAGAAAACTGTTGCATAATTGTAGTTAAGAGCTTTGCTATAGAAATCATATAATAACGAAAGTTCTTAGTCCCTAGTCTGCTAATTTTTGTAACCCCGTCAATCACTTACATCGGAGATTATACCTAACATGAAAGTTATTAAAAAAAACGAACATCTTCTAATGCTTAATAATTTATGGGAAATGATTTATAGTGCGATATCTCCTACCATATGGGTGACGGGATTTTCAGGAATACCTTTATTTATGATGTTCTTGATTATGGCATCTACTGGAGTGGAAAGACTTTCCTGCAAAAAGATTGAGCCAAAAAGCGCAAATTGCGAACTCAGTAGGTCAACTTTTATGGGATTAAATAAAGGCGAAGTAACCTCGATAGATCAAGTTCAGGGAGCTAGATTTGAGACAAGCAAGACCACCGATAGTGATGGCAAACCCATGACTGTGAACAATGTATTTTTGGTAAGCAAGGAATGGGAGTTTTTGTTGACAAATCAAAGTGCCAAGGATGCAAATTCGTTTAATAAATATATACAAACCTCGACCGGAGTGTTGGTGATAGAAACAGACAATCGGTTATTTGGTTTTGGAATAATGCTTTTTCCCAGTTTGTTTTTAGTTATTGGTTTTAGGGTATTTTCTGGTGTATTGCGTTATTTTATTGTTGAAACTTACATTTTTGATAAAGATGCAAGTACCTTAACTCTTAAGAAAAAAGGAATATGGGTGAAGGAAGTTGCCGAACGATCGCTCAGCGAAATTTCGGAGGTTAAATTAGAAACAATATACGGCGAAAACAGTATGTTATGGGAGGTTTGTTTGCTAATGAATGAGGGCGATCGCCTATCTTTAGGCAGTAGCTCAAATCAGAAAGAGCAACAAAAAATGGCTGATTCGATTCGCAGCCACCTCAATGGTTGATCCCTCTGAATATATACATAGACTTCAAGAGCAATCTGGAAAATTTTGCAGACTATCAATTAATTAAACGGGAGTGGATACCGATGATGAAAATAATTGAAAAAACCGAACATCTTCTCAAGCTTAAAAATGGATTAAGTTTGTCTGGTTTGCTATTTCCTACTGTATGGGTTACAGGATTTTCAGGAATACCCTTGTTAATGATATTTATCACGATGTCCTCTTCTGGAGTGGAAAGACTTTCGTGCACAAAAATTGAGCCAAAAATCGTAAGTTGCGAAATGAGTACATCAAGTTTTATGGGATTAGTTAAAGGGGAATTAGAGTCCATCCAACAAGTCAAGGAGGCTAGAGTTGACAAAATAGAGACTACTGATAGCGATGGGAATTCAACTTTCAAACAGAATGTATTTCTGGCAACTAACCAAGGAGATGTTTATCTACCGTACCAAACTGTTAAGGATGCAGAGTTGTTCAATAAATATATACAAACCTCTGTCAGTAAATTAGTAATAGAAAAAGATAATCGGCTAGCAAATTTCGGCTCGATACTTTTTCAGGGCAGCTTTGTCGTTATTGGTTTCGCTGCAATATATTTTGTGTTCCATAATTTATTCAGTGTTGAAACTTATATTTTTGATAAAAATGCAAGTATCCTAACTATTAAAAAAAGGGGGATAAGGGTGAATGAAGTGACCGAAAAATCGCTCAGTGAAATTTCTGAAGTCGAATTAAAAACAGTTCACGTACACAAAACAGAACATATGGACAGCTATACCTGGTACGATGTGCATTTGCTAATGAATGTGGGAGATAGCCTATGTTTAAGCGGTGGCTTGAATCGGGAAGAGCAACAAAAAATGGCTGACTTGATTTGCAGCTATTTGGACAAGCGATCGCACTAAATGAATGCACCTGCGACTTTAAGTACGCGCGGCGCAGCTATCCCTCTTGGCTGAATCGCCCAAATCAATAATTAACGATACTTAGGTAGGCGCTAATAATCTTTACATTCTGTTACATTATAAAGTTTTCTTCATTTTTGTTAGCCATTACTTCCTGTACAATCGCGCTATAAAGCTAAGGTTTCACTCCCAATGAAATAATTAATATATTTTTCAGATTCATCTCCTTAAATCACGGAAAGGTCTCTCAAACGCAGCCGCAGGTGAACTCGCGACATTTGTTGTCGGTTAGACATTTTAGTGCTAGCCTATTAGCAAGATAAAAAGGGTTATCCTATAGGATCGCTTCCAATAATATATAACTTAACAATTTGACGTAGCCTGGTCGGGAAGTCGATCTGTAACATCAGTTTTGGATTTAAAAGGTGAAGTAAATGAAAATAATCAAGTACACAGCAACGGAACTAATAATTCAGACTAAAAGCATATTAGATTTTTGGTTCCCTAGTTGTTTATTAATGACATTTGGACTGATCGGGCTGACTTTTGACTATCATGCAGCAACTTTGAGCTGCCAGCGATCGCACGAAAAACAAGGAAATTGTCAGTTGGTGCGATCGCACTTACTGGGATCGAACATCCAAGAAATTCAGCTTGCTGCTTTGCAGGGAGCTAAAGTTGAAAGATTTGGCTCCAAAAGCAGAGTTGTACTTGTGACGAAGGTTGGGGATGTTCCTTTCAGTGCTAACTCGACTAACTGGGGGAATAAAGACGCTGCTGCTTCGGACATCAATTTTTTTGTTAAGAATGCAAAACATCGCTTGCTGCGCTTAAGCCAAGACGATCGCTGGTTGGGATGGACAGGAGGCATATTTGTGCTCGCAGCAGTCGGAGTCATCGTCTTGGGAAATAAAGAAACCTACAGCTTCTATGGAACTTCCAACACCTTGACTGTTAAACGGCGGGGTTTGTTGGCACGTAAAGTAATTCAACGCTCTCTGTGCGACATTTATGGGGTGGAAGTCGATCGCACAAAAGATCGGGATCATGATGTTTGGTACGAAGTCAGACTGTTAGTTAGTGGAGGAGATCGCATATCCCTTCCCCACACTATGAGCCCGTACAAGCAACTAGAAATCGCCAAAGCGATTAATAACTACCTGCACGCGCGATCGCACGAAAGTGTTTGTAATGAGGACTTTAGTAAAAATTATGCGGAGTAAAGTCCGAACGATCAAACCTAGTTCTTTTTGCGGACTAAAGTCCTCACTACAAGCCTAGTTATTTGTTTCCATCTTTCAACTTCCAACCTGGTTTGACAACTTGGCGGGAACGGGCAATTACTAAGCAGTCATTGGGCACATCTTCTGTTACTATAGAACCCGCAGCTACATTAACATCTTCTCCCAAGGTTATCGGCGCCACCAAGACACTATTGGAACCTGTTTTGCTCCGATCGCCTATTTGAGTTTTGTGCTTGTTTTTGCCGTCGTAATTGGCGGTAATTGTCCCAGCGCCGATGTTGACTTTTTCTCCCAAAGTCGCATCGCCTAAATAGGACAAGTGAGCGACATTCGTGCGATCGCCTAGTTGAGCATTTTTCAATTCTACAAAATTGCCGACGCGACAGTTGGCCCCTATTTGCGCGTGTCCCCGCAAGTGTGCGTAGGGGCCAATTCGCGCATTTTCCGCCACCATACTGTCCGAAATTACCGAATAAAGCACAGTCACGTTTTCCTTAATTTGACTGTTTTCAATCAAACTACCGGGCCCGATGCGACTTCCTGAGCCGATCGAAGTTTTCCCCCGCAGATGGGTTTGCGGTTCAATTACCACATCCGGCTGCAACTCTACGGTATCATCGATCGTGATGCTTTGGGGATCGATCAGCGTCACGCCCGCCCTCATCCACTTATCCTTTACCCGCCCTTGCAAAATATCGGAAGCTGTGGCTAAATGTTTGCGATCGTTAATTCCCAAGATTTCTTGATAATCTTCAACATCCACCGCCATCACGGGAGAGAGAATACTTACCGTATCAGTTAGGTAATATTCTTTTTGGTCATTGTCTGCTTTCAAATCTGGCAAAATTTTCTCTAAATGCGGCCAGTGAAAACAGTAAACACCTGCATTAATTCGCTGGTTTTGCTTTTGATCTGTTGTACAATCGCGGTCTTCGACAATTTGCTGCACTAAGTTTTGACTGTCAGTAAATACTCGCCCGTATCCTTGAGGATTCGGCAAATTAGCTGTCAATATAGTAGCAGAGTTTTGGTGCTGTTGATGAGTTGCCATCAATTGTTTGATAGTTTCTGCTCTCAGCAAAGGTACATCGCCATTTAATACCAGCAAATCTCCTGAAAATCCCTGTAAGTGAGGCAGCAATTGCTGGATGGCGTGGCCTGTTCCTAATTGTTCGGTTTGTTCGACAAATTCTAGGGGAGGGAAATCGGATTTTTCGGATATTTCTTGATCTCCAATCAGCGCTTGTTTAACGAGTTCGCCTCGATAACCGACGATGACAAGTCGCCGGGAAATTTCAATTTCTTGACAGCTTTGGAGGACTCGCTCAACTAGCGATCGCCCGCCCAATTCGTGAAGAACTTTGGGCAAGTCAGATTTCATGCGGGTGCCGCGTCCAGCAGCTAAAATTGCTATTGCTATCATTGTGCGATCGAGCTATTTGCTATAAAAACTAGAATATTGACTAAATGATGATATCACTCGCTGTCCGTCGGTGGTGGTGCGATCGCACAATTTTTTAATCTCCAATCTCAAATCCAGGCGCCGCAGGTCTTTTTGCAGCCAGATGTCGGTTTGAGAGGCGATGCTTGCGGTATCTTGGAGTTGCGCGCGGTATCAAATTGCTGAGGACTGAAGTCCTCACTACGAACCTGAGTTCTGTTCGTAGTAAGGACTTCAGTCCTTCCCCGAGGGATGCAAGGGGGAGCGAGAGTGATAATTTGCATCTTTGAGCTTGAATTTACCGAGAGCGATTATATAGATTATACTGTTCGTTGAATTTCAGTTATGCTCTTTTCAGCTAAAAAAAACTATTGTTTCGTGACTTTTTCATTCCTTCTTCCTTCTTCCTGATGACTAATGACTGATGACTAATGACTAATGACTAATGACTAATGACTAATGACTAATGACTTCTTCCTTCCTTTCTGCATTATCAGGTGTCGAGCTATGACAGAGCTTAATTTTCAGGAACTTGCCAAGCAGGGAAATCCACAGGCGATCGCATCTTGGCTCAACAGCAACTTACAATCAGAAGGCATCACAGCCTCCGCGAATCTCGACGGCGACTGTTTGGATGTAATTTTGGAGGCCGAGCAATTACCGATAGAAGATATATTAGTTGATTTTGTCCGTGAAAAACTGACAGATTTGCAGCCGAAGTCGATTCGGAAAGTGAAGGTTGAGGGGCGAGAAAGCGGTGAGATTGGGGCTGTTTGGAGTCAAGAGTTTAGTTTGGAGAGCAGTATTTTGGAACCACACAACTTTGCGGGAGAAGCTGTCCCAAATATTGCGGTTGCTAATGTTGCTAATATGGACGATCGCACAGAAGGGGAGAGTACAAATATGGATGAGGAGAAATCGCCGGAATTGGCTGCATTTGAGAACCGATTGCGATCGACTTTCATTGTCGTCGGGCTGGTAACGGGTTTGTTGGCGATCGCCGTGGTGGCCTTTGTCAGTAAGATGTTAAACGAGCCGCCAGCCACTGCGGGGCAGAATCCAGATGAAACTGCCAATGTAGCAACTGTACCGGATACCTTTCGAGAGGCCGTTAACAGCGCCCTCAAAGCAGCAGAGTTAGGGCGAGTGGCAAAAACGAAGGAAGATTGGGCGATCGTTGTCGATCGCTGGCAAGAAGCGGTATCGTTGATGAGAAGAGTACCCGTATCCAGCGCCAACCACGAACTAGCTCAGACAAAAGTAATTGAGTATCAAAAATATCTGCTTTACGCTCAAGAATCAGCAGTAAATCCACCTCCCCTAGAGCCAACTCCCGCAACAGCAGAAAAAGCTACTTCTAAGAAAGCCAATTCCGAAAAAGCAGAACCGGAGAAACCAACTTCTAAAAAAGCCAATTCCGAAAAAGAAAGCTCCGAAAAACCTAATCCTAAGAAAGCCAATTCCGAAAAAGCAGAACCTCAGAAAGCAACTCCTTCTCGATAAATTAGTTCTGGACGCAACGAAAGGTACGTAGTTGCGCTTCAGCGCTCTTTGTTGCATATATAGCCTTTCTCAAAAAGATGAGGTATAGCCTTTCTCAAAAAGATTCGCGGATGTTGTTGGTTCGAGAACCCTATACGTTGATAGGTTCTACAAGCTGTCAGTCATACCTCATCTTTCTGAAAACCGCTATATAAGAAAGAGCGCTGAAGCGCAACTACATACCTAAGAATTAGCCTATATCTTCTGGTTTATTGGGTATTTATGTGTAATTGTCGATGTCCCACCCCAAATTAGAATAGTTATGAATGACAACAATTTAATTGTTTCCGCTGAATGGTTGGCCGCCAATACCCAAAATCCGCAAGTTGTAATTGTGGACTGTCGGTTTGCTCTCGCTGACGCAGAATTAGGACAAAAACAATATCAAGAAAGTCATATTACCGGAGCTTTCTATTTAGATTTAAACCGAGATCTCGCTAGTGTAGTTGGCACGCACGGCGGCAGACACCCGCTGCCAAATATTGCAGAATTAGCTGAGAAATTGAGCGCGATCGGCATTAATTCATCAGAAACTTTAGTCGTGGCTTATGACGATTCGCGGCTGGCTTTTGCATCTCGCTTGTGGTGGCTGCTGCGATACATGGGACACAGCAAAGTCGCTTTGTTAGACGGCGGTTTCAGCGCCTGGAAAGCGGCGGGATATCCGGTAACAAATACTTTGTCGGAACCCCGCGAGGGTAAATTCGTGGTGAAATTGCAGCCGGATATGGCGGTTGACATTGAGGCTGTAAAAGAGCGAAAAGACTTGCCGGAGACGGTTTTGGTTGATTCGCGAGAAAGTGAGAGATACGAGGGCTTGCGGGAGCCGATCGACCCCATTGCAGGCCACATTCCGGGTGCTGTCAACTACCCTTGGCAAGGGGTGACGGATGAAACTGGAAAAGTGCGATCGACCTCCGAACAAAAACAGCGGTGGGCGGAATTAGAAAAAGCCGAAGAAATCATCGTTTATTGCGGTTCCGGGGTGACAGCTTGCGTAAATTTACTCTCCTTAGAAATCGCCGGAATTCCCGATGCTAAACTCTATGTCGGTAGCTGGAGTGACTGGTGTTCCTATCAGTTGTAGGGTGCGCAATGCGCACCTCAATATATTCGTAGGGTGCGCAATGCGCACCAAAGCACCAAGAAGATTCGGCGGTTGAAACCGCATCTATACAAACGATGTCCGCCTCCGCGGACTAAAGAATGGTGCGCAATGCGCACCTTACAGGGAATCAAACTTATCTTCAACCCACGGAGGTGGGTTTCGTCTGTACAGACGCGGTTTCAACCGCCCGGTTTCTTGAACCCGCGGAGGTGGGTTTGGTATGTACAGACGCGGTTTCAACCGCCCCGTTTCCTAAAAATCGAAATAAATATAAGGCAAACCGCCCTCCGGGGCCAACATCCAAACCGCATACAAACAAAGCGGCACCAACACCAATTTCACGGGCCAATTTAACTCCAATTTCAAAGCCCGACTCAACGCATAATTCCCCAGCATCGCCGCAGCCACAGCAGCCAATATCCACGTTAAATGTATTCTTTCCAAACCCAAAGCTTCCACATAAACTTTATGCGAAAACTGCACGTCAGCAGGATGTCCCCACAAATGCGAAATCGCCCATCCCGAATTCTTTAAATCGGGAAGCCGGAAAAATATCCAACTACCAAAAACCATCGTTTGAGTTAACAGCCAACCCATTGCCATTCCGATCGGATTTTCCCACAAAAACTCGATCCGCAACTTCTTAAAAGTCACATCCGTCACCCGGTGCACCGCCAAAGCCAAACCGTGCAAACCTCCCCACACTATAAATCCCCAAGCCGCCCCGTGCCAAATTCCCGCAATTAACATCACCAGAGATAAATTCAGACAAGTGCGCCACAAACCAACGCGCGAACCTCCCAAGGGAAAATACAAATAATTCCGCAGCCAATCCCCCAAAGTCATGTGCCAGCGCCGCCAAAAATCAGCGATGCTGGTACTAAAATAAGGAAAATCAAAATTTGGCGGCAAATACCAACCCAGCAGCAAAGCAGTACCGCGCGCCATGTCAACGTAGCCGCTAAAGTCGAGATAAAGTTGCAGCCCGTAAGCAACAATCGCCAGCCACAAATCCTCGCTTCCCGCCCGCTGCAAGTTGGTAAAGCTTAAATCGACATAAATTCCCAAGTTGTCGGCGAAAAGACCTTTTTTTACTGCACCGAAGGCGATCGTCCAAAGGGCCTCAGAAATGCGATCGGGCGTCGGAAATTTCTGGGATTTCAGTTGATATATCAAGTTATGATAGCGAGTAATGGGCCCGGAAATTAGTTTCGGAAAAAACAACTTGTAAGCAGCAAAGTGCAGCAGCGAAGTAGCAGCCGGCGCGCCTCGGTACACGTCAATCAAATAAGCAATACACTCAAAGCAAAAGAAACTCAATCCCAGGGGTGCGATGACGTGAGTTTTTACCCAGTTAGCGCTATCTAAAGCAACAGGCCAATTTAACAAAGTGCCGATCGAACTCAAGAAAAAAGGTACATACTTAAAACCCAGCAGCAGCAACACATTCAGCCCTATTCCCAGCCACAGTACCAACAAGCGCCGGCGATTCCAAGATTCATTAGCAATCCGCCAATCCAAAGGTTCCCCGATCGCCATCGCCAAGCAGTAATTAAACACAACACCGATTAACAGCAGAGGAATGTACCAAATTTGCAGCGAAGCGTAAAAAATCAGACTTCCCGCCAGCATGACAAACAGCCGCCACCACCGCAGGGGAACCAACCAGTAAGCCGCGAACAAAACTAACAAAAACAGGGCATATTGAAGGGAAATGAAAGTCATGCGATTTTAGATTTTGGATTTTAGATTTTAGATTTAACAATTGGGAAGGGCTGATTCTATGTGGGTTCGCATCTTACCTACAGTTGCATTATTTTTTATCGATATTTTGCTAATACCAATTTAAAAAAAGAATGCAACAGTATTCTTCCCCCGCAATACAGCGGGGGGGCTAGGGGGGGTCGAAGAGTGTTGCACGATTTTAGAAAAATGGTATAAGAACGAGATTTATCATGGATTTTAGCCGATCGCAAACACGAACAAAAGCACAGTCTCAGTCCCTACGGTATAGTCGGCAACTGAGAACTGCTACATTTTACAGCACAAAGTTAAATGCTGTTGCAAATTAAATAAACTTCGTTTATGTAGACGCGGTTTCAACCGCCGCCCGATCAATCTTCAAATTATCTGCGTCGATCTGGGTTTATCTACCTTACATCTGCGGTTGACTATCAATCAAAAATTTATGCCATAAGTCTCAAGACTAGCCGATCGCAAATATTCACCATCGTTGGCGGCGCACGTCGCAGTACAATGAATTTCTGCCCGCAAGTCTTTCACCAAATACCGAAAAACTCTTTTGCTCCTTCACAATCAAAACTTTTGGTGTCCGATCCCGCCCAGCCGATCGCAAATTCTCCATCGCCCGCCCTGTTTCCTCTGGTTGAGATCCAGAAATTTCCGCAGATACTTCTGAATCTCCAACATAGGCGATCGGCAAATTCACCAAAAAAGTCGAACCCACCCCGGGCGAACTTTCTATTTCAATACTTCCCCCCAGAAATTCAGCCATTTTCCTACACAGAGACAATCCCAATCCCGTACCTTTCACGCCCTTCTGCAAGTGATTTTCTACTTGGACAAATTCTTCAAAAACTCGCGTTTGGTCGGCGGGCGGAATACCAATACCCGTATCAGCAACAGAAAAAGTAACCATTCCCCCCTCTCCCATTTCGGCCGCAACTCTCACTTCTCCCGCTTCGGTAAATTTCAGCGCATTAGAAATCAGATTTCGCAAAATCTGAGAAACTTTTCCCTCGTCAGTGGTAAGCGTTGGTACTTCCAGAGGCACTTCAAAAATTAGACTGACGGGCGAGTTTTGCGGTAGCAGGGGGCGCATCATTCCGCGCAGCGCGCTGAACAAATCTTCGACTTCAAAATCAGTCACGCGCACAGTTACTTTTCCGGCTTCGACTTTAGCTAAATCTAACGAATCATCAACAAGTTCTGCCAGAGATTCGGCGGATTTGCGAATAAAATTTACTTGCTTGTCTTGTTCGGGCGAAAGTTCTCCGTCGATGCGATTTAACAAGATTTCGGAAATACTGAGAATTGTGGTTAGCGGAGTGCGAAACTCGTGGCTCATGTTGGAGAGAAAGCTAGTTTTGAGTTCGCCCTCTCGCTGGAGAGATTCGGCTTTATCGTTCAATTCGGCATAAAGTGCGACGACTCCGCGATTGGTATCTTCTAGTTCTTGATTTAATTGTACGAGTTCTTCTTGACGCTGGCGGAGTTCGTCTAAAGTCCGCAGCAATTCTTGATTTTGCTGCTGAATCTCGGCGTAGGGATCTTCAGGAATTTGGCGTGCTAGTTTGTCAAGTAATTTGTTGAGTTCGATCGCACTCAGCGCAGGCATCAGCTTAGAAAACTGCTTGATTAATTGTACAGCCGTGCCGCGATCGGGCGCCGAATCGATTTGCACCTCATCCATCAACCGCTTTGCTGCTGCTAAACCCATTCCCGCACCAGTTTGCGATCGAAAATTGGGGCCCAAAACCGTCGGTAAATCAGGAATTCCCGGCCCGCTGTCAGAAATCCGAGTCCGAAAAACCTGCGGCGATTCCCCTTCCACAAAAAATTCTACCTTGCCGCCGCCTGCATATTTAAAAGCATTGCGAGCAATTTCGGAAACTGCTGTCGCGATGCGCGTTTGTGTTTGGGAATCGAATCCCAACAATGCGCCTATTTGGCGAGCTCTTTGGCGTACTTGTACGATGTCTTGTTCAAAGCGGACTTCCGTCGTCAGGATTGGGTAAATCATGCCATTTTCGATTTTCGATTTTCGCATTGAAGATTGGGGAATCACTGATGACTATCATGGTTTAGAGCTCACAAAGCAGTTTCATGCTTTTTGGGAACTAATATCAAGCTGGTTGTCTCACCTTGGCTACCACAACAGTCATGTCATCGCGGGTGCGTTTAAAGTCTCGGTAGAGTACGGCTGCGATTAAAGCCGGATGTCTCGCAGCCAAACCCGGGTAGCGGTTTAAATCCCACTGCGCCGCCAAACCATCGGAGTGCATAATTAACAAGGAATGGGACGACCAAGGATAGACAAATTCTGCTACTTTTTGCATCCGATGTCCCACAGTGCCGTTGTGGGAAACCATGCTGCGGGTTTGGTTATCTGTGAACACTACACCAGTAATGTTGCCAACTCCGGCAAAACAGATGGTTTTTTGAGTACGATCGATCAGGGCGATCGCAGCAGCCGCTCCTCTGGTATTTTTTAAAGCAGCGTGGGCCTTCTCCAAAATAGCTTTCGGCCCGAGTTTAGCGTTTTCCCCAAAAACTCGCACAGCTTCCTGCGACGCTTCCTGGGCCAAAACCCCGTAGCCAAGGCCATCAGCAACTAAAATCAGATTTTTGTTCAGGTAATTTTCCCTCGCCCAGGAATCGCCACAAATTTGCTCTCCTGCTTTCGGCAAGTGAACGACCCCAAATTCCAAGTAATTGCAGTTTTTGGAAGCTTCCCGGCTATTTTGTGCCACTTCCAGCCGCATTAACAAAGCAGTCCCCAGTTTCGGCACAGAATGAATATCAAAAAAACTAGAAAGGCGTTGAATCGCGCCGAGTCCGGTTCCCAGAGTTCCCGCAGTTGAAAAACCATCCCGCAAACACTGACCGACATTTGCCATACCCGGCCCCCGGTCTAGCGCTACTATTTGAATGCTATATCCTGTCGGTGTTTGTACCGTTTGCAGCAAAATTTCTCCTTCGCGGGCGTGTTTGACCAGGTTTTTTGCTGCTTCGGTAGTCACAATTGCCACTTTACCGCGATCGGTCTCATTAAATCCGACTTCCGCCGCGAGGGCGACAGCGATTCGCCGCGCTTCTGAGACTTGACTTTCTTCTATTACGGGTATGGCTACGGTATCGATCATTATTTTTGTAGTTCTAATCTTAAGGTGGTGCACATTTCAAAAGGAAGAAGTCATTAGTGGTTTCAGAAACCGGGTTTCTTCCTAGATTTATCGCAACCAAACACAAAACTCGTAGAAACCCGGTTTCTCGCCTCTCATCAGTCATCAGTGGTTTCAGAAACCGGGTTTCTTCCTAGATTTATCGCAACCAAACACAAAACTCGTAGAAACCCGGTTTCCTCGCCCCTCATCAGTCATCAGTGGTTTCAGAAACCGGGTTTCTTAGAAGATTTATCGCCACTCAATGCAAAACTCGTAGAAACCCGGTTTCTCGCCCCATCTCCCCCTCTCCCCATCTCCCCCTCTTCCCATCTCCCATCTCCCCATCTCCCCCTCTCATCTCCAACGGACGATCGCAATTTTAGTCCCCTTACCCACCGTAGAAACAATCTCAAATTCGTGCATCAACCGCTTAGAACCGCTGAGCCCCAAACCCAAACCGCGATCGGAAGTATAACCGTCAGTCATTGCCAATTCGATGTCTGGAATTCCCGGGCCCTTGTCTTCAAATATCAGCCGCAGCCCTTTACGAGTACCTAATTGGAGCGTTTCTAGAGTTACAGTTCCCCCCTTGCCGTAGTCTACAGTATTGCGGGCGAGTTCGCTGGCTGCGGTAACAATTTTCGTTTGGTCTACCAAGCCGAATCCCATTGCTACAGCCCAACTTCGCACTTGCTGTCGGACGTGGACTATATCGGAGGACGATCGAATTTCTAGTGTCTCACGTTTTGACATGGCGGCTACTCTAGTAAAATAGAACTTCTCCACAAAACATAGAAGTTACACTCCTCAACCTAGTTCCTTTTCAGTTGACAGTAGACAGTTAACAGTAGACAGTTAACAGTTGACCGCAAGAGGGCGATCTATACCTGGAAGGAAGATGATTGGAGTAATGAATCGTCTGATTTTAATTTCTCAAAAACGAAAAGTTTTGGGGCTTTAAACCAATTCTTTCTGGCAATAAATCTTCACTGTCTCAAAAACGTATTTACAAACAAACCTGTTTTTAATTCTCCGTCTCTAAATACCGGACAATTCATCGATTATTTACACCTCTGAATCAGACAAACCCAAGGATTTTCGCAATAAATTCATCCCCTTCTCAACGCTTAAAGCTGTCCGAACTCCTGTCAAAGAAAGCCCCAATTCAACCAGCGTAATCGCCACCGCTGGCTGCATCCCGACCACAACTGTTTCAGCATCTAAAAATCGCGACATGGTAGCGATATTGTTGAGAATGCGACCGATAAAAGAATCTACGATTTCCAAGGAAGAAATTTCTATCAAAACACCTTTAACTCCCGTTTTTACTATGCGGTTTGTCAGGTCGTCTTGCAACGTCATTGCCAAGCGATCGTGCATATCCACTTGGATTGTTACTAGCAAAAACTCTCCCATTTGCAGGATAGGAATCCGTTCCATAAATTCACCTCTATTTGAGTTTTGAATTAAATGAATTTTTAGCAGCAATAAACACAATAGAGCGGTTTTCAATGTAAATAACAGAGGAATTACCAATTACCAATTACCCATTACCAATTACCCATTATCAATTACCAATTACCCATTACCAATTACCAATTACCAATTACCCATTACCAATTACCAATTACCCATTACCCATTACCCATTACCCATTACCAATTACCAATTACCCATTACCAATTACCAATTACCCATTACCCATTACTATATTTTATCTTTCCTCTTTAATATTTTTGATAGTTAAACCTTGGCGCTGCAAAGCGACTTTAAAAGCATCTGCCAAAGTAGCTTTGGTCAGAATATCCTGCAAGTCAACTCCCAAATGAACAATGGTTTGAGCGATTTGTGGGCGAATGCCGCTAATGATGCACTCAGTACCCATCAAACGGGCGGCGGCTACAGTTTTCAATAAATGTTGAGCGACTAAAGTATCAACAGTAGGCACCCCTGTAATATCTAAAATCGCAAATTCTGAGCCTGTTTCCATGATTTCCTGCAACAGAGTTTCCATGACTATTTGAGTGCGGGCGCTGTCAAGAGTTCCAATCATGGGTAAAGCGAGAATACCTTGCCAAAGTTTGACTACGGGTGTTGACAATTCGAGCATTTCTTGCTGCTGGCGTTCGATGACTTCTTCGCGAGCTTTGAGAAAGATTTCTGTCACCCAAAGACCGAGCTGGTCTAATAAGCTGGTGGACAGCCAAAGTTGTTCGACAAGTGCGTCGCGGTTTTGTGTCAATTCGCGACACAGCCGATCGAACAATGGCTTTTTGAAGCATAAGATAAAACTGGCTATCTCTGAGGGAGTAAAGCCTCTCTGAACGCGCGATCGCGAAACTTCGGCCAGCAGCAGCCGCATATTTTCCCACTCTGGTGTCTGGATGTCGCTCAAGTTACCGTGTCCCACAGCTATTTGGAGCAATTGCAGGAACTCTTGACACTCCGATCGCAATTCTTTGGCTCTCATCAAGTCGTCCCGCCGCAGCCCGGTGTTTTGCAGTTCTTTGAGCCAGTCTGCTAGTAACTCAGCTTTGTTTTTTTCGAGGATTTGGGCGATCGTGTGATTGCTTGTGAGTTCCATTAAAATTATCTCCTGCTTAGCAATTTGGATAAAATTGTACGAGCGATCGCACTCTTGGTATTTTGGATGGGGTAACTTCTGAGTTTAGCTCACTGTTTGCTATTTGCGATCGGGGGTTAAACGCCTAACTGCAAAATGCGTTTGACGATCGCACTGGTAGAACTCGGAACTTCTATTTCGATCAAAGAAATCTTGCCACCTCCGGCAATAACTGCCGGTGCTTCCGGCAAACTTTCGAGTTGATAGTCGCCTCCTTTAACGTATATATCAGGCCTCAGGATACTTATCAGTTTAGTAGCTGTAATTTCGGAAAAAATTACCACGGCGTCTACTGGTTTGAGAGCAGCCAGCACTTCGGCTCGCTGAATTTCCGGTACGATCGGACGGGGCGGCAATCCCGGCTGCTGCGGTTTGATAGCTTGCACGCTAACGTCGCTATTCAAGCCCACCACGAGCGATCGCCCCAAAGCTTTTGCCGCCTGCAAATAGCGGACGTGCCCCGCGTGCAGGATATCGAAGCAGCCGTTAGTAAACACGATCGGACGCCACTTTTGAGGATTGTCGGCGATCGATCTTTCAAGTTCTCCCAACCTGTAAACACCCGAAATCATTGCACTCATGACTAAAAAAATTGCACGGCGATGAATCATCCTAGCAAAAAATGTGAGACAAGAGCGCGTTTGCCATTGAACGAGCGATCGAGCAGCCAATAATTAGTAGTTCGCAATTAGTAATTGGTAATTAGTAATTGGTCACTCTTAAGCAGGAAGCAACAAACAAGAATGCCCTTCGGCTGCGCTTTCCGGCAAACAGAAGGAAAAAGGGGGAAATAGCTACTCCTGTATCTCTCCTCCCACCAAAAAAACCGATACTTGCTTTCCCACAGCCGCCAGCAGCCCCAAATTTGAGACTAAGAGTTCAAACTCCCAGATGAGTCTGTGCAGTAGTAACATTTTCGATTTTCCATGGGCGGTGAGCAACGAGCAATGACTTATTCCGTATGGATTCGATCGCGAGCCGAGAGTTGCATTATTTTTGCCAATAGGTCTAAATCTTAAATCCCAAACGGAAAATCTCAAATCGATCGAGTGACTGCCGGGAGCATCTGAGTTTTGGATTTAATAGTGCGAGGGTCCCCGCTCGCGAGTCCTGCAATACTCGCGAGCGGGGACCCTCGCACTATAATAAAAAATGCTTTTTTCAAAACTGAGATGCTCCCGTGACTGCCGTGTTGTGCAGTTGGTAATTCCAGGGTCAAAAGATTGGGAAACAATTATTTCTTTCAGCTCTCTGTGGATCAATTACTATAAGACAGGGGATGAAAGTGCAGCGCCATCACCGCAGGCGAGAGATATAGGGGGTGAAACCTACCTAAACCTTACCGCTCGTAAATGTCTACCCATAGCTACACAGAACTAAACATTTTGGGTAGGTGGGATGAGCGTGCATGACTGAGCCGTAAAAAGAGTTACCTGCCCGAAAAGCAAGGTTGGCTACGCTCTCAAGGTCATGACACCGGAGAATGAACGCTAGTTTTCCGCTCTGTCGCAACTATCAACTAAAGGCGAGACATCTAGAAAGCCCTCTGATACTGCATGACAAGCCTTAAGAGCATTGTCGAAGCAAACATTACTAAGGATTGGTCAAACCGACCAAAACACCATGAGCAACTACGTTTTTCTGATTGATGCAAACAAAACACCGATGAATCCCATTCATCCGGCTCATGCTCGAAAGCTGATGGAAGCAGGCAAAGCTGCCGTGTTTCGGCGTTATCCATTCACGCTGATCGTGAATCGGGCTGTGGAGAACATCGTCACTTATCCGCTCGCACTCAAGATCGATCCAGGTTCTAAAACGACCGGAATCAGCCTTGTCACTAACCAGAATGAGGCGATCTGGGGGATGGAACTGGAACACCGAGGGCAAGGCATCAAGGACGCTCTCTTAGCACGTAGAGCTGTTCGCCGAGGGCGAAGAGGGCGCCATACTCGCTACCGTCAGGCTCGGTTTCTCAACCGCAGTCGTGCAAAAGGTTGGTTAGCACCTAGCTTAATGCACCGTGTTTTGACGGTTGAAACGTGGGTGAAACGACTCTGCAAATTTGCGCCTGTGGCCCAAATCAGACAAGAACTTGTCAAATTTGATATGCAGCAAATGCAGAATCCAGAAATCTCTGGAACTGACTATCAGCAAGGAACTCTAGCAGGCTATGAGGTGCGCGAGTATCTTCTTGTGAAGTGGGGACGCAAATGTACTTACTGCTCAAAAGAAGGTGTGCCCTTGCAGATAGAACATATTCAAGCACGGGCCAATGGTGGCACTGACCGAGTTTCTAACCTGTGTTTGGCCTGTGAGAAGTGCAACTTAAAGAAAGGAAACAAAGACATTCGAGACTTTCTTAAAGGCAAGCCCGATCTGGTTTCTCGAATCCTCAAACAAGCTTCATCACCGCTAAAAGATGCGGCTGCGGTGAACTCTACTCGCTGGAAGCTATTCTTGATGCTAAAAGCAACTGGGTTGCCAGTTAAGACGGGGACAGGTGGGCAAACCAAATACAACCGTACTCGGTTAGGACTGCCTAAAGAGCATTGGTTAGATGCTGCCTGTGTAGGTGTGGTTGAATCTCTTAAAGTCTTAACCAGTAAAATTCTGCGAGTCAAATCGACAGGTCAAGGCGGACGGCAGCGATGTCAAACCGATAAACTCGGCTATCCACAGAAGTACCGTCCGTTGCGTCCGATTCATGGTTTTTGCACTGGTGACATTGTGAAAACAGTGATTCCTCTCATGTGTGAATGCTGGAACGTATATCGCGAGGCTATGCCCGTACAGCAATGGTAAGGGCGAAATCTATCTCACTTTCGGCAAAAAACGGATTGGTATCAAGCTCGAATATGTCGAAAAACCAATTCATCAAAAGGACGGTTACAGCTATGGGTGAAAAAGTACCCAAACAGGAAGGAATGTCCAAATATGTTGGGAAAACAACGAACAGTTTCTTACCCTCTCATCAGTCAACTCATTAAACAAAATTTCGTTGAATCTAACGGTGTAGAATTATCTAACAGGAATTATGAAAGCAACTAACAGCCGTCAATTTTCTTCAGTAGCTGCTCGTACTCTCAAAGTAGTCGGGATTATCTTGATTCTCTCTGCCTTGCTTAACAGCATTGTTCTATCGCTGCCGGGAGAAATCTCGGACATCAGCAATCGAGGCTGGCAGCTTGCCGCAGCAACTCAGATAGTTGACCGAGGCATTATTCCTTTGATGGGTATCGCCCTGCTGATGACGGGCTTTTGGGTGGACAGCAGCAGTGGAGTCTCTATTGACCGCCGCAATGTTTGGGTTGATTTGCGATTTTGGGCACTATTGATTTCCAGCTTGTTAGGGCTAATTTACCTATTGCTGGTTCCCGTTCATCTCAACAATACTCGCCTGGAACTCAAAGATGCTCTGGTTCTACTCGACAAAGAAGCCGGACAAGCAGAAGCTAAACTAGATGCACAAATTAAAAGCGAGCAGTATAAATCTGAGTTAGAACAGCGTAAAAGCCTTCTCCGCAGCCAGATAGGCGCGCTACTGCAAGACGACGGGAAGCTGCAACAAGAACTCAAGAATCCAAATCTTCCCAAGGAATTAAAAACCGTGCTTCAGGAGTCGAAAAATGACCCGAAAGCCCTCGATAAGTTCTTGGAACAGCAAGCCCAAGAACTGCCAAATCAAGCTCGCAAAGAGATTAGTACCCAGAAGCAACAAAAAGAGAAAGAGTTGAGAACTCGATCGAGAAATTCGAGTTTGCAGACTGGAATCAACAGTTTGCTGTTGGCCATCGGCTACATTACTGTTGGTTGGAGTGGACTCAGAAGTATGGGAATTATGCGGTTCGGCCACCGCAAAAATTGACCGGCGCAAAAACGGATACAAGCGCCACACCTAAGTCGTAGAAAGATCGAAATTTTAGACGCAAGTTCAATCTCCAGATTCACGGAGCTGCAAGTAAATCTAAAATCTAAAATCTAACATCTAAAATCGACTGACCGACGCCATCACCGAAAGCGTGCAAGTCGAGACATCCCTGAAAAATAAATACTTGATTTGCCGGATAGTTTGCCCTTACTGAAAGCTGGGAATGTTCTCAATTTATATTCTGACTTACAACGAAGAGATTGATATCGCCGCTTGCATTGAATCGGCACTGCTTTGTGACGATATCATTGTAGTTGATTCTTTCAGCAGCGATCGCACCCTTGAGATTGTTAAAAACTATCCGGTGCAAACAGTGCAGCACCGCTTTGAAACTCACGGACGCCAGCGGACTTGGATGCTCCAAGAAGTAGAATGCAAGTACGAATGGGTTTACATCCTCGAAGCTGACGAGCGGATGACGCCTGCACTGTTTGCTGAATGCTTAAAGGCGATCGAAAGTCAAGAATATATCGGTTATTACGTAGCTGAAAAAGTAATATTTATGGAGCGCTGGATTCGCCGCAGCACTCAATATCCGCGCTATCAAATGCGCCTGTTTCGCAAAGAGCGAGTATGGTTTACTGACTACGGTCACACAGAACGGGAAGTCTGCAACGGCCCGACTCACTTTTTGAAGGAAACCTACCCTCACTATACTTGCAGCAAAGGTCTTTCTCGCTGGATTGAAAAGCACAACCGCTACTCGACTGACGAGGCGGCTGAAACTCTCCGCCAATTAGCAGCGGGTCAAGTAAATTGGTGGGATTTATTGTTTGGCGCGTCGGAGGTGGAAAGGCGCCGCGCTTTGAAAGATTTTTCTTTGCGTTTGCCTTTGCGGCCTGTGGTGCGCTTTTTCTATATGTATATTTTACTCGGCGGATTTCTTGACGGTCAAGCTGGATTGGCTTGGTGCACGCTACAAGCTTTTTATGAATATTTAATATTGCTCAAAGTGTGGGAAATGAAGCATATGCCGCTGCCCAATTTAGATGCAGGGTCGGAACAGTCTATTTCGGAAGTAATAACAGTTGAGCAGTCTAAAGTTTCTTACAATCTTGGCGCTTCCGATACTCGCAGTTGAAAATTGGGAATTGGGAATTGGTAATTGGGAATTGGGAATTGGACACTGATTGAGTTGCTAGGGTGCTAGAAAACCCAGCCCTGTCAGGCGTGGTGAATTTGAACCAGAGAAAAAGTATAAAACCGCTATTTCAGCTCAAATCCGTTAGCATCGGAATGATAATTTTCTCTCGTCTTTCTCTGATTCTTCTGTGGTTGAATAATTCCGCAGTTACCGGATTTGAGCTGAATAGTTTTTATTCGGTCGCGTAATTGTGTACGTTCGTACACGAAAAAACTAGCGAAATTCATTAAGGTTTTTTTTTGCCGAAGATGAACGGCCGATAACTCGCGATCGACTAAAACAAGTCCGCCGCCAGATGCCGTCGCTGCAACACCGAGTTTTTCTGGGATCTCGAATCCGGTAGCATGGGAATGATAAATTTCTCTCCTCTTTCTCTGCTTCTTCTGTGGTTGAATAATTCCGCAGTTACCCGATTTGAAATCGCGAGCCGATTTTTCTCTCCTTCAAACAAGAAACTTTGCTATATGGAGTTACAGAAAAAACCCGGTTTCTTGAAGAACCGGGTTTCTGAATAACCTCAAAGTTTGATGCTTAATCAAGTTTTGATTGTTAACTCAAAACTCTCACAACTTAAAACTCTTGAGATTTTGCTCCTGTTTTTTCCCGATCGATCTTTAAGATCAACACACCCAAAGGCGGCAAACACAAGTCGATCGAATAAGCACTGTTGTGGAACCACCACTCATCAGTCCACTTACCCCCCAAATTCCCCATATTGCTGCCGCCGTACTCCCGCGCGTCGCTGTTAAACAACTCCGTATAGAAACCCGGTTCCGGCACTCCGACGCGATAGTGAGAGTGCGGTTGCGGCGTAAAATTGCACACCGTCACCACAAACTCGTCGCCATCCTTCTGGCGGCGCACAAAGGCCACCACGCTGTGTCTGTTGTCGCTGCAATCAATCCACTCAAACCCATCCTCAGCAAAATCTTGACTGTAAAGTGCCGTTTCGCTGCGGTACAAATTGTTCAAATCCTTGAAAAATAGCTTCAACTTTTGGTGTGGCTCAAATTGCAGCAACTGCCACTCCAAGTCGCCCCAAACGTTCCACTCTTGCCACTGGCCGAACTCCATCCCCATAAACATCGTTTTCTTTCCGGGATGGGCAAACATAAAGGTAAACAAACACCGCACGTTTGCAAACTTTTGCCATTCGTCCCCTGGCATTTTCCCGATGATGTGGGACTTGCCGTGGACGACTTCATCGTGGGATAAAGCCAGCATGAAATTCTCGCTGTGGTTGTACCACATACTAAAAGTTATGTTGTTCTGGTGGAACTGGCGGAACCACGGATCCATGTGGTAATAGTCGAGCATATCGTGCATCCAACCCATGTTCCACTTGAGGTTGAAGCCCAAGCCGCCCACATAAGTCGGCCAAGATACCATCGGCCAAGAGGTAGATTCTTCGGCGATCGACAGCGCACCTGGGAAATAGCTAAAAATTGTATGATTTGTCTGGCGCAGAAAATCTGCCGCCTCGATATTTTCGCGGCCGCCGTACTGGTTGGTCAGCCATTCTCCGGGTTCGCGGCAGTAATCTAAGTACAGCATCGAGGCTACTGCATCTACGCGAATGCCGTCGATGTGATACTTGTCAAACCAGAACAGAGCATTTGATACTAGGAAATTTCTAACTTCGTTGCGGCCGTAGTTAAATACTAGGGTTCCCCACTCTTTGTGCTCGCCCTTGCGGGGATCGGCGTGTTCGTACAAGTGAGTTCCGTCAAAGAAAGCTAAACCGTGGCCGTCTTTGGGGAAATGTCCCGGCACCCAGTCCACGAGTACGCCTATGCCGCTGGCGTGGCATTGGTCAACGAAATACATGAAATCTTCGGGTGTGCCGTAGCGGGATGTTGGGGCGAAATAGCCTGTTACTTGATAGCCCCAGGAACCGTCGAAGGGATGTTCGGCGATGGGCAGCATTTCGATGTGGGTGAATCCTAAGTCTTTGACGTAGGGAATTAGCCGATCGGCCAATTCGCGGTAAGTCAAAAAGCGCGCGCCCGGATTCAGTTCCGAAACCGGCACTGCTGGTTGTATTTCTCCGTTTGGCAGTACCGCAGGTTCGGCTGTACCCGCGTGCAGCCAAGAACCGATGTGGCATTCGTAAACCGAAACCGGCTGCGTTAGTTGGTCTGTGTGCCGCCGCTGTTCGATCCAATCGCTGTCGTGCCAAGTGTAGGTATCTAAGTCGGTGACAATTGAGGCTGTTTTGGGCCGTACTTCTTGCTGGAAACCGTAGGGATCGGATTTTTCGTAGGGATGTCCGTCTTGGTTTTTCACTTCGTATTTGTAGTGAGTTCCTAGGTCTAGTCCCGGAATGAATAATTCCCAGATGCCGTTTTGCGATTTCCGCATTTGATGTTTGCGGCCGTCCCAAAGGTTGAAATCTCCTAAGACTGATACGTTGCGGGCATTCGGAGCCCAAACTGCAAAATATACTCCTGTGATGCCGTCTACTTCGGTGAAGTGGGCTCCTAGTTTTTCGTAAATCCGGTGGTGGTTGCCTTCTGAGAATAGGTGCAGGTCAAATTCTGTGAGTTTGGGCGATCGAAAGGCGTAGGGGTCGTAGATAAAGCGTTCGTGTTCCCCTTCTTTGACCCGCAGTTGATAGTTTGCTAGTTCTGGGGTGTCGATCGTACATTCAAAAAAGTGAGGGTGATGCTCTGATTTCATTGGGTATTCGGCCCTCGCCTCGGGCAAAACTACCGATACTGCTTCGGCATTGGGCAGATAAGCTCGGACGGCCCAGACTTTTTTGCCATTTTCTTCGATCGCGTGGGGGCCTAGCACTTCAAATGGATCGTGGTGCTGATTCCAAACAATTCGGTCAATCTGTTCAAAGGGGACGGTCACGGGCATAAAACTACTTACCTCAATCTTTTGACTAAATGGTGGCTTTCAAAACCTAGAGGGGCGCTGCACTTTACATTTGGATACATTTTTGATCGCTAATGCTACCACGCTCGCTGCAATCGAGTGCGTGCTGTCGCCTTGCTGGCGATCGAGCTGTGCTTTTACTGCTAAGGGCTAACATCTAAGTATAGAAATATTAAAACAGATTGAAAAATTTATATTTTTCCGATAATATCCTTGACTTTTTTTAACCTTTGTGATACCTAAGTTTTTGGCAAATTCTGGTGGATTTGCGAACCGAGGGGGCCAAGGAGGGTGAGTTTGGCCGAGAACTCAATGATGATTAATTGGTGGAATTTTCAGGCTGGGGCGATCGCCCGCCCGCTACACTTTAAAATCCCGGAGGCAGGGTTTCCCCGCAAACTTCGTGAATGTTGACAATGCGCTCCAGCAGCCAAGGATACTCAATCCGGTATTGAGGAATCAAAGCTAAAGGACTCAGCAGCGCGACAGCAGTAATATCTGCCACGCTCAAGGAGTCGCCTACCAAATAGGAACCATCTTGCCAGCGACGCTGCAACAGGCCTAAAGCAGCGCTCAGGCGCAACTCGGCGAGTTTTGCAGAAGCGCGGTTAATGCCGAACTGGCGGCGCGCCAACTGAATCACTAACTGGCTCAAAAGAGATGGGTCGATTTCCTTGCCCGCACCGGCGCGAAACTCGTAGTAAACAAATCGAGTGGCAATGCCGATGCTTTCATCGAGCCAGTCTTCCAGCATCCAAGCCTCTGCTTGCAAACTCTCGTCTGCAGGCACCAGGGGTGGCGAAGGAAAACTATAATCGATCCAGTGCAAAATTTGCGTCGAGTCTGCGATCGCCCCTGGTTGACCTTCAAGTTGAGGCAGCAGTACCGGCACTGTCCTCAAACCCCCCGTGAGAGGCTTGAGTTTCAAAACGTGCAGGCCCGGTGTCAAATTTTCTACTTGAAAGGGGATGCCCTTGTAACCGAGGGCTAAGCGGACTTTGCGGCAGTAAGGGGAGGTGCTGAACTGTAGTAAAAGCATCTGACTATAAATAACACCCAACTTGAGACCTAGACTGATGAGATTGAAAAATGCGAAGAGCGAACCATTTTTCACGCTTGAGCCTAGGCCCGTTGGGGTTGTACTCCGCGATCGCCCTGGTTAGGGCTTTTTAGGAGAAGGGGAAGCAGTTCCACCAGCAGCCGGAGACTTTTCAGCGCCCGGTGACTTTTCAGCGCCAGGAGAAGCCTTTGGAGATTCCTTTGGTGTTGCTGGAGCAGAAACAGGAGGAGGAGGAGTTGTGCCGCCACCAGCACCGCCGGGAGAGGGGCTAGAGCTGGGGCTGGTGGTATCTCCTCCACAGGCGCCGAGGGCTGCTGCAATGCCAATTGCCAAAGTCAAACGAATTAATCCCTTGTTCATAAACACTCCTTAACATTCAAAACCCATCGCAAGGAAGGGAATAGTGTACTTGAGAAACAATGCTGGCACGAATAGATCGACGATTCGCTCGTTGATTACAATACTGCATTTATTAATAAATTTCACATTGATTCTGGCGAACCGGCAAAAAATTCATTTTTTTTGGCAAATCCTGAAGTAAAAGTGACCAGTGGTAGGATGGGTTGGTTGGTTTGTGAGGTATCTTTGGTAAGGATAACCGATCGATCCGAGATTTCCAGAAATTGGCGATCGGCAACCGCAAAAACTTCTAACCTCACTCAAACTGCGATCTGCCCCACTTTACGTATTGGTGAACTCTATGACTGCTGCTATCAGATCCCCGGATTCTCCTCGCCGCTCCCGATCGACCGGCAAGCCCACCACAGACGCTGCCAAAAGCAAAGTTACTTCTATTGCCCGAGCTAGACGGGCAAAAACTGGGCCCCAATTGCCTAACTACTCGCGGGCCGACGAACAGGCCAAACAGAAAGCCCAAGGATCGGTGCTGAAAGTGATGCCCGATCGCTCCTCGCATCCGATGTGGCTGCGATCGCTCCTGCGGGTGGAGCGCGCCTCCTGGGCCTGTGCGGTGCTGCTGTTGGGCGGTGCTCTGACTCTCTACGGTTTGACTGTTTACGGCGAGCAGCGCTGGAGTCAAGAGTATCAAAAGCTGGAAACTCTGCGCCGGGGCGAACAGCAGTTGAGTGCTGCTAGCGAAGTCTTGAAACACCAACTTGCTAAAGAAGCTGAAAATCCAGAAACCGGTTTGGTGGCGCCGAAGCCTGCGGACACGATTTTCTTGCGCCCGGCCCCGGAAAACCGATCGCCCGGTGCGGCGGCACCAAACTCCGAAGAACCTGCTCTCAAGAATCGATCGGGTGGCGAAACGCCACTGGGCTATTGAGGCAATGTCGATTTTAGATTTTAGATTTTAGATTGACTCGCAGCGCCGTGAATCTGGAGGCTTGAATCTTGAGTCTAAAATTTGGGGATATGCACAAAGATTGTCTGTCGGAGCTGCGGTATCCGTTTTTGGGCAATGTCAACGCGGAGAGGGCCCTCTTGGGAAGTGTCCGAGGGCCTTGCTTCGGGTTTGATTTTTGTGCAAGTGCCGATCGATTTTTTCATCCCAACCGTCGGTAAAAATTTTAAAATATTATTTTAAAATAATAGGACTTCAAAAAAATAATGCTAAAGTAAGCAGCAAATCCAAATCCAATATTTATAAATTATTGCCAATTATTCAATTATTCAATTCATAAATCTAAAATCTAAAATCTAAAATCTAAAATGGTAGAACTTGTCGGTGAACTTTGAATGCTATGAGCTACGATCCCCGTTTTGACCGCTACAGATCGCCGAATTTTAAACGTCCAAAAGCGTCGAGCGATCCCACTTGGTGGGGCAAGCCAGCCAAACCCAGAGTTGCGGCTACGGCTAGCAGCCAGCCCCGGCCACCGCTGGAACGTTTAAAACGCAACAAGTTCCGCTTGTGGGCTGTGTGGGTGGTGTTGATGCTCGGGGGGGTGGGGCTGGCAGTAAATTTGTTTTATTTGCAGGTGACGCGGGCTCCGGCACTCCGCAAACAAGCCGAACAACAGCAAACTCTCAAAACGAAGCCGTTTGTGCCGAGACGCCCGATCGTCGATCGCGCGGGGAATGTGTTGGCGATCGACAGACAGGTGTACACGCTCTACGCTCACCCGAAGTTGTTCAAGCACTCGAAGGCGGAGATTGCGGCCTCATTGGCTCCGATGCTGCCGATCGAAGTAGCCCCTGGCAATACGGCGGAAACTGAACTGCTGCGAAGGTTTAATCTGGCCGAAAGCGGTATTACGATTGCTAGTTCTTTGGCTCAAGAGGTAGCCGATCGCGTGGGGCGGATGCAAATTAAAGATAGTCCCGTGGATGGGCTGGAGTTGGTGCGGCAGCAGCAGCGTTTTTACCCGCAGCAGGAGTTGGCGGCGGATGTTCTCGGTTATGTGGATGGGGAACGGAAGGGACAGGCTGGGGTGGAATACAGCCAGCAGAATTTGCTGGAACGATCGATGCCGTCGATTCAATTTAGTAAGTCGATCGACGGGCGTTGGCTTCCCGATCGACTGACGGCGGGTTTTGTGCAGCTTGATGACTTGAAATTGCAATTGACGATCGACAGTCGCTTGCAGCGGGCGGCCCGGATTGCTCTGAAGGAGAAAATGCTCAAACACGAGGCGAAGCGGGGTGCGGTGATTGTGATGGATGCCCGCAACGGGGAGTTGCTGTCGGTGGTGGCGGAACCTTCCTACGATCCGAATCAATATTTTAATTTCGATTTGTCGCGCTATAAAAATTGGGCTGTAACTGATGTTTATGAGCCTGGTTCGACTTTTAAACCGATTAATGTGGCGATCGCCCTAGAAGCCGGTGCGGTCAAACCTAACAGTGTGTTTAACGACGAAGGTCGGATTTATATGGATGTCTGGACTATCCAAAATTCCGATTACAAACAAGCAGGCGCCCGCGGCCCTTCGACTGTTACGGAGATTTTGAAACATTCTAGTAATGTGGGGATGGTGCACGTAATGAACACCATGAAATCTTCTCTTTACTATCAAGCTTTAGAAAAACTGGGACTGGGACAAACTGCGGGTACAGATTTGCCTTTTGAAGTAACGAGTCAGCTTAAAAATCGAGACCAATTTATTAATTCTCCGGTGGAAGTTGCTACTACTGCTTTTGGTCAGGGTTTTTCGATTACTCCGATGCAGTTGGTGCAGCTTAATGGGGCTTTGGCTAACGGTGGCAAGTTGGTAACTCCTCATGTTGTGCGGGGACTTTTCGATCGGGATGGTCAACCTTTTTGGAAGTTGCCGAGGGCTGTTCCGAAGCAGGTTTTTTCGCCGCAAACTACCAAGCAGGTTTTGGAAATGATGGAAACTGTGGTGGATGGCGGTACGGGGAAAGCTGCACAAATTCCTGGGTATCGGATTGCTGGCAAAACGGGGACGGCTCAAAAAGCTAGCGCTGGTAGGGGTTATTCTGATAAGGCGATTATTACTAGCTTTGTGGGGATCGTGCCTGTGGAGGCTCCTCGGTATGTGGTGCTGGCGGTGATTGATGAGCCTAAGGGTGGTGGTACGGGGGGAGTTGTGGCGGCGCCGATTGTGGAGTCGGTGATGGAGGCGCTGATTTCGATCGAGAAAATTCCACCGAGTAAAAAGTAGGAAGTTGCGTGTTAAATGGAGATGATTCGCGTGGGACGGGTTCACCGATGCCTGATATCCTTGCAGAATATTTTGATTCATCCAACGAACCTATCTCCGCACCGAGATACAGATTGCTGAAGTTTCACTGCGCTGATGGTTCTGGTGCTAGCACTCACTATCGTACTGGAGATTGGTTCGTTGTGAGGGTTGAGGAGTACCCAACTGCAATACCGACTCACGAGTTTGAGGTGATTGTTGTCGGATATTGCAAATATCTACCCGTTCAATCTCCGTTGATGGTAATGCCAAAAGCTCAAATTGCGATCGACTCTTTTGGAGATGAATCGGTTTATCAAGAATTCCTTCAGAGCGAGACAGTTAAACCCACATTCCGCAGATATTCGATCGGATTTAATTTCAAAATAATTCAGAATCAAAAAAGCCTCAAATGATTGCTATGCAATCATTTGAGGCTTTTTT
>RDYN01000007.1 GCA_004293365.1 Oscillatoriales cyanobacterium | reverse complement strand
GTTTGTGCATCATTACAATGCTAATTTACAACTCTAAATGCCTACTTTTCTTTGACGTGAGTTTTATTCTCTCGATCCTTTCCTTCAGGGCACTACCCCCGTCAGCATCCGATCGCCTCCGAAACCGACATACAACAGTCCGCTGCATATTTGGCATGAGTTTGGCGATCGCCCAAGGGTAAAGGCGTTTTTGGTACGCGATCGCACTAGGATTCGCCGATAATCCCTGTTGATAACCGTTTTGTGACATAATCTTGTTGTATTCGTAAGGAGTACAGAAAGAGCGTTAGTAAGTTTCTTGGCGGGAATGTACTAACGCCTTTCCCATTAAAATTCAAGCAGATATCACAATAATTGTCAATTGTCAATTCTTAACGCTAAGTTTTAACGGTTATCATATCTAAAGCTGCGATCGGCTGTGGATTTGAGGATTTTAGTAAGTGTTGAATTGTTTGCAAAAGTCATACATTTTTGATTTTCAACCGCAGATGAACGCGGATAAACGCGGATGAAAGAAAGATAAATTGAGGAGAATGAGTTAAGGGGATCGCTTATTCTTCACCCCAAGCACTTAAAAACTCAACTTGATTGTACATTTCCTCTGCGGATTTACTAGCTATAATTTTTAGCAAGCGACGCAATTGTTCCCCAACTGAATAATTCTGCTGTCCCAAGATTATCCCCATATGTTCTTCCCCTTGGGTGTTCAAATCAGTATGCAATCGATAAAAATCCCTAGTATTAAAGCTATAGGTTACTCGATGATTTTTATTAGCCCAATACAAAATTTCTTCATCCCTGCGAGACAGCATTCCTATTTCTGCAACAGAAATAACATCAACACTCCGCAGGCGTAGAGCATCAAGCAGAGCCGAATTCATAGCATCTTCGTCTAGCAGCAGTAGAATAATGCTCATGGATTTGTCTTCAGGTTTTTGTAGTGTAACTCTGCTAACTGTTCGTAAGCTGCTTGTTCCTCTGCTAAATCTGTATCAATCTCTGCTCGATTAGCATGATAATACGTTAAAGCTGCATAAACTTGTGCGATCGATAAGTGAGTCATCAGCCTAGCAATTTCTTCCGCACTATTACCCTGCTTGTACAAAACGGCGATGCGGCGGACAGAAGTACCAGTTTCAGCAATAATGGGACGGCCGCCTCGAAGGTTGCGATCGCGGATAATTAAAGTCCCGATGTCTACTACAGTTGTTGTTGTCATACATTTTTTCAATTCAATTAACTTGATTATATAGATTTATTCTGAAAATGTCTAAGTGTTCATGCCCCTGACGCTTCTATTCTAGCGAGAATTGCTTAAAAATTTGAGAAGTCTTAAGAGCGATCGAACTCAATCAAACATCACAAAATCACTCTTTTGTCAACACAAAGACACTCCCTTCATTACCGCGCCCGATGCGTAAATCGCCATCCAAATAAGTAACATCCAGCCATCCCTGCTGTTCGCGAGTATCTAACCGAAAATCTACAGCAGCAAACTTTTTCCCTGACTCAATTTCATTGATATATTTTGCCGGAGATTCATAGCGGATTAACCTGCTTAAACCCAAAATTGACCGCTCAAACTTCACCTGCACTCGCCGTTCCGAAGTCGCCTCAAATCTGGCCGCTACGCTGACAATTCCTTCTAAATAAGGCAAGCCGTAAAGTTCGGCAATGTTGTAAATTTTAGATTCTTTGACGCGGATGGATTGATAAATTTGACCCAATTTCAACAAGGGAAAACCGTCAAGATTCAGCAGGGCGCGGCTGCTGGTGTACAACAACCGCCAATCGCCATCTAAAAGTTCTGCGGCTTCCACAGGGCGCGGTGTGGGGTTGTAATCTTCCAATTGGGCGATCGCACTTAAAATCGCCTGTTTGTCGTTTGGAGTCGCCAGCAAACCGCGATTCTTACCAGCAATTATCTCTAATAGTGCAGATTTTTTAAGCATAGTTTTTTTTAAGAGTCATTAGTCATTGGTCATTGGTCATTGGTCAGTAGTCATTAGTCATTGGTCATTCGTCATTAGTTTATGACTTATACACGGGGACTAAATAATTTTTTTTTACCCATGCTTATGATTATTGGGCTTCTCTGTGCGTATTTCGCCCCTACATTTACTCTAATCTTCAGTCCGCGGAGGCGGACATCGTTTGTGTAGTAGCGGTTTCAACCGCCGACTCTTATTTGATTTATCAACTATTAGGAATTACCCATTCCCAATCACTAAAACACCAAATTTCACGAGATAGAGTAGCGTCCGATAGAGGTATGCTGATTCTTGCTCGTTGTTCGCATAACGCCTGAGAATTTCCCCGACGCCGATCGCACCCTTTTTCTCGATCGCATTCAACATCTCTATCTGAACTTTAACAGAGATTCTGCGGTCTTGACCGAAGCTCGTAAACCAAATTCTGTGCAACTCTCTCAACAGTTCCGGTGTGGCGATCGCACCCAGACTCAGCATCATATCATCGTTTAAAGTTCTAGTCGCATAATGACCCAACACCCGAAACGGATCGTCGCCCAGGGGATAAGGCGGTTTCCCAGCTTTTGCAGGTGCAGACTCTGGTGCAGAAACCCGAATTTCAGCTAATTCCCGCCACAAATGTTCGTAAGCAGCAATTACTACTTTCCAATCATAAATCTCCCTCGCCCTTTGTCTCGCATTTTCACCCATCCGCCTTCTCAATTCCGGGTTTTCAATTAATTGGCACAAAGCGCGGGTGCAAGCATCAATATCAACTGCTGTGGCGAGGGAAGTGTGACCCATGTAAGTCGGCCAATTCAAGCTGCCGTCGAGATAATTTAGGGCTAAATCCAAACAAGCTTCCGGCGGTGGGATGAGTGTGGGAATGCGGAAGCCGTCGATTTCGTGGCGTACTGATTCTTTGTATCCGTTCCAGTCAGAAACAATTGCCGGCAGTCCGTTGGCCATTGCTTCAATGGGTGTTAGTCCGAAGGTTTCTTGAATGTTGTCGGACAGCGAAATAAAAATATCGGAGGCAGACCAAATATTAACTCTAATTTCCGGATTTCTGCCATCTACAAAAATAGCATTCACCGACGGACAAAAGATTTTCGCGCTATTTTTAAAGTCGGGTTCTTCTCTCGGATCTTCAATCCAACCGGCTTGAATTAAGTGGATTTTGGCTTTTGTCTGCTGGGCGGCGCGTTCCAAAGCGATGTACATTGGTACCGGATGAGCTTTGGCAGAGAAAGTCAATCGCCCGACAAATAACACGACTATATCGCCGGGAGAAATGCCGAGTTCTTGTCGTTGTCGATCGCCCGCCTGGACTGCTTCCACACCCTGCGGAAACGCGCTGCAATCCACTCCTAGGGGAATAACTGGCAATTTCACCAAAATTTCGGGTTGACCGCCGTTGCGCTGCGCTAAATATTCAGACCACTCCCTCAGAACTCCTTCTACTGTGTTTTTCACGGCGTTAGAGGTGCAGATCAGGGCGTCCCAAGGTTGAACCGGTGCAGTTATCAAATTGCCGATCGATTCCATGACATACTTAGTGGCGATCGTATGGGTAACGCCACAAACGCTGTAAGCGCGCTGATCGACAAATCTGCGCCCCCAAACCATCTCGGCAAGGGCGGGATCGGGCCGATAGATTGTACCCGGTTGAGATAGCAAATCTGGTCGATCCGTCGCAATCCAGCGGACTTTCCGAGGTTGTTGCAGCCAAGGTTGGATGCGCGAACAAAACTCCTTAAAAGTTGCTTCGCTGTCTGCGTAACAGTACAGATAGTCAGCGGTACCGTGTTGGACTAAGCTTTTAAGAAATCCTTCTCCGGCTGAATGACGCCCCAGAAGTTTTTGCCCTCCGGTGTCGTAACCGTCTTTGTGGTATAAAACCGCCGCTGTTATATCCATCCTGAGATTTATTGTTTGAGAATTGGTTGAAGAAGGTAAAAGGCTTTCACCATCAGGCTTTGACGCAAAACCATGAAACTGTTCTAACTCAACCGCTGGCTGGCCCCGTGTCGCGCGATACTTTCAAAGACGATCGCCTCAGATTACAATACTTACGGCGAAATAGGGATTGGCAATATCGGATTTTAATGTTATCCTGAGGCCGATGACTGGGGGCGATCGCCCGAATCGGTCAGCCATCCTATCGGGATCCGGAACCAAAGAGTGTCTGTGGTATAATGCCTTAGCTCTGCTAAATGCCGGATTTGCAAGTGTTCGATCGAAGGAGCAGTCAGTCGGCACAACATTAGTTCTACTCGATCGCGTCTTTGTCTTTAGAAACCGATAATCATGTACAACCCATCTCTGCGTCAAATACCTCGCCACTTGCCTGCGGATGTAATTCCATTAAAGCAGCAATCTTCTCTTTTAGACTGGTTGGAATCTAACAATCGTCTCTTAGCAAGGGATGTTCAAGAACCCGACTATCTGCACGAAGAAGAAATTTCCGAGTTGATGGCAGTTGACGACAGTCCTTACGATGATTTAGAAGAAGAAGTAGAAGATGATGCGGGTGTAGGGGACGAATAACTGTAGAAAGAATGGTCAGTCGATTTTAGATTTTAGATTTTAGATTTTAGATTGAAGAATTTTAGATTCACTCTAATGATGAATCTGGTATCTCGAACAAAAGTCTAAAATTTGGGGATAATCGATTAGTCAAGTTTAGGGTTTGTAGCGTTTTTGGCTGGTCAACGAATCAACCGGAAACAGGGAAGAAAAACCAAGAGATTTCCCAATCTCCTGTATCCCACCCTATTCTCCAATTGTCAAATGCTTATTCTCAAATGGTGTGTGTTGAGGAGTGATATGGATAACTTTGTGGATGAGAAAATCCCTTTTACTATGCCTTTCAAACTTACAGGCAGGAATTTATTCCTGCTGCTGGGTTTGGGGCTGGGCATTGTAGCGATCGGTTTAGATGTAGCAGCGGGTAGATTTTTGGATGCGCCTGCATCGCTATTTATGCCACTAGCTGTTTGTGCTCTCGTTGCATCGGGTTTAGGTTATCTAGTTGTGCCCGTACTCCAGCAACTGAAAGCCGGACAAATAATTCGCGAAGACGGCCCCCAAGCCCACTTGAAAAAAGCGGGAACCCCGACAATGGGAGGCATATTTTTTGTGCCCGCAGGAGTCGCAGTCGCCTTGATTTCGTCAAGATTTAACTCAGATGTTGTTGCCGTATCGGCTTTAACTTTAGCTTACGGTTTCATCGGCTGGCTCGATGACTGGCAAATTTTGCGCCGCAAGTCGAATAAAGGTATTTCACCCCGGATGAAATTGGCTTTGCAAGTAGGTTTTGCAGCTCTATTTTGTCTGTGGTTGATGTTCCACAATCCAAGTATTTCTACAAACATTGCTTTGCCTTTCGGTTGGGTATTGCCTTTAGGTTTTCTGTTTTGGCCGCTGGCTGGTTTTGTGTTAGTTGCTGAAAGCAATGCTACTAATCTTACCGACGGTGTTGACGGGTTGATGGGAGGTTTGGGCGCGATCGCACTTTTGGGATTAGGCGCATCTGTAGCCTCAACTTCGCCAGAATTAATGATATTTTGCGCTTGTATCAGCGGCAGTTGTCTCGGTTTCTTAACTCACAACCGCAATCCAGCCCGAGTGTTTATGGGCGATACAGGTGCGTTGGCGTTGGGCGGTGCGTTGGGTGCGGTAGCTTTATTAACAAATAGCCTTTGGATATTATTAATAATCAGCGGTATTTTCTTTATTGAAACGCTGTCCGTAATTGCTCAGGTAACTTATTACAAAGCTACAAAAGGCCCGGATGGCATCGGCAAGCGTCTCTTAAGAATGGCTCCGCTGCACCACCATTTAGAACTCTGTGGCTGGTTGGAAACTCAGGTAGTTGGGATATTTTATTTAACTAACGGGGTGTTAGTGTTAATGATTCTGATGTTCACTGGCAATAGTTAACAGCAGATTAGTAACAGACTTTACAGCATATGTAGCTGATGTTTTCTGCCATGTTAAAAAACAAATAAGATGCCCGTTCCACAGGAACTCAATGCAGTTGTGGAACGGGCATCTTGCCCGTTTCAGACTTAAAAAAACAGGCAAGATGCCTGTGCCACTAATCTTAAATTTAGCTAAAAAACAGGCTTTCCTGCCTGTGCCACTAATCTTAAATTTAGCTAAATCACAGGCTTTCCTGCCTGTGCCACTAATATTAAATTTAGTTAAAAAACAGGCAAGATGCCTGTGCCACTAATACTTCATTCTGTTGTGGAACTGGCATATTGCCAGTGCCAAGCTCATAAGTTATAATTTTGAAAATTGCTCTCCCCAGTAAATGCAATGGAACTCACAAAAAGACAGGGCAATATTTGGATAATTGCTTCATCAGCCGCCCTTCTATTGCTGGCTGCTAGCTCATTTTTTTACTGGAGACTCGTCAGACTCGGTTATGCTGTTCCCATTCCCTACATTTTAGATGTTTTCTGTTTAACTAATTGTCCGGCTGATGATTTAACGACTTTACACAGCCAATTGCCACCAGATAAATTATTCAACTACGACAAACCCCTCTCACAAATTTTAGGCGAACCGGATAAGTTAGATAAAAATAGAATTTCAATCCTGGTTGAAAAATCAAAATACAGATTAACTGTCTATGACAAGAAAAAGCCGGTCAAATCTTATCCTGTTGTATTTGGCAGCAATCCCGCAGGCGATAAACTAAAAGAAGGCGATTCGCGGACGCCGGAAGGAATCTTTAGCATCAAAGATTTATATCCTCACACAGCTTGGTCGAAATTTATCTGGCTGGATTATCCAACTAAACAATCTTGGCGAAAACATATCAAAGCCAAGCAAGCAGGTACAATCAAATGGTACGATAGTATTGGCAGCGAGGTTGGGATTCACGGCGTACCGGCTAATTCAGAGAAAATTATCAAAGAGCGATCGAACTGGACTTTAGGCTGCGTTTCGCTGGAAAATCAAGATGTTGATGAGTTGTATCAGTTTGTACAAAAAGGTACAGAAGTAGAAATTATTCGATAACTGGTTGGTAGTAAGGACTTTAGTCCTTATTAACTCAAAAACTAGCAGAGAGGACTGAAGTCCTTACTACAAACTTTAAGAGAGGACTGAAGTCCTTACTACAAACTTTAAGAGATTATTACAAACTTTAAGAGAGGACTGAAGTCCTTACTACAAACTTTAAGAGAGGACTGAAGTCCTTACTACAAACTTTAAGAGAGGACTGAAGTCCTTACTACGAACCGATTTGTAATAAGGACTTCAGTCCTGATTGACTCAGCAACCCGCAGAGAGGATTAATGAACAGTGCGGAGTTTTTACCCCTTGTTTCGGTTGTAGTACCTGTTTATAACGGCGAGAAGGATTTGCCGGATTTAATCGAGTGTCTGCGATCGCAAACTTATCCAACAAACAGAGTAGAATATCTCTTAGTAGACAACAAAAGTCGCGATTACACTTCAACCATCCTTCAAGCAGCAGCCAAATCCCCCAACCAAGAGGGATTCAATCAAATAACCCTTCGCAATCTCAGCGAAAATACCATTCAAAGTTCCTACGCCGCCAGAAACAAAGGAATTCGCGCCTCAACAGGTGAAATCATCGCCTTTACCGACGCAGACTGTCGCCCCGAACCTCAATGGTTGCAAAATTTAGTCCAACCATTCGCTAACTTAGACATCGGAATTACCTGCGGTGAAATCCTCGCCCTCCCCGGTAACACTCTCTTAGAAAAACACGCCGCCCGCGAAAATACTTTATCTCAAAAACATACTCTCGCTCACCCTTTTTGTCCCTACGGTCAAACGGCTAACTTGGCTGTACGCAGGCAGATTTTAGCACGAGTCGGTTTGTTTCGCCCCTACCTTACGAGCGGTGGCGATGCGGATTTGTGCTGGCGGATTTTGCGGGAAACATCCTATAAAATCTATTTTGCCGAAAGTGCGATCGCCCGACACCGCCACCGTTCTACAATAAAACAGTTGCAAAGTCAATGGCATCGCTACGGCGAGTCGAATAAATATTTGCACGAACTCCACGGCGTCGATTTGATGCGGGAATTTAAAATCAGGGAATATTTTTACCGGCTGGCTAGGTGGCTGTTAAAGGAATTGCCGGTTGCTGCTGCTAAGTGCGCGATCGCCCGCGCCGATCTGGTAGATTTGTTGAATACGCCGATCGGTCTTTTGAATGTGAGAGCAAGGGCGATCGGACAGCGACAAGCCAAACTCCCAGAACTAGCTCGGGAAATTGAGCGACTTTAATCCTTAGAAGAAGACTGGGCGGTTGAAACCGCGTCTATACAGGCAAAACCCGGATGGTGCGCGGGTTGAAGACCTATCCTATGTTATTCTCTCTTGAGTCCGCGCACCATCCGGACATCGTTTGTGTAGGCGCGGTTTCAACCGCCGTCTGATCTTTACATCCGATAAGCACAGTTTATCTGTATATAAGTATGCTGAATTGGGAAATATGAAAATTTCAGGCAATCCTTAATATAAAATTAATGAGTCTATTTTGAAGCGCGCAGTTTCAAAACGACAAGAAACTCGCATTTACCCCAAAATTTCTTTACTTCTGGCGAAGGACCTCAGCCGAATGGCGATCGAGATTATTCTCAGATTTTTAAATTTTTGTAACATTTACAGGTAGTGCCAATGGCTCAAATCCTACTCCAGACCGTTTGGTTTATACCTTGCTATCCACTTATCGGCGCATTTCTGTCGATACTGTGGTTTCCAGCAGTAACTCGCCGCACGGGGCCTAGACCCTCCGGTTACGTAAACGCCATCTTAACTTTCTTCGCTTTCCTTCACGGCGTCATCGCCCTGACAGCTATCTGGAACCAACCGGCACAACACCAGTTGATTCCCTGGCTGAATGTGGCAGGTTTAGACTTAACCATTCCCGTAGACATCTCTGCTGTCACAGTCGGGGCGACAGTTTTGATTACCGGACTGAACCTTCTGGCGCAGATTTATGCAGTCGGTTACATGGAGATGGACTGGGGCTGGGCTAGGTTCTTTTCCCTGATGGGGCTGTTTGAAGCGGGGATGTGCGGCTTGGTATTGTCCAACTCTCTGTTTTTCAGCTACATGATTCTGGAAGTTCTGACTCTGGGAACTTACCTGCTAATCGGGCTGTGGTTCAATCAGTCTTTGGTGGTGACGGGCGCCCGCGACGCTTTCTTGACAAAGCGGGTAGGAGACTTATTCCTGCTGATGGGAGTAGTTGCAATTCTGCCGCTGGCTGGAACTTGGAATTTTGACGAGTTGGCCGTGTGGGCTAAGACTGCAAACATTGACCCCACAGTGGCGACGCTGTTGAGTTTGGCTTTGATTGCCGGCCCGATGGGCAAATGCGCCCAGTTTCCCCTGCACCTGTGGCTGGATGAGGCGATGGAAGGCCCTTTGCCGGCAACGATTTTGCGGAACACGGTGGTTGTGGAAACCGGCGCCTGGATTTTGATTAAATTGCAGCCGGTGATTGCTTTGTCGCCCGTGGGGCTGAAGACAACTATTATTGTGGGTGCTGCAACGGCTGTGGGTGCGTCTTTAATTGCGATCGCCCAAATCGACATCAAGCGCACCCTTTCCTATATAGTTAGCTCTTACATGGGCTTAGTATTTATCGCCGTCGGTACCGGACAAACCCAAACAGCTTTGACATTGATCTTTGCCTACAGCTTGGCAATGGGTTTGTTGGTGATGAGCATCGGTTCGGTAGTTTGGAACAGCATCACTCAGGATGTCCGATATCTCGGCGGTTTGTGGGCGAAGCGCCCGATATCGGGAATATCGTTTCTTGTCGGCGCCGCTGGAGTGATGGGACTGCCCCCCTTCGGCTGCTTCTGGGCTTTATCAGAATTAGCAGGCGGGCTGGCTAAAACTCATCCTTCACTGTTAGTAGTAGTGCTGTTTGTCAACGGCGTCACTGCTTTTGGCTTAGTGCGCGTTTTCGGTTTAGTTTTCGGCGGCAAACCCAAGCAAATGACCGAACGTTCGCCCGAAGTTGCCTGGCCTTTTGTCTTGCCGATGACAGTGTTAATGGGATTTACTTTGCACGTCCCGCAGTTGCTCGCAGCGTGGCAAATTTTGCCTTGGGCAACTTTGAATTATACTGCGGCCGGGCTGTTAGCTTTGTCAAGTGCGATCGGCATCGGTGCCGGAGCATTTATTTACCTCAACGAAAAGTGGGAAAAACCAGTGCGAATTGGTTCTCAAGCCGTGCAAGACTTCTTTGCCTACGACTTTTACACCGCCCAACTTTACCGCGTGACCATCATCTTTGCCGTCGGTCTGGTTTCCCAAATCATATCCTGGTTCGATCGCAATATTGTTGACGGATTTGCGAACTTAATCGGTTTTGCCACAGTTTTCGGCGGGCAGAGCCTCAAATACAACGTTAGCGGTCAAACTCAGTTTTATGCCCTGACAATTCTGTTCGGAGTTGCACTTTTAGGACTGCTAGTAAGCTGGCCTCTGTTGGCTCGCCTGTCCCTGATTGTCGGCGGGTAAAGAGATATAACGTTGCAGATTTTAGGTGACACTTTCAACCTAAAATCTTAAACAAATGAAGTCTTGAATAAAGATTTCAAACTCGATCCAACAAGGCAGGATACATGAAAGACCATCACAGACAAGTAAATCTTTCCCGGCGCAACTCCCTCAAATTTGTCGCAGGAGCAATAGGTACAGGAATACTCGCAGCACGAGTAGGTGCTGATGTAGCTGCACCGGAACCAGCAATTGCTCAAAATGACATGAGTCCCGATGCAGCGTTGGCAAAATTAATGGAGGGGAACAAGCGATTTGTTGACAGAAAACGCCAAAGTCCCAACCAAGACTTACCCCGCCTTGCCGAAGTTGCCAAAGCTCAAAAACCATTCGCTGCTATTCTGGGCTGTGCTGATTCCCGCTTTCCTTCTGAGATTATCTTCGATCAGGGATTGGGCGATTTATTTGTCTGTCGGGTAGCCGGAAATGTAGCTACTCCAGAAGAAATTGGCAGCCTGGAATTTGGCACGCTGGTGCTGGGAGCAAAAGTGCTGGTAGTAATCGGCCACAAACGTTGCGGTGCGGTAGATGCAACCATCAAAGGCGCTCAAGTTCCCGGTCAAATTGGCAGTTTGCTCGACGCAATTAGGCCTGCTGTAGAAAGCTCGAAAGGCCAAGCAGGCGATCGTTTAGAAAATGCCTGCAAAGCCAATGTGGTGCTGCAAGCTAAAAGGCTGAAAGCATCTCCAGTTATCTCAAAGTTAATTCAAGAGAATAAGCTGAAGGTTGTTGGTGGATATTACGATTTAGACACGGGTGCAGTCAATATTTTGATTGAGTCGTAAACAGTTGACAGTTGACAGTGGAGGGCAAGGTTTTAAACACTTGACAGTCAACAAATTAAGCGCGATTGTCCGCCGTCAGTCCGTCCCAAGCCCACTGTCAAATGTTTCGTAACTGTCAACTCTCAACTTTCAACTGTCAACTGAAATGATTTTTTACTCTTCACTCTTCACACATTATGCTTAGTGCGTTGCTCTGGTTGCCCGCGTTGGGCGCTGCGGTAGTCGGGTTCTTGCCCGGAAAAATGAATGCGATGCGGGTGCGCTCCGTCGCTTCCGTCTTCGCTGCTGCCGTTTTCCTGTTGAATCTCTGGCTGCTAACTCAATTTGACACGACAAATTCAGGGCTACAATTTCACGAATATTTGCCTTGGATTCCACAATTGGGTTTGAGCTACAACTTGGGAATTGATGGCTTATCTTTGCCACTGCTAGTTTTAACCGGATTGCTAACGCTATTGGTAATTTACGGTACTGGTGAAGGCATAGCTCGCCCCCAGCTTTACTACGCTTTGATTTTGCTGATCAATGCGGGGGTGGCGGGAGCTTTGATGTCTCAAAACTTGCTGCTGTTCGTTTTGTTTTACGAGCTAGAATTAATTCCGTTTTACCTGTTAATTGCGATTTGGGGCGGCAAGCAGCGCGAATACGCCGCTATGAAGTTTCTGATTTACACGGCAGTTTCGGGACTTTTAGTTTTAGCAGGATTTTTGGGTGTAGCTTGGCTGAGCGGCTCTTTAAACTTCGATTATAGTGCAATTACTACTCAAGATTTGCCCTTAAACACGCAATTAATCTTGCTAACAATTGTCCTAGTTGGGTTGGCAATTAAAATTCCTTTAGTGCCCCTGCACACTTGGCTGCCGGATGCCTACGTGGAAGCTTCGCCAGCAACAGCAATTCTGTTGGGAGGGGTTTTGGCGAAGTTGGGAACTTACGGCTTAGTGCGGTTTGGTTTGCAGATGTTCCCCGAAACTTGGTCGATTGTCGCTCCTGGTTTAGCGATAATTGGTACAGTGAGCGTGATGTACGGTGCTTTGACCGCGATCGCCCAAAAAGATATCAAGCGCATGGTAGCCTATAGTTCGATCGGGCATATGGGCTACATCCTCGTCGCCTGCGCCGCCGGCACCAAACTCGCCTTAATCGGCGCCGTCGGGCAAATGGTAAGCCACGGCTTGATTTTAGCCTTGCTGTTTTATCTCGTAGGCATCATCGAAACCAAAGCAGGCACGCGGGATTTGGACGTGCTCAACGGCTTGATGAATCCGATGCGCGGCTTACCCACGGCAAGTTCGCTGTTAGTTTTGGGCGGCATGGCAAGCGCCGGCATTCCCGGTTTAGTCGGTTTTATCGCCGAATTTTTAGTATTTCAAGGCAGTTTCTCAGCATTTCCAATTCCGACTTTACTGTGCATTTTAGCCTCCGGCTTAACAGCAGTTTACTTTGTAATTCTGCTCAACCGCACCTGTTTTGGCAAATTGGACAATGCCACGGCTTATTACCCAGCAGTTAAGTTTGCCGAAAATATGCCAGCCCTAGTTTTAGCGGGTATCATTTTCTTCTTGGGAGTGCAACCGGTGTGGCTGCTGAAGTGGAGCGAATCTACTACAAATGCGATGGCAGTAACCCTGTCAACGGGCAGATATTCTCAAGTAGCTGTCAGCTATCAGCAGGACAAATAGAATGGGAGAGGGGGAGAGTGTCCGATGGGGATCGGGGGAGATCAGAAAAATCTTCTTTCTTCCTTCTTCCTTCTTCCTTCTTCCTTCTTCCTTCTTCTTTCTTCCTTCTTCCGACGGACATCGGACTTCTTCCGACGGACATCGGACTTCCATCCTTTACATCCGTTACATCCGTTACATCCGTTACACAATCCGTTGCCGAACTTCCTTCTTCCTTCTTCCTTCTTCCCTCAACATCCATCCATTGAATCGGTTAAATCCGCTATACAATCCGTTGGCAAACGATATCATCTCCGGTGGAGTGACCACAATCAGATTCGTTTGTAGTGCGGACTTCAGTCCGCAGCCGGAGCGGACTGAAGTCCGCACTACAAACCGTTTTTGTGATGGTAATGGACAAGACATGATATGAATTCGGATTGTAAATATGGTAAAATAAAAACAACCAGTCTACTACCACCATAACTGTGTAAAAGTTTGGAATAGCGCAAACAATTCTAAATTCAGGTGCACTTACAGCAATTTCCCTACTAGCAACTTCCAAGCATTGCGCTGCAGCCGACGCAAGCGAATATTTCTAAATATTGAGATTCATTCAAACCAAGGAAAAAACAATGGTACAAACTCCTACGAAACCAGCAACTAAACTGCCTCCTTCTAAGCACGAATTTGCAGAAGTAATTCACAGACTGGAAGCTGGCGGCGCGATGATTCCCGATACGCCGGAAAATCTGATGCAAATCATCGCGATTTGGAAGGCCTACGCGGTACCGATGGATTTCTATTGGCGGGATTTACTTTACATCGCGGAACGGGTATTTTTAAACCCTCTTCCCTTCTTTAAATACTTCTTACCCCAGGAGTATTTAGATTTGCAAAATCACTATTCAGGTGACGGTGCAGATTTGCGGGTGTGGCGGGGAACGGGAAGCGCCCACCCCGAACTTTTGGAGTTCATGGAAAATGGGGAAACTGGCAAAAAGCCGCGACTGTTTCACCATTTGTGGCACGATCGCATTAACATGGAATTTGCCGAAGAGTGCATGAGAGGAATGCTTTGGCACCGGGGCTTGTACGTGCCGACGAATCAATTCGATCCCTATCTCGACAGCGACGAATACAAAGCTAATGCCGATCGCGCCATTAAAGCTTACTTCAAAAAAGACCCGTTCATGCTGGCCCTGCACAAAGCATTTCCCGAAATGTTTTTGGAACAGTGCCGCCAAATGTCTTATTACAGCAATCTCGGTTTATTCTGGGAAGTAATGGCACCGGTGTTTTTTGAAGTTTCCGACTTGTACGACGAAGGGAAAGTTACCACAGTACCCCAGGCGATGGATTTCCTGGTAAATGGTATATTTGCGATCGCAGGTCGTCCGATTTACCACCACGTTCTCATCGACGGCGAAACCTATGAAATTATCCCGAAATCAAAAGGTTTCACTTGGCTTTACGAAGCAGCGTTACCTTATGTGGAAGCTGTATTTTACCGCACTTCACCGTTCCGGGGAACCAAATCTTACAACGCGCAAGCCAGGGAAGTTCCAGACGATCAAAAAGACTTCCACTACGGAGTTTTGTATGCAGACAAATTCCCGGTAGGAACTGCCGGCATCCCGCCGACGTTGCTAGCCCAAGATATGCTGCACTTCCTGCCGCCTTATTTGATGGATTTCTACAAACAGCGGTGCCGCGGCGAAGATGATATCCTCAATCAGATTGGGGTGACGTTTCAGCGATCGATGTACTGCGTTACTTCGGCGGTAATTCAAGCATTGCGAACGGCGCTGCTGTATCCTTTGGATGACCCAAATCCGAAGCATTTGAAGGCAAATCGGGCGTTTTTTGAGTCTCAGATCGATCGCTTTTGCCGCCCGGAATACGGCATGAAATATGCGGCGAAGTTGAAAAACATTCAGACTTCGGATTACAGGTAAAGGATGTTTGGCGGCGAGTCCGCAAGTCCGCCAGGGGTTTAAACCCCTGGCTCAAAGAAGACAGTCGGTTGAAACCGACTGGGGAAAATGAGAGCTTTTAAATTAGTTTCAAAGTGGTATAATGTTAAATCAGTTGGCATCATAATTATTTTTTTCTCTGCGTTCTCTGCGCTCTCTGCGGTTAAATCATTCCCATCTAAAAAATAATCATGAACAGCAAAGACTTAGCCAAATATATCGAAGCAACCGATGGGATTTCTAAACCGTGGCTGTTGGTGCAACTGCGGATGAAAAAATTGCAAGAAAGGCGATCGGAGATTTCTACTGAAGAATATCTCAAAGAACTTACCGATCTTCACCAAGATTTAATGAATCTGGGCGAATGGTGGGTGGGAATCGAAGACGAAGTGTTTTAATTAATTACCAATGGGAATACGATCTTGATTTTCATAACCTTTGAGTTTGACTAAGGTTTTGCCAATCAAACATCGATGGGATGTGACATGATTGGTTGGTTATTTTTAATCTAAATTTGCGAGTCATTGCCCGATAAACATATTTTTATGTGCAGTGTTTATTGAAATTATTTAATGCTTGACATTATAAGGTTAATTCGGTTAATTTATTAATAATTATTTTAGGTTGATTGATTCATATAAATCATTCAGTAGTTATCTGGTAGGGTGCGTCAGTTTTTCACATTTTATGCGATGTGTCAAGCAAATTATCCGACGCGCCCTACGACTGAACTAAAAGGCAGGTTATCGGTAGAGAACAAAATACTCTCCTGCTTAAATTTTTCACGCAGTTGAATGTGCTTGCCACATTCGATCGGATTGTTATATTAAATATCAGGTGCATCCAAATGGGACAGATAATTATTAATGAATTCCGCCGCGATACTGGAGACTGGACAGGCAACGAGTATGTAGAGTTACTGCTGACAGAAGATGTAAGTGCAACTCAGCTTCAGAGCTATTTTGTTGGCGACTCAACTGAGCCAACAACAGCTAAATATTCGGCTTATAAATTTACTAATATGGCAAGTATTGCTCCTGTGTTTAAAGCAGGAACTATAATTGCGATCGGTGGAGCAATTGTCAATCAAGAGATTACCTATAACCCCATACCTTTGGGAACAAATAATGATTGGAACATTAGATTGAGTCCCACAGGTGGATTTTTGACAAAGCTGCTGCCCGTGGGAAATTTTGATGGGAATTTAGCGGAGTCAGACGTTGTTTATGTTGACAATACTAGCACTACAAATTTCGATACAGTAGATTCGATCGCCTGGAGGACATCGGGAACACACGGAGCCTTTGCTAGTGCAGCTAAAGTGCAAGTTTCAGCCCCAAATATAGGGCGTAATATCGAGTTTTTTAGCGCTGTTGGTGGTGTAAATAAAACTCTTAATTATGCTGTTAATACTTCCGGTTCTCTAGGTTTGCCCAACGGCGGAATTAACAGTATTTATATTAACAAGCTCCGCAACCCCCAAGTTAACAGCGCTCCAACTTTAGGAAATTCTAATTTTAATAGTGCGCCCGCAATTGATGAAGACACAGCCAGCGCAGCTAACCCTGGATTTAGTATTTTTGCAACCACTAGCGAGTTAGGTAGTGATGCCAATGCTGGTGACGATCTGTTGGGTGTCGCAGTCACGGAAGCAGACAATACTAACGGTAACTGGCAATTTTCAACTAACGGTACTACTTGGAAAGATTTTGGCACAGTGTCGGAAACTTCAGCAACAGTCCTCGGTCGCAATCCTCTGTATAAGGGAGCGAACGGCAATACTCCCAGCGCTCAAAATTGGCTTTCTTTGACTAATTTAAATCTAATTTCTCCGACAATTGTTGCTTCAGAAATATATAGCGGTAATGGAGTTAATTTAAACAGCACTGCTGCCAACAGCATTTATGCCGGCTATACGAACAATCCGGCAAATCCGTTATTTCCACCGCTCGATCGCACTTCGGGATTTAGCTTGGATTTTAATCTCCAAATTATATCAGAAGCTCGCACTAATTCAAATCGAGCGGGTTTTAGCATTGTTGCCGTTACGAGCGATCGCAAAGCAATTGAAATCGGTTTCCAGCAGCTATCTGCAACTACGGGCAATATCTTTGCCCAAGGAGACGGCATTACTCCCAATCCGGGCGGGCAAATCAACGGCTTATTTCTGGCCGCCGAAAACGTTGCTTACAATACCAATAATGCTTTTGACTACACTCTCAGAGTTCAAGGCGATAATTACTTTCTTTCTGAGGGTGGCGATATTATACTAACCGGCCCGCTGCGAGATTATTCTGCATTTAGTGGGGCGATCGACCCTTACGAAACTCCTAACTTTCTATTTCTGGGCGACGACACAACCTCGGCCCAAGCTAACATCAACTTGACGCGGGTTTCCCTGCAAACGCCTGCGAAAGTCCGCTTTGTACCCAACCCAGACTATTACAGTACCGCTGGCAGCGAACCGACAATTACGTTTCGGGCTTGGGATGGAACGAATGGAGTCGGTAACGGTACTGCGGGCGTCAATGCTTCATCTACCGGGGGAACGACGGCATTTAGCACGAATTCCATTACCTACAGGCTTCCAGTCAATCCAGTTAACGATGCACCTTCGTTTGTCAAAGGGGGCGATCGCACTCTCAAGAGTAACTCCAGCGCGCAAACCATCCCCGGCTGGGCGACGGCGATTTCTCGGGGCCCCGCCAACGAGTCGGGACAAACTCTCGCGTTTCAAGTTACGGGGAATGACAATGCTGCTTTGTTTAGCGTACCACCTGCGATCGACTCGGCGGGCACGCTAACATTTACACCGGCCGTAGGGGCGATCGGCAGTGCTAATATCACGTTAAACCTGAAAGATAATGGTGGCACAGATAACGGCGGTGTCGATACTTCCCCCAACCAAACTTTCACTATCAACCTGACTAATCCCGGCACATTTAACTTCAGTAACGCCAGCTACAGTGTTAATGAAGATAGTAACTTTGCGACAATTACGGTTACTCGGACTGATGGTAATAATGTGGCTGCTGCTGTCAGTTATAGTACAAATAATGGGACTGCGAGTCCTGGAATTGACTACAATCAGACATCGGGAGTATTAAATTTTGGAATTGGTGAAACTGTTCAATTTTTTACGGTTTTTCTAGTGCTGTTTTGACTATTGTAGATACAACTCCAACTCCAACTCCAACTCCAATTCCAACTCCAATTCCAACTCCAACTCCAACTCCAACTCCAATTCCAACTCCAATTCCAACTCCAACTCCAACTCCAACTCCAACTCCAACTCCAATTCCAACTCCGACTCCAACTCCAACTCCAATTCCAACTCCAACTCCAACTCCAACTCCAACTCCAACTCCAATTCCAACTCCAACTCCAACTCCAACTCCAACTCCAACTCCGACTCCAATTCCAACTCCAACTCCAACTCCAACTCCAACTCCGACTCCAACGCCTGCGGAAACTCCGACTCCAACTCCAACGCCTGCGGAAACTCCAACTCCAACGCCTGCGGAAACTCCGATTCCGACTCCAACGCCTGCGGAAACTCCGATTCCAACTCCAACGCCTGCGGAAACTCCAACTCCAACTCCAACTCCTGCGGAAACTCCGATTCCGACTCCTGCGGAAACTCCGATTCCGACTCCAACGCCTGCGGAAACTCCAACTCCAACTCCTGCGGAAACTCCGACTCCAACTCCTGCGGAAACTCCGATTCCAACTCCAACGCCTGCGGAAACTCCAACTCCAACGCCTGCGGAAACTCCGATTCCGACTCCAACGCCTGCGGAAACTCCAACTCCAACGCCTGCGGAAACTCCGATTCCGACTCCAACGCCTGCGGAAACTCCGACTCCGACTCCAACGCCTGCGGAAACTCCAACTCCAACTCCAACGCCTGCGGAAACTCCAACTCCAACTCCAACGCCTGCGGAAACTCCGATTCCGACTCCAACGCCTGCGGAAACTCCGACGGTTAAATCTGGGGAAACTTCAATTCCGATGACAATTCCGACGGTTAAATCTGGGGAAATGCCGATCGCCCCAACCGCACCTCTACCAAGCGAAACCCCAACACCTGCGCTAATTCCTGCTGCTGTTGAAGACTGTATGTGCGATCATCGCATCAATTTACCCGATCGCGCTTCGATTCCCGGCCCCAACATCGCTGCAAACACCCTCACCGGTACAAACGGTAAAGATACTCTCACCGGCAGCAATATTAATGACAGCATCAACGGTTTTAACGGCAGCGACTTGCTAATTGGCTTATTGGGCAGCGACAATATTTACGGCGGCTTTGCTAGCCCGGTTGCTGTGGGCGCGGATGCAGATAGCGACACGATATTTGGCAACGAAGATAACGACTACATCGTCGGGCACGCTGGGAATGATGTTATTTATGCGGGTAAAAATGACGATCGGGCGATCGCAGGCAAAGATGATGACATAGTTTGGGGCGACAAAGGCAACGACACCTTGATTGGAGATGAAGGTGGCGATCGTTTATTTGGTGGCACTTCTAACTCGTTTGACGGCGATTTAACGGGAAAAGATTTGCTTTTTGGGGATAAGGGCAACGACCTTTTATACGGGCAAGAAAGCGCAGATACTCTGGCTGGTGGCGAGGGCAATGACAGCATCCGCGGCGGCAAAGATAACGATTTAATTTGCGGCGAATCTGGCAAGGATTTGCTGTTAGGAGATTTGGGAAGTGACACCATCTGCGGCGGCGACGGCGACGATACAATTTTCGGAGATATTGACAATATTCCGACGGATGGTAGCAGCCAAAAAGATTATTTGTGCGGCGGTAGCGGCAACGATTTAATTTTGGGCAATGAAGATGCCGATAAATTGTGCGGCGGCGATGGTAGCGATACTCTTTACGGCGGCAAGGGTAATGATACTTTGATTGGGGGAAGCGGGCGCGATTACTTTTGCTTCGCTGCGGGGGATGGTGGCGATGTCATTGCTGATTTTACGCCCGGTGAGGATGTATTTATTTTGATGGGAGGGTTAAAGGGCGATCGACTCAGCATAGTTCAAGATGGCGGTGCAACTTTAATCAAAATTGCCAACACAGATCAAATATTAGCTACTCTCAACGGCGTGCAAGCTGATTTCATCACCCAACAGGATTTTAGAGTAATTGAGTTTGGTTTGTAGATTTAAGATAGCGGTTGAAAGCGCTTCGAGGGTGGGTGCAAAATCGAATTTGGTAACGCTGGGGTGCGATCGGCATTCTGACAACCGCAAGCTAAACTAAAAGCAACCGTTCCTTACACCCCAATTTACCTATGCCTAGATGGTTCAATACCGCTGGCCCCTGCCAGGAAGACATTCATTATACCCTGTCGCCAACACTCCGCTTACCAGATTTGGAGCGATTAATTGCCCAACGCAACTATTTCGTCATCCACGCACCCCGACAAATCGGCAAAACCACCGCCATGTTGTCTTTAGCCAAACAACTCACCGACAGCGGAGAATACACCGCCGTCATGCTGTCAGTTGAAGTGGGCGCACCTTTCAGTCAAGATATTGCTGGTGCGGAAAAGGCGATTTTGAGTGCTTGGCGGCGAGCAATTTCTATCAGATTGCCCCAAGATTTACAACCTCTAGCTTGGTCTTTCTTGGAAGCCGGACACCGCATCGGCGATGCACTCAGTCTTTGGGCTGAATCTTCCCCTCGTCCTCTAGTTATTTTAATCGACGAAATTGATGCCTTACAAGACCAAGCTTTAATTTCAATTTTACGTCAATTGCGCGATGGTTATCCCAATCGTCCAAACGCTTTTCCTCAATCAGTCGGCTTAATCGGTTTGCGAGATGTGAGAGATTATAAAGTGGCGGCTGGTGGCAGTGACAGGCTCAATACTTCTAGTCCGTTTAATATTAAAGTTCGTTCCCTCACTATGCGGAATTTCAATGCTGCTGAAGTGGTCGAACTCTACAACCAACATACTGAAGATACCGGACAAGTTTTTACTCCAGAAGCCTCAGCGTTAGCTTTTGAACTAACTCAGGGACAACCTTGGTTAGTCAATGCGTTAGCTAAAGAAATCGTAGAAGAGTTAGTCACTGATGAATCAATAGCCATTACAGCAGAGCATATTTTAACCGCTAAAGAGATTCTGATTAAACGACAAGATACGCATTTAGATAGTTTAGCAGAAAAACTCAGAGAAAACCGAGTCAAAGCCATTATCGAACCGATTTTAGCCGGACGAGAATTGCCCGAATCTTCCAATGACGATCGCCAATATTTGGTAGACTTGGGTTTACTCAGGCGCGATCCGGCTGGGGGGCTAGTCATCGCCAATCCGATTTATCGAGAAGTTCTGCCGCGAGTTTTAGCCCAAGGCCCCCAAGATAGTTTACCGATGATCAGTCCCAGTTGGTTAACCGCCAACGGAGAATTAAACACAGATGCCCTTCTCGATGCCTTTCTCGCCTTTTGGCTGCAACATGGCGAACCGTTGCTCAAGAGTGCATCTTATCCCGAAATTGCGCCGCATTTGGTGTTGATGGCGTTTCTGCATCGGGTGATTAATGGTGGGGGAACGTTGGAGAGGGAATATGCCATTGGGCGCGATCGCATGGATCTGTGTTTGCGCTACGGTGAAGTCACATTGGGAATTGAACTGAAGGTGTGGCGGAATAGGAAAGTCGATCCTTTGACTAAAGGATTGGAACAGTTGGATGGATATTTAGCGAGATTGGGACAAGATTCGGGTTGGTTGGTAATTTTTGATAAAAGAGATAATGCACTGGAATTGGAAGAAAGGCTGAAAACAGAAATTCATGCTAGTCCATTGGGGCGAGAAATTACAGTCATTCGGGCGTGATGATTTTTTATGCAAGTTTAAAGACTTATAAAATTTTCAAAATAATTTAAAGAATTGATATGCAAACAGATTTATCCAAAAGGTTCGTAGTGAGGACTTTAGTCCTTCTTAGGATAACTCAAGAACGGACTGAAGTCCGTACTACAAACCAACTAACAGGTTCGTAGTAAGGACTTTAGTCCTTCTTAGCATAACAGGTTCGTAGTGAGGACTTTAGTCCTTCTTAGGATAACTCAAGAACGGACTGAAGTCCGTACTACAAACCAACTAACAGGTTCGTAATGAGGACTTTAGTCCTTCTTAGGATAACTCAAGAACGGACTGAAGTCCGTACTACAAACCAACTAACAGGTTCGTAATGAGGACTTTAGTCCTTCTTAACTTAACAGGTTCGTAGTGAGGACTTTAGTCCTTCTTAATTCAAGAGCGGACTGAAGTCCGAACGATCAAACCAATGCCCTATTTAAAATTAGTCAACACCCCATAAATTGCCCAAATCGCCATCGCCCGCAAATAGTGACTCGCCCGAAAAGTCCCCCCAGCCGTAATCGCTTCCGGCGTCCGAAACTGCAACCCATTCTCATAAATTTGCCTCACCACCGCATCAGTCAACTTAAACGCCTTCTCCTCCATTCCCATCTGTACCAAAAAAGCCGCCAACCCAAAATTAATGCCCGTCCAAACTTCCAAAGGATGAGTCGCATTCGGATTTTCCGGTGAACCGTTCAGCATCACCCCATTCGCCGCGCCGAACTCGCCATCATTGAACTTTAAAAAACAAGATTCATACACAGTTTCTAAAGCGCTGACAGCACATTCTGGCGGCACAATATCCGGCAATCCCAACAGTTTTGCGTAGAATTGACCGCACAATTGGTCGGCCATCACCACTTCCGAATTACTCTCGCTGTCCAAACGGTAATATTGACCGTTCCACAGTTTTTCTTGATAGCTAGGTCTTGCTTGTAAGAGCCAACTGTGATATAATGCAATCTTTCCTTGCGGATTCGGAAGTATTTCGGGTGCTGCGTCTTCTAAGATGGAGCCGATCGCGATCGCACTTTCCAGCGCCGCCAACCACAAACCGCCGCAATACGCACTAATCCCCCGCATTTGCCAATCATCAAACGTCTGATCCGGCGCACCAGAATTCTCAGGAATGCCGTCTCCATCCTCATCAAAAGTTTTCAGATAAGCCAAAGCCTCAACAATTGCCGGCCAACACTCTTGCAAAAACTCACAATCTGTGCCGCCAGTCAACAGGAAATCCCGATAAACCTGCAACACAAAATCGCAAGGTAAATCCTTCCACAAATTGCAATCTTGATAGCTAGTATAATTCGTTTTCTCCCAAGGATGTTCGTTCGGAGCACCCAAATCGTGCGGCGTTGCACCGACAGATTTTCTAATAGCCGCAGCTTGATTCCAGCCAATAACTCTGGGCGTATCGTCACCAGCCGAAATTGCCCTGGCAAAGGCAATAATGACCGACTTTTCTAATTCCGGCCACAGCATCAATAAAGCAAAAGAACCGTAAAGCCGCACGTCCAAACTTTCGTACCAGCGGTAATCAATACACTCCAAAACCCCAAATTGACCTTTCGGATCGCGTTCATCCGCTGCACTCCAGAGACTACCGCCCTGAGTTAAAATGTACAACTCATTAAACAGCGCCATTTTAAAACTATCTGACAAATCAGTCCGTTCTAAAATCGGTTTTTGCCAAGCTTCAATATTTTCGCGCCAAGTATCGGAATGTTTCATCGCCGTGCGAATAATCGGCCAGACATTTTTGCCATTGCGCCCGAAGAAATCGGTATAACGGCGGTAGTAAGAAACTCCCGATGCAAACTCAGTAACGGGCAAATCCCAAGCTATGATAAAGGGGATTTTGCGAGTTTTTCCCGGTCGAATAGTAAACCGAACTGCGATCGCACAAGCTAACTGTTCCCCTGGGGCGGCGGCTGTCTCATCTCTGTCATCCAACAAGAAACCTTGACTAGAAAAGTGCCGCCAAATATCCTCGCCGTTTCCCGCCGGGTTCCAGCGAGTTTGATAGAATACTTCTACCGCCGGATTGGTAATAGTTGCGATCGCCCACTGTCCATCACCTTCTTGTGGTCGATCGTCAGCAGTCAACCGCGTCATCACGCAACCAAAACGGTGAAAATCTTCCACCAACAAATTCATATTTCCGCCACTTTCTCCCCACCGGGATTTATAGTCATAAAATGGACTGCCATCATCTCGCACCTTGACTTCCGGCGACTTGTTGGCATTGGTAAACCAGCCGACAATATTCTCCCAAGTTAGCATGATGCTGAGAGTAATCGGCGCATCTGTCGGATTGTGCGCTACCCATTCAAACATGGCGACTGGGTAACTGCTTTCTTGATAATTGTTCGGGATAATTGGCGAAAATTGCTCGCAGCTTAATTGAGCCTCAAATACATTTTCGTAAACATACCAACTGCGCGGATATAAAGCATGATAAGTCCCCGAAGATTGAAATTGTTCCTTGTTCTTTTCATCCGTTACATCCGTTACATCCGTTACATAATCCGCTGCCGAACTTGCTTCCCCTGGGTACCATTGCCAACTAGATAAACTGCCATCTGTTGGCTGTTCAGTGGACAGTGCATAGGCTTGTTTTTTGCCTTTTGTTTCTTCAAAAACGCTGAACTGACAAGCAGGCAAACTGCGAAAAATGTGCTCGCCACCGTCGATATGCCAGAGGTTGAAGTCGCCGCGGGGCGATCGCCCGATGCAGCCGGCACCGAACCCGCCCAGAGGCATTCCGTGCCAGGGCCCGTCGTCGAGATTGCTTGCGTAGCGGACTGTATAGGGATTGTCCCAACCGAGGCCGATGGGACGTTTCCAGGTGTGCGGGGGGATGTTTGGGTTAAATGTGCGATCGTTATTCATGGGATTAATCTTAGCGCGCGATCGGGCTTAACAATCCTGATTGTTAATAAATTTAGCTTTTCAGCCAAATTTGCTCATATGCCCCAATCAGTATAGTGTATAATTGAAATTACCAGTTCACTCTATTACGGAAAAAGCCAAATGAGTAGAGCCATTAATTTTCAAACAGTTTCGTGGTTTTGGGATCTCTATACAAGGAATCTGCTAGAACTTGAGCCACCTTATCAAAGACGCAGTGTTTGGAATCAAGAATATAAAGACTTTTTCGTTGACACTGTACTTAATGGATATCCCGCCCCAGCTATCTTTTTGTATCAAGAAATCACATCTGAAGGTATATCTAAGTATAGTGTTGTTGATGGCAAACAAAGGTTATCTACTTTATTTGAGTTTGCTGAGAATAAATTTCCGGTGAGTGAAACAGCAACTTTGACAAGACTGACAGGTAAATCTTTCAAAGACTTAGAAAATGAAGTCAAGCAAAATTTTTGGAAATATCAGTTTGCTGTTGAATATGTCCCGTCCGACGATGAACGAATCATCAATGATATATTTAACCGGATCAACCGTAATGTGAGCAAGTTAACACGTCAAGAACTGCGTCATGCAAAGTTCAATGGCGGATTTATCACTAATGTCGAAGATTTAACTGACTGGATGGCTTCAATTCTGCCAGTCAACTTTCCCTTGATTCCTGCAAAAGACAGAAAACAAATGAAAGATGTAGAGTTTGTGACTCTACTTTTATTGTTTCTAGAAGAAGGAGTTAAGTCTTATCGTCAGGATGATTTGGATAAAGCTTTTAACGATCGAGATTTAGCTTGGGAGGAGCAAGATGAAATAGCATCTGAATTTAAACAAGTTATAGAATTAATAAAAGACTTGTTAGATGTTTCGCCTAAAGATATAAATTTATGCAAAACAAAACTAAAAAATCAAGCTGACTTTTATTCATTTTTTGGCGCGATCGCAGAATTAAAGCGTGAAAAATCATTAAATATAACAGCCGATGTCTGTCAGAGAATTTACGAATTGATGGAATTAGTAAAATCTCCTGAATTAGCAATGAAAACTCAAGAAGCTCAAGCTTATTATGAGGCAATCACAACTTCATTGGGTTCATCAGGAATTGAAAAAACTAAAACTCGAATTAATATCTTCAAAGCAGTTATGTTAGGCCATACTAATTCGTAATCAATCCCTAAATTATTTAATTTATGTTATGATCTATCCTTCTATTTTAGACCGCCAGTATGAACAATATCTTCCGTTGGTTGAAGAGGTTGCAAAGCGAGTCAAAGAAACACTGCTTAATTTTTGTGACAAGAAGGGATATGCACTTACTTCTAGAGTTAAAAATATTGAATCTTTAGCAGAAAAAATTGAGACGGGCAGATTTAAGAAATGGTCAGAACTAGATGACTTATTTGGTTGTACCGTAATTATCCCAAATTTATCACAAGAACAAGACATCATTAAATTTTGCCAAGATACTTTTCAGGTTACAAAAATTTTAAAAAGAGGACAGAACAAAAAATCTCCAGATACTTTTAAATTTGATTCAACTAGAATTTATGCTCGATTAAAAAGTGTAGAGGATACAAATATCGATAATTTATCGAGTATTTTTAATGTCATATTTGAAATTCAAATAAAAAGTGCTTTTGAACACGCATGGGCAGTTTCAACCCACGATCTAGTTTATAAAAGTTCGGAAATTGACTGGAAGAAACTCCGTTTAGCTGCACAAATAAAAGCGATTGTTGAACAGCTAGATACAATGATTCTGGCATTTGAACAAATATCTCCTGCTATACAAGAAAGTGAGGATCCTGAAACCAAAAAAAAGCGTCAACTAGCTATTGCTACTCAAGAGCTATTCCAGCGAGAAAAAATTCCCGAAGAACTTAAGCCCAAAGATATGACCCGTTTTTGCGATAATTTATATGGTATTATTGTCAGGGCTGGAAAAGTGGATAAAGTTCAAGAGGTTATTAAGTGTATTACAAAAAAAATTAATTCAACTCCCAGCAAGCAAATTCCCAGAAGTATCTCCCTCTTACAGTATTTTTTGGCGATTTTAGTAGAAGCAGAAATTATTATTTTGCCTTTAGACAACTATTATTTTCATATAACATCAGAATTGCTTACGCTTTATCCAATTTTCAAGAACAACGTTGATTTGATTTTTGAATACGAGCTTTAACTTTTGTATGAGTCATACCTAAAAACCTTATTCCCTCACTTCTACAAATCCCAAATCAGAACCTTTCCCCCCATGAACCAAAGCCAACTTTTCGTAACGCTTGGCGTGTTCCACCAGCTCCTCAGATTCCTCTTCAGACAAGTCTCGCAGCCGCTTGGCAGGCACTCCCGCAACCAGCGTGTGAGGGGGAACGTCCTTCGTCACAACCGCCCCTGCACCGACGATCGAGCCTGTGCCCACTCTCACTCCGTCCAGGACGATCGCGCCAATCCCGATCAAACAGCCCCGTTCAATGTAAGCTGAATGAATCACCGCTCGGTGTCCCACTGTCACGAAATCTTCTAAAACAGTCGGTTTACCCGGATCGCCGTGTAGAATTGCTCCATCTTGGATATTGGTACTTTTGCCGATCGCAATTCGTTCTACATCCCCCCGCACCACCGCCCCGTACCAGATACTAGCGCCCGCAGCCACCTCTACCCTGCCAATGACAACAGCGCCCTCAGCGACAAAAGCAGCTTCGGAGAGATCCGGCAATGGCCAATAGGCAGGAAGTTCAGGCAGAGGTTGGTTGAGATTGCTCATCTTTTTGGTCGATCGTGATACTTCTAGCAGATTAGCTGGTTGTTGATACGGGATATAATAAGACTATTTGCCACTTTTTCAGATAAATATGTTGGGACGCAATAAATGATTGAAGTTGCCTTGCAATACCCGATGTTTGGCCCGGAAATTCAGTGTCCCCACTGTCGCCAAACAATTCCGGCTTTAACACTCACGGATACCTATTTGTGTCCGCGTCACGGGGCATTTGAGGCAGATCCAAAAACGGGGGAACTCGTTCACCTTCAGTCTGGGCGGCACTGGCGCCGCTGGGAGGATGAATGGTATCGCCAGCACACTCACCCGGACGGAATTAGGTTTGAAATTCACGAAGCGCTCGATCGACTTTATACTCAAGGCTATCGAGCAACTCGCGTCATCGTTGCCCAACGCTATCGAGACTTAATCAGCGCTTATTTGGAACGCAGCACCCCTTGGCGGGGCCAGCCGGACTCGCCGCGCCCCCGGCTGTACGGTTTACCTGTGGATTTTAGCCCCGATCCTCAAGAAGAACCTTGTTGGGAAGTGATTAATTTTGATTTGGAAAAAGAGCCGGGAGTTCCAATTAGATATCCCTATTTTCGGTTGTTTGAATAATCATTGGTGATTTGTTATTAGTCATTAGTCATTAGTCATTGGTTATTTGTTGGTTCCAGTTACCAATTAGGAATGCCCTGTTTGGCCGATGCCCGATGCCCTGTTTGGCCGATGCCCAATTCCCAATTCCCAATTCCCCAATCTAAAATCTAAAATCTAAAATCTAAAATCGAATGCACCACGCCTCGATTCGCACTGCTAACATTCACCGGGCGATCGCCTTTTACGAACAGTTGGGATTTACTGTGAGCGATCGCTTTACCACAGGTTACACCCTAGCCTGTTGGATGGAAGGTCTCAACGGACGCATCGAACTCATCCAAATCCCGGAACCAAAACCCGCACCGGATGCTTTCGGTGACGAGCATTATGTTGGATATTATCATTTATCTTTCGATTTAACGGAGGCGACAACTGATTTGCCGAGTTGGTTGCAGTCTGTGAAACAGCGGTTTGAGGCCGCAGCTTCTGAGGAACCAAACCAGTTTCAAGCTTTGAAAGTTTTATTGGAACCGACTCAACAGGCGATCGGGCAAAATGTTTATGAAGTAGCTTTTATTGCCGATACTGATGGTTTGCCTTTAGAGTTTATCCGGCGGATGAATAGACCTCTCCAATAATTATTGTGGAACTGGCATCATGCCTCTTCAAGACTTGCTTTTCTGGAGAGGTCTAATGACTGATGGGGTCAGTAGTGAGTTGTCTCAAAAGGCTGTCGGAAGTCTTTTTCAACAATAAATCGCGTTGCATCGAGAGGATAAGTCTTAACATAAACCAGACAACCGGTTCCCGACGACGGACTATAGGGAAAATCGGGTGAATACCGCAGCCAACAGCCCCTTGGGTAATCTCCTAACTCATCACTCCAAGTGCCTTCGATGACAAAGATTTCTTTCACCTCAGATTCAACTACGTTCGACAAGGCTGTACCGGGTTGCCAGCGTTCCACCCAAACTTTTTCAGGAAAACTCTCTTGCTCATAAAGGAGCTTCACCTCAATTTGGGGAATAGTACCGGGATCCCAGGAGGACTCGTAAATATTCGTTTTCACCTGCTGGCGAGTGGTTCCACCATGTTGCCGTAATTTAACAAATGTCAGGCAACCTTCCTCGCTATAAGGACGATGGATAAACCCTTCCGGATTGAGCATATAAGATCCTGGAGGATACACACCGGTTTCATCAGCGAAGTTGCCCTGGAGTACCAAAATTTCTTCTCCACCGGGGTGTCCGTGTAGCGGGAAAAAGCCACCCGAATCGAAGCGAGTCAGCATGGTGACAGGATGATCTTGAACGTTATCGTCGGACTCAAAGCAACCAAACCAGATTCCAGTAAAGTTGGTCTGATGCCAGATTAGCGATGACGGCAAGACTGCGACTCGACTCGATACGTCGTTGTGAATTGCTTGAGGTTGCCAATGAAGGTGAGAAGACATGATTCTTTAAATTTCAGATGAATTTAAGATTGATTTTATACTAAATGGAGATTGTGGCGTTACTGAATTGAGGTAAGATTTAGCGTTCGAGTGCGGTGAATACGGCTCGATCCACATGATTGATTGAATGGGGAATGGGAACGCCATCAAATTTGAGATAGTGAATTAGTAGCTTAGATGTTTGATACCAGTCGCTCAATTAGACATCTCCAATAACTGCCAAACCTTTTCCCCGCTTGGTTTCTTGTCCGAAGCCAGCTTCGAGCTTCGGACAAGAAACTAACACTTAAATAAGTGTTTGAAGACTATATTAATCATAACTACCAATTTTTATGACATAATTTTTACTATTTTTTTCGATTTATATCAAGTTTTATTGACATATAACTATTGCACCAATCCGCCATCTTATTAATCCACATACGACCATAATTACTGGCTCGCAATTACCAGATTTTAAGCGAAATCTCTCTGCTGCCACTCTAAAAAAATTCACCAATCTAATCCTAGGCTCTACTACTATTCTTTTTCTAGCCTTCTGTTTGTTTGCTTTTTTTGAGCATCTGTAATATCTTTACTTCGATTCTTTTTTGATGAACGTCAATTAATTGTTCCCCTACATAAGCTTTGTCCCCTTGAAATTCTTGCTCTTTATTCCATTCTTATCGCCGGGAACGCCAAATTTTTAGGTCTGCCGTTGCTCCAGTTTCTCCAACTACTATATCAACAATTTCTTGACCATTCGGCATTACAACTATTTGATTTTTTAAGGTAGGTCTTTTTTGCTTGCCTGAATAGTATTTTTTCTGCTCTTTATAGTCTGTAGGTCTTTCTCTGGGCTGTTCCTAGCTATGTTTACCTCTAACCGCCGCTTAATGGGAGAGTTTGTGAATCCATTTTGGCTGAAAGGGGTAGCTTGGTTAGTGGCTAGTATTATAGTAGGATTAAATAGTTTGCTGTTATTACAAACCATTTTCTAGCAATTAAATCGTGTCCGGTCGATTGACCGCAATAAGCAAGGTTCGTAGTGCGGACTTCAGTCCGCTCTCAAGCTGCGGACTAAAGTCCGCACTACGAACCGTTGTTGTTATGGTAATCGACCAGACATGATATTAAAGGCTAAATCAAACTACAAAAACAAAACCCGCCGGTGCGGGTTTTATCTTAAAGCTAATTGTTATTGTCTGACGGTGTTCAACTACTTTTTAGGAGCAAGAGCCTCTTTACCAGCAGCGGGACGTGCCGATGCCGCATTAGTTTTCAAAAGTGCGATCGCCTGCGCGTAGCAAGGATCGTCCTTAGTCGCAACCAACGTCGGCTTGTTAGCTAATTTCAGCTTTTGTTCGTCGGTGACTTCCACCTTGACATCGGGAGTAACCCCCTTGTGGCTGATATCCGTACCGTTGGGAGTATAGTAGTGGGCGATCGTCACCGCCAATCCCGAACCGTCAGACAAAGGATGCGTAGACTGCACCAAAGCTTTGCCAAAAGTTTGGCCGCCCATCACAGTGGCGCGCTTGTTGTCCTTCAGCGCACCGGCCAAAATCTCGCTGGCGCTGGCCGAGTTGTTGTCCACCAGCACTACCAAAGGCTTGTCAGTGATCGCAGTGCGGTTTGCCCGCATTTCCTGAGAATCTCCCGCGCGATAGACTGTACGGACGATCGCCCCCGAATCCATCCACATCTGGGCGATATCAATGCTTACCGACAGCAACCCGCCGGGATTACCCCGCAAATCCAACACAAAAGCGTCAGCTTTCTGCTCGGAGAGATTTTTAATCGCCCGCTGCATTTGTTCGCCGGCGTGGGAGCTAAACTCTTGCAAGCGGATATAACCGACATTCTTGTTAGCTTCCTTCTTGAGGCTGTAGCGAACCGCTGCTACCTCAATTTTCGCCCTAGTCAGAGTGATATCAAACTCGCTTTTGCCCTGACGAGCAATCCGCAGGGTGACTTTCGTGCCTTCGGCGCCCCGAATTATTTGAGCCGCATCCGCGACAGTCATACCTTTGGTAGGTTTGCCGTCAATCACCAAAATCCGATCGCCAGCTTGAATCCCTGCCTTCATAGCAGGGGAATTTTCCATCGGCTCAACTACCGCGATCGCTTTCGTTTTCTCGTCTTCTTCGAGCCTCATCCCCACCCCTGTCAGTTCTCCAGAGATTTGACTCTTCAGGGCTTCGTACTGCTTCGGATCCATGAAGCGCGTGTAGGGGTCTTTTAGTTTCTCTAGGGCATTGCGGAGGGCAGTGTAGGCAGCTTCGCGAGAAGTATAATTTTTGCTGAGCAATTCTTGGCGGGTGACTTGCCAGTCAGTCTTGTTAAAGGTTGGATCGACATAATCTCGGTTCACAATTTGCCAAGCTTCGTCTAAGACAGCTTTGGGGCTATCTTGAAGTTCGGCGCGGACTGACTGACTCAGACTGGGAACGAGTAAAGATATCGAAGCGGTTGTTGCCATCGCCCCAGTGAACAGGGCTGCCTGTAACTTAGAAAAGCGTCTGCGGGCTTGATTCATTGAATTTTGGCTCAATTCGATTGTAGATTTTTGATTTGAGATTTAAAATTGCTAAAAAATCTCAAACTACCATTTAAACTATGTTGTGGAGGCCATAGCATCCCTCTGGACAGTGTAACGAGATTAATAGTCGATCGCCCACCAATCATTACTGTATTTTAATAAACTTAATTTAAAACTTGGATTTAAATGTGCCGTGGAAGCTAAAGTCGAAAATTTTTCGCGTAAGTGGTTGAGCCTGCTCGTTAATGGAGTTATCGGTGCAGCAGCACTGGCTGGAGTCATTACCATGCAGTCGATCGGGCAATTAGGCCCAATGACCCCGGTTGGCGCTGAGGGGCAAAATCCGCTCTCTGCCATGTCTGCTGCCAGTTTCAAGCAAGCCGCCCAGCAAGAAACCCAGCAAGAAGCCCTGCGGCTGAAAATGCTCAAAAATCTCCCTAGTTTTGGGTTTGACAATTTAATTGCAGATTGGACATTTCTCAAATTTTTGCAGTATTTTGGCGATGACGAAGCACGAAATGTGACTGGCTACAATCTGGGCCAAGATTATTTTGACATAATTACCCAGCGCGACCCCAAGTGGGCTGACATCTACCTGTTTCTGTCCACAGCCGTTTCTTTTTATCAGGGAAAGCCTGAAACTGCTGTTAAGTTCATCGAGCGGGGTACTAACGCCTTGTCGCCGCAAATTCATCCCCAAGCGTGGATAGTGTGGCGAACAAAAGGTTTGGATGAGTTACTGCTGTTGGGAGACATTCCCGAGTCAATTCGCTCTCACGAAATGGCTGCTGATTGGGTGGAAAAAACCCCGGATGGGGAGAAATTGGCGCCGATGTTTCGAGCAACTGCTGATTTTTTGCGCCGAGATCCAGATAGCGTGCCGGTGCGGTTTAATGCTTGGAGCGCGGTTTATTATCAAACAACTGATAAGTTGGTTCGTCAAAGGGCAAAACAAGCTCTGGTAAAGTTGGGAGCTCGGGTGCAGAAAGATCGGGATGGAAAGGAAAGTTTTAGTTTACCACCCAGAAATTAGGGTGGGGGGCGCTCCTGATGCTGTTGCGTGCAAGTCTTAAAATAGTTTGATTTCTGTTGGAGTTATTTCGCGCCATTCACCGGGTTTGAGGCCTTCGAGACGCAAATGCCCGATCGCGCTCCTCACCAGCCGCAGCGTCGGAAACCCTACTGCTGCGGTCATCCGGCGCACTTGGCGGTTGCGGCCTTCGGTGAGGGTCATTTCCAGCCAAGCTGTGGGAATGTGTTTGCGAAATCGAATCGGGGGTTCCCGGGGCGGTAATTGAGGTTCTGCGGACAATAATTGCACTTTTGCCGATCGAGTCCGATAATCTTGAATTGTGACACCTGTCTGCAAAAGGGCGATCGCACCTGCATCTGGAATCCCTTCTACCTGCACCAAGTAAGTGCGGGGATGAGCGAATTTCGGATCGCTGAGGCGGTGCTGCATTTGTCCGTCATCGGTTAACAGTAGCAAACCTTCGCTATCGCGATCGAGCCTTCCCACCGCATAAACATCAGGAATCGGAATAAAATCTTTAAGAGTGCGGCGTTTAGTTTCCCCTGAATTGTCAGTGAACTGAGTTAAAACATCGTAAGGTTTGTAAAATAAAATGTATCGATAAGGCATGACCAATTAACGATTAAAAATTTACTAAGGTCAAGAAATTTGTAGGGCGGGTTTCACCAACAATAATTGCCTAAAACTCACAATCTCAAAAAACCGCCCCCACCCAATGGCAAACCACTTTCTCTCACTCTTTTCTCCATTCTCTGCGCCCTCTGCGCCCTCTGCGGTTCATAAAAAAAAATAAATCTTATTAACCAACGATTCAACCCAGCTATAAAATCTTCAGCCTTTAAGAGCCTCGCAAATCTCAACTACCCAACTTTACCATGCCCGAAGCCACACACCGCGTTTGCATCGTCCTAGGAACTCGCCCGGAAGCGATTAAACTAGCCCCAGTAATTCAACTATTCAAAAATTCCCCCAACTTTGACACCCAAGTAATTTTAACCGGTCAGCACCGGGAAATGGTCGAGCAAGTGATGCAGATGTTCGACCTCAAAGCCGATCGAGATTTAGCAATCATGCAGCACCAGCAAAGCTTGACGGATATCACTTCCCGGAGTTTGCAGGGTTTGGAAGCGTTGTTTAAAGAATTGCAGCCAGAAATCGTCTTAGTTCAAGGAGATACAACGACAGCCTTTGCCGCTGCCTTGGCTGCATTTTACCAGAAAATACCCGTAGGTCACGTAGAAGCCGGTTTGCGGACTGACGACGTGTTCAATCCCTATCCCGAAGAGGCTAACCGGCGGTTGATTTCGCAGCTTACAAGGCTGCATTTTGCCCCAACAGAGCTGGCTGCGGAGAATTTAGGGCGATCGGGCGTTTTAGGAGAAATTCACCGTACAGGCAACACAGTCATCGACGCCTTGCTATCTGTCGCCAAACGCGAACCAGAATGCAACATTCCCAACTTAGATTGGAGCCAACATCGCACCATTTTAGCAACAGTACACCGCCGCGAAAATTGGGGCAAACCATTAGCAGGAATTGCCAAGGCATTCATCCAAATTTTAGATAAATTTCCCGACACAGCCTTGCTCTTACCACTACACCGAAATCCCACAGTTCGGGAACCATTAAAAGCACTTTTAGGAGACCATCCCAGAATTTTTTTAACAGAACCATTGGACTACGCAGAGTTAGTAGGAGCGATGCAAAGAAGTCATTTAATCCTGACAGATTCCGGCGGATTGCAAGAAGAAGCACCTAGTTTGGGCAAGCCAGTTTTAGTATTGCGAGAAACCACAGAAAGACCAGAAGCAGTTTCGGCAGGCACTGCTAAACTTGTCGGTACAAATTCTGATACAATTACAGCAAAAGCCGCAGAATTGCTGAGTGATTCTAAAGCTTACGACGCGATGGCAATGGCAATTAATCCCTTTGGCGACGGTTTAGCCGCCTCCCGGATTTTGAAAATAGTTCAAGATTATTTTTAGGACTAAAAACTAATCCCAAAATAGGTTTGTAGTGAGGACTTTAGTCCGCATAAATCAGAGGACTAAAGTCCTCACTACAAACCAAAAAGCTACCGCAGGTTTGTAGTGAGGACTTTAGTCCGCATCCAAGAGAGGACTAAAGTCCTCACTACAAACCAAAAACCTACCGCCAGAGTCGCTGCTAATGCTACCGTAAAGTCATAAATTTAGGTGTCTCCTCAGGACATTACATTTATACTCCTAGACGCACGGGTGGCCAGAAACCAGGTTTTTTAACTAAAAAATTGCCCAAAACTGTCAATCTCACTTCCAAAACCTGGTTTATTAGTCTGTGAGTGCGATCGCCAACTAATTTAGATATATTTAAGGAGAGGGAACTTGTGGCAGAAAATTCCTGCTGCCTTTATAACCCGATAAGATAGCAATTTTTTCCAAAGATAGCCTACCGGTGTAATATTTACCGCGAATTTCCCAAGTGGGATAAGCTTGAATCTTGGCTGCTCTGCACAAATCTGGTTGAGCATCTTTACCTCTAGGATCGCACTCGATGTAAGTAATCGCGGTAAATGCTGGTTGGCCGAAAAGTTCTTGTTGCGCGTGACAGTGAGGACACCAGTAAGCACCGAACATTCTAGCTTTGATAGTCTGCAAATGGGCTGCTAAAGCTATTTGATCCGGCACTGATTCGCTAGTAATCGGCGGGCCTTCTTGTTCGGTGACAGGCAATTTGGCAGGAGCAGGAGGCGGAGGAGGAGGGAGGGTTTGTGCTAAAGTTTGAGTGGATTTGTTGCTGAAATTGAACTGTGCAATTCCTCCGTCTGCTTTGGTACTGCCGAATATCCCCAAAGTTAGAAAAATTGCGATCGCACAAAAGTTGAATTTGCTTAGTCTCATCTGGGATTTCATCTGGGATTTGCTAGGATTTCGCGAGCTTGATTCATAGCCTCTACAGCATTGTTTACCACAAAAATGTTAAAATTGCCCAAGCTTTTAAAGAAAACTTGACTTTCGGCGCTGTCATTTAACAAGATAACTTGCTTGTGAGCTTTGAGGGCGAGGGCAATTTCCGAAGCAGTGCCGGTGCCCATACCGCAGGCAATTATGACATCTGAAGACAGAATGTTAATGTTATTTCTGGCATTTCCCATATCGGTAACAATGGCAATATCTACAGCTTCGGAAATGCCGCGAGTGTCGTTCCCCGGAAGAATACCGATTGTTAAACCGTTAGCTGATTTTGCGCCTTTGTTGGCGGCATCCATCACGCCGACATTTCTGCCGCCAGTTAGCAATATCCATCCTGCTTCGGCGATGAGTTGTCCGAGTTGATAGGCATTTTCTAAGTCTTTTGATGTGGCACTATCGCCGGGGCCGATGATGCCAATGATGGTTTTTCTCATAGTTTCTGGTAATAGGGTGTTATTGATATTTCCTAGTTTTTTTGCAGGAGCTGCGAAGGTATGTTATCATAAAAATAGTTGCATCCTAAACAAAGCTTTTTAAACAACTAAAGTAAGGTTCCTAGTATTTTTAACATGAAAGAGCAAACATTTACACTAGATGAATCTCAGATAAGTTTTTTAGAACTCTGTCAAAACTATGGATTTAAAGATCCTAGTGAATTGGTGAGAATAGCGATTCAACGGTTGCAGTTAGCGCTAGAAGCCCAGCAGTTGGAAGAATCGGCGATGCTTTATGCGGAAGTTTATGCAGAAGATACAGAGTTACAGGAATTGGCAGAATTAGGTTTAGAAGAATGTGTGTTGTTTTTTCAATAAAAAGGTTAGAGAACATGAGTATCGCTAAAAGTCCCGAAACCAAGCTGATAGAAAAAATTCGTAGCTTACCGCCCGATAAAATTACGGTATTAGAAGATTTCCTCGACTTCCTATTAACTCGAAGTGAAGATAGTTTTCTAACTTATAGTGCGACTAAACTCTCGGAAGCAGCTTTTGCTAAAATTTGGGATAACCCAGAGGATGCTGAGTATGACGAGTTATAGTTTTACGACTCTTGATAAGAAACTGATTATCAAAAAACTGCGAAGGCTTCAACATTTGGATGTCTAATGTCTCAGGGATAGGTTAATCAGAATTATAGGTAATAATTAAGCGAGATCCTTTTTCTTGTCCCAAAAAAGGCGATCGCGAATTCATTGCAAATAAAAAGTCCTCGCCTTTATTAAGTCAACATATCATAACTACTGACTGTTGAGAAGTGTTTGTAACCGTTTCTGTTGAATTTGGCGGTGTTCTTCGTCTAATTTGGCAATAACTTCTTCTAATTTCCAACCTAATTCTTCCATTTCCAAGCGACTTCGACGCAAGTTGGCAAGGAGTCGCCGATCGACATCTGGGGGCGGTATATATCCTGGTTCGTTCATCATAATCTCCACTCAATCTTAATTTCTTCAATGCTGCGTTCCCATGCGGGAAGTCTGGCTTGGGTATAAGCAATTACTTCTGTGACTAATCTTAGCATATCAGAAGTTGCTGTGGGTTGTGCATTAGCTAAGCGTCGTTGCAATAGGGAAAACTGGGAAAATCGCTCATCGGCTTGCTGTGCTACGTTTTTTAGCTGCTCTAAATAGTCCATTGTTCTGTCGGTTTCTCCGAATTGCTCAAAGAGAGTATATTCTGCTGCTGTAGCATCATCGATAATATCCAATAATTGCCGTTTTAGGTTCCAGATGGTTTCGGCAACTTCTACAGGCAGTTTTGCCATGTTTACTTGTGTGAGATGTACGCTATAGATTTTACGCTAAAGGTAATTTACTTAATCAAGTATTTTTTATATTAGATCGATAAGCGATCGCACTTTGCGGATAATTCCAAAAGGGCGCATTCTATTTACTTTGCGGAGATTCTACCAGTTCTGATTCCTGAAGACGTTGTGATAATAGGCAATCTTCAAAGCTGAAAGCTTCTGAGTCTAGAAAACTTGCGATCGCCATTTCGATCGCAGCTTCGAGAGAGCATTCTAGTTGCGTAGCTTTTGCCATCAGAGCGACTTTCACATAGTCAGGCAAATGGGTCATCAGCGAATGAATAGCTTCTGGTGGCAAGTGTTGGATGTTGAGGGTCTGAGTCATTGTTCTATGGGAATTTTAACGTTATAGGGAGGATTTGTAGCTTGCAGGATGAGGGTTTCTAATTCATATAATAACCCTGGTTTTTGCCATTGGTTGAGGGTAACGAAGGCGATCCTCACATCATCTGGATCGTAGCGATCGAGCCAGCCCCAGAGAAAGGCTTTGTGACCGCCTCGCAGTCGATCGCGGAGGTTCTTGGCTTTGCCGATGTAGAGCAATCCTTCGGTGCGATGTCGAAAGGCGTACAAACCAACTTTAGCAGGAATGGTGTCGAAGTCGCGGCTGAGGGGATTGCATCTATCGAAGGGGGTAAAGGCGAGATTATCGAGAATTTGGCGGGCTTCTTGCTGGATGGGGGTGGTCATGGAAATTGGGAGATGGAAGCGGTTATTCCATCCTACAAGTAGAGGCGAGATCCATTTTGGAACTATCCAAAATGGATCTCGCTTTTATTTTTGGTGAGAGTTAGCGTCGGGCGATCGCTATAATTCCAGATAGCGCTGCAAAATCTCTTGAGCTTGGGAAAGCAGTTCTGATTCGAGTTGACCGACTTGTTGTACTAATCTAGTTTTGTCGAAAGTCATTGGGTCAACACAGACTAGCAAACTGTCTGCGTTTAAACCATTTTGTGGGGATGCAGGTACAAATATCACAGCAGCAGAAATCCGAGGATCGTGAGGACGAGCTGAGGTAAATGGCAAAACAGTCACTTTGCTGCGCCGCTCGTTGAACAGCGTACCAGAAATGACTAACGCAGGCCGCGTTTTGCGTATTTCTGTTCCTACTGACGGATCGAATCTAGCTATCCAGATACTTCCCAGTCGGTAATCGCTTGAGCTTGCCATTCCTCATCCCATCCTAAATCTAGTTCGTCAATTAGCTTGCAAGCTTCTGCTAAAGCTTGGTTTTCTTGTTCTTTTCGCCATTGTTTTAAGAGAGCTTCTATCAAAGCACTGGGGTTTGGCGCTTTTTGATTGACGTATGTGAGTAATTCATCTGGCAAGCTGATAGAGATGTTGCTCATTGGCTAATCAGAATAGTATTTTGCGGTCATTTTAGCAATTATTGGCTGAACTGACAATTTTTTGTTAGTTGAATGCAAAATAAGGGCGATCGCCTTTCTGAATTATTAGAAAGGGCGATCGCTCTTTTTTTACCGCAGATGGACGCAGATTAACGCGGATGTCAGAAGGGATCTCGCTCGTTTGATGAATTATGGGCGATCGCCCTTCTGAATCAGGGTGAGAAAGGGCGATCATTCGTTTGATGAATGATGTTTTTTCCTAGCTCTTTGCAAACGCAAGACCCACAGGATTTCCGCCATCTTTTATGAAGTAGACAGCAAGCTGCTGCTTGGTCATTGCGACAGGCCCTCCATCGTACTGAGGGTCAGCAACAATGTACTTACCATCTGATGTTTTTCCGAGAATTGCATTAATATGCCAAACACCGGCTGGATCTACTGTACCAGCAGTTAGTCCATAAGAAGGAAACTGTTGACGCCAATTTGGGCCATACCATCCATTTGTAATAACTGGTTTGCCTTGAGCAATTTTTTGATCCAGACCCTCCCACGTTTCGACATCTTCAGGTGTTGCACCTGAATTGAATATACCTTTTTGAAGTTCTGGCCAGGTAGTTATTTTCCAGTCAGCATCAACCACCGTAACACCTTCACGCTGTGTTTTAGGAAAATTAGGATCGTCCTTGAGCATCAGGTAGCGTGCCCTATCGATACTTGTTTCAGTGCTAATTCCACTTGGTTCTAGTCCCAGTGTTGCCAATACCATAGCCAAACTTGCAGGGCCACAGTTAGCCCAACCAGAAGGTTTATAAGGGCCTGAATTATACTTTCCTGCGTACTCAATCTTAAAGAAAGGCTCTGCTTGTTGTGGGCTAGTTGGTAAACCATTGATAGGTTTAGGCGTAGAAGGTGGGGGTGTTATCTTAGGAGTAACAGTTGAAGTTTCATAAGCCGTCGCCTTACCACCATTCCAGTAGATGTAGCCCTTATCAAAGTATTGGATGATATTCCCATTCCCCAACCCCTTTTCCGCACTCTTCGGAGCACCCAACCAGCCATCCAATCCACCTGTTTTCAAGAATTCCTGACGGATAGCACCATAAAGCGGGAAAGTTCCATTTTTACTGCTAATAATTGACCCTTTATCAAATAGCTGATAGCTGGCACCATTATAGTTGATGACACCTGAAATCGGATTGCCCAGCGTACTTTGAGAATTCTGGAAAACTGGATAGAAATTGCCACCAACATTGTATCCGTTGAGGTTAATTGAAGTAGGCGGTTGTACAGGATTCGGATTCGGTTGTACGGGATTAGGATTTGGCTGTACGGGATTCGGATTTGGTTGTACGGGATTCGGATTTGGTTGTACGGGATTCGGATTTGGCTGTACGGGATTCGGAGTGGCTGGAGGTAGCAAGGGTGGATCTCCAGGCGGGTAGCCATTCGTGTATGCACTCGGTACCCAGTAAGATTTGCCGTTGTAATTTGTCCGAAACCACAAAGCATCTGGCTTTTGTGTGGTGAGATCCGGGACAGCTTCCCCGTAAGTCCAAGCATCGAAAGTGAAAGTTTGACCTTTGTATCCCACATTCACATCGCTGCGATCGCTCAAATTAGTGCCAGTACGAAGATTCACACCATTGCTTGACCAAATAATCGATGTGAAATTTCCGATCTTGATGTCATAAGTCGCCCTTTCCCAAGGCGTAACTTTTCCTTCCAAACCCCAAGTAGTCGGACTCAAGAAAGGACTAGGCGTGTAACTTTGCGGCTTTGTTTCCTTCGCCACTTCCACAGCTTTATTGAAATTCACCACCCCAAAACCCGTTTCCTGATCCCATCCGGGCGCCTTTAAATCGATCGCACTTCCAGTCAAAATATCGATAACCTGAGTCACACTCAAAGCAGGATTGCTATCCCAAACCTTAGACGCCATCCCAGCCGCCTTAGCTGCGGATGCCGAAGTTCCCGACATTTGACCGACATCATCACCAACCGTCGATAATGTAGGATTGTCGATCGAACCACCGGGCACTAAAATATCCAAACCGTAGCCGTAACTCGAATAATCCGATCGCCCAAAACCATCCGACGAACCAACCGTGATAATATTGTCAAACTCCTGAGAAGATTGACCCAAAACCGACATCACACCGCCGTCATTACCAGCCGCTACAACTAACAGCACCCCATTTTGACGTGCATTTTCCAAAGCTGCACGTTCTCGGTTGGTAAACTCGTAACGAGTGGTAATGGTTCCATCAGCATTCTTTTGAGTTAAATCGAGGGGAAGAAGGGCGATCGCATTCTTCTTCTTTTGTCCCTTCGCTTCACTTACAAAATCAGTTAAAGCTAAATCCCATTCCCCCGAACCAATTGCCCGACTTAGGTAAACATTCGCCCCATCGTTATAGCCATCAATCCCGATATCATTCCCTTGAATTGCACTTACTAAACCCCAGCTAAACGTGCCGTGTTCGTTCCCTTCTCCAGCATTTAACAACGGGTTGCTGTCTTTGTCGATGCGATCGCGCCCCAAGGTCACTTTAGAATAATCCAAATCGGGATTCTTCGCAGCAAACCCAGTATCGATGATGCCTACAAAAGTGCGATCGACCGTTGGCGCCACACTGATAGGGATAGGCGCTTCAGTGTCGATCGGTTGTTCAATTACAGGCAGTTTTGGGTCGATCTTAGGTGGTTGTGAAGGAGTTGGGGGGGCGATCGGAGGTTTTACTCTTACAGGCGGTGCGATCGCAACTGGCGGTACAACAGCAGGCGGTGTTGTCGCAACTGGCGGTGTTGTCTCAACTGGCGGTACAACAGCAGGTGGCGTTGTCGCAACTGGCGGTACAACAGCAGGCGGTGTTGTCGCAACTGGCGGTGTTGTCGGCGGTACAACAGCAGGCGGTGTTGTCGCAACTGGTGGCGTTGTCACAACTGGCGGTGTTGTCGGCGGTACAACAGCAGGCGGTGTTGTCGCAACTGGCGGTGTTGTCGCAACTGGCGGTGTTGTCGGCGGTACAACAGCAGGCGGTGTTGTCTCAACTGGTGGCGTTGTCGGCGGTACAACAGCAGGCGGTGTTGTCGCAACTGGCGGTACAACAGCAGGCGGTGTTGTCGCAACTGGCGGCATTGTCGGCGGTACAACAACTGGAGGTGTTGTCGGCGGTACAACAACTGGTGGCGTTGTCGCTACAGGCGGAGTTGTCGGCGGTACAACAACTGGCGGAGTTGTCGGCGGTACAACAACTGGTGGCGTTGTCGCTACAGGCGGTGTTGGAGTGACATACTCGATCAATTTCTTGCCGCCATCGAGTTTAGTCCAATCTTTGCTCTTATCGATCACTTTGTCGATCGACACAGCCTTACCAGTCGCACCAGTCAACTTGAAAACTAAATCGTTGTAATCTTTATCAGAACCCCGATCGACTCGCTGATCTTCCATCGCAAATGCCTTGCCGGTGCCAGTCACATCTGCTATTTGACCAAACAAAAAAGCATCATCTGGATTCAGGCTAGATAAAGATAATAACGGACGTTTGTCACCGTCCGCACCCGGATTGTTAAAGATATCTCGCACAGTACCATTTGGTACTAACATCACCGCAAAAGCATCTCCCGGTTTCATCCCAAATTTTTTCGCGCCACTGTACTGTCCCTCGTTATAGTTTTCCTCTCCTAAACCGCCGTTAAATAGCGGATTTGCACCTTCTATGGAGTCAGAAATTACGACGTGACCAAAGGTAGAATTTGTCAGAGCTCGTCTTGCTGATTCTTTGATAAATTCCTCAGAATTAGGATCGAAGTTCTCCATACCTTGTACGCTAAAAATGGCAACTTCACCTTTATAATTGCCGCCGTCATGTAGCCAGTCAAAACCAACTTGACCAGTTGAATCGGGAGTGAAGAAACCGGAGGTAACGCCTAAGCCTGTCAGCGGATCGACTTTTCCGTCTGGGGTTAAAGTAACTTGATAATTTGTATCGCGCGAAGGTGCAGAGATTTTTAGTGCATAATTTGTTGCGCCCAAATTATCGATGCTAAAAGTGCCGGAATTTGTGCCGTTGGTTTCGATATCTTTGACGACTTTTCCCTGAGTGTCGAGAAGCTGCATCCCAACAATGGAACTAAATCCGACCGCCGTAACTCGAAAGCTACCCGGATTCAGCCGATTAAAACGATAGGTATCGATGGGGTCTGTTTTACCCGCAAAGTCGATCGAGATATAGTTGTCGTTCAGATTGCCGATCGATATATTAGACATGGTGCACCTTGATTAATCCAATAATTTGGGCTGACATTTATCTATCAGAGGTGCGTCGGAGTTTTTATGCGAAGTTTCTGTTTGTGTAATATAACTTTACACAGAGGGTGGGTCAAACTCGCTGAACTTCCGCCGCTACTTATCTATCAGAGGTGCGTCGGAGTTTTTATGCGAAGTTTCTGTTTGTGTAATATAACTTTACATAGAGGGTGGGTTAAACTCGCTGAACTTCCGCCGCTACTTATCTATCAGAGGTGCGTCGGAGTTTTTATGCGAAGTTTCTGTTTGTGTAATATAACTTTACATAGAAGGTGCGATCGCCCGTAGCAGATGGCACTGTTCGGACTTAGCATGGGGCCCAGAAACCGGGTTTTTACGAAAATAGTTCGTTATAGCCCGCAGAGTCGGTAAAAAACCCGGTTTCTTCGATCGCATTACGTAAATTCTAAACTAAAAAATCTCCCCAACAATCATCCCCGCCAATATCACAAATCCCACCCAAACATTTTGGCGAAAGATTTGACCGTAAACAGGCTTGGGAATATCCGCTTTCCGCAGTTGACTGTACTGCAAAAACCACAAAATTGCCGCCGCACAAATTGCAATCCAAAAACCTATGTGCAAGTGCAGATTAATTCCCATTGCTGCTAACAAACCAACAGTACCAACAAAGAAAAAACCCACAGCATTAGTTACGTTATCCCCGAAAAAGATGGCGCTGGAATTCACGCCCAAACGCAAGTCATCTTCTCTGTCGCTCATCGCATAAACTGTATCAAATCCCATCGTCCACAACACTACCGCACCCCACAGCAACCAAGTTGCTAATTCTAATTCGTTAACGGCGGCGCTCCAACTAATTAAAACTGCAAAGCCCCAGGCTATTGATAACACTAATTGCGGCACTGGAAAGAATCTTTTTGCTAGGGGATAGCAGATAATTACTGGTACGGCGGCGACACACAGCCAGAAACTTAAAGGATTGAGATAAAAAGCGAGAATTGCGGCGCAAGCAAAGGAAATTAAGGCAACTCCTATTCCAGTTTGTACTTTCAGGGCGCGGGATGCTAGGGGGCGCGATCGCGTTCTTTCTACTTCCGGATCGATATCCCGATCCCACAAGTCGTTGATGACGCATCCCGCCGCACTCGTGGCTAGGGTGCCCAACACTATCACGCCCACCAATGCTGCGGGAGGCTTCCCGTCTGCTGCTAAAAACACGGCCCACAGGGCTGGAAGCATTAAAATTAGTCGCCCTGCTGGTTTGTCCCATCTCAAAAGCCTGACGACGGTTAGCAATGTGGATTCGGTTGGGCGATCGGGCTCGGTAAGCATTTCAATTTTAGATTTTAGATTTTTAGCATCAAATTATATCAAATTTTAGGCAAAATCACCTACTATTTCTGCGATCGATCGCACTTGGGCCGGAATTGAAAACAGGTAAAAGTCTTGTCCAGTAACTAATTCCCGATTTTTGCTAATTTAATAGGATGCCTCACTGGATTCGTGAAATAATCATAAATATCTGTCAACCCCGATACACTCCAATGGTTAATTCACTTGCTGCTGCGGAGTCAAATCGCATTATTGCTGCTATTGATATGGGTACTAACTCGTTTCACATGGTGGTGGCGCGGATCGATCCGAAATTGCCTGCGTTTGCGATTATTGCTAGAGAAAAAGATACGGTTAGGTTGGGCGATTGCGAGGCTAAGACAGGGTGTTTGAAGTCTGAGGTTATGCAAAGGGCGATCGCCACTTTGCGCCGTTTTCAAGATATTGCTAAAACTTTCAATGCAGAACAAGTTATCGCTGTAGCTACCAGTGCGGTTCGAGAAGCGCCTAACGGGCGGGATTTTCTCAAACAAGTTGCTGACGAATTAGACCTGAATGTTAGCTTAATTTCCGGACAAGAAGAAGCGCGGAGGATTTATCTCGGCGTACTTTCGGGAATGGAATTCAACAATCAATCCCAGGTGATTATTGATATTGGCGGCGGTTCTACTGAGTTAATTTTAGGAGATAGTTCTGAACCGCGCTGTCTCACCAGTACCAAAATTGGTGCTGTGCGCTTAACAGGAGAATTTGTCAAAACTGACCCGATTAGCCGGGAGGAGTTTGCCTATTTGCAAGCTTATATTCGGATTGCGCTGGAAAGACCGATCGACGAATTGCGATCGCAATTCAAGATAGGCGAACACCTGCGCTTGATCGGCACTGCGGGAACCATCGAAACACTGGCTGCAATCAACGCTCGCGAAAAGTTGGGAACAGTTCCCAGTCCGCTGGCTGGATATCAGCTAAGTTTAAAAGATTTGCGCGATTTAGTCAATCGTTTTCGCAAACTTTCCTATGCCGAAAGATTGGCTATCCCGGGAATGTCGGACAAGCGGGCGGAAATTATTCTCCCCGGGGCGTTGATTTTGCAGGAAGCGATGGCACTATTAGGAATGGAATCCCTCACGGTGTGCGATCGATCTTTAAGAGAAGGCGTCATTGTTGACTGGATGCTAAGTCGGGGTTTGATTGAAAACCGCTTGCGCTATCAAGGTTCAATCCGCCAGCGCAGCGTTCTGCACATGGCAGAAAAATATCAAGTAAACTTAGAACAAAGCGAAAGAACCGCAGAATTTGCGCTAAATTTGTTCGACCAAACCCAAGGAATTCTGCACAATTGGGGCAGCGAAGAACGCGAGTTGTTGTGGGCGGCATCGATTCTGCACAACAGCGGTTTGTACGTCAGCCATTCGGCGCACCACAAGCATTCTTACTATTTAATTCGCAATGGTGAGTTATTGGGATACACTGAAACTGAGATTGAAGTAATTGCTAATTTAGCTCGCTATCACCGGAAGAATCCTCCGAAAAAGAAACACGACAATTTTCTAATTCTTCCGAAAAAATACCGGGAAATTGTTAGTAAATTGCATCCATTTCTGCGGCTGGCTGTGGCTTTGGACAGGCGGCAGATTGGCGCGATTGCTGATTTAAAATGCGAACACCGCCCGGAAGTTAGAGAGTTTCACTTGCGGCTGCAACCGCTCAATCCCGGTGACGATTGTGCTTTGGAACTGTGGAGTTTAGATTATAAAAAGCCGTGTTTTGAGGATGAGTACAATCTGAAATTAGTGGCAACTTTAGAGCCTACTTTGGTTGCAGTGTAAATAGGAGGCAGAGCCTGGAAATGATAAACTGTAGGGTGCGCAATGCGCACCTTACGCATATATATAACCAAAACCATTTAAAATATTTAGATCGATCGCCAATTTCAACATAAAATAGACAAATGTCAAACCCCTTGCTTTCCCTCAACTACGAACCCGCCCTCGAATCCCTCGGCGGCGACTACTTCGATGAAGTCCCGGCGGCCGATTTTCCGCAGCACATCCTCCGCTTCCGCAACGATCGATTATTGCCGACATTGGGCTTAGATCCCGCCCAAGTAACCGACGAAGATTTCATTCAAGCCTTCGGTAAATTTCACTGCGTGCGTCCCTTTCTCGCACTCCGCTACCACGGCTATCAATTCAACGAATACAACCCGAATTTAGGCGACGGTAGAGGCTTTTTGTACGGCCAAGTTCGCGGTACTGATGGCAGACTTTACGACTTCGGCACTAAAGGTTCCGGCCGCACTCCCTACTCGCGCAGCGCTGATGGTAGACTCACTCTCAAAGGTGGAGTCCGCGAAGTTTTGGCCGCCGAAGCTTTGCACCGATTGGGGGTGAATACTTCCCGCTGTTTTAGTTTAGTGGAAACGGGCGAGGGTTTGTGGCGGGGCGATGAACCTTCTCCGACGCGATCGTCTGTAATGGTGCGTTTTAGCCATTCTCACATCCGCTTTGGCACTTTTGAAAGGCTAAATTATATCCGCCGCCCGGACTTAATTAAAAAACTTTTAGATTTTGTCATTGAATATTACTATCCTGAAATTCATCTGGAAGCTAGCAGTTCAGGTGTTTCACCGGAAGAAAAATATGCGCTGTTTTATGCAGATTTAGTCAAGCGTGTAGCTGAATTGGTGGCTCAGTGGATGGCGGCAGGTTTTTGCCACGCGGTGCTGAATACTGATAATATGTCGATTACTGGTGAAAGTTTTGATTACGGGCCTTTTGCTTTTATTCCAACTTATAATCCGAAATTCACAGCGGCTTATTTTGACTATTATGGTCTTTATGCTTACGGCAATCAACCGTTTATTTGTCACGGGAATTTGGAGAAGCTTCAGCAACCGCTAGCAGCGGCTATTCCTCAAGCTGATATGGATGCTGCTTTGGCTAAGTTTGGTGAGTATTATAATACTGCTTACCGACAGTTGATGCTGAAGAGATTGGGATTTGAGGATTTGCCTGAGGCTGATGGTGATGAGCTTTTGAAGCTGACAATTAAGATGCTGGCGGAGTCTCAAGTTGATTATCATGATTTCTTTTTTCAATTGCGAAGACAGTTTAATCGCACTTGGCGAGATGATGTCAATCAAATTTTTAGCGAGGCGGAACCTGCGGAGTTGTTAGCACCTTGGCGCGAGTTTTATTGTCACGTTTTGCAAAGTTTGTCGGTGGATGATATGGATAAGATGGCCCAGAGGTTGCGCCAGCACAATCCCGAACAATCTCTGTTGAGGCCGACGATTGAGGCTGTTTGGGAACCGATCGCCCTTGAGGATAATTGGCAGCCTTTTTATGATTTGGTTGAGCGAATTCAAGACTCTTAATGGTAATTTTGTAAGGTGCGCAGTGCGCACCCTACGAATAGTAATTTTGTAAGGTGCGCAGTGCGCACCCTACGAATAGTAATTTTGTAAGGTGCGCAGTGCGCACCCTACGAATAATTATTTGAGTTTGTCAATCTCAAATTGTGCGTCTTTGTAACCGCCGGTAAGTCCTTGATCGAGAAAGATTTTTCCCGCTTTTTCTAAGTCGCTAATTGCTCCTGCTTTGTCTCCTAAGGAGCGCCTAACCATGCCTCTACCGTAGTACGCACCAGCATAATTCGGATTGATGCGAAGGGCTTGTACGTAATCGGCGATCGCACTATTGGAATTATTTAACTGCTGGTAAACCTTGGCTCGATTGGCGTAAGCTTCCGCATCGTTGGGATTGAGCCCGATTGCGGCGGTAAAATCGGCGATCGCCCCCTGTGTATCCCCCCCTGCGTTGCGAGCTAAACCGCGATTGCTGAAAGCATTATAATCCTTGGGATTTAGTGTTGTCGCTTGAGTGCAATCGGCAATTGCTTTCGGGTAATCCTTCAAATTTAAATAAGCAATACAGCGATTGTTATAGGGAACCCCATCTTCATCGCTGAGGGCAATTGCCTGAGTGCAATCGTCAATTGCGGCTTGATGAGCTCCTAAATTCAACTGCGTGCTGCAACGATTCGCGTAAGCATCTCCACTCTTGGGATCGATCGCAATTACCTGAGTATAATCCGCCAATGCTCCCTGATAATCTCCTAGGTGAAAGCGAGCTCTCCCCCGACTGTAGAAAGCATCCACATTCTGAGCATCGAACTTAATTGCCTCAGTATAATCTCCAATCGCCCCCTGCAAATCGCTACTTCCAGCGCGAGCAACCCCCCGCGAATGATAAGCTTTAACCATGTCCGGCTGCAATCGAATTACTTCATTAAAGTCCCCAATTGCCGTCTTGTAATCTTGCATTTCTAAATAAGTAACTCCTCTTTCATAATAGGCATTAACATCGTTGGGCTGGAGCTTCAAAACCTGAGTGAAATCCTCAATTGCTCCGCGCTTGTCGTTGAAATCGCGACGGGCCAGCCCCCGGTTAAAATAAGCCTTAAAATATTGAGGATTGAGATCGATCGCCTGAGAATAATCGGCCATTGCTTCTTGATATTTTTTTAAATCATAATTAGCATTACCCCGCTGATAAAAACTCTCACCATTGTTAGGATTTAATTGAATTGATTTATCGAAAGCCTGCAAAGCTGCTGCCGCATCTCGATCGCGAGACTTTGCTACTCCCTTTTCGTAATATTCCTTGGCTTTGATCGGATTCGGGCGGCTGCAATAATTAAACAGAAATACCATAGCAATTGCCCCGCATCCAGCGAATATCAGCCACCAAAACCGATTTCCCAAACGTGAAGAAAAAGTATCAGAAGACAGTAAGCTCGCCGGAGAAATATTTTTATTTTGAGCCGTATTTCCATGATCTTGGCGGTGTCTCAGCTTGCTGAGAGCGGCCAAAACTTCCTCAGCCGATGGATAGCGTTTGCTAAATTGGTGGCAGACCATTTTGTCAATTATATTTGCCAGTGTTGGAGAACATTGAGCTCGGTTTCGCCAAACAATTTCCCCGGTGTGAGAAGGACTCGGATCTTGCAATTTTGGCAAATCCGTACCGGGCAAACCAGTGATAGCTTGGATGGCCATCATCCCCACTGCATATAGATCGCTGCTAAATTGCGGGTTGCCTTGAAATTGTTCGATCGGCATATAAGCCGGAGTTCCCGTCGCAATGGTGCGCGGAAATTCTGTATCGTACTCGCTGACGTGATTGGTAACTTCTTTAACCGAGCCGAAGTCAATTAAAACTAATTTGCCGTCTGGTTTGCGGCGGATTAAGTTGGAGGGATTAACATCGCGGTGAATCACTCCCTGAGAGTGTACGAAGGCGAGAACTTTTAACACTTCTTCCAACAGATCCAGCACTCTTTCTTCGCGCCAAGGTTGACCGGCCACAATTTCCCGATTGAGGGCGTGGCCTGGGACAAATTCTTCGACGAGGTAGAATTGATTGCTTTCTTCAAAATAAGCGAGTAAAAATGGAATTTGATCGTGTTTTCCCAGTTTTTCTAATATTTCTGCTTCTTGTTTAAATAATCTGTAAGCTGTTTTGAGAACTGTGGAAGTGTTGCTGGGAGGGCGCAGTTGTTTGACTACACATTGAGGGTGGCCGGGGCGGCGAGTATCGACTGCTAAATAAGTTTGTCCGAAGGCTCCCGAGCTGAGGATTTGCACTACGCGATAACGCCTGTCTAAAAGTTGACCAACCATGTTCATATTGGAATTTGAGAAGTGGTAATGGGTAATGGGTAATTGGTTATTGCGAATTGGTAACTGGGAAGGGGGAGTTGGTAATGGGTAATTTGTGATTTGTGATTTTGGCTGTTTCCTTTTTCCTTCTTGATTTTTCATTTTTGCTAATGGCAGTTGGCAGTTGGCAGTTGGCAGTTGGCAGTTGATAGTTGATAGTTGATAGTTGATAGTTGGCAGTTGGCAGTTGGCAGTTGATAGTTGATAGTTGATAGTTGATAGTTGATAGTTGATAGTTGATAGTTGATAGTTGATAGTTGATAGTTGATAGTTGATAGTTGGCAATTACTACTAATCACTAATCAGGGCTGTTTCATTCTCCCGACAGTCCGCCAGGGACTAAAGTCCCTGTCTCATAGCACAAGTCGTCTGAAGACGACTGAAAGAGTCATTTATAGTCCCCTGCAAGAGGATTTTAGCTTTGAGACAGGGGTTTCAACCTCGCTTAGGACTGTCGGACTGTCGGACTGGGGCTTTGAGAGAATGAATCAGCCCTAATCACTAATAATGACTACTGACTAATGACTACTGACTAATGACTACTGACTAATGACTAATGACTAATAGTTTATTTAGAATCTTTGATCTGTGCTTGTGCGTTTTGAAAACCATCGGCTCTTCCTTGTTCTAGAAACAGTGTTGCAGCTTTCTGAAAATCCTCGATCGCCCCAGCCCGATCTTTAAGTTGGCGGCGGACGAGACCTCGGCTGTAAAAAGCGCTAGCATTGTTGGGGTTGAGCCGTAGCGACTGAGCGAAATCCTCAACCGCTAAAGGGTAATTTTTTAGTTCTGAGTAAATAGTACCGCGATTGCTGTAAGCTACTGCATCGCTGGGATTGAGCTTAATTGCTTGAGTGAAATCTTCGACAGCCCCCTGCTTGTCTCCTGAAGCCGATCGAGCTAATCCTCGATTGCTGTATGCTTTGGGATTGTTGCTGTTTAGTCCGATCGTCAAACTGCAATCTTCGCTGGCTTTTTGAAATTGCTTTAAATTCAGATGAGCAATGCAGCGGTTGTTGTAAGCTGCTTCATCTTTGGGATCGAGGCGAATTGCTCGGCTGCAATCTTCAATGGCTTTGTCGTAGGTTGCTAAATTTAAGTAAGCGCTGCACCGATTGGTATAAGCATCAGCTTGGTTCGGTTCCAATTCGATCGCCCTACTGTAATCTTCCATAGCTCCTTGATAATCTGCTAGATTGAAGCGCGATCGACCGCGACTGTAGTAAACTCCAGCTTCCTTGGGGCTAATTTGAATCGCTTGGGTAAAATCTGCCATTGCTCCAGTTTTGTCGCCGTTGGCCGATCGAGCTAAACCCCGATTGCTGTATGCTGTAGCATCGTTGGGATTGAGCCGAATTGCTTGAGTGTAGTCTTCAATTGCCGCGCGGTAGTCGGCCAAATCGTAATAGGCTAAACCCCGCTGATAATATATGTCACCGTTGTTAGGATTGAGCCGCAATACTTGGGTAAAATCTTCCACAGCCCCCCGCTTGTCGCCGGTGTCGCGGCGGGCCAGAGCTCGATTGTAGATGGCTTTGGCGTGGCTGGGATTGACTTTAAGTGCTTGGGTGTAATCGGCAATTGCTTGCTCGGTGGCTCCCATGTCGTAGCGAGCGTTAGCCCGCTTGTAGAAAGTTTCGGCATCGCTGGCATTCAGGGCGATCGCTTGGGTATAATCGGCGATCGCGCCTGTTTTGTCACCTTGCTGCGCCTTCACAACACCGCGGGCGAACAATTCTTTTGCTCTCGCCGGACTTTGACTGTGCCAAAAATAAATTATCAGTGCTGTCAAGATCGAAGCTGCGGCTATCGCAGCGAACAGCAACAGTCTGGTTGGGCGCTGTTTCGGCTGCAATTGACTTATCGTGTCGGTTATGATGGTGGCTGGCGATCGCCCAGCCTCCCATTTTACAGCGATTTTTTGGAGGTCTGCCAAAACTTCGGCGGCTTCCTGATAGCGTTCCTCGCAGTCGGAGCGCACCATTCCATCGATAATATCTGCTAGGCCTGCCGAACAAGTCGCCCGATCGCGCCAGGAAATGTCGCCTTTGTTTTGTAACGCACTCAGTTTCTCGGGCGATAGTCCCGTTACCGCAAGCTGGGCGATCGTACCTAGAGCGTAAATGTCGCTATTGTAGCGGGGGTTGCCGATGGATTGCTCGATCGGCACGTATAATTCCTGTGCCGCCAACTCCGGTTTTTTTCCCAAAGGCGATTTAACAGAGTTCGGGGAGGTTTGCGCCAACAAATCACAATTAGCCAGTTCCGGGTTAATTTCTTTGTCTAAGCTAAAGTCAATCAACACAAATAAGCCGTCTGACTCGCGCCGGATCACTCTGTCTGGTTGAATTCTGCGGTGAATGAAACCGTTGGAGTGTATAAACACCAAAACTTCTAATATGGATGATAGCAAAGCAATTACTTGGTCTTGAACCCAAGGTTCGCCCGGTATGAGTTCTTGGCTTAAAGGTTGACCGGCAATAAATTCTTCTATTAAGTATAAACTTTGGTTTTCCTCAAAATACGCCAATAATTCGGGGATTTTGTCGTGTTTACCCAATTTTTCTATTATTTCTGCATTTCTTTGAAATATAATTTTGACTAATTCTGGAGTTTGCGAACTGGTGCCGAGGAGCCGCATTTCTCTAACCGTGCATTGGGGATAGCCAGGACGGTGAGTATCTGCTGCTATATAAGTTTTTCCCACTTCACTTGAGTCTGTGACTTTAATGATGCGGTAACGTCTGTCGAGAAGTTGACCAATCATGCTCTGCCCTCTACCCTGTTAATGTTCGATTATCGCATACAATCATGATAGCCAAAAGATTTGGCAGACTAATTTTTTAAGTTCGATCGCGTCGTGAATGGGTCAAAGGGGCGATCGAATAGCTGCAAGCTTTCCGTACCGATCGCGAAAGCTAACGCTAACGGATTGGCGATCGCAGCTCCGGCGCCCACCGCTATCTTTTAATATATTGGCAAAAACTCGCTGAAATTGTTTATTTTGTCCATCAAATCCGTATAACTTTTGAATGTGTGAATCATAAAAATGTCTGAATCACTAACAAAAGGAGGAACGATCGCAGCGATCGCCACTGCGATCGTTCCCCAACAAGGCAGCGTCGGCATTGTGCGAGTTTCCGGTGCCGCAGCCTTAAAAATTGCCGAAACCCTGTTTCGCGCTCCAGGAGGGCAAATTTGGGAATCTCACCGCATTATTTACGGCCACATCCGCCGCCCCAAAACTCAAGAATTAGTCGATGAAGCTTTGCTGTTAATCATGAAAGCGCCCCGTTCTTTCACCCGCGAAGATGTGGTGGAATTTCACTGTCACGGCGGCATTATGGCGGTGCAGCAAGTGTTGCAGTTATGTTTGGAAAATGGGGCGAGATTGGCGCAGCCGGGAGAGTTTTCGCTCAGGGCTTTTTTGAACGGGAGACTCGATTTAACTCAAGCTGAAAGCATTGCAGATTTGGTGGGAGCTCAATCCCCCGCAGCCGCGCAAAGTGCTTTGGCCGGTTTGCAGGGAAAATTAGCCCAGCCGATTCGCAAATTAAGAGCAATTTGTTTGGATGTGTTGGCAGAAATTGAGGCGAGAATTGATTTTGAGGAAGATTTGCCGCCTTTAGATGAAGCTAAAATTTGTTTGGAAATAAACCATATTTTAGACGAATTGTCAACAATCTTAGCAACGGCCGATCGCGGTGAATTGTTGAGAAGCGGTTTGAAAGTGGCAATTGTCGGACGCCCGAATGTGGGAAAGTCGAGTTTGTTGAATGCGTGGAGTAAGAGCGATCGGGCGATCGTCACAGATTTGCCCGGAACGACGCGGGATGTGGTAGAGTCGCAGCTAGTTGTGGGCGGCATTCCGGTGCAGGTACTCGATACAGCCGGCATTCGGGAAACGGAAGACAAGGTAGAAAAAATCGGCGTAGAGCGATCGCGCGCCGCAGCCAAACAAGCCGATTTAGTCTTGTTGACAATTGACGCAGAATCTGGTTGGACAGCAGGCGACTGGGAAATTTACGAACAAGTAAAACACCGCCAGCTAATTATAATTATCAACAAAATCGACCTAGTAAAAACAATCCCCGAATTACCTTTTACCTCTGAAAATCACCCAATAGTCACCGCAGCCGCAGCCCTAGAGCGAGGCATAGAAGACTTAGAAACAGCAATTTTAGATGCCGTCAGCGGCGGAAATTTGCAAGCAGCAGACTCAGACTTAGCAATCAATCAGCGGCAAGCAGCAGCCTTAACCAGAGGCAAAATTTCTCTAGAACAATGCACAGAAACTATTAGTAACAAATTGCCTTTAGATTTTTGGACAATAGATTTGCGCGGCGCAATTCAAGCATTGGGGGAAGTTACGGGCGAAGAAGTGACGGAATCAGTGCTGGATAGAATATTTAGCAGGTTTTGTATTGGAAAATAGGGATGTTCAACAGTTGATAATTGACAGTTTAAGAGCGACTTCTACCTAAAAGTCCGAGGATTGGAGTAATGAATAGCTTCTGTAGGGTGCGCAGTGCGCACCTTACCAGTGTAAATAGTACATCAAACAATTTTTGGTCTTAATCCTAAATGGTAAAACAGTAAATTAAGTAGGTAAGATTTCCCGAATCTAAGTTGTATTTTTCGGGCGGGCTTTTAGGCCCACCCCACAAGAATTTCATCAAACTTGACTGTAAAATTTAGATGCGCCCGGGCTTAGTTAAGCAATACTACTAACAACTAACAAATAACTACTAACTGATCCTCACGATCGCGGTCTGCCCAGTGTTGTAATATAAAGCACAGCCTCACTCGCAGGAATACCGAGGACATCATTCACGCGATCGTCAAAAAAGCCCGCAATACCGCTGACACCCAAACGCAGTTGAATCGCTGCTAAATTCAACCTCTGGCCCAAATGACCCGCATCCATGTGCAAATATCGGTAAGCGCGATCGCCATATTTAGCTACAGCCCTATTCAAATCCGCCGTGTGAAACAGCAGCGCCCCCGCATCTCTGCCCAAATCTTGCCCCAAACACAAATAGTGCAGCTCCCTGCGGAAATTTTTGAACCGAATTTGCCGCAATTCTTGAGCTTTCGGAGCGTAATAATAACAACCTTCTTCTAACCCATTCACTCCCGAAACCGCAATAAAAGTCTCGATCGAACTCAGATCGAAATAGTCTGGATAACCGTCTAATCCTTGGTCGATATAGTGCTGCGACTGATAAGTAAAGTCGAGCATCGCTAGCAGTTCCCCCAAGCTCAAAGAAGCACCTGTATAAGCACGGGTAGAACGCCTCTTGAGCATCGTATTTTCTAAATCTTCCAGATTCACTCCCCAAGGAATCGAAGGCGTGACAGTCGAAACTTTAGTGCAAAATGGAAAGTTATATTTGTCCTCTAAATCTCCTTCACTTTCATCAAGTTTCCAGCTATCTGCTCCAGTGGTATCTGATTCTAACTGTGTCGCTTTGTGGAGGTATTCTAAAAGTTGACCTTCGGAAATCTTCGGGTAATCTGTCGTCGTTTTTCCGGGCAAAGCTGTTTTAAACTTTGGCAAATTTTGGTCGATGTCTAGCAAGTCGGCTAAACCTATTAAACAGATCGCTCCTTCTTGCTCTGAGTCGATGTACAGTAATTGATTGATAGCTTCGTCTGCGAATCCTCCAATCAGGTGAGGTCGGTAATCGTTGACGGCGCAAGCTAACTCGATATTGCTCAATAAATGACCAGTATCTAGGAAGATTCGCCGATAAGCTCGGTCTTCGTAACGCCAAGAAGAACGGAAGAAAACAGTCGTAACGGCGATCGCCAATTGGGTATTTTCTAACACCGGCGATCCGAAACAAGCCGCTTGCAGCGCAGGCCAAACTTCGCTGTCCCAAAAATGAACCAGCGAATGACTTCTGCACTGATAGTTGTAGAGTCCGGCAGGCAAATGCGGCGTACCGCGAGAGATTAAATAAACCTCAGCAGGGTAGAGCCCGCCCGCCGACGGTGCCGATCGCAAATACAGGTAGCTGTCATCTACCGTCTGCACCTTTGCCGTCAGCCCGTAGCTACACAGCAACAAGCTAGACAAGCGGTGCCACCAACCGGCATCATCCGAGGCATTTGGATCGTCTGAGGGGTCTTTTAGATAAGGCTTGAGGTCAAAATACGCGCCAATTTTATATTCTTTGAACGGAACTGGTTGCTCTGTCCAATCTAGCTGTCTGCTTTTGGCCGCAAGGGTTTCGGGATCGTATTTCGTCCGTTCGTGGTAGTGCTGTGCAATGGAGGGAGGAAGTTCTGGCATATTTCAGTAGAGGATCAGCTTTGGTTTGTTTATCGATCTTGACATTACTGACGGCAAGCATGGTCGAGGAAGGCAGAAATTTACAAATATAAAAAAAATCTTAGAAAAAATACGATCGTTGTTACACAAGCTTAACATAAGAGAATGCCTAGGTATAAATACGCAGAATAATAACCATCAATTATCGTTATGGATTGGCTGCAAAAGCTGTCGTCATTAAGGGGTGAAAATGCAAAAGCTAAGCGCTGAGGAATTGCTCGCTCAGTATTCTGAAGGCCAGCGAAACTTTAACGCCGTTGACTTAAGTGGAGATAACTTGTTTCAAGCAGATTTGCCAGAAATAAACCTTTCTGGTAGCGTGCTGACGCGAGCTTATTTGCCCTACGGAAATCTGACTCAAGCCAATCTTTACAAAACACAGTTACAAGATGCTGAATTGGGCGACATTCAACTTTATCAAGCCAACTTGTCGGAAGCTAATTTGGAGAAAGCTAATTTATCTAGAGCCAATTTGCGCCACGCCAATTTGCAAGGTGCTAATTTGCGGAAAGCTAATTTACAAGGTGCGGATTTGTACAATGCAGATTTGAGCAATGCCGATTTGAGATATGCTGATTTGAGCCGGACTAATTTGGAGAAAGCAAAGTTAACCAAAGCTCAATTAGCTGGCTGCAACTTATTTCGGGCGCGTTTGGTTGATTTGTCCGACGCGGAGTGCGATCGCACTACCATCGGCCCGGAAGGATATTGATTTCGCAGCACTGCGTTTGGGCGATCGGTCGAAAAAGGCGATCGCCCTTTTTGACATTTCTTAACATTTCTCGACACCGCTGACAATGTGAGTTACAGTCGTAGAGAACTTATGACTGTGCAATATTGACAATAAACAACACATATTTCCACATAAAAAAAGGTCAAACCTATGAACGATCCCGATGAAAAAGCCAGAGAACTCCGACATAAAGAACAACAACTTCGGAAGCGAGAACAAGAACTTCGACTCCGCGAACTAGAATCGGAAATCGAACGATCGGTACCAGAGAATATAACGAGAAAGTACGAAGAACCAGACAACAATACTCAAAGCAAACTGCAACTATGGCGCCGAAAAATCATAGCAATCAGTCAATTTACAGGTCTGGCAATTGTAGCGCTGGTTGCCCTGCGTGTTGCATCTTGGCTAGGAACTGCGGTGATGGTGGGAGCAATTGCTTTCATTGGTTACAAAATACTTTTTCAAGATAAGAATCCCAAGAATTAACTAACAGGCTATTGTAGTCATTTCAGGTCTGTACTGCACATTGTTCGCGAGGAATAGCGAATAAATAACTTTTTGCACAAACACCATGACGAAATTATTTTGTTTTGAAATACCCCAGTAGTAAACAATCAGAAAACAACCATGAACCTCAAAGTAGAAACTAGCAGCTTTCTCAACGATTTAGAGCGAGTATCCGCCGTGCGCCGAGAAATTGCCGATCGCCTGAGCAACATCGTCACAGCCATAGAGCGATCGGAATTAGCCGGAATCGAAGCATCAGGAAAACTCGGTTTAGAAACAGACAGCGCCGACATCAATCTCGCCAGCAAAAACTTGCGCCAAGGAGTATTTCGGCTCCTCGTATTAGGCGACATGAAACGTGGCAAAAGCACTTTTCTAAATGCCTTAATCGGCGAAAACTTGCTTCCCAGCGATGTCAATCCCTGTACTGCTTTGCTGACAATTTTGCGCTACGGCCCCGAAAAAAAAGTCACCGTATATTTCAACGACGGCAAAAGCCCCAAACAACTCGATTTTAAAAGTTTCAAACAAGACTACACAATCGACCCCGCTGAAGCAAAACGCCTAGAATCAGAACAGAAACCAGCATTTCCAGATATCGACTGCGCCGTAGTAGAATATCCCTTACCTTTGCTAGAAAAAGGCATAGAAATAGTAGACAGTCCCGGACTCAACGATACAGAATCGCGCAACGAATTATCTCTCGGTTACATCAACAACTGTCACGCTATTTTGTTTGTACTCAGGGCAACTCAGCCTTGTACAATGGGTGAAAGACGTTATCTAGAAAATTATATCAAAGGTCGCGGATTAAGCATTTTCTTTCTGATCAATGCTTGGGATCAAGTGCGGGAAAGTTTGATTGACCCGGACGATCCTGAAGAAATGGCAGAAGCAGAAGAGAAATTGGGGCGGGTTTTCAAAGCTAATTTGGCTGAATATTGTTTAACAGAAGGACACGACATTTACGACGAGCGGGTATTTGCAATTACCTCAATTAAGGCACTCAGATTGCGGGTAAAAAACCCCGATGCAGATTTAGCCGGAACTGGTTTTCCTGAGTTTATGGCGTCACTGAATACGTTTTTGACCCAGGAAAGAGCGATTTCCCAATTGCGTCCGGCGAGGACTTTGGCGCGTCAAATTTCTGCTCGCGTCCGCGAAGCTGTCGGCCGCCGTCTACCATTGCTCGATCGCGATGTCAATGAGTTGAAGGACAAGATTAATTCAGTTGAGCCGGAGTTTAATAAACTGAGTCAGATTCGCGATGAATTTCAACGAGAAATTACCCGAGTTAGAGATAGTAAATCGCGGGCGATCGCAGATTCGTTCCGCGCCTACGTTCTCAACTTAGAAAATACCTTTGAAACAGACTTTTTGCGGTATCAACCCGAACTGAGATTTCTGGATTTCTTCAGCCAAGACAAGCGAGAAGCCTTTGAAGCATCGCTCAGACGAGCCTTCGAGCAGTACATCAACGACAAACTAGCAGCTTGGACTCTCACGGCCGAACAAGAGATGAATTCAGCATTTTCGCAGTTGTCGCAAAGTGCAGCCAATTACGGAGCATCTTACACAAAAGTGACGGAAAAAATTACTGAAAAATTGACCGGGAAAACAATCCCGCACGCAGTCAGCAACTCAAACGAAGATAACTCGCCTGCTTGGGCAAAATGGGCGATGGGATTGTTTTCGCTAACAACAGGAAACCTGGCAGGTGTAGCAATGGCGGGAGCGGGTTTTGACTGGAAAAATATCCTGCTCAATTTAATTACTGTATTGGGCGTCAGTACGATTTTTGCGAGTTTTACGGGGATTGTTTTGGGGCCGCTGTACTTGGCTTTGTTGGGGATGGGTGTTGGGGTTTTGCAAGCAGACGGAGCTCACAAACAGTTGGTGAAAGCGGCGAAAAAAGAGTTGGTGAAGTATCTGCCGCAGGTGGCTCAGGAGCAGTGGCAGCCGATTCACGATGCTGTGAAAGAGTGTTTTGATGTTTACGGGCGCGAAGTGGGCGATCGCATGAATGATGATATTAAGTCTCGGAAAGCTGAGTTGGATAATTTGTTGGAACAAAAGCAATCTCGGGAGATCAATTGTCAGGCTGAATCGCAGCGCTTGGAAAAGTTGGAGGCTGATGTTTCTGCTCAGGCGCAGAGTATAGAATCAGTATATCAAGGTTTCTTAGCATCCGCTAAATGAAGCTCTAAGGTACGTAGTTGCGCTTCAGCGCTCTTTATATATATAACAAAGAGCGCTGAAGCGCAACTACGTACCTAGGATTTGGAAAAGTGCGCATTGCGCACCCTACTTCTCTACTTCTCAACTGATAGATAATCTCAAGCACTTAAATCCTGGATGCAAAACCTAATTATGTAGGGTGTGCATTGCGCACCCTACTTCTCAAGAATGAGGTAATTTTAAATATGCAACAAACAGAAACTTATCAAAACCTGATAGATAATCTCAAGCACTTAAATCCTGGATGCAAAACCTAATTATGTAGGGTGCGCATTGCGCACCGGTGCGCATTGCGCACCCTACTTCCCAACAATGAGATAATCTTAAATATGCAACAACCCGAAACTTATCAAAATCTAACTAACCATCTCAAATCAGCACTGGGCATCCTCGAACTAGATAAAAACTCCCAACTTTACCGAGATACAACTTCAATTTGCGACTATCTTGCGAAACCAACTTTTCAAATCGCTGTCTTCGGCCCGTTTAATTACGGTAAGTCAACTTTGTTGAATGCTTTGCTTGGAAATCGTGCTTTGCCGATCGACCTTGTGCCCACTACAGGTGCTGCCATTTATGTCAACTACGGCGACGAATTGCACGCAAAAATCACCCTCAAAGACGGCACAGAAGTCAGCGAAGCCGGGACTGACGTGTTGAAACGCTACGCCATCCTCGACGACAACCGACAGATGCGCGATGATGTCGCAGCCGTGAATGTTTACTGTCCTCACCCATTCCTGAAAACCGGCGTGGAATTGCTGGATTTGCCCGGAACTAACGATCGCCAAGAACAGGATAACTTAGTTCGGGATAAATTGCTCTCGGCTGATTTAGTGGTGCAGGTTTTAGACGCTCGCAAATTGATGACTCTGGGCGAACGGGAGCACCTGAGAGATTGGTTGAGCGATCGCCAAATTAACACAGTTGTCTTTGTTGCCAACTTTCTCAATCTACTCGAACCAGACGACCAAAAACAAGTATACAATCGGTTGTTGTTTGTTGCCGAAAGTTTTCGCTCCAACTTGCCGAACAACATCAGCAATATCTACCGCGTCGATGCTTTACCCGCTTTGCGGGCGAGGCTGAAAGGAGATGTGGCTGCGGCACAAACTACTGGAATTGCCGCGTTTGAATCGGCTTTGCAAAGTATTGTCGCAAGTCAACAGGAACAACTAGCAGTAAAGTTGCCCAGAATTGAAGCCATAGCTACTAAGATTTGCCAATCTCTGCGAGCCAAATCGGAAACTGTCGCCGCCGAAATAGCGGCAGCTCAACAAAAGCAAAAAGACCGAATTGAAATTAAACAAAAAGCTGAAAAACTAATTTTAAAAGGCTTTCAAGCCAGCGTTTCCGATTTTGAAATTTGGCTTTACCAGCCCACACTTTTGCGGCTCTATCAATCGGAAATGGCGCTGTCGCTTCAGCAAGGAACTTTTGATGCGTGGAAGACAAAATTTGAGCGAGATGTGCTGAAGCAGCAGGAAACCATCGCAGAATGGGTAAATAAAGCTTGCGAGTTCTTCGATCGAGAACAGCCGATCGCCCTTTTGACCTCCTTTCCCCCATCCCCGCAAATCGCTTTACCAGAGCCGCCGCCAGCTCCGGCCAAAAAATCGATCGACAGCGAAGTGACTCCAGTGGCGATCGCGACTGGCTTAGGTTGGCTGTTGGGCGGCCCGATGGGAGCAGCAGTAGTCGGCGGTGCCAGCTACATTTTGAAGAAAAGAACTGGCTATGAAAAGCCGCCTGAATCGTCAGAAGCTTATCTCAATCAAGTAACGGAAATTTGCAGCGAGGCTGCTAAAAACTATCTGATTGGTTTCAGCATCGATACTTTTTTAATGCTGCAACACTACAAGGAAATCGCCGCCAAAGTTATCTGTTTTCAAGATAGCAAAGAGCCGCTAAATATGAATGTTCAACAGTACCAGTTACAGTTAGTAAATAATTTAGTGGAAAATTTAGCAGCAGAATTAGATCGAATAAAAATCAGATGATTTTAGATTACTTTCATGGCACTGTCAAATCATCAATAACAGGCTTTCCGGCCAGCTATATCCTCCGTAGGGACACTCCAAGATCCCATTAGTGTCAACTTAACCCGAAAGCCCACTAGGGTTTTAACCCCTGCCGGACTGCCGGACTCAGGGTTTGACGTTAAGTTGACACTCCTTGGGCAATTCCGTGTCCGTACCAAACCCGAATATGCTGTAAGTCCTGTTAACTAAATTTCATAAATTTCTAAGGGTAAATTATCTGGATCTCTGAAAAATGTAAACCGTTTTTCTGTAATTTCGTCAAGGCGAATTTCTTCTACTTCTACTTGTTGGGATTTTAAGTAAGCAACGGATGCTTCTATGTCCTCAACTGCAAAAGCTAAATGTCTCAAGCCGCAAGCTTCAGGATTGTTAACTCTTTTGGGAGGATGGGGAAATGAGAACAGTTCAATCATTGTGCTGCCGTTTCCGACTTGCAAATCTAGTTTGTAAGAATTCCTCTCGCTTCGGAAAGTTTCTTTGATAATGGAAAATCCCAAGACTTCTACATAAAATTTCTTTGACTTTTCGTAATCCGAGCAAATAATCGCTAAATGATGTATTGCTTTTATTTTCATTTAAAAAAAGTTAGTCTGTTGGGTTTTATGGAACAGGCCGGAGAGCCTGTTCCACAAGAAAATTCACTCTTTGTGGAACAAGCCGGAGAGCATGTTCTTCAGAATGATACAAGATGTGAGGTTTTTTTCAAAAGCACAGCACGCTATTGACAATTATATTTGACTTGCAGCAAAACCTGCTAAATTCAGTACGCGCGGCGCAGCTATCGTCGGCTGGAATCGCCCTTTATTTTCCCACCATAAAATCTTAATCTCTAAATTTCTGCAAAAAAAGCACCCCACTTTGATAAAATGAGAGTTTTGCAGTCACTCACCCCATTTGCATCTCAGGAGACAAGCACCATGGCCCGTATGTATTACAACGAAGACGCCAACCTAGACCTCTTAGCCAACAAAACAGTTGCTATCATTGGCTACGGTTCCCAAGGACACGCCCACGCCCTCAACCTCAAAGACAGCGGCATGAATGTCATTGTCGGTTTGTATCCCGGTAGTAAATCTGCCGCCAAAGCAACCGATGCGGGTTTAACTGTTCACCCGGTAGACAAAGCAGCCGCAGCCGCTGACTTCATCATGATTTTATTACCCGATGAAGTTCAAAAAACTATTTACAAAGAACAAATCGAACCTAACCTTTCAGCAGGAAATGTTTTAGCATTTGCTCACGGTTTTAACATTCACTTCGGCCAAGTTGTCCCTCCAGCCGACGTAGACGTAGTAATGGTAGCCCCCAAAGGCCCCGGACACTTGGTGCGCCGGACTTACGAACAAGGCGAAGGTGTTCCGAGTTTGTTTGCAGTATATCAGGATGCTTCGGGCCAAGCGCGCGATCGGGCAATGGCCTATGCTAAAGGTATCGGCGGCACCAGAGCCGGCATCCTTGAAACCACTTTCCGCGAAGAAACAGAAACCGACCTTTTTGGCGAACAAGTAGTTTTGTGCGGCGGTTTGAGCGCCTTAATTAAAGCTGGATTTGAAACCTTAGTTAACGCTGGATATCAACCGGAATTAGCTTATTTTGAATGTTTGCACGAAGTTAAACTTATCGTTGACTTAGTAGTAGAAGGAGGCCTCGCCAAAATGCGCGACAGCATCTCCAATACCGCAGAATACGGCGACTTAACTCGCGGCCCCCGCATCGTCACCGATGATACCCGCGCCGAAATGCGTAAAATTCTTAGCGAAATTCAATCCGGTCAATTTGCGCGCGAATTCGTGCTGGAAAACCAAGCCGGCAAACCGGGCTTTACTTCCATGCGCCGTCAGGAAGCAGAACATCCGATTGAAGAAGTTGGTAAAGATTTGCGCGCTATGTTTAGCTGGTTGAAAAAGCAGGCATAATCGATTTTATATCTGAGATTTTAGATGGAAAAACCAATCTAAAACAGACCTGGATGCAGAATCGAATTATGTAGGGTGCGCAGTGCGCACCTTACCCATAGTCGTGGGGTGTGTCGCCTGCGATAAATCCCTAAATAAGACAGAAAATCTCACAGCGACGCACCTGACAAGCAGCAGAAATAAAACCAACACTGAACAGACAAAAATCGGTCAATTGGTTCTTCCTTTTTCTTCCAACTTCCATCAGACTTCTGTCAACCATCAACTGTCAACTGTCAAAACTATCGACTAGGTTTTTTTTGCAAGTCCTCAATATCTTTCTCTCTTTGCTTGTTTACCTCTTTTGGCTTTACCCATGAGGGCCACAAACTGACGAAGAACTTTCTACTAGCCAAGCTGGTATCTCTGACAGGTTTGGGGAGAAAAGTTAAACTGTCACCGTAAAGGGTAAACAGCGCTACAAATAGCAGCACTATCGGGATAATATTTTTTTTTGGCATGGCAGTTTGGGAGTTGAGTTTATAAAAGTCCTTTTCTATATTTTGCCCTGGCGCGAACCAAAAATATCAGCGCTCAAGAAAAATAAACCGCTGGGCGAAGCGGGCGCCCATACAACAGGAAATGCTGCTAAGTCACAATATGGTGTCTGCTCGAACTACAGCTATAAAATAGGTTTGTAGTGAGGACTTTAGTCCTCAGACTTGGAAGAGGACTAAAGTCCTTACTACAAACACGATTATTTTTGGTGAGGATGCACATATTTTGATCCCCCCTAACCCCCCTTAATAAGGGGGGGACAAGATTTCGAGCTTTCTTCCTCCTCAAGCAGAATGACTAATGACGTTCGCGAGCTCTTAAGCTCGCGCTGCTGACTAATAACTAATGACTGATGACTAATGACTGATGACTAATGACTCTGCTGAATAAAAGTTTGCACGACTGCATTAGTTTCTGGGGAAATTTCTGTCACTAGGCGCACCGGAATTGCATTTGTCGAAGCGAATTGTGCGTATTCTGGGGTGAGAAATACTGCATATTTGTCAGCTTCTGCCGTTAGTTGAGCTGCGGTGGCTAGACTGATAGCTTTAATATAATTGCGTATGCTCGCAGCTTGGTCGCCGACAACTTCGTCGCCAGTAATTACTGTGCTCGGTCTGTTAGCTTGGTCTAAGGTTGTACTCGGATCTTTGACGCTTAAGTGGGTTCCTCCTACAAAGCCGACTAGCCATTTGGGAGCGGTAATCTTTTGGAAGCCGGCAATTTGTTCGACTAAGGCTGGTGTTGTTTTGTCGGCTGAAGATGCTACTATTAATGTGGGAATCTTAATTTTACTTAGGCCAGTTTCTCCGAATAGTAATGATGTTGTGGGATTCATGACGATCGCCCTTTTTATCCTCACATCCCGCAATTGATACCGTTCTTGGGGCAATCCGGCCGCCGCGCACTGAATGCCTTCGCCCAAGCTAAACCCGATTAAATCGCCCTGACAGCGCTGTTTGAGCCCGGTCAATTGCAGTTCCGCACCCGCTACGGACAAGGCTGTGGCGCCGCCGAAGGAATAGCCAATTATCATCGATCGCTCGATCGCAATTTTCCCCTGCAAGTTATCATCAGTTTGGTTCAATTTTGCCAGTTCATCCAGCACAAAACTGATATCTTTGGGACGGTCTAAAAATTCTTGAGAAGCTAACAACCGAGACTTACCCGCGATCGCAGCATTGGTATTTGTTTCGTTGCTTCCCGGATGTTCTACAGCAGCTACCACATAGCCGTAGGACGCCAAATGCTCTGCTAAATAACGCAAATCCGTGCGTACCGATCCCAAACCGTGAGAAAAGACGATCGTCGGTTTGTCCGCCGTCACTGCTCTCGACCAGTAGACATCCACCGGAATGCGCCGATTGCGGGCGCTATCGTTTAAATCTAGCTTCATTACCCGCACCGAATTCGGCCCGGGCTGTGTGGGGTCGAAAGGCGGGTTAAATGCGGGTTTAGCGGCTGCTAACTGAGGTGCGATCGCTGCCATAAACCTCTGAGTTTGCCAAAAACCTGCGTTTAAATTGCTTAAAACTGCGAAAGCTCGATCGAGATCCACGACTACCCGCGAACTTGGGTAAGATTCAATAAAACTCAATACCGATAAGCCTTCCGGCGCGTTCGCCCCCAGCACCAAAGCCGATCGCAGCGCTTCCACACCGGCACCGTCGCGCCTGGGTACGACTGTAGTCAAATCCGTCAAAATCGCAGTCCCGATGCGCGTATTTAGCAAGTTGCTCAAGCCGACTACATTGAGAGGGATTTTCGCTTGAAGTGCTCCCAAAATTTGACGGCGCTGTGCGTCAGACAGCAGATTGGCGTAAGCTTGCAGTTTTTCAGGGACTTTTCCGGTTGCTGCGAGTTCGCGCAAATCCGCAACCGAAATAGACGATTCTAAAGGGCCTTTGCGGACAACAACTGTTTCTGCTGCTTTTGCAGGGGATGTCACGCTGCTGAAAGTGCCGATCGCGATCGCGCTACAAACACTCGCCACTGATGAAAACCATCTGAAATTTGGTCTAATGCTCATTTTTACCTGATTCAACTAGAGGGATATCACTATATTCTTAAAATTGTCCCAGATACTGAGAAATTGTGCTCAAGTGTCGATAAATTGTCTGGGAATGCGATCGGCCAAGCCTCAGGATATATTGATTTTGTCTGTAATCGCGATCGTATTATTAAGAAATGAGAATTAAATAACTTCCACTCTTGAAAGTGGGATAGTGGGATGGGCGTCCCGCCCGTCCAAAAAAAACGGGCGGGACGCCCATCCCACAATAACAATTAAAATTGTAAGTTATTTAATTCGCGATCCCAAGTATAATTGCCAATCAAACAGGGCCCTTTGGGTTAAAACACTAAGCAAAATTGCGGTTGACATAATATTTTGTGTTTACTACCATGATAAATAAAACCCTGCGATCTCCCTGATATTTGCACCAGAATGATAATTTTTCGAGTGCAGTGCGATCGTCCCGCTCGCATCATACCGTCTGGGCAAACCTTTAAAAAAATCAATTTACCTCAGCTATAAGGATGATATCAATGAATACGTTGACACTTCCAGGCTACCAAATCAGCACCTCCATCTCCGACGGCTTCAATACCAGCGTTTACCGCGGCATTAGAGAGTCAGACGAACAACCAGTCATCATCAAAATCCTCAAGGCAGAATTTCCCACCCTCGAACAAATTACCCGCCTAAAAAACGAATATAAAATTACTCAGCATTTACACGCAGACAGCATCGTCAAATATTACAGCCTCGAAACCTATCAAAACCGTCTCGCCCTGATTTCAGAAGATTTTGGCGGCCGCTCCCTCAGCCAAATTATCTCGAAAAAACTTGACTTGACGGCCTTTTTAAACATTGGCATTCAACTAGCATCAGCACTCAACTCGCTCCACAAAAACTGTATCATCCACAAAGACATCAAACCATCCAATATTATCATCAACATTGAAACAGGAACTGTCAAACTCACCGACTTCAGCGTCGCTTCCCGGCTGAGCAAAGAAAACCCCCAAATTAACAGCGCTAACTTGGTTGAAGGTACAGTCGCCTATATGTCTCCCGAACAAACCGGGAGAATGAACCGCACCTTAGATTATCGCAGCGATTTCTATTCCCTCGGCGTCACATTTTACGAAATGCTGACAGGGGAATTGCCGTTTAAAAGCAGCGATATTTTGGAACTCGTACACTGTCACATTGCCAAACAGCCCGTACCGCCTTGTGAATGCAGAAAAAATGCAGAAAGTAGCGATGAGATTCCGCAAGTTGTTTCGGATATTGTGATGAAGCTGTTGGCGAAAAATGCTGAAGATAGGTATCAAACTGCGGAGGGAATTCAAGCAGATTTAGAAAAATGTTTGAATTCTTGGCAGACAACTGGAGAAATAACTTATTTTGTACCGGGAAAGTTCGATCGCTCGCCACAACTGTCAATCCCTCAGAAACTCTACGGGCGAGAAGCCGAAGTCGATCGCCTGCTGGCTGCTTTTGAACGAGTTAGCGGGCTTGCAGGCGCACAACCGCCAGAAAACTCGGAAAATATAGTTGGTCGCGCACAAAGCGAAATAATCCTAGTTTCCGGTTATTCTGGCATTGGCAAAACCGCCATTGTTAATGAAGTTCACAAGCCAATTGTGCGACAGCGCGGCTATTTTATCAACGGCAAATTTGACCAATTTAAGCGCAACATTCCCTATGCAGCTTTGATTCAAGCTTTCCAGTCATTAATCGGACAGTTGCTGACTGAAAAAACCGAAAAATTGCAAGCTTGGAGAGAGAAATTAGTGGCGGCTTTGGGTGCAAACGGTGCTGTAATTGTTGATGTGATTCCGGAAATTGAGCTAATTATTGGCAAACAGCCGGAAGTGCCGCAACTGGGGCCTGCCGAATCTCAAAATCGGTTTAATCGAGTCTTTCAAGAGTTTATCAGCGTCTTTACTCGTGCAGAACATCCGCTGGTAATCTTTTTAGACGATTTGCAGTGGGCTGATTCGGCATCGCTGAATTTAATGCAGTTGTTGGTTGGCAATTCGGAAAGTCAATATCTGCTTTTGATCGGTGCTTATCGGGATAATGAAGTTAATCCGACTCATCCGCTGAGGCAGGCGATCGAGCAAATTGAAAAAACGGGCACTCCAGTTAATAATATCGTATTGCAACCGCTCGATTTCGGCAATGTCCGCGAATTAATCGCCGATACCCTCACCGGTAACGACAAGGTGAAATTGCTGGCTGAGTTGATTTTCCACAAAACGAGCGGCAATCCTTTCTTTATCACGCAGCTTTTGCAAGCGCTGTATCAAGAAAATCTGTTACACTTTGAATTTAGTAGCGGTAGTTGGCTGTGGAGTTTAGAGCAGATTCAGGCGATCGGCATTACGGACAAAAGCGTCGTCGAATTGGTAGCCAGCCGCATCGAAAAACTTCCGGAAACTACGCAGCGAGTCTTAAAATTGGCGGCTTGTATTGGCGACACATTTACCCTCGACGTTTTGTCAATTGTCAACGAACAATCCCAGGCGCAAGCAGCTACCGAACTCTGGGCTGCCCTGCAAACTGGATTGGTTCTCCCATTGAGTAATGCTTACAAAATTCCCCTGGTTGGAGGCTGGGAAGCGGACAATTTGCTGGGGCGGGCACGGGAAGGGCAGGCACGGGGGCACTGCCCCTACGGGGAATCCAAGATTGCCTACAAATTCCTGCACGACAGAGTGCAGCAAGCAGCTTATTCTCTGATTCCCGGCGGCGATAAAAAAGAGACTCACGTCAAAATCGGTCAATTGCTGCTGCAAAACATGGCTCCCCAAGAGCGTAAAGATAACATTTTTGCTTTAGTAAACCAACTGAATTTCGGCATAGACTTATTAACATCTGAGACTGAAAAATACGAGTTAACCGAACTCAATTTTATAGCCGGTAAAAAAGCAAAGTCCGCAATGGCATATCACTCGGCAGTCGGGTATTTGAATGTCGGTTTCGGATTGCTGGGAGCAGATAGCTGGCAGAAGCATTACGAATTTACACTCAACCTGCACACAGAAGCAGCAGAAGCAGAATTTCTGAATACTAACTTCGATCGAGCAGAAAAGTTAATTGAAATTATCTTACAACAAGCTAAAAATCTGCTCGACCAAGTGAAAGCATACGACTTGAAAATCCAGATGTATATGACTCAAAGTCAGTCCTTAAAAGCTATAGATACGGGACTGCAAGCTTTGGAAATTATGGGCGTCTCTCTATCAGACATTCTGGATTGCGGCAGTCTGGAAGTACAAATGCCACTGCTGGAAGAAGTGAATAATTTGCCACAAATGACAGACCCCAAACGACTGGCAACTCTGCGGCTTCTCGTATCAATTATTCCGCCGGCATTGTTACAAAAGCCTGAAATTTTATTGCCTATTATCTTGGCTCAAATTAAGCTGTGTATGGAAGAAGGTTATTCACCGCTGACTGCTTTTTCATACAGTTCTTATGGCATAGTTTTGTGCGGTGGCCTGGGAGAAATCGAGAAAGGATATCATGCCGGACAACTGTCTGTGAAGTTGTTGGAAAAATACGGCGTCAATGCCATGAAATGTGAAATTTACAATATGTTTAATGGTTGCATTCAACCCTGGAAAGAACACTTGCGAGAAGGTTTTGCTGATTTACAGGAAGGGTTTCAAAGTGGTCTGGAAGCTGGCAATTTGATTTTTGGTGGATATTGCGCTTTGAACTACTGCAACTCTATGTTTTTTACAGGAGAAAATCTTGATGTTGTAGAACAGAAGCAAGCGGAATACATTTGCTTGATGCGCGAGGTAAAAAATGATTATGTTGCTTTTAACATCAGTATATGGAGACAAATGAGTTTAAATTTACGGGGTTTGGCAGCAGATAAGTGTCGTTTGATTGGTAAGGCTTTTGATGAATCCACTATGCTGCCGGAATGGGAAGCGATTAATGATGGCTGGGTACTGTTTAGCATCCATCTAATTAAATCCATGCTTTTCTATTTGTTTAAAGACTTTAATAGTGCAGTTAACAGCGCTGCATTATCTATAAAATACGTGCAATCGGTAGGCGGTTGGTCGTCAATTGCTGCTAACAATTTTTACTATTCCCTGGCACTCCTCGCTGTGTATCCAACTGCTGACGGTGCAGAAAAAGAAAAACACTTGATGCAAGTAGCTGCAAATCAGGAAAAAATGCACAATTGGGCGCACCACGCCCCCATGAACTATCAGCACAAGTACGACTTGGTAGAAGCCGAAAAAGCGCGAGTATTCGGTAAAAATTGGGAAGCAGCAGATTATTATGACAAAGCTATTCAAGGAGCAAAAGAGCAGGGATACATCCAAGAAGCAGCCCTCGCTAACGAACTTGCAGCGGAGTTTTATTTCTCTCGCAACAAGGACAAAATCGCTTTAGTCTATCTCACAGAATCTTACTACGGTTACATCCACTGGGGAGCGATCGCAAAAGTCAAAGATTTAGAAGCCCGATATCCCCAATTAGTCGCCCAAACCCTCAACCGAGAAACCAAAACCCGCGATTTAACTGTCACCGCCACGACAACAACCACCAACAGCGATTTTAGCCAATCCTTAGATATCGGCACATTCGTCAAAGCATCTCAAGCTATTACCAGCGAAATTGTGCTGGATAAATTGCTCGCCCGTTTAATCAAAATTTTGTTAGAAAATGCCGCGGCTCAAAAAGCAGTGCTGATGCTCTACAAAGATGACAATCTTTTGATCCAAGCAGCTTGTACGTCAGAGCAAAATCAAGCCGTTGTCTTGCAATCCCTTCCCGTTGAAATTAGTCAAGATTTGCCAGTTTCTATTGTTAACTATGTTGCTCGAACTCAAAAAGACTTGGTTTTAAACAATGCAGGTTCAGATGGCTTGTTTACTACCGATCCGTATATTGTCAGCAGTCAGCCTAAGTCAATTCTTTGCAATCCCGTCATCTATCAGGGCCAACTCACAGGGATTCTGTACCTGGAGAACAACTTAGCAGCGGGTGCATTTTCTCCCGAAAGATTGCAAGTTTTAAAAGTCTTGACTTCTCAAGTCGCCATCGCCCTAGAAAATGCTAAACTCTACGCACAAGCACAAGAAAAGTCGCAGCAACTAGAACAATCTTTGCACAAGTTGCAGCAAACTCAAGCTCAACTGGTGCAAACGGAAAAAATCTCAAGTTTGGGGCAGTTGGTAGCAGGAGTTGCTCACGAAGTCAATAACCCCGTTGGCTTTATTTCTGGCAATCTCCACCACGCTAATGATTATGTACGAGATTTGATTTGCATTGTCAATCTTTACCAGCAGCACTATCCAAATCCTGTGCCGGAAATTGTAGAAGTGGCAGAAGATATTGAACTCGATTATCTGATGGAAGACTTGCCGAAAATGTTGGGTTCTATGCAGCTAGGAACCGATCGCATCCGTGATATCATGCAATCGTTGCGGAACTTCTCCCGCGTTGACGGTACCGAGAAAAAACCGGCCGACATTCACGCAGGGATTGAGAGCACGTTGATGATTTTGCAGCACCGTTTGAAAGCTAATGCGGAACGTCCGGCAATTCAAGTGATTAAGGAATACGGCGATTTGCCTGCGGTTGAGTGTTACAGCGGACAACTCAATCAGGTGTTTATGAATTTGATCGGGAATGCGATCGATGCTTTGGATGAGTCGAATTGCGATTCCCTACGGGATAGCTGCGCTTCACGCACTTACGCTGAAATTGAAAAGCATCCGAATATTATCACAGTTTGCACCGAAGTCAAGGAAGGTTCGGCAGCGGATTGTGTAACGGATGTAACGGATGTAACGGAAGGTTCGGCAGCGGATTTTGTAGCGGATTTAACGGATGTAGCGGATTTAACGGATGTTGGGAATAAGGAAGAAGTAAGAGGGGAAAAAAGTGAGAGTTTTGCGGTGATTCGGATTAAGGATAATGGGCGGGGGATGCCTGAATCAACGCGGTGTAAATTGTTCGATCCGTTTTTTACTACTAAGCCGGAGGGGAAAGGGACGGGATTGGGATTGTCGATTAGCTATCAGATTGTAGTCGAAAAACACGGCGGTGCGATCGAGTGTATTTCGGAACCGGGAAAAGGTGCGGAATTTGTCATAACAATTCCGTTGAATTAGGTAATCCTGCACGCAACTAGCACCTTAAAAAAGGTACGTTGTTGCGCTTTAGCGCTAAAGCGCAACAACGTACCTAAAATTCTGCTTCTTCCTATTTAAAATCCAAAACTGGGAAAGGTTTCGCCGCTTCTATCTGCGCTGCTAAAGCAATTAAAGTTGCTTCCGCCGCCGGCCGCCCGATAATTTGAATTCCCACGGGTAAACCGTTATCATCTAAAATTGCTGGAAGTGCGATCGCAGGTAAACCGCTAGCATTAAATGGCGGACAAGGAGCAACCCAATTAATAATCCGCTGCAAAGTTTCCTCACAACTCAAATCTGCCCACTCGCCGATGCCAATGGGCGAGTGCATATAAGTCGGCAAAACTAACACATCAAAATTTTCAAAGAATCCCACAATCCGCCGTGAAATCACCTGCATTTGATTCACCGCCCGCAAATATTCCCCAGCCGAAACTGTTCTTTCCAACAACCAGCGATTCATCGGTTCCAAAACCTTCCCTGGAATGCCGCTTGCAGCCGCCCCAGACTGCCAAATTGTCGTAAACGGTTCGATTAAACCCGTAAAATCCGGGCATCCCGGTTCGATATCGTGACCCAAATCTGTCAGTAATTTTACGGTTTCGAGTACCGCTTGCTGACACACAGGCGCTGCCTCGCCCACGGGGGCAATACTGGTAGAAAAAGCAATTCGCAGTTTGCCTAACTTTTCGCCGGAAGCCTCTAGAAATGTGGGATTTGGGTCTGGTAGCCAGTACGGATCGCCGGTTGTGTAGCCTGACATCACGTCCAAAAGTGCGGCCGCGTCAGCCACAGTGCGGGCGAGGGGGCCGTTGGCAGAAATGCCGCTGAGGTAGTCTCCGACTGGTGCCCAGGAAACTCGCCCGCGCGAGGGTTTAATGCCCACTAAACCGCAGGCGGAAGCTGGGCCTCGGATCGAACCGCCGCCGTCTGAACCTTGGGCGATCGCGCACAAACCCGCCGCTACGGCCGCCGCTGAGCCGCCGCTGGAACCTCCGGGCGTGTATTCTAAATTCCAGGGATTGCGCGCGGGCCGGAAACCTGGGGGCTCGGTGTAAGGCAATGAGCCTATTTGAGAGGTTGCTGTTTTGCCCAGAATGTTAAATCCGGCTGCTTCGATCCGCCAGACTACTGACTCGTTGTAGGGAGATATGTTACTGTGCAAAGCCTGAACTCCGTAGGTACACGGAACCCCGGCAACTGGTGTCAAGTCTTTGATAGCAATTGGCACTCCGAAAAAAGGCGGCAATTCCTGTGACTTGTTTAAGCCTGCTAGGTGTTCGGTTTGCGCTGTAGCTAGCTCGATCGCCCGATCGGCAGTTACTGTAAAATAACTACCAAGTTGATGGTTTAATCGATCGATCCGTTCCAAGTACACATTGGTAATTTCTAGCGGCGAAATTTCCCGATCGCGGATCGACTTCGCCAAATCCAGGGCTGAACTAAAAGCCCGATCGACAGAATTCATAGGTGTAAGTCCTGAATGGTTCGGCAAAGTATATATTTATACTGTTTTTTGAGAAAAAGTCTTTCCCTTTAAAAAAATATTCAAAAATGTCGAAAATCCATATTCGATTGTAGGCCCAGAGCGATCGCCCGCGTGCAAACAACAGAATATTTCCTTGCTGCGCCCCCCTCTTGAGATAAACTGATCTGAACAGTTAAGCTCTTGTGCAAGAAACGCACTTCGGGCGATCGGCATTGTCTAACTTCCACAAATCATCAGAAAATGTGGGTGGAAACCCCGTTCCTTCGGCAAGCTCAGCGCAAGCCTTACAGAACGGCTTTATATGTGGGAAGTGTGTTAAAATAGACACACAGACGTTGACCTCTAAAGTAAGGTGAAACTCCTAGCAATTGGACGTTGTAGTTAAAAGACGTTTAACCGAAATGGTTAAACTGGTATCCAAGAATACCCTACCTCTAGCCTTTGCAAGTAAAGACTCTGAGGCGAGTGAATCACTCACAACAAATCAAAGTAGCCTCAATGCTAGAAATAGCGGAGAGAATAGTGGGAATTGGCACCCCCCTGTCGCGCTGCGGTAGAGTTCGAGTAAGCGGCTCTACGAGTAGCGGTTCGAGCAATGTCCAACGGTGGATATCTCCTTCTAAAGAATCTCAGTGCGTTTACGCGCCTTGAGTGTCAACTGTTCGAGTCAGCCTTCTCACCAAATTCAAAGTAGCGCATATGACACAACAGCATCCGCCAGCTCCTCGCCCGCCCCTACCCGGAGCGCCCCCACCCCCCGGCCTGCCCCGCCCTCCAGCTCCAGGCATTCCCAGAGCAGCAGGAATGCCACCAGCACCGCCACCAGCACCAGCACCCCCACCACCCGCCGCCACACAGCCACCGGCACCCGCGCCCCAATCCTTCGCCACACCTAAAAATTCCAGCAACAACAAAATTCCGACTTTGAAAGAGCTGGTAATGCGAGCCAAAGAAGAAGGAGTATCCGATCTTCATCTCGGAGTCAACGAATTCCCGCGCTTCCGAAACCGGGGCGAGATAGCCGATATCGGCTATCCACCGTCGGATTTAGATACGTTTTTTGGCTGGCTGCGCGAGTGCATGAGCGATGAAGAAATTGAAATTTTCCAAAAAACCCTAGATTTTGACGGCGCTTTCGACTTCGGCTTTGTCCGCATTCGGATCAGCTGCATGGACTCCTTGGCAGGCCCGGCGATGGTACTCCGGCTAATTCCTGCCAAAATAATGACCCTGGAGGAATTAAACCTACCAGCAGTCTTTAAGAAAATATGCGGCTACCACAAAGGTCTGATTTTGGTGACGGGCCCCACAGGTTCGGGCAAATCTACCACCTTGGCCGCGATGATCGACTACATCAACAAAAATAAAGCCTACAACATCATCACGATCGAAGACCCGGTAGAATTCGTACACGAAAGCAAAAAATCCTTGATCAAGCACCGGGAAGTCGGCAGACACACCCTCAAGTTTATGAGCGCTCTCAAAGGCGCTCTGCGGCAAGACCCGGATATGCTGCTAGTAGGAGAAATTCGGGACAGAGAAACCGTGGAAATTGCCCTCAAAGCCTCTCAGACAGGTCACTTAGTTGCAGGAACCCTGCACACCAACAGTGCAGTTAAAACCCTGAACCGGATTCTGGATATGTTCGGGGCGGAAGAACAAGAAGCCATACGGGTTTCTATTTCCGAATCCCTAGTCGCGATTATTGCTCAACTGCTGTGCAAAACCACTGATGGCAAGCGGGCTGCTTTCCACGACGTTTTGATCAATACCGACGTGATTAAGGAATACATTCTGAAGGGGCAGAATGAGGAAATCAATCAAATTATGATCAAAGATACTTATGAAGGCATGACGACGATGAATAAGTCGCTCTACGGCCTTTATCAAGAAGGTCGGATTACTGAAGAACTTGCTGTAGCAAACTCGCCGTTCCCCAACGAAATGGCTCAGATGCTCCGAGGTCGAGTCTAAAGGTCGAGTGTTAACAGTTAACGGTGAACAGTTAACCGTTAACTGTTAACTTTGTGTAGAGAACTCGCCGGCTCCCAACGAAATGGCTCAGATGCTCCGAGGTTGAGTCAACAGTTAACAGTCAACAGTCAACAGTCAACAGTCAACTGTTAACTTTAATGGGTGTACTTAAACGAAATGGCTCAGATGCTCCGAGGTTGAGTCAACAGTTAACAGTCAACAGTCAACAGTCAACAGTCAACAGTCAACTGTTAACTTTAATGGGTGTACTTAATTGAAAGTCGATCGCCCGATTTTACCAGAATTTTTTAAAGGCATTGCACTGTTTACACCAGGGGGAGACTTAATCTATTGCATAGACTCCCGCAAGCAAACTCAGTGGCACTTGCAGTTGTGCGTAGCCCTACAGCAGATACTCGGTTTGTCAGAACCGCCACATTTTCTGATACCCTGCTACACGGCAACTGTTGACTGCTGGCGCGATCGCACCGATGGACAGTTGCGGGTGGCAGCCGAGGCATACCCCCCGGTGCTGCGACATCAAACGCTGCTGAATGCGATTTTTGGCACGGGCGACTTGGTTTGGGAATCCCGCAGCGACGAAATCTGCGAACCAATGGCGATCGCCACTTATCACGAACAATTCCCCGAACTTTGGGAAAATCACGACTTAGTTGTACGATACCCGATCGACCTTGGGCGATCGGACTCTCACTATTCTGCGATCGCGCCTCCCTCCCACTTCCCCCAATCCCCGCTGTTGCCGCGAACCAAACCAACAGCAATCACCCCACCGCCACCAACACAAGGGTACGTTTTGCGGCTGTTTGTTTCCGGTAGCAACCCCAGCACCCAACGCACCCTCGAAACTTTATACCAATTCCTAGAGCAATGTCTCGATCGCCCCTACACTTTGAAAGTAATCGATGTGTTGAAACATCCCGAACAAGCAGAAGCCGATCAGATTTCAGCAACTCCCACCTTAATTAAAATCTGGCCCAAACCCGTGCGGCGAATAGTCGGCGAATTGAACGATGCCCAAAAAATAGTGCGGCTGCTGAGCAATTCGGAATTTTAGATTTGGGCGATTATTATTGAATACTGGCGATCGCAGGTTGACTCACCATCGAATTAACAAGCTCTAGCAATTGCTCCTGAGACACTGCACTCAATGAAATTATGTCTAATTTTCACGATTTAATTAACAATAATTTCCATCATCCAGATTACGGAAAATTACTCCATCATCGCGACATTCACCAGTCCAATATCTTGCATTATTCAGTACAACTCAACGATTGCGAATCTATCGCATGGGAACCAATTCATAGCAATCGCCAAAGAGATACAGGACGATTAGCAATTTGGCAAATTGATTGGCATAGATTTCAAACTGCTAAATGGATATCATATCGGCAAAAGGAACGCATCAACAAAGCATTGCATATTTCTGTGGCAGAATTTCACGAATGCTGGCAATATGAACTCTATCGATTCAATTGCGAACATTGGGCAAGACTGGTAACGACCGGGAATTGTTGCTGCCATCAAATTACCGAATTCAAGAAATCACAAAAAATCCCTGTCCTGGGTGTTTTGGTTGTAGGAATAGTTGGTTTTGTGACAGGTGCTTGGGAACACAATGGATACGCACAAAAGTTGATTGCTGAGAGTGACTAGATGTGGAGTGAGGGAAACCCTAATTATTTCCTAGGCACCGTAAGTAGTAGAGCACCTGATAATTAGTTCCTAGTGAGGACTTCAGTCCTCTAAAAATCAAGAGGACTGAAGTCCTCACTACCAACCTTTTGGATCAATCGGGAAGACAAACATCCGGCGCGCACAAACCGTGAAAATCCAAAGTTGTAACTTCCAAAGTATCCAACTCAACTCGCCGAATCACGTGATTGTTCGTATCAGCAACAAACAAATGAGACCCGATCGCGCTCAACCCAGAAGGTTCAAAAAATCGAGCATTGATACCTTTAGCATCAACCAAACCAGCTTTACCATCTCCAATCATCGTCATGCACGAACCGCTGCGGTGGTCGATCCGCTTAATTTTGTGATTGTAAGTATCAGCCACCCAGAGGTAATTTTGAGCGTATTCAACACCCAAACAGTGCTGCAACCTCACCTCATCACCGCGACCATCTTTATCGCCAAAACCAAACAATTCACCGCTACCGCAGACAGTGCGAACATTCGAGTATTCTTCGATTCCTACAGCCCGAATCGAACTTATTTCGCTGTCAGCCACAAACAACTCCGATCGATCCGTAGCCAAGCCGCTAGGCTGAGAAAAAGCAGATTCTGCAAGACTCCCATCCACACAGGATTCTCGACCAATACCCGCATAAGTGGCGATCGTACCAGTATCTAACTGCATCTCCCAAATTTGGTGCGAGCCCGCCATGGCGATAAAAAGTCTATTTCCCACCCTTTCTAAATCCCAAGGCGAATTCAATGGCGTTTCTAAACCCTTGCCGCTGCAGGGGCCAATTTCCTGACTTTGTTCGCCAGTACCGGCAACAGTTTTCACCCGTTGAGTCGTAAAGTCGATCGTTCTGATAGCGTGATTTTCCGTATCAGCAACATAGAGAATTTGAGTTTCTGCATCAAAAGCCATACCTTGAGGGTCAAAAAACTCAGCTTCTTCAAAGTTCCCATCAGTCAAACCCGCTTTCCCCGTACCAATGACGTGCAGCACCTCACCTTCGGTACTGCTGACAACAATTCGATTGTGTCCCGAATCGGCAACAAACAAGCAAGAACCGACCAAGTTTTGGATAACTGAATTAGCAGGCCCCGGCAGTACAGTTTCATCTACAGATTCATTGTCCTCAGTCATTTCGCCCAACAGCGCCTCATGTTGGTGAAGCACTTTTGCCTCCGTTGGCGCGATCGCAAATCCCAGCACTTTACCAGGAAAAGCCAGCGGGGTTGATACAGGTTTGCGCTGTTTTTCTAAACTGAAACGAAGTTCCCTAAAGGCGATCGCATTTTTATCTTTGTATTCAGCAATTAACTTGCCAACTAACTGATCTAGTGCTTCTCTATGGCCTTCGCCAGAAACAAAGCCGACGACATAACTTTCTGGATCGATCACCATTAAAGTCGGCCAAGCGCGAACAGCGTAGCTTTGCCAAACTTTCATTCCGCTGTCTACGATTACGGGATGTTCGATATCGTAGCGGAGGATAGCTTGGCGGATATTTTCTACATCTTTTTCGTTTTCAAACTTAGCCGAGTGAACTCCGATGACAGTCAGGGAATCTTTATATTTTTGTTCCAGATATTTTAAGTCTGGGAGGACGTGCAAGCAGTTGATGCAGCAGTAAGTCCAGAAGTCGAGGATGACGACGCGCCCTTTTAAGGATGCAATGGATAAAGGTTTTTCGGTGTTCAGCCAGGGGTACTTTACGGGGAATTCTGGTGCTCTGACGCGAGGCATGGGATCTCCTTGGTAGGGCCTGAATATTTTTTTTACTTCTTTAATTTAGCGGGAAGTTTCGCCGGATGGGGGAAAGCTGGTTAAATTTGGGCTTTTGGAGGCAGGGAAGGTGGCTGTGGCATAGGAAGGGGGGGTGAGGCCCGATAGCGAACTCGTCCACTTTCATGCTCTGTCAGGAAAGGCCTAAAATATCTCATATTCGATTCATCCTCAGTCACTCAAAGTCGATGGCTATCAATGTATACTTGATGTTGTATGCTAAATTTTTATGTACTTCTGATACACACATTCTGCCAGAACAGGAGAGCAAAATGGCAAAATCCCCAAAAATACCACTGGAAACAGAGATTACACATGAACAAAGAGAAGCCGCAGAAGCAGAAATTCGGGAAAAGCAAAAAACTGTTGACTATGACACAAAAGAATATCCAGTGGAAGTGCTTGTCCAGAAATATAGAGATGGGCTAGATGAAGACATCAGCGAATTGTATATACCAGATTATCAACGAGAGCTGATTTGGGAAGAAACTCGGCAGTCAAAGTTTATTGAATCTATCTTTCTAGGACTACCCATACCCTATATTTTTGTTGCCGATTTACGACCAAAGCAAGAAGATGATGAAGATGATTTAGCTCGGTTAGAAATTGTTGATGGAACCCAACGTATCCGTACTTTAGACAGATTTCTAAGTAACGAGCTAAAGCTATCTGAACTAGAAAAACTAAAAAATCTTAACAACTTCAAATTCAACGATTTACCCCTGGCAAGACAGAGACGATTTAACCGAGCTACCATTCGCATGATTGTGCTGACTGAGAAAGCTGATGAAGAAACCCGACGCGATATGTTTGAACGCATCAATACTGGTAGCGTCCAACTTAATGATATGGAGAAACGTAGAGGCATATCTCCTGGCCCATTTGTCAATCTTCTTGAAGAACTCGCCAAAACTCCCAAATTTATTAAACTATGCCCTTTGTCGGAGGCACTTGTCCGCAAACGGGAACCAGAAGAATTTGTCCTTCGTTTTTTTGCCTACTTAAATAATTATGAAAACTTTGACAAACGAGTTAATCAATTTCTTAATGAATACCTAGAAAACTATAACAATTATGTAATAAATCAAGATGGTATGCGCTCTGAATTTGACAAAATGTTAGACTTTGTTGAAAAATACTTTTCCAATGGATTTAGCAAATCAAAAGGTCATGTCAAAACACCAAGAATTCGATTTGAGGCAATTTCTGTAGGTGTTGCACTAGCCTTAAGAGAAAAGAGCGATCTTGTTCCACAGTCAATGACATGGCTTGACTCACCAGAATTCAAAGAATATACTACATCAGATGCCAGCAATTCTAAGCCTAAAGTAATTAAGCGTATTCAATACGTTCGCGATCGACTTTTAAGTTAACTATGCAAACAGTTCTTTTAGATTTTCACACCCGTGTCCAAGAAGTTAATCAATATTTTGAATTTATGGAGATGCTTATCCAAGAAACAACAAAATCACCCATGTCAGCAGATAATGGTGAACAAAAAATTACAGCTATCGATTCCAGACTGGCAAAAATACTCAAAGCGAATGCTTTTTTACTCCTCTACAATCTTGTTGAATCAACTATGCGTAATGCCATAGAAGCGATATTTGCTGAAATAAGTAGTAAAAAAATTTCTTTTAACTCTTTGAGAACGGAGATCAAAAAAATAGTTATTTATAACTTCAAGAACCGCTCACCCGATAAGGTTCATTCTAAGATAAAAGATATTTCTCTTGATATTATTACTGCTGGCTTCAATAGTAGAGAATTATTTTCAGGTAATGTTACTCGGAAGGTGATTACAGAAACAGCTAGAAATTATGGATTTTCTTTTGATACTGACTACTCCAAAACTAAACACGGTGAACACTTAGAGGATATCATGGATCATCGGAACGATTTAGCACACGGCAATAAATCATTTGCAGAAGTTGGACAAAAGGTCAGTATTGAGGATTTGCTCAAGGTCAAGGAAGAGGTAATAGAATACCTCCAGCAAATATTGCAAAATATTCAAGACTATTTAGAAAAGCAAGAATATTTAGATAAATCTATACAATCTCCTTAATTTACCTGGTGGATATGTTCTAAAATACTTCGAGCTATTGCTATCCCTAGCTTAACAGGCACAGCATTCCCAATTAATCGCCCTACTAGATCTACCCCCACTGGTTGATCGTGAGCTACAAACTGATATGCTGGTGGAAAAGTTTGTAATAAAGCTGCTTCTCTGAGAGAAATAGCCCTATCTTGTTCGGGATGACCAAATCGACCATTACCAAAACCAAAACACTGTGTAGTAATAGTTGGGCTAGGTTTATCCCACTCCATTCGACCATATACTCCAGGATAGGTTTTACCACTCTTTTTTAGGTGGCATTTTGCAATTAAGTCTTGAGGCCAATCTCGCCAAGTTCCTCCAGGTTTGGAAACACGAATACGGCGCACATTTAGATCCGAAAGTTTACTACATCTATGTAGTTGATCTATTTTAGAAGATTGACCTGCTGAAAGAGGTTCAAGGTGTTCAATAGTTTGTCGTACTGTTTTGTATACTTCTGGCTGATGTGTCGCTGGAATTAAATTAATTTTGCCAAATTTTGAAGCAAGTAAGACTAATCGCTTTCGAGATTGAGGAATTCCATAATCTAGACAGTTAACTTCATAGGATTCAAAGTAATAGTTTAACTTTTTTAACTCGGTGATAAATTCTTCAAAAACCGCATGATGTTTTAACTGAAGTACATTTTCCATTGAAATAATATCCGGTTGGCATTCTTCAATGAGACGAGCAAAATCGCGGCATAGTGTCCACTTCAATTGTTCATCGTTGTAGCGTCTTGAATAACTTGAAAATGGTTGACAGGGAGCGCATCCTGCTAAAATATTTATACTACCTTTAGAAAAATGTTCTGCCAAATCAGAACTGCTGATATTTGCGACATCTTGTAATATAAATTTTGCTTTGTTGTTGTGTTCGTATGGAAATTCACACGCAGGATCGATATCATATCCAGCTTTGACTGGAAGACCTGCTTGTTCAAACCCATGCGTTAGTCCTCCAGCACCACAAAATAAATCTACTGTAGAGATGCTTCTACTCATTCACTCCCTCTTGTTAGGATATCTGACCCAACAAGGTAGTTTAGCGTATTTGACTACAAACTACAAGACTACGAGTTAGTAGATTATTTTTACTGATTGTACCTAATGTGATTGAAAACTTTTGTATACTAACGATTTGCAAATATTCCGCCCAGATTTGTTTGTGAAAACGGCAGTTTCAACCGCCGTTTTTTCACCTAACAGCAACCGCCGCCGTTATAGTGCCAAGTCGAATCAGTAATCAACACCTTATCCGGCATCAATCCCCCCAACTTCCCAGCCGTTTTATCGCACACCGCCGCCGGAACTCCCCGCTGCAAAACGTGACCCGCCCCGTCATCAAACAGCTCTTCAGACCCGGCATAAATTGCCGTCTTGCCAGTGAAAATGCAAGCGCCATCGCTGGGTATGTCCACTTTAAAAGACACTGTATCGAGGCTTTCTAACAGCAAATCCGCATCCAATTTGTAATTGTGTTTGTCCAGCAGCCGGTAAGGACGGCGCGCCCGGACTTCTACTTGCCCAAAACCCACATCTACAAGGTGTTGAACGTATTCTGCGTAGGTTAGAGCCCCCGACAAACACAAGGCCCGCAAGCGTTCGTCTTCCTTCAAATGTTGGGGAATGGGGCGAGTTGCGATCGGATCGCTCATCAACAACCTGCCCCCTGGCTTCAAAACCCTATAAGTCTCTTTTAATGCCTTAGCTAAATCCGCAGGTTCAAAGATATTAAACAAGCAATTTTGTGCGACAACATCGACAGAAGCATCCGGCACCGGCAACGCAAAAGCATCGCCTTCTATAATTTCCACAAAACTGGCATCAAACCATTCATTTTCGTGGGCTGCAATTTGCAAGTTGCGCGCAGCCGCTTCTCGCATTGCTGGAACCGGATCGACGGCAATAACCGAGCCATTGTGCCTAGAAAAATAAGCAAATTGCAGTGCTTCCAATCCGCCGCCGACGCCGACATAAAGCACGACTGGATTGCCGACAAGTTCGGCGGCGTGAACGGTGGTGCCGCAGCCGTAGTTCATTTCTTGCATTTGTTCGGGAATTTTTAATCCTGGCAGTTGCAAGGGGCTGCTTTGGACGCAGCAAAGTCCGATTTGGGGGGTTTCGGCAACGTCGCTGTAGAATTTGGCTGCTGTTTCGAGATAGGTCATTTTCTATTTTCCTGAGTTTTTTGACCGCAGATGTCGGCGGATTTACGCTGATGTACGCAGATGAATTCAGAAATGTTTTCTAGGTTTCAAATTCGACTTTTTGTTCTGATTTTGGTGGGTTTTCGGGTTCTGAAACTGTTGTTTCGGGAACGGCTAATTCGGCGCTTTTGGGAGCGGCAACTGAGGGCGCGGGTGCTACCAGATTGGGAGATGCTTCTGGTATGGCAGGAGCGACTACTTTTGGTACTGGTGCTTTGTCTGTTATTTCTGGCAGGGTAGGGGGTTCTGAAGGAGTAGCAGGTTCGGGTTCTTGACGCAAAAAGTTGCGGAACCGATTGTAGTATCCTTTATATTCCTGTTTCTGTGTTTGGGGAGATGGTGTTGGTTTCGGTTCTATTATTTTAACTGGTACAACAAGTTTGGGGGTTTCTAACTCTGGAGTTGCTGTCGGTTTTGGTTCTATGACTTGAACTGGTTCCACAACTTTGGGGGTTTCTAATTCTGGAGTTGCTGTCGGTGTCGGTTCTATGACTTTAACTGGTTCTACAAGTTTCGGTGCTTCGAGTTGGGGGGTTGCTGTCGGTGTCGGTTCTATTGTTTGAACGGGAGCAACTTTTGGCTCTAAGCTTGGTTCGGTAGCTGGGGTTTCTGGAGCCGCTGGTGAGGGTTCGGCTACTGGTGTTTTTTCTAATGCGGGTGTAGGTGTCGGTGTCGGTGTCGGTTCGGGTGTTGGGGTTGGGGTTGGGGTTGGTGTTGGTTCGGGCTTGGGTACTTGGTAGGTGCGATCGACTATACCGCGAGTATCTGCTACTGTTAGCTCACCTCGCACTAATTTTGAAAGAGTGTCTTGGGCCTGGGGTTCGTAATCAATCAGTCTAACTGTATTATTAAAGGCGTTTTTGACGGTATTTCCCCCTTCGTCGATTAATTCTAGCTGCACCCAGTTTTTCCCCGGTTTGAATCCTTTAAGATATATAGGTTGCCACTGGTCGATCGCGAAACTTTCCCCGTTGACTGTAGCTCGAATTTTCCAATCGAGTATTTCATCTTGGGAATTTGCTTGAGCCACTTGGTGCAAAGGCGCATTTGTCAAGTAAAAATCGAGCAGGATTGGTTCTGCCCCGTAGCTGCCTTGCGGGCTGTTGTATGTTAGTAGGGGCAATGTGCGATCGGGCTTGTTGTTCTCTGTTTTGGTAAAAACGTGAAAGGTGGTTTGGGCGAAAGCACCTTCGTTTTTAAAGCTTTCTTCCCAAGGACGAGCGGCAAATACACGCAGGGTATGGGTTCCGGGTTCTAAGTCGGAGAGCGTTAAAGTCTGGTTGATGTCGTAAACTGCTGCATAAGGTTGGTTGTCTAATAAAACTTGCAGGTGGGGGCCCAAACCCAAGTTTGCTTCTTTGAAAATGGGGAAGTCCTTGACTTGGAACTTAACGGACACATTTATATCCTGAAGCACTTCGTCAGGTTTTGGATTCAAAATACTTATTTGAGGCTGGTAAATTTCTAGAGCCTGACGCAGTTGTTGAATGGCTTCTGGGGGAGAAACCTCTGAGATTCTGTTTACCTCGGCGGTAGCTGAGCCGCTCTTGTTTCCTGATTTGGGCATGGAGGGATGGCCCGCGCCACAACTTGCTACACCCAAAATCAATACTGCTGCTGCAAACAATGCCAGCAGCCAGCCTGCAACCGTTCTCTGCCAATTGATGCCAATCACGCAACTATACTCCTAGAAGCCTTCTCATAGGGAACTATAGCCCAAAACTGAATTTAGTATTGCCGAATTGCCGATCGGCAATTGGGGGCCCCCTGTGTCGCGGATTCAGGCTGTGCCGGCAACCAATCCGATCCCACTAATAACTGCCCCAGCCATTTTCTTAAACATCTCTCTATAAATGAGTATTCCTCAATTGCTTTATCTTTGAGTTTTGTAAACTTAATGGCAATACCCCTTGACTTTTTTGAGGGGCTGTGGAAATTAAAGGGGGTAATTGCATCAAGAATTGAGGCTTTTTTAAGTATTGTTAACAAGCGATTAATACTTCTCTAGCAGGCTTATAATTCATAAAACTCCCTCAAAAGGAGCAGCCGCATCAAACCTGAATCAAGGAGGCGATCGGCAGCTCTGGCGAGAAGAGTTGGCAGTACCCAGGGACATTGTTAGCGACACTGGGGAACTGGCTTCTTTACAAAGAAGCAAAATGCTTGGGGAGACGATCGACCTGCGTGTAACTCTGGAAAGAGCGAAGTGCAAGCTGTTTCGGGGAACCGAGAATCCCCCGCCTAATTAAGCGTGGGGAGTGTCAGATACAGTATTCAGTTCTCGTTCCTTGTCTTATCGAGAGGAGAGTCTTCATGACCATTAGTCCTCCAGAGCGAGAGGTAAAAGTTAGAGTAGTAGTCGATAAAGATCCGGTTCCAACTTCCTTCGAGAAGTGGTCAAAACCAGGTCATTTCGATCGCACTCTAGCTAAGGGGCCAAAAACCACCACTTGGATTTGGAACCTCCACGCTAACGCTCACGACTTCGACAGTCATACAAGTGATTTAGAAGACGTTTCGCGCAAAATCTTTAGCGCTCACTTCGGCCACTTGGCAGTAATTTTCGTATGGTTGAGCGGCGCATATTTCCACGGCGCTAAATTCTCCAACTACGAAGCTTGGCTGACAGATCCTACAGCCATCAAGCCCAGCGCTCAAGTGGTTTGGCCGATTTTTGGTCAAGAAATTTTAAATGCAGATGTAGGCGGCGGCTTTCACGGGATTCAGATCACCTCTGGTTTGTTCCAACTGTGGCGCGCCAACGGCATCACTAACTCATACCAGCTATATTGCACTGCGATCGGCGCCTTGGTAATGGCAGCCCTGATGCTATTTGCCGGTTGGTTCCACTATCACGTCCGCGCTCCGAAACTGGAATGGTTTCAGAACGTAGAATCGATGATGAACCACCACTTGGCAGGTTTGCTAGGCTGCGGATGCTTGGGCTTTGCAGGACAACAAATTCACGTTGCTCTGCCGATCAACGCTTGCATGGACGCGATCGATGCAGGCTCACCGTTGACAGTAGGTGGCAAACTGATTAAAACAGTTGCCGATATCCCACTGCCACACGAGTGGCTTTTCAACTCAGCCTTGATGGCTGACATCTACCCCAGCTTTGCTCAAGGTTTAACGCCCTTCTTCACCCTCAACTGGGGCGCCTACAGCGACTTCCTGACTTTCAAAGGTGGTCTGAACCCCACCACAGGCGGTTTGTGGCTGAGCGATACAGCACACCATCACTTAGCGTTGGCAGTGTTGTTCATCATCGCCGGACACTTCTACCGTACTAACTGGGGCATTGGCCACAGCTTCAAAGAAGTTTTGGAAGCTCACAAAGGCCCCTTCACTGGCGAAGGCCACAAGGGGATGTACGAAATCTTCACGCAGTCTTGGCACGCCCAACTGTCGTGGAACTTGGCCTGGATGGGCTCTATCAGCATCCTCGTGGCTCACCATATGTACGCGATGCCTCCGTATCCGTACATCGCGACTGACTACCCAACTCAGCTATCCCTGTTCACCCACCACATGTGGATTGGCGGATTCCTGATTGTTGGAGCAGCAGCTCACGCAGCAATTTTCATGGTGCGGGATTACAATCCGGCTCAGCACGTTAATAACTTGCTCGACCGCGTACTCCGCCATAGAGATGCAATCATCTCTCACCTTAACTGGGTTTGCATATTCTTAGGCTTCCACAGCTTCGGTTTGTACGTTCACAACGATACAATGCGAGCTTTCGGTCGTCCTCAAGATTTGTTCTCAGATACCGGGATCCAATTGCGTCCGATATTTGCCCAATGGGTGCAAAACATCCACGCCTTGGCTCCGGGCACAACAGCGCCTAATGCTATGGAAATCGTCAGCCACGCTTTTGGTGGCGGTGCAGTAGCAGTCGGCGGCAAAGTAGCGATGATGCCGATCGAGTTGGGTACGGCGGATTTCATGATCCACCACATCCACGCTTTCACCATTCACGTTACAGTTCTGATTCTTTTGAAAGGCGTGTTGTTCGCACGCAGTTCTCGCTTGGTTCCTGACAAAGGCAGCTTAGGCTTCCGGTTCCCTTGCGACGGCCCAGGCCGTGGCGGTACCTGCCAAGTCTCCGGTTGGGATCACGTGTTCCTCGGCTTGTTCTGGATGTACAACTGCATCTCGATCGTGATTTTCCACTTTAGCTGGAAAATGCAGTCGGACGTGTGGGGAACAGTATCGCCAGACGGCACAATTTCTCACATCACCGGCGGCAACTTCGCACAAAGTGCGATCACGATTAACGGCTGGCTGCGGGACTTCTTGTGGGCGCAAGCTTCTCAAGTAATTCAGTCCTACGGTTCGGCACTGTCGGCCTACGGTCTGATGTTCCTAGCAGGACACTTCGTGTTCGCCTTTAGCTTGATGTTCCTGTTCAGCGGCCGCGGCTACTGGCAAGAACTGATTGAGTCCATTGTTTGGGCTCACAACAAGCTCAAGGTAGCTCCTTCGATTCAGCCTCGCGCTCTGAGCATTACTCAAGGTCGGGCAGTGGGTGTAGCTCACTACCTCCTGGGAGGAATTGTCACTACGTGGGCATTTTTCCTAGCGCGAATCATCTCGGTAGGGTAAACTACCTTTAGGTTTTGGATTCAGGATTTGGGAGCAATCTCAAACCCAGAATCCAAACCTCGGAACCGAACCTCTTCAACGTTCAGGATTCAGGATTAATCAAGGCTTATGGCAACGAAATTTCCAAAATTTAGCCAAGACCTTGCCCAAGACCCGACCACACGGCGGATCTGGTACGGGATTGCCACAGCGCACGACTTTGAAAGCCACGATGGCATGACCGAAGAAAATCTTTACCAAAAGATTTTTGCTTCTCACTTCGGCCACCTAGCAATCATTTTCTTGTGGACTTCGGGCAGCCTGTTCCACGTAGCATGGCAAGGTAACTTTGAACAGTGGATTAAAGACCCTCTAAACGTCCGCCCGATCGCTCACGCGATTTGGGACCCTCAATTCGGTGCTCCAGCAGTAGAAGCTTTCACTCAAGCGGGCGCTTCTAACCCAGTGGACATCTCCTACTCTGGTGTTTACCACTGGTGGTACACCCAAGGGGTTCGGACAAATGGCGACTTGTATCAAGGAGCTATCTTCTTGCTACTGTTGGCTTCTGTCATGCTGTTCGCAGGTTGGTTGCACCTCCAGCCGAAGTACCGCCCGAGCTTGTCTTGGTTCAAGAATGCTGAATCTCGCCTCAACCACCACTTGGCTGGTTTGTTCGGTGTCAGCTCTTTGGCTTGGACTGGTCACATGGTTCACGTTGCTATCCCCGAATCTCGCGGACAGCACGTAGGTTGGGAAAACTTCCTGTCTACCCCTCCTCACCCGGCTGGTTTGGCTCCGTTCTTCACTGGTAACTGGGGCGTATACGCCGAGAACCCAGATGCAGCAAGCCACGTATTCGGTACTGCCGAAGGCGCTGGAACTGCAATTCTGACTTTCTTGGGCGGCTTCCACCCTCAAACAGAATCCCTGTGGCTCACAGACATTGCTCATCACCATTTGGCGATCGCAGTTCTGTTTATCGTTGCCGGTCATATGTACCGGACTAACTTCGGTATCGGTCACAGCATCAAAGAGATGTTGGATTCAAAAGCTGGTTTGGTAGGCGGTAAGAGTGAAGGTCAGTTCAACCTGCCTCACCAAGGCCTTTACGAAACCTACAACAACTCGCTGCACTTCCAACTGGCATTTCACCTCGCTGCTTTAGGTGTAATCACCTCCTTGGTCGCTCAGCATATGTACGCGATGCCTCCTTACGCTTTCATAGCGCAGGATCATACGACAATGGCTGCGTTGTACACGCACCACCAGTACATTGCTGGTTTCATCATGGTCGGTGCTTTCGCCCACGGAGCTATCTTCTTGGTGCGGGACTACGATCCTGAAGCTAATAAAGGCAACGTGCTCGATCGCGTGTTGCAGCACAAAGAAGCGATTATCTCTCACTTGAGCTGGGTGTCGCTGTTCTTGGGCTTCCACACTCTCGGCTTGTATGTTCACAACGACGTTGTAGTCGCTTTCGGAACTCCTGAAAAGCAAATCTTGATTGAACCAGTGTTCGCACAGTTCATCCAAGCTGCTCACGGGAAGGCTCTGTACGGCATGGACGTGTTACTTTCCAACCCTGACAGCATTGCGGCGACTGCTTGGCCAAACTACGGCAACGCATGGCTCCCAGGCTGGTTGGAAGGAATCAACAGTAGTACAAATTCTCTGTTCTTGGCGATCGGACCTGGCGATTTCTTGGTTCACCACGCGATCGCACTCGGCTTGCACACCACCACCTTGATCTTGGTCAAGGGCGCTCTGGATGCACGCGGTTCTAAGCTGATGCCGGACAAAAAAGACTTCGGTTATGCTTTCCCTTGCGACGGCCCCGGCCGCGGCGGTACCTGCGATATCTCTGCTTGGGATGCCATGTACCTGTCTGTTTTCTGGATGTTGAACACCCTAGCTTGGGTAACGTTCTACTGGCACTGGAAGCACCTAGGCATCTGGCAAGGTAACGTGGCTCAGTTCAATGAGTCTTCTACCTACCTGATGGGCTGGTTCCGCGATTACCTCTGGCTGTATTCTTCTCAGTTGATCAACGGTTACAACCCCTACGGTACTAACAACTTGTCAGTCTGGGCCTGGATGTTCTTATTCGGACACCTCGTTTGGGCAACTGGTTTCATGTTCCTGATCTCTTGGAGAGGTTACTGGCAAGAGCTGATCGAGACTTTGGTTTGGGCTCACGAGCGCACTCCTTTGGCTAACTTGGTTCGCTGGAAAGACAAGCCTGTTGCTTTGTCTATCGTCCAAGGTCGTTTGGTTGGCTTAGTTCACTTTACTGTGGGCAACGTCCTCACTTACGCGGCCTTTGTAATTGCCTCGACGGCCGGGAAATTCGGGTAATTCTGAACTCTGGTTTCTAGGTAATTAAATGAAATCCCCTGCCTTCGGGCCGGGGATTTTTTGGTATATGTTGGTTAATGTAAAGGAGAGGAGCAAGTTTGTATGGCTAAGTTGCCAGATAAAACTATCACAAGTGCATTGAATTTACAGCGGAGGCTGTTGGAAGGAATTGATGCAGCCAAAGCAGCAGAATCTGCCATTTTTGAACAATCTGGGGAGACAGATGCAACAGCTACAGTTTTAGACCAACTTCAAAATTCTGCTGAACGGCTAAGAGAGCCTTACTCTCGTCTCTACACATTGTTACTGCGGATTGCTGAGGCTCAGCCCGCCTCCTCTGCTATGCTAGATTTACTATATCGGAGCATTGAGCAAGGACAAGCTGCGCTTGATGCGTCAGCAGCAAGTGTTCAAGAAGCTAAAAGGGATTGGAACATACTATGAACGAGCAAAGACAAATTCCCGATCCAGAGAAAGTTAAGCAAACTGTCGCCATGCTTCGAGACAGCAATCGAATGCTGGAAGCTTGGACTCAAACACTAGATGAACTAATTGCAATGGTAGAAGCTGATATTCGCAATAGTCCGATTAATGTTCATCGGCGGGAGAATGCGAAGCGGTTGGCTGAGTCTGTCAAGCAGGAATAAAAGTGCGATCGCATTCTCTATCTTTAACATGAGGATTTAGGTAGTTCACATAGTCATATGCACCCTGAGACAGAGGAACTAATCAACAAGTTCAAAAACTATGCGAAACGTTTGAACCCATTTTGGTGGGATACAGAGCGTAGAGGAAGCCTGAATGCCTGGAATCTGTTAGTCTCCGAAGGCTTTGTTCAGCTTGCAGATATAGATCGAGCCATTACAGCATGGAAACTCATAGAGCGACGTGGATTGCCCATTGACCCCAAGGAATATCCTGGCTATGAATACGCACCACCTCGACGAAAACGTAAAGATAAATCCTGGAATCCATATTTACAATCACAGCATTTCCAGTATTACAATGCCTTAGCCTACTTCTTAAAAAAGAGTTTGCAGAACCTTAAAGTTTACAGTTTGAGTAGCATTGAACGTAGCCTCAACTATCGTCGGGGGTCGGGCGAATTTAAGATTTATATAATTGTGGGTCAAACTCCAGATTCGGACTGGATTTGTCTTGCTCCTACCGTTCCCGATGCCGTTTGGAATCGATACTCTAATTCGTATCATCCAGCCTTCGCGTCACTAACTTGCTGTGACTCACGAAACTTTGTAACGCGAGATTTACATGATAAAATTCGTAAAATTCTTGCTAAATTTAAACCTATTCAAGTGACTGGTTACTACAACGAATACAGCCACCATCATCAGATTTTTTGCACAGCAGCTTCTGAGGAAGCTACAGCAATTAAAAAAGCTCTGAAGGTGGGAAAGTTTTTGGAGGATGACATTTACTATTTCAATATAAATTATCTTGACTTTTCTGAGGAGGAACCTACTAATCAGTTAGTCCATGAATACCTGCAAGACCAAAAACAATATATGTTTTGCTTCTGGGATGTAGGATGCGGATACAAGTTTGGCTGTACCGCACGCGGTGATTGGATTGGCTTGAAATATTTGAGCTTAATGGACTACAATCCTTGACAGCGACACAACTATTCTGTAGGAGCGGACTGAATCGCATTCCCCTCTTTTCACCAAAAGCCCGATCGCCCTCAACCCCTCAAATCTCCCCATTCACCTGCATCTGATGCACCTTATCCGCCAACTCTTGGCGGCTTTCCTTGTCGAGTGCATCAATTGCCAGCATTCCCAAATACACGACTTCCTTCTGGGTGAGTCTGGTCGCTTGGGCTTGTTTTTGAATGACTTCCTTAATCACGGAACTGACCGCGATCGCCGTATTAGTTTTTGCCACAAAGAATAATCAACTATTAATAACTTTTCTTGATGTTAGCATCCTAATTCAGATTAAGTATGATAATGTTTGACTAATCATAGTTAATCATGCTATAGTGTAAAAAATACAAAAAGGCGATCGCCCCCGGTCTTGACAACTTAGCGGCGATCGACCTATTCCTCAATAATCTCAACCAAATCCTCAATCATCACGTCAAACGCCCGCGCTAACTTGTACAGGGCAGTAAAATCAACCATTGATATCGACGATCGCCGAGCATAAGTTGTGATCGTACTGTAAACCACACCAGAACGCTCTGAGACTTCCTTGAACGTCCAGCCTTTCTCTGCCGCCAGTTCTCTAACTTTGATTCTGACTAAACCCATACTTGACAAATAATGCAACTGCGTTTTATGATTGCATATAACAAGGCGAGCGCTTCTCGGTTTGAATAACTCAAGGTCGATCGCCCTATTCCTCCAAAATCTCTACCAAATCCTCAATCATCACATCAAAAGTCCGAGCCAACCTGTGCAGGTAGGCAAAGTTAACGGTTGTCATGCCTTGACATTGGGCGTAGTTCCTAATGGTACTGTAACCAACGCCCGATCGATCTGAAACTTCCTTAAGTGTCCAGCCATTCTGGTCTGCAAACTCCCGAATCCGCAACCTCACTAAGCCTTTACTCATACTTACTTGACAAATGACAATCTGCTGTCGTTTAATATTAGATATCTGAAAAAGCGATCGCCCCCGTCTAGAAAACTAAAGGTCGATCGCCCTACTCTTCCAAAACCTCAACCAAGTCTTCAATCATCACGTCAAAAGTCCGAGCTAATTTCCGCAACAAAGTAAAGTCCACCGTTGTCAGCCCTGGACAACGAGCATAATGCTTGACAGTGTTGTACACCACGCCAGAACGTTCTGAAACTTCCTTGAATGTCCAACCTTTCTCGGCGGCTAGTTCTCTGACTTTAATTCTAACTAAACCCATGCTTGACAATGGGTGCTGTAACACCTTATAATTATTTTATCTAAAAAGCCGATCGCCCCCCGGCCTCGAAAACTAAAGGGCGATCGTCTGTAAAACGTAATTTAGACAGATTTTTTCTGTCCTACAGACCGACCATCAAGGGATTTACCTAAATCTCAAGAGATTTACTCTCGATCGACAGGTGCATTTACCATATCCAGAGGTCTACCAGCCATGATATCAGAAAATCAGTCAAAATCGCGGACGATCGCAGAATCCAAAATAATTCACAAATCTCCCATCCTGCATCCGCTGGCGCGATTCGTCACTGAAGAAACAGTCGCACTGCTGTTCAATATCTCAGTAGACGAGATTTATCGCATCGAATGCTGTCGCTACATGGTGTATGTGCACGCCAAAGGCATCAGCCGGTTTGTCAGCTACGCCGATTTCCCCCCAATCTTAGAAGTAAATCCGCCTTCCCCTCAAGATTTTGGCAGATGGTACAAACGCTGGAAAGGCAAGCAAGCACCCGGATTTTGGACTAAATTCTACACGCACAAGTTCAAAGAGGCTGTTTCAGTTGACAGTTTGCTGGAGTGGGGAATGTTGGTAGCTAAACTTAAATCGGCAATTTCTGCTTCTGGGCTGCAACAGCTACGGGATGTTTATGCCCAAGAAAAAGATTTGATGGAAAGATTTTAAAGTGCGATCGAATACTGATAATTTTGATTTGTTTGTCAATGGTGGCTGACAAGTATTGATGATTAATAGAGCGATTGCATAAGTCTTTGATTGGTACAAAAACCGCAGATATCAGACTGATAAACACAGATAAACGCAGATAATTTAAGTAATTGAAAACGAATTAATACCAGAGATATAATGTTCAGAAGCTTTGCTAAATTTATCAAAAATACGTAAGGTGCGCACTGCGCACCCTACAATCTCAACGCTTAGGAGAAAAACTCCGCATTACGATAAATTGAAAATTAAGCAGGTTCTAACTTGGCAATTACCTTTTCCATGTACTCGGCAACTTTGGTTTCCTTTTCCACAGAGTTGGTTTCCATGTAAACGCGCATCAAAGGCTCGGTTCCCGAAGGCCGCAGCAATACCCAACCGCCGTCTTCAAGATACAGTTTAATCCCGTCTTTGCGCCCCAATTCCTTAACACCAATACCCGCTATTTCTGTCGGGGGATTCTTGGTGAAAGAGTCCAAAACGGCTGCTTTGTGCGCGTCTTCTAAGTGCAAGTCCAAGCGTTTGTTGTACAGGGGGCCGTCGGCTTCTTTGATGGCTTCTTCTACTAGCTGAGAAAGCGGTTTGCCTTCATAGGCGATCGCCTCAGCAACTAGCATATCAGCCAAAATCCCGTCTTTTTCGGGGATGTGACCCAAAACGCTCAAACCGCCAGACTCTTCTCCACCGATGAGCACGGCTGTTTCCCGCATCTTTTCGCCGATGTATTTAAAGCCGACTGCGGTTTCGTAGATTGTTAAACCGTATTTGGCGGCCATGTTATCTAGCAAGTGGGTAGTTGCGACGGTACGGACGATCGCCCCAGTCAGGCCTTTATTCTTAACCAAGTGACGCGCCAACAGCAACAACACGGTATTCGGAGTCAAGACATTTCCCAACTCATCAACAATACCAAAGCGATCGCTGTCGCCATCCGTAGCCAAACCCAAATCAGCCGCATCCTTTGTAACAGCTTCCACCAACTCGACTAACTGTTCGCCCTTGGGTTCAGGCATTCCGCCCCCAAACAGCACGTCGCGGTAAGTGTGAAAACTTTCCACATCGCAGCCGCAGTGTTCCAAAACGCCGTCGAGATAGCCGCGAGAAGTCGAATAAAGAGCGTCGTACTTCACCTTCAACTTAGCAGAGCGAATCCGCTCCACATCGATCAAAGTATAAAGAAACTTCAGATATTCGGGTTTCGGGTCAAAAGTGGAGATTTTATCGTTGTGGCTGCCTATGGCTGGGGCATCAGAAGCACCAGCAATATTTGCTACAATCGTATCAGTAATTTCCGGGGTAGCCGGGCCCGCGTAGTCGGGGATGTATTTGATGCCGCAATAAGGTGCGGGATTGTGTGAAGCCGTAAACATCAGAGCTCCTGCGGAGTTGAGATGCTTGGCGCTGTAGGCGATGACTGGTGTCGGACAATCTCGATCGACCACCATCACCGTCCATCCCAAATCTGCCAATACTTCCGCCGAGGTGCGGGCGAATTCGTCTGCCAGAAAGCGGGTATCGTAGGATACTAGCACTGGGCGGTCTTTCGTGTAAGCGGTTTCGAGGTAGCTGGCGATCGCCCGGGTGACTTTTCGCACGTTGGCAAAAGTAAAGTCATGGGCAATCAGTCCCCGCCACCCATCGGTTCCGAACTTGATTTCTTCTGTTGAATTGCTGGCGCTCATTTTATCCACTTCCTCTCGTCCTACTAATCCTACCCGAAGCCATATCCTTAAAGACGTACTGGCCGTGCTGTTTTTCAGGATCGATCGCGCGCGCTTGCCCTTAAACCTAATCCTATCGTTGTTGCCACAGGCTATCACCTCCGGCAGAGGACTCGCAGCAGCCAGATTTGGTATCATGCCGGAACGATCGGACGAGTCGATCGAAATTCCGGTTTTGAAGCGCGATCGGGCGATCTGGAATCTAAAAAAACTGAGCGCCAAAAACCGCGCTGACAATGGCATTAACGAAAATCAAATAAATCTGAGTCTCATCTCAAATTTAATTATTTATTTATAAAAGCCGATGGTTGAATGTGTTAAGGTTTCCTAACAACTGCAGGGCTGACAATAAATTTATTGTTTCACCTAGGGAAATAAATTAATCAAAGTCACCGATCGTGATGTAGCCTAGATTCTTTGAGAACGTAGGGCGATCGACACAAACGACAAAAAAAAGATAAAATATCTCAAGGAGCAATTTTTTCAAGGCAGACTAGACTTTAATTCTGAGCTTTTAAGAGAAATTGAATTTATTTTTGCCATCTTTACAGGTAAAGAAAAAAAATCGGTGACTATCACAGGGTGACTGTGATCGAGCGCACAATAAATAGCGTTATTAACGTGCAAGTTATATAAGATTGAGGCAGTGCAGCCAAATGGCTCATAGTTTTAAGCACAATGGCGGATGACTCTCAGGGTATAAATGCAGAAGATTATATTTAATAACTTTAAAAATTAGGGGAATCTATCGGGTACGGCTTTATAAAACAACGAGGTTTCTCATGGCTGGTATTTCACAACTATCTTCAAAGTTTTTATCGATGGCCGACGAACTGCAACAGGGCGACAGTTTTGCGTCACAGGCTATTACTGAATCGGACACTCACAACATCCCAGAGGCTAAAGGAGTTAGCGTTTCTTCCTTAGCAGTTAGCTGGGCAAAAAAATATTACAGTACAGTAGCGGCACGAGAAAACCAAGCGCATCAGCAAATCTCCGAAAGCCCAGAGTCAAGCAATTTTGATGGAAATCGAGCTAAAGTAGTTGACAAATTGACAGATACTCTGAAAGTAGCCAGCGAGATAGCTTGGAGTAAAGTAGAGGCTCTTTTAGGGGAACAAATAGAGCGACACGCGATCGATCCTAGCTTAATTAATCAAGAAGAAATTGCCCGCGACACTTGCACCTTATATCGGAAAGCAATAGACGCTTACGGCGATAGAGAACCTGTTTTCCGCTTGTCAGTGCTGGTGGGAAAAGATATTGTCCAGGTGAGGCGGAAATACTCAGACACAGATCCGTTAGTGCTGGGATTTGTGACGTTGGAGTTTCAATACACTAGCAAAATCTTGTTAGGATGTCTTTCGGAGTCAGAGCGATCGGAATTTGCACCCTACTTAAAAGTTGTAGACGACTACCTGCACATTCCCCACGGAGAAATTAATGAAGCCGCAGCAGATCATGCGCCGAATTCAAAACCTCTGTTAGCTGTTCAGCATTTGTTGCAGCAGACAACTCAGATTGCTAATGCAGTGTACCAACGAGCTAGTTCCCAGCATCAAGGATACCGCAGCAGTAGCGGTTATTTGACAGATCCGCAGGTAAAAATTTCTGGTATTCGGGATGTCGAGATTTTTCAAAGTTATTTGTGCTGGTGCGTTTTGGAACAAAGCATTCGCCCGGTACAGCAAGAATTGTTTCCAATTTGCGTGATGCTGTACCCAAAACTTCATGTAAGTTGGGAGTTAGTGCAGGATATGCTGCTGATTTTGTTTTGGGAAATATCCGATCGCCTGCCGGCGGCCGATGTTATGGTATTTTTACCTTACTTGCGTACCGTGACAGAGATGTTTTCCAGCGATGTGTTTGAAAATTAGGGAATTGGGAATTGGGCATAGGGCATGGGGCATGGGGCATGGGGTAGAAAAGCAGAGCTCTCGCGGAGGGATTTGGCATTGGTAATTGCCAATCTCTATTTAAAACTCCAAGCTGCAACAGCCAAACAGCCCCAACCGACAATAAAAGCAACTCCGCCCAGCGGCGTAATTGCACCCAGCCCTTTGATGTCAGTCAAACTCAGGGCGTACAAACTACCTGAAAAGACGATTGTACCCGCAATAAAAGCCCATCCAGCCACTGCAAAAAAGGTTTGATCCTCTGGGGCGCGGCTTAAGAATAAAGCGACGAGCAATAAAGCCAGAGCGTGGTACATTTGATAGCGGGCGCCGGTCTCAAAAATTGCTAAAGCTCGATCGCTCAATTGATTTTTCAAAGCGTGGGAGGCAAAAGCCCCGCCCGCAACTGACAAACCTCCGAATACGGCTGCGGCTGCTATGAAAATGCGCGTTAGGATGAGGGTTGACATATTTTAATGATAATTTAATTTTATTTAATTTTACGGTTGGGTGAGGAAAGGCGATCGGGGCGATCGGTTGGGCGGGGGCGGGTTGATCGAGATTATCGGTGGGGGACTAAATTCATCTGTGAACCCGCCCCTTGTATCTTAAAAGAGTGAGGACGGTCGATCGCCACATCAATCAGGCGATCGCCACATCAATCAGGCGATCGCCACATCAATCAGTCGATCGTACCGACTTTCAGTCGATCGTACCGACTTTCAGGCGATCGTACCGACTTTCAGGCGATCGTACCGACTTTCAGTCGATCGTACCGACTTTCAGGCGATCGTACCGACT
>RDYN01000003.1 GCA_004293365.1 Oscillatoriales cyanobacterium | reverse complement strand
CCCAATAATTTAGGTATTGATATCGTAGAAATTACGGCCTTGCAATACTTTATACTATATCCTCCTGAACAAGTAGTAGTGATTGAATCGTAAAAAAAATGATTGAGTACAAAGGATGTAACTACTGCCGATATTTTCGACCAGAGGGAACCTGTCCAGCCTTTGAGCCTGGCTTAATTCCCATAGAAATTGTTTCCGGTCAAATCAAACATACTAAGCCTTTAGCAAATCAGAGAAACACAATTGTTTATGTGCCTACAAAAAAATCCATAATCTACAGGTATAGAACAGGAAATCATCAATTATAACTGAAAAAATACCCAAAAATCTGTGATTTGGTACACTCCTGACCACACTAATGCTAGTTTTACTCAGGGAGATATTAAAGCTCCTTGGGAAGGAATTGGTACGGGTTGGTTCCATTCTGTTTTAGGTGGAGGTTCTCAATTACGACCTTATTTTGATGGTGGGAAGAAGACTAAAAGTTTAATGGGAATTTTGATGCTGTAGCGGCTCAACTAGATTCGCAACCCATTCCTGGTTGGTCTTTGTACAATGGCGATAATAAGTCTGTGTTGCAAAGCTCCTTGGTGAATCGGAACAGCATTACTACTTTATCTAACCCTGTAGTAGGGGCTAATTTGGGTTCAATCAATTATGCTCTAAAATTAGGTACAGGCGACAGCATCACGCACAATCCCTTTGTTGTACCGGATTGGGGAAATTTACGATTTGATGTTTTTGCTCCCACTCAAAGCGGAACACTAAATGTCAAGCTTGAAACGATAGATGGACAAAGTAAAAATGTAATCATCAATCTGGCACAAGATGCAAACTTTCAAATTGATGCAGCCAACAACAATAACACCGAGTCTATTAAGAACATCTATTCAGACATTGAAAATAAGATTGGGTTTGGCAGAAAAGGATTTGAAACCTTCCAACTTAAGTTAAACCTCACTGATTCAGAAATAGCAGATTTCCGAGGAAAGTCAGCGAAAATAACTTTTTCTTTAGACGGCGGTGACTCCGTTTACATAGATAATGTTTTCTTCAAGAGTGACCATCTCAACTTTGGCAATCCCACTCAAGCTAGATGGAATCCTAGCAACAGTACATATAAAAACAACTTGCTGCTTGAAAAGCCCCAATACGCAGTGTCTTACAATGCTGACACCAAACTTGCCAACTGGGTTGGTTGGAAAGTAGACAAGACATGGACGACAAGACCGCAACCACAACCAGGAGAATTACCCAGTGGGTTAATAAAAAGACCTGAGTTTATAGCCGACCCCGATCTTTTATCTGGTGGCTTGTCAGCCTATGATGGAAATATCTTTACTGGCTTAGGAATGGATCGAGGTCATTTGTCTCCTGACAGAGATAGAAGAAGACATCCCAAAGACCAGTTAGCAACCTACCTAACCACTAATTTGATTGCCCAGTCAATGGATAATAATCGATTTTTTGTTCCAGGAAGCAACTCTCCAGCAGATGCTTCTGCTTGGTTCAATATAGAAGATAAAGTGATAGCCCCCAGAGTTGCTCAGGGGCAAGAGCTTTACATTTTCGCTGGAGCTATTGGTAACAATCCAAATGTTCAAAAGAAAACGAATGTTCCTGAGTTGCTCGATGACCTTTTCAATGGAGAGTTGATCAATCAGGGAAACACAAGCCCTAGCAATTTGTCAAACCGACAAATTCACATTCCTCGATGGACGTGGAAAACAATTATGGCTGGGGAACAACCAGGAGCCGAAGTTACTTCGTCAAACATAGAAACTTTCGCATATATGACGCCTAATGTAGCGGAACCAGATTGGACTTTATCCTTAGATGGGGTTGCAAATCCACTTAACAATAATATGTTTTCTCCCTTTTTGGACAACGTTCGCCCTAAAATAACTGGTAAAACGGATTGGAGGAACCCAGATACTTGGCGAGTTACTCTTCCAGAACTCACAAAGATTCTGAACGAACGCAACCGAGTCCGCAATTATGCGTTTGATTT
>RDYN01000179.1 GCA_004293365.1 Oscillatoriales cyanobacterium | reverse complement strand
GTCATTAGTCATTAGTCATTAGTCATTAGTCATTAGTCATTAGTCATTAGTCATTAGTCATTAGTCATTAGTCATTAGTCATTAGTCATTAGTCATTAGCTTACCAAAAAAACGATCGCGCCAACCGGCATAAGGTTAGGGCGATCGCGATACTATGAATCAGCATTTATATATCGGGTTCGGCGCGGAATTTTTACGCATTTTCACAGATTTTGTTACAAAACTTTACCGGGAGTTGCGTACAAATATCCAGAAATCGCGTTTCTGTACCTGATATCTCTTTTTTTTTACCGCAGAGGGCGCAGAGGGCACAGAGGAAGAGAAGAGAGAAAGAAGTTCACAACTGATTTTTGAAGGACTAAAGTCCTCACTACCAACCAAATTCACCACCTATTTAGCCAACAGTTTTTGAAACACCTCATACATATCTTGGGCTAACTGTTTAGGATTCCACAAAGGCGCAAGATTTTCAGGATGCTTAGACTTAATTAAATGCTCTTTCACCGCATTTCTGAAACCAGCATCGCGCCCAAACTTAACTCCCCACTGGGTGTATTCTTCCCAAGTCCAAGCTGCACCCACATCAACATTTGCACTTTTGAGAAAAGCATAACCCATCCGTGAAAGATATTGGTCGCCGGATCTAGTTACTACTGGTAAATTTGCCCACAAAGCCTCTAAATTGTGAGTACCGCCGTTGTAAGGATAGGAATCTAACAACACGTCGGCTACATAATAAATAGCGCGATGTTCTTCTTCACTTCTCGTTTGTCCGATAAACTTAATTCGTTCAAAATCTACTCCCTGAATATCGCATTCTTCGCGGTAAGTGCTGTGAATTATATCCGGATCGCCTTGACCTTTGCGAATCAACATACTATCTGGTACTTGCTTAAGTATTCTAACTTGAGCTTGCACCATTTCAGGATTAGTTTTTCTCCCAGGCGCGACACAGAGATAAGCCATTTGTTCCAAGCCAATTCCGAGGGCATTTCTAATCGCCTCTCTATTCACAGGAATGCTTTGCAGTTCGCCAATTGCTACGGAACAACTAGGCAATCTCACTAACTGTTCTAAGTAATTTTTTTCGACGCCTGGGGGGTGAGTGTGTTCGTCGCACAGAAAGTAGTGATTGTCCGAAATGTAGGGCGCGTCGAATCCCAACCAAGAAACGCAAATCCCCGCCGGATATGAGTGCAGAACTTCGACATTTGTCGGTACTGTCATGGAGTCTAAGTCTATTAATACATCCAAGTCGTCTTGGACTACTTCGGCGAAGATTTCGCCGCCGTCAGCAAAGCCGTTGGGATATTTTTTCGGCCAGTAAAACTTGCCGGCCATTTCTTCAAACCTCTGTGTAACTTCGTCTCGGTTGAGTTTACCTGTTACGTAAAGGTGAACGTGGGGTGTAATTCGGCTTAATTCGCGGATTAAGGCTTCGCTGCACCAACCTACTGAGTGGCGGCGGAAGTGTTTGGAAAGGAAGCCGATTTTTAAGGGCTGTTGTTTGGTTAAATAATTTGCGGATTTGATTCTGTTGCTTTGCTGCCGCTGCGGGACGGCTTTTTGATAGTATTCTTTGGCAATTAGTCGGTAGAAACTGGCATTTTTTTCGCGGTTGTCTCGGAGGTGGGAAACTGCAAATAGGAAAATTTCGTAAAGCAGTTTGAGTTCGATGACGCTAAAGGTTTCGACTTTTTCGTAGCAGAGTTTTTCGATTTCTTCGAGTTTCTCAATTGCCTGTTTGCTGACTCCTGATTGCAGGTAGGAAAAGACGTAGGCTGTGGCTGACATGACTGGGGCATTTTCGCCGCAAAATTCGCAGTATTTGTCGGCGACGCTGCGGGCTCTGGCGAGGTTGGTGGAGTGGCTTAGCAAGTCGCACAGTTGTTGGTGGGCTTCGCTGTATTTGGGGTTGCATTCGATCGCCTTTTCAAAATTTGCGATCGCCTCTAAGGGGTGATCTTGTTTGAGAATATGTCCCATGCGGCAGTAAACCTCTGCCCAATCCGGTTTTAAGACCAAAGCTTGCTGATAGCTGGCTAAAGCTTCTTCCAGCCGCCCCTGCATGGACAAACAACTGCCGATGTTAGCGTGAACTTCCGGCCAATCTGGCTTAATTTTTAGAGTATTTTGGTAGTTAGTAATGGCTGCTTCGTAGTTGTATTGCTGCATGAAAGAATTGGCTAAATTGAAGTGCAGCACTTCTAATTCCGGCTTTAAAGCTACGGCTTGCTGGTAAGCGACGATGGCGGCATCGAGATTTCCTTGCTGCGATCGCGCGCTGGCAATGTTACCGTAGGCTTCTGCCCAATCCGGTTTAATGGCGATCGCCTTTTGGTAGCTTTCGATGGCTTCGTCGCGCTTGCCTTGAGTGAAAAGTCGGTTTCCCAGGTTAAAGTGGAAGTCGGCGCCGACAAGCTGCGGGTTGAGTTCGGATGTTCTCTGAAAACAGGCGATCGCAGCTTCGATGTTGCCGTGTTTGTGATATACTTTGCCTAAATTCCAGTGAGCGCCCGCTAAATCGGGACTCAGGGCGATGGCTTGTTGGTAATGGGCGATCGCCTCGGACAAACGACCCATTTTGAAATACATACTGCCGATATTGGCGCGCACTTCCGCAAAATTTGGCTGCAATTCTAAGGCTTGAGAATACGATCGAATCGCAGCTTCCATTTTACCCACCGCTTGCAAAGCATTGCCTAAAGTTACGTAAGCGTGGGTGTAATCAGGTCTAATTTTGATCGCTTGGTGGCACGCTGCGATCGCCTCTTGAATTTTACCTTTAACTAAAAAGTTTTCTGCCAGTTTTTTGTACTGTTCTACTTCTTGAAAATTGGCAACTTGTGCGATATCTGGAACATTCAGCGAGGTAACTTGTTCGGAAACTTCGGCGGGGTTGGTAAACGGAGTATTTAAATTTTCAGGAGTTGGGGCGGGCGGCAAATTGATACTCGAAGGCTGCAATCCATAGCCTTCATCTTTATTGACAGATACTGGTTGTTGCTCTTCAGATTCTGTTTCTAATTCGAGAAATTTGCGATCGGTAGTTTCTTGCTGTTTTTGTGCGGTTAAACTGGATAATTTCTCAACAGCGCTAGCATTTCCCGGTTGCAGTTGCAGCACTTTTTGACAGCAAGCAATTGCCGCATCTAACTTTCCTTGCTGCTGCAAAACACTGGCTAGCATCAAATTCACCGAGCACAAACCGGGATTAATAGCAAGAGCTTTTTCGTAATAATTTGCAGCCTGTGCCAATTCCCCTAACTTGTAATACATACTGCCGAGATTCGCGCTGGCTTCTGCTAAATCCGGCTGAAGTTTTAAAGCTTGCAAATAAGCTGTAATTGCCATTTCTAGCTGGTTTTGACCGTGCAGGGCATTGCCCGCTGTCAGGTAAGCTGGAGCAAAATTCGGTTGGAATTTGATGGCGACGTTGCATTGGGCGATCGCGCGATCGAATTCTCCTTGCAAAACATAAACTTCCGCCAACTTTTTATGAACTTCCGCATCTTTGGGATTGCACTCTAAAGCTTTCTGATAATTCTCGATCGCGCCACCGAAATCTCCTGTATCTTTCAGGCGATTTCCCTTGACAAAATATGTTTGAGCTGATTCTAAATCCACCAAAAACTCTTGGATCATTTGCTCTGCCACTCTTACAGGTTTTACACTAATACTATTCAACCATTCTACCCACTCTCGGGCTCGCACAGACCAAGTACAGCCTCGATTAATATATTCTACCTGCTGTCTCAGATGAGTTTCAGCAATTGCACCGCCCGCACCCGCAAACTCTTTTAAAACTCCGACTGTCGCATCTAAAAACCGCCTTGTATATCCCTCCCAATCCGGTGTGCCTCCACGCTTCCAATCAGTTACCGATGCCAAATTTTCCACCCCTGACATGAAAACAAGACGCGCAAATCCGGCAGTTGTTTCCGGCAAAGCTGCCAAATCAGTCGTCACAATCCGGCAACCGCTGGCCATCGCCTCCATCACCGCAATAGATGACGTTTCCGAATAGGTATTCGGGTAAGCTAAAACCGCAACTGAACGCAGTTGCCGGACGAGTTCGGGTTGCGGTACAGAACCGACATACTCGACGCCTTCTATTCCCTGACACTCTTCGTAAAGTTCGCCAAAAAAAAGCTGGTTATCATTATCGTCTATTTGGTGTACTTTCATGCTATAAAATACTTTTAATCGAGTTCCTGGGACAGTTTGACGAATTTCGGGAAAAACTTTTAATAAAATATCGAGGCCGCGAAACGGAGTGCTGGTGTAAGCTAGAATTGGCGGTAGAGATTTTTGCGATCGGATGGAAATATTATCGGGTAAAATATTAGCAAAACAAGGTGCGATCGCATTTCTTAAAACACAACTGCGGTTTAAATCAATCGCAAAACGGCTGTGAAATTGATCGCGCTGCCACTCGCTGACAAAAACCAAAGCATCACAAGCATTAATTTCTTGCGGGTTATTGAAATCTTGGAGGAATACAAAGCCCGGTTCGTTATGAATCCACAAAATTAACTTAGTTTGATGCCCCAAAAGCGGCTTGATTTCCAGCGCTTTACCGACTATATTAACTACAACTAAAAAATCGAGCGATCGCAGTAATTCCAAATTAGCACCGTCCCCCACCCGCAACCGGCAATCAACACCGCGCGAGATCCCCGGTTGCGAAGTATTGTTGAGTAGAAATACCTGATTACCCTCGGCTGCCAGCGCCTCAGCCAAGTAACAAATAGCCGACTGAGTGCCGCCCAAAGGTTCGCGGTAAGGAGTTTCAATGTTGTAATCCCAAGTGTAGGTATCGAGAAATCCGATTTTCATTATGGCAATTATGCGCCGATTTGTGAATTAGATTGTTTTAACCACAGAGGGCGCAGAGGGCGCAGAGAAGAAAGAGAGAATATCCCACTTGAAACAATTCGTGAGTGCGGTCTTTTC
>RDYN01000178.1 GCA_004293365.1 Oscillatoriales cyanobacterium | reverse complement strand
ACGATCGAACCTATTTAATGGTTTTTAGGTTCGATCGTTCGGACTTTAGTCCTCTGATTTGATGCGGACTGAAGTCCAAACGATCGAACCTATTTAATGTTAAATTATACCCAATCTCAAATCTCAAATGGTTTAAGATGTACCGCCCAGGGCACCGTGAACTTGAGGATTGCCGCTGACAATCACTACGGTTTGCTTGATTCCGTCGATTCGCCAATGTCCCTCTGTTCTTTGAATCAAAGAGTGAAAATAGTTTCCTGCTGTATCCAGCCGATTTTCTCCCGATTCGCGACTGGGGTCAAGTCGATAAATTTGATATGCAGACTGACATTTGGCTGTATTGTGGTGAATAGTTACTTCATGATTCGTGCTGACGTGCAGCGTTCGCAAACCTGCAAGTCCCTCTACCCGCTGTTTTATATATTCTTCTGCGGTTATTCGTCTGGGAGTTTCACCCCGAAATTCCGAATAGTCGATATCAATTTCGTCGGCTAGGTGCGATCGCACTTTTTGCCAGTCTTTAGCATCCATCGCATTTGCAAATGCTCCGATCGCATCTATGACAGCAGCCCGGTCAACAATCCAACGGATTTCAGGTGGTTCGTACATAACAAATAAATTTTGTGAGTTGTATCGCAGAAGGAAGAAATACTAATTTTCGACTTCCAATCCCCCATGCCCGATGCCCTGTTTGGCCGATTCCCTAATTTTATCCTTTCACCCCGGCGGCCGCTTCTGTCGGCACAATGTATTTTTGCAACAGCAAAAACAGTCCTAAAACTGGAACGATCGAAATAATTGAACCCGCCGCCACCAAACGCCAATCCAAAGAAAATGTCCCGGCTAAATTAGCAACTCCCAATGGCAAAGTGTAATATTCCGGCCTGTCCAAAACTAGCAGCGGCCACAAAAAGTCGCTCCAAGAACCGATAAATACAAAAATTCCTAAAGTCACTAAAGCTGGCTTAATTGCCGGAATCATCACGTGCCACCAAATGCCTAATTCGGTGCAGCCGTCGATGCGGGCGGCTTCTTCTAGTTCTTTGGGAACTGCTAGGAATGCTTGCCGCAATAAAAATATGCCGAAGGCTGAGGCTAGTCCGGGAAAAATGACGCCTAAATAGCTATTTTTTAATCCGAGTTGTACTGTCAAAATGTACAGCGGAATCATGACTATTTGGAAGGGTATCATGATTGTGGAAACGATCGTAATTAAAATAGCTTCGCGGCCGCGAAATTTGAGTCTGGCTAAGGGGTAAGCCGCGAGGGCGCAAAACAAAACGTTGATGCTGACTGTCAGGCATGCAATCAAGGTGCTGTTGAACAGGTAGCGCCCGAAGGGGTTGGTTTCCCAGACTTTGATGAAGTTTTCGAGGGTTGGCTGTTGCGGCCACAGTTGCGGGGGATATTGAAAGATGTTTTCGCTGGGGGATTTGAGGGAGGTACTGAGCAGCCACAGCAGGGGGAAGAGCATTAAAAGTGCGATCGCCCCCATGATACTGTACGTCCACAGGGTACTCCACCGCGATCGACTGCGGTTTGGGGAATTTGGTTTTTTAGTTTTGAGATTGTTCATTGTTGGGATATGATGATAAGTCCTTGCTTCATCAGAAGCCTTGTTGTCCATAAGGGGATTATTGCCATGAAACCGTTTATTTACGAAACAATGTACATTCTGCGCCCTGATTTGGGTGAAGAAATGACTGACCAGGCGATCGCGAAATATCAAACCATTTTGCGCGATCAAGGTGCTGAAAATATCGAAACTCAGCACCGCGGCAAGCGCCGCTTGGCTTACGAAATCGGCAAGCACCGCGACGGAGTATACGTTCAAATGAACTATACAGCTCCGGGCGCTGCAATTTTTACCATGGAACGCGCGATGCGTCTGAGCGAGGAAGTGATTCGCTATTTGACGATCAAGCAAGATGTCCCAGATGCACCGGAAGCTGAAGCCGAAGAAGAAGCAGCGGCCTAGAAATCGTGTTGTTAACTTAACGTCTTAGTAGTACGGATCTGTTGTTTGATGATTAGGCCAGATCCCCCCTAGCCCCCCTTAATAAGGGGGGGACAAGAGAGTTGTCAAAGTCTCCCTTTTTAAGGGGGGGACACGAAGTGTTCTCAAAGTCCCCCTTTTTAAGGGGGATTTAGGGGGATCAGGCCTCGGAGCAAAACGAGATTTATCAAGATTTTCAGGCAAAAACGTTAATCTGAGTTCAAAAATTCCAAATAATTATTAGTCAATTCTTTGACTGCTAACTCGTGAAATTGCTTGCCGTGTTCGGGAGTTGCTAAGGCAGGATTTGAACCCATTCTCCCGTCGGGAAATCGGCGGCGGAAGTCAGCAGCACCGTAAATTTTGTGCCCGGATGCAACTTCTTCCGAAAGCGGTGCTTGCTTGATTGCTTCTGGATAAAGGTACTGGGTTAAGGCGATTTCGCTGGGGGTGGCGTGGGAACCTTCTTGGTTTCCGTACAATTCTTTGGCGAGTTTGTAGACTGAACCGCACATGAACCAGTTGCCGATTTGACACTGGATTCGATCGGAAGAAGCTAGATTTAAGTCCGACAAATGCGCGTAAGTCTCGGAAAATGCTGCTTTCATCGTGGCAATGTTGCCGCCGTGACCGTTAATAAAGAAATATTTATCAAATCCAGCTTTTGCTAAAGATGTGATATAATCCCTGATTACGAGAATCAGCGTCTGCGGTCGGAGACTGATGCTCCCAGGAAAGCTGGTGTGGTGCATGGCCATGCCTACATTAATTGTCGGGCCGACTAAGGCATTGGCTGCTTCGCCGACACTCTGGGCGATCGCACCAGCAGCAATGGCGTCAGTCCCGATTAAGCCGGTGGGCCCGTGCTGTTCGGTGGAGCCGATCGGGATAATTATGCCTCGGGAGTTCTCTAGATAAGCTTCTACTTCGGGCCAGGTACTCAAATGCAGCAACATTATAGGCAATCTACAGAATTTTTACTTACTATTGTCGATCGTAGCGGGCCTGGGTCAGTTGTAGGGCGATCGTCCGGCTGTAGCTCGCCCTCAAAACTCCTCGCCTTCGATCCGCTTGCGTCCGGTTCCTGTCTAGTGCGAGCGTCCCCGCTCGCGTCCAACCCACGAAGCTCGCGTCCAACCCACGAAGCTCGCGTCCAACCCACAAAACACTATTCCTCAAAAACTCGTCAGATTGCCAGATTAATCATTAATTTAGCCCAATATTTTTCAATTTACCGGGTTTAGGAGCTTAAATCCGATCGAGATTGTATCTTCAAAGCTGTAGGGTTCGGTTAAAATTTAAGAACAAGATTACTCATCTTTAATAAATTAACCATTTATTTACTAAAACTTTACCTTCAGATAACCTTTTGCCTGTACGATAAAGCCATCTCCCTATAGATTGGGTGTTACCTGGTCAATTACAAGCGGGCAATGTTTTACAAAGTAATACCGACCCCTAACAATGACCGGGCTTCTAACGCCTGGACGCAGGCAGACAGCGCAGCTATCGCAACTGCTCAACGGCTATATTTCTTGCACGAGCAAGTAGAAATAGTCGAGCGTATGTCTGTCGGATGGACTGGCGAAAGATTATAAGTGATTAAATAGTCGATCGTTCATACAAAGCGATCGCAGCGCGAAAGTGCCTCAGCTACTGAACAAGGCACCTCCCGCTAGCCACATACAAACATAACTCCCACTGATATTTATGTCTTCTGCTGAATTAAGCGAAAGTCCTTCAAAGCTGGCTGTTGGACAAGCCGGCCGCATTTTGTTACTCGAAGGTGAAGACCTGTTGCGGGAAATGCTAGCTTTAGCCCTGAAAGAACAGGGCTATGAGGTGGTTGTTACTAGCGACGGGCCGGGCGCTCTGCCTTCTGTGCAGGCTTCCTCGTCATACCACGGTGAATTTGGCTTCAACCTGTTAATTATGGACTCAATTAACGGTTTGGATCTGTGTCGAATGTTACGACATCAAGGAAATCCCGTTCCTATTTTGATTATCGGTGCTAGAGGAAGTGCCAACAACTGCGCTTTTTATCTCGAAGCCGGATCGGATGATTATCTGACCAAGCCTTTTGGAATGCGGGAATTTATCGCCCGGTGTCGGGCGCTGATGCGGCGCCAGCGTCTCGGTCACTTACCGCAACCGATGATGCTGCAATATAAGAGCATAACTCTGTATCCTGAAGAGTGCCGCGTGTTAGTGCACGGCATTGAAGTAAAATTTTCTCCTAAACAGTTTCGCTTACTAGAACTATTTATGAGTAATCCCCGGCGAGTTTGGTCTCGCGATCAGTTGCTGGAAAAAATTTGGGGTCAAGATTTTATCGGAGATAGCAAAACAGTTGACGTTCACATCCGCTGGCTGCGCGAAAAGTTGGAAATCGATCCGGGCCAACCGGAATATATCATTACAGTACGGGGGTTTGGCTATCGATTTGGTTGATTTTTTTAATCAGTTGTATGGTTGCAAGTTGCAGTCAAATATTCTGTATGGACACAACAATTTTGTGTCCTTATTTGTATGTGTAGGGCAATTATCCTAGGGTGCGTCAGTTTAGAGATTGTCCGTAATTATCAAGAATTACCTTTGCTGACGCACCCTACCGCTTTGCTTGAGGCAATTATCCTAGGGTGCGTCAGTTTAGAGATTGTCCGTAATTATCAAGAATTACCTTTGCTGATTGCATCCGCAAGAATCCCCTGGATAGGGTGGCGCAAAATTATCTGCAACGCTGTCACGAAATGCACGTAATATTGCCCCCAAAGTCATTCTGACTTTATTTAAAATAAATTGAATACAGTCCGGTCATTAGCAGCTATAAATTAACCGCAAATAGGAAACAAAGCTCTGGGTTAGTCCATAATCTTAACTCACAAACCCGGTTTGTTTAGTCTATAGAACCCATTTGAGATCTTTTTAGGCGGCTAGTCGCTTGAGCATCAGCCGAATAAAGCATAGTTTGAGCTTGGCGTTGGAACGTTCGAGTGTG
>RDYN01000041.1 GCA_004293365.1 Oscillatoriales cyanobacterium | reverse complement strand
TGTTTTTGGGTAAGAAGCTTTCTTACCCTATCTTTTTTGAGGCGATTTGTCTAGAGTTATCTCCCTGTATGCTTTTCAGGCGACCTGTCACCCCGTCAGATTTAAGCAATAAAGAACGTCCTCACCCTCTTGGCAGTTGGTCTCTTAGTTATAAGCATAATTTTAGTTATTAGTTAATAGTGAAAATAGGCGTTGCATCCTCATGGCTAAAACTCCCGAGGGGAATCATACCATTTGAGATTTGAGATTTGAGATTTGAGATTTGAGATTTGGGAATGCCTGATGAATTAAGGGTTTCGAGACTACGTACAGTTGCACTATTTTGGAGAAATTGTATCAATACCCGATCGGGTTAAACTCGCATCAGGTAGTGTGTTTTTTTGAGCGCAATTCAGTAATATTACTGTTTTTTTCCCAAACTCAGCAGCGATATAATAGGGAAAACAGGAGTACAGGGAATGCGAGTTGATATGTCTGCTACCGCAATCGGGTACAAAATGCTATCTCATACTTTGGCAGTCCTCAGCCAGAAACAAGCAACGGGAAAACTGCTATTAGAGCAAGGTGAGCAACAGTGGCAACTATACTTTTTTCAGGGTAGTTTGGTTTATGCCACAGGAGGATCGCACAGAGCGAGGCGCTGGTACAGGGCTGTTGGACAACACTGTCGCAACTTTCAAGTGGATCTTAGAGATATCGAAGCTCGGGAACTGTGGGAATATCAACTGATTCAGCAAGGGCTAGCTGCCAGCGAAATGAGTTTGCAACAAGCTAAGGCGATCGTCCACAGCAGCATTTCCGAAGTGTTCTTTGCTCTGATCGGTCAATCGGGTTTGCGCCGGGAGTGGCGTCCGTCGGAAAAATATTTTTCTAAAATTATCTCTTCTTTGCTGCTATCTGTAACAGAAGTAGATCAAATTCTGTGTTCTACAGAACAAATTTGGAACAAGTGGAAAGGCATGGGTTTGTGGCTGGTAGAACCAGAACAAGCACCGCTTTTAAAAGCGTCTGCCCAGTTGCAGGAAAATCGATTTAGTTCTAATTCTTTGATAGCTTTGGCTAACGTATTTAACGGCGAGAATACTCTTTGGGATATTGCATTGAAGAAAAAGCAGTGCGTGACAGTCGCAACTCGCGCTTTAGTTAATTACATGAAGCAGGGTTTAGTAAATTTCCGCACAGTACCAGACTTACCGTCGCCTATAGAACAGTGGCGCCTTGCTGCGTCGATGGCTGGGCAGGTTCGCCCTTTGATTGCGTGTATCGATGACAGTCCGACAGTATGCGAATTTTTACAGGAAATTTTATTGCCGGCGGGGTATCGAGTTCTAAAAATTCAAGATCCGATGGATGGAGTGGGCATCATCGCCAAACAAAAGCCTGCTTTAATTTTTATGGACGTGGTGATGCCGAAGACAAGCGGCTTTGCTTTGTGCAATTTTTTGCGGAAAACACCGAGTTTTCGCGAAACTCCGATCGTGTTTTTGACTGGTCAAGACAGTATAATCGATCGCACGCGAGCCAAACTTACAGGTGCTTCCGATTTTTTGAGCAAGCCGCCCAATCCAGAACAGGTTTTGCAAATAGCCCAGAAGTATTTGAAGGTAAAAGGCGATCGCAGCCCTTTAGGAATTCGCCACCACGATTTACTGAGTTCGCGCCAACTTAGCTTAGCAAATTCTTAAACCAAATTTATGCTCAAAAAGCATCGCTTATCGGGTGCGTCAGTCTCTGGCGCACCTTAGACGTATTGTATAATAAAGGCGCAACTGGATTTGATAAATAAATCTTTGAGGGGCGAGTGCATAATTTTTCTGGATTTCACAGCCAGGATTTTAGTAAATCCGCCCAGCCTGTATAGATTCTAATGCTTCGGACTTGATATTCATGATGAGCGATCGAACTCCGCAGGTAAGCGTGGTGATTCCGGCTTACAACTGTGCTGCTTACGTCGGCCAAGCCGTAGATAGCGTGCTGGGCCAAACCTATACTGACTGGGAAATTATTGTAGTAGACGACGGTTCCCGAGACGATACCAAATTAGTTTTAGAACAATATGGCGATCGCCTGCGCTACATTTACCAACAAAATCAAGGAGTTTCCATTGCCCGAAATCGCGGCATCGAACTAGCGCGAGGAGAATTCATCGCCTTTCTCGATGCAGATGACTACTTTTTACCCGAGAAATTAGCAGCACAAATTGCTGTATTCAGAGCGCAACCAAATCTAGGAATAGTCCACAGCGGCTGGCGTCAAGTCAACAGCATAGGCGAACCTATCAAAGATGTCAAACCCTGGGAAAACGTCCCTAAATTAGACTTAGAAATGTGGCTGCGGTGGAAACCAGTATTGCCCAGCGCGATGGTATTTCGCCGCCATTGGTTAGAGCGAGCGGGCGGTTTCGATCCTCGATTTCCACCAGCCGAAGATACAGATTTAGCGCTGCGTTTGGCTTTAATGGGATGCGAAACAGAGTGGCTGCGACAAATAACAGTTTGCTACCGCCAGCACGAACAAAGTGCCATGTACAAAGGTTTACCGCAGGCTAAATCCTTGGCGGCGGTAATGGACAATTTTTTTGCGCGGCCCGAAGTGCCGGATAAAATACGTTTGTTGGAAAAGCAAATCAAGTACAGTACCTTGGTTTGGATTGCTTGGTATTTGCACCGCACCGGTCATCCTGTTGAGATGGCAGAATTTTTGCAGCGTTCTTGGAATTATACGCCTTATTTGCCTGTGGAAACAGTAATTAATTGGGCGGAATGTTTTACGGAATTTTCGCAGGATGCGGGCAATGAATTGGATGCAGATTTATTAACTCTATCTCCCGAATGGCAGGAGTTAATGCAGTGGGTTATTCTCAGCAGCCACAATAAAATTGGTTTGTAGTGAGGACTTTAGTCCTCGGAAATAAGGACTGAAGTCCTCACTACGAACCTTAATTGGTTTGTAGTGAGGACTTTAGTCCTCGGAAATAAGGACTGAAGTCCTCACTACGAACCTTAATTGGTTTGTAGTGAGGACTTTAGTCCGCAAGAAAGAAGGACTGAAGTCCTCACTACGAACCTTAATTGGTTTGTAGTGAGGACTTTAGTCCGCAAGAAAGAAGGACTGAAGTCCTCACTACGAACCTTCTCACATTTGTAAATAATGTTTTTTTAACGAACCGCGAAGGCGCAAAGGACACGTTCGGCGAAGCCGTTCCCGAAGGGTAGGAAGAGAAGAGAAAAAGTGCTAAAGTTTTTTTGCAAGGTGAAAGGCTGAAAGATAGGAAGCTTTGATGTTATTTCCGCAGTTTTTTTCGAGGGATTCCCGCAAATCTTCTAATAAATAATTTCTCTTTTCGGCATCGAGCGCTATGTAGACTGAGTAAGTCTTCAAAAGAGCCAGATAATCTTCTATGCTGTAAGTAATCTGACTCACTAACTGTTCGTAAATTAAATTCTCGTACAGGCCTGAGTCGATGACAGTTTGTCCGATTTGTTTGATACTTTCAGCTTGATTGGCTCTTTCTTTGGCATGATATTCTGCTAGAGACGGAGCTTGATTTTGATAAACTTCATGCAAAACTCGGTAAATTTCATCCTGCGGCCAAACTCCGGCATTCCACAGCAAAATCAAAGCACCTTTATCTTTTAATGCGGCGGCCGTTTTTTGATAGCGAATCTCCGGCGACACCCAGTGCAAAGAAGTTGCGGCGAGTACAGCATTGAATTTCTCCGCCTCTAATTCCCATTCTTCAAAAGTTTTATTTCTAATCTCTACAGATGGATAAGTTGCACAGTTTTGTCGCGCTAGCTGACAAGCTGGCTGGCTGGGTTCGAGACAAAGCATTGCAAAGCCTAATTCCGCAAAGGGAACAGTGGCAATTGCGGGGCCGCAGCCGATTTCAAGAATGTTGGCGTTTGAGGGAAGTTCGGCTAATTCGACGACGCGATTAATTAGTTGTTGAGGATAGCGCGGTCTTGTTTTGTTGTAAGCACCTGCGATTTCGCTGTACCAATCTTTTCGCTGTTCACAAGTGTAGGTATCGACGTATTCGCTGTACCAATCTTGCGGTTTTTCTGATTCTTTTACCATTGTAAAATCTTTTTTTCTCTTCTCTTCTCTTCCTTAGTGGAACAGGCGTCCCGCCTGTGATTTTTAGTGTCTTCGCGGTTCCTTCAAAATAATTAAAAAAATGCGAAATTATGCTTGAGTTTCTGCTTCAGTAAAAATTGGCTGCCAAAGTTCGGAAATTGGCAATTCCCAACCAGGAAACAGTTCGGATACTGTCAAAATATCTCCATTTCCCAGCACAATTGGTTCGCCTTCGGGACGGTAAACTGTTACAGTTTCTTCATCAGGATCGATCAAAATGCCTACTTGTGATCCGAGTGCGATAAAATTCAGAATCTTTTTTCTAGCGGTTTAATGCGATCGCTCTGTGATTTAATTTCTACTACCAAGTCGGGGACTAATTCTGCGAAATAACGGGGACTTTGCCCGATCCGGCCCGCCCGCACAAAGGAAACATCGGGTGCTGTGAGGTTAGCATCAGGTAAAATAAAGCCGCCTGCGGAGTCAAAAATTCGGCCCAAACGGCGGGGATTCACCCAAACGAAGAGGAAGGCACTCAAGCGAATGCCAATTTCGCTAGATACAATATCTGAGGGGCCCACAATGATAATCTTCCCGCTTTCTAGTTCAAGTTGGTAATCTTGACCGGCTTCAAAGAAGGTTTTTTGGACTTTTTCTAAGTCTTTGAGTGTCATCATATTGATTGTTACCTCGCAGAAAATGAGTTGCCGCAGCTACAGCTTTGGGCGGCATTGGGATTGTGGAACCGGAAACCTCCGCCCATCAAGTCTTCTGAATAATCTATGGTGATCTCATTCAGATATTTTAAGTGCTGGGGGTCGATCGCAACTTGAACTCCCTCGGACTCGCATACAGCGTCTTCTGAGGCTGGCGCACCGTCAAATGCCATTGTATAAGACAAACCGGAACAGCCGCTCGATTCCACTCCCAGACGAAACAAAGTATTGGGGTTCGGATATTTTGACTTGAGGCGCTTTACTTCTGTCGCTGCTGTTTTGCTTAGATGAATCATTAATTTTGGGAATGGGGAATGGGGAATGGGGAATGGGGAATGGGGGAATGGGGGAATGGGGAATAGGGGAATTGGGAATTGGGGAATTGGGGAATTGGGAATGGGGGAATTGGTAATTATGATTCTTTTCTAATACCATTTTTCTAAAATGGTGCCACACTCTTCGACCCCCCCTAGCCCCCCCGCTGTATTGCGGGGGGGACAAGAATACTGTTGCATTATTTTAGAAAAATGGTATAATTTCGGGTTGTTATTTATCAACAAAAAAATTCCAATTCCCTAGGCCCAATTCCCTAGGCCCTAGGCCCTAGGCCCAATTCCCAATTCCCTAGGCCCAATTCCCTAGGCCCAATAGTTACTTAGCCTTTTCTGTACGAGCATAATCGTCTTGAAAACGAACAATATCATCTTCTCCGAGATATTCGCCATTCTGCACTTCAATTAAAATCAGCGGGATAACTCCTGGATTTTCCAGACGGTGAGAAATGCACTGTGGAACGTAGGTAGACTGATTTGTAAATAGAACTTCTTCGGTTTCGCCACAAGTAACTTTTGCAGTACCAGAAACTACGATCCAGTGTTCGCTGCGGTGGTGGTGCATTTGCAGGCTGAGGCGATGTCCGGGATTAACTTCAATTCGTTTAATTTTATATCCCGGGCCTTCTTCTAGTGTGGTAAACGAGCCCCAAGGCCGCGATTCTGTAGCGGTTATTTCGTTGGGTGCAGCAGGTGCGTGCAGAGTAGATAGTTGAACAATTTCTTGAATTTGAACCATGATTTTCACTCCTTGAGGATTGCTTGCTGAATCCTTTGGTAAACGACGTTGGATTTTGATACTAGCTAATTTATCCTGAAAACCTTTCGTCCGATCGCGCGAACCGGTTAGCGGACTGTAGATTTTTGCACTTTTGCCTGGGAAAGCTCGATCGACGCACCTTGACCACCATAGCAAAATCATCACAGCGGTTGTCACCCGCGATGCGCTCGATCGACTAACTTTACGTAAACTTTAATTAATCGACTTCTAAAAAGAGTATTTTAGTGCGATCGAGCAGTGTTTTCCTACCACATTTTAGGTTTTTTGTCAAGTGCTCGGTTATTTTGCGATCGCTAACCGAAAAGCCGATCGCACTTTTTTAACGATCTCAAAAGTGCGATCGCTCATCTTACAATCAAAAGGGATCTCGATCAAAATCTCTGCCATGCACAGCCAATGAATCCAGCCGCACAGCAACTTCTCGATCTGACGGGAAAAATACTGTCAGAAGCCATCATCATACTGGAAAGTTACGGCTTTCAATTTCAAACGAGTACAAAAGGCAGTTATCAAAGCTTTGAACATCCAGATGGCAGTATCATTCATATTAGGCCCAATGGTGAAATAGTCCGTACAGGGCCAAAGATCCGCGGGACAGATGGCAAAACTTACCGTCGTAGATACGATCGAGATGGAAATCAAATAAAATTTGAACCAGGTGCCAATACACATAGTACCGGAGAAAAAGTAATTATATGACAACCGCGCTCGCACTCAACCTCAAAACTTTTTTAGAAGACTTAAAAAGTGCTGATTTAGTAGGGGTTTCACTCCGCCCCCAAAATCTTGGGTTGCGTTTAGACTTCACCTTTGGCCCGGAATTTGGAGATGTGGCGATCGAGTTCCATCGCATTCTTCATCTAGTGATATCTCGCCCCATCAATTCCGACGATGAAAATTACTGTTTTTGGGTAGGAGAAGTAGAACTTAGAAAGCTCGAACAAAATGCCGAAACTTTCTTGTCTTCCCTTTCCTATCCTTTCAATTTTACTCCTGGTTTAGATTTATCGTCTTTGATTCATTTTCGGTTAGAAGGCGATATATTTATTCAAATAATTTGCGAACATTATAAGATTTTTCAGGAAATAAAAAATTAGAATTTCCAAGAGCGATCGCCCTTGTCGATCTCTCACCAACCAAGAAAGCGATCGCCCTATGCAATCAAAATCTCTAAAAAATCTCCCCAGTTACACAATAGCTCGATCGCGCGGACAGCAAACCCTACTTACAAAAAACTCTGACAATTTCCTGAAAACCCGAAACCTGCAAGGTTACATCACCACAAAATACATAATAATAGAAAGATCTGGTTCCCAGCCTTCACTCTAGATCGACAATCTCTCAGTCACTTTTAGGAATAAATCAAAATGAACAGCAACGGACTGCCAGCAAAACAAGGCCTGTACGATCCGCAGTTCGAGCACGATGCTTGCGGAGTCGGCTTTATCGTACACATGAAGGGTAACAAATCCCACGAAATCGTCGAACAGGCCCTGACAATCCTGCTGAACCTCGACCACCGGGGCGCCTGCGGCTGCGAACCCAACAGCGGAGACGGGGCGGGCATTTTGATGCAGGTGCCCCACAAATTTCTCAAAAAAGCCGCCGCCGCCTTAAATATCGAACTTCCAGAAGCCGGCGAGTACGGAGTTGGGGCGATTTACTCATCGCCAAACCAAACTCAACGCGAAAACGGTCAGCGCATTTTTGCAGAAATTGCCACCGAAGAAGGCTGTCCCGTACTCGGCTGGCGCGAGGTTCCCACAGATAACTCGTCCCTGGGCGACACCGCCAAATCTAGCGAACCCTTCATGCAGCAAGTGTTCCTCCGGCGCGCCGCAGGTATCGATGAGGCGGCCTTTGAACGGAAACTGTACGTCATCCGCAAACGCGCTCACAATGCGATCCGCAGGACGAATGTAGACCCCTACTGGTATAATTCCACACTGTCGTGCCGGACGATCGTCTACAAGGGAATGCTGATGCCGGTACAAGTCGGCGATTACTATCCCGAACTCCACGACCCGGACATGGAAAGCGCTCTAGCCCTGGTTCACTCGCGCTTCAGCACCAATACTTTTCCGAGTTGGGAACGATCGCACCCTTACCGCTACATCGCCCACAACGGCGAAATTAACACGATGCGCGGCAACATCAACTGGATGAACGCGCGGCAATCGATGTTCGAGTCGGAACTGTTCGGCGATGACTTAAAGAAAATCCCGAATTTAATCAATATCGAAGGTAGCGACTCGACTATTTTTGATAATGCTTTAGAATTGCTGACTTTGGCCGGGCGTTCGCTTCCTCACGCCGTGATGATGATGATTCCCGAACCTTGGACGGCCCACGAGTCGATGAGTGATGAGAAAAAAGCTTTCTACGAATACCATTCCTGCTTGATGGAACCTTGGGACGGGCCGGCTTCGATCGCTTTTACTGATGGTACTTCGATCGGCGCTGTACTCGATCGCAACGGTTTGCGGCCTTCCCGTTACTGCGTCACCAAAGACGACTTAGTAATTATGGCATCGGAAGCGGGAGTTTTGCCGATCGCGCCTGAAAGAATTGTATCAAAAGGCCGCTTGCAACCGGGGCGGATGTTCTTAGTAAATACTGAGGAAGGCCGCATCGTTTCCGACGAAGAAATTAAGATTAAAATCGCCACAGAACACCCGTACCGGGAGTGGATCGACCAGCACATGGTCGAAATCGCCAAACTCAAAGATGCGCCGTCAGTTGCAGAATCTCACCCCGAAACATTATTGCAGCGCCAAATGGCCTTTGGTTACACCTTTGAAGAACTGCGGTTGCTGTTAGCACCGATGGCAAAAGATGGGGTGGAAGCTGTAGGTGCGATGGGTGCGGATACGCCGCTGGCTGTGCTTTCCAACCGCCCAAAACTGCTTTACGAATACTTCCAGCAACTTTTTGCTCAAGTTACCAATCCGCCGATCGATTCTATCCGCGAAGAAATTGTCACTTCTGCTGAAACTACGATCGGCGCCGAACGCAATTTGCTCAAACCGGAACCGGAAAGCTGTCATTTAATTGAACTGAAAACGCCTATTCTCTGCAATGAAGAATTAGCTAAGCTCAAACACGTAAATGAAGGCAATTTCCGCTCGGCTACACTGCCGATTTTGTTCGACCCCAAAACAGGGGTAAAAGGTCTCGAACAGGCGTTAGAAGATGTTTTTGCAGCGGCAGATAGCGCGATCGCCTCTGGGGTGAATATTCTCATTTTGTGCGATCGGGGCATCAGTCCAGATAAAGCCCCAATTCCGGCGCTGCTAGCGGTTGCGGGCTTGCACCACCACCTGATCCGCCAAGGTACGCGGACGCGGGCGGGACTGGTTCTCGAATCCGGCGAACCGCGCGAAGTGCATCACTTTGCGACTTTAATCGGCTACGGTTGCGGTGCGATCAATCCCTATTTGGCCTTCGAGACGATCGCAGATTCGATCCGCGAAGGTTTGCTGCTGAATGTTGAGTACAAAGCTGCTTGCAAAAACTACGTAAAAGCCGCAACTAAGGGTGTGACAAAAGTTGCCTCGAAAATTGGGATTTCGACAATCCAAAGTTATCGCGGCGCGCAGATATTTGAGGCGATCGGTTTAAACAAATCCGTAGTCGATAAATACTTTGCTTGGACAGCTTCGCGGATTGAAGGTGTAGACTTGGAAGTCATCGCCCGAGAAGCAATTTTGCGGCACACTCACGCATTCCCAGAACGTCCATCCAGCGGACATACTCTCGATGTCGGCGGCGAATATCAGTGGCGGAAAGAAGGCGAGGCGCATTTGTTCAGCCCGCAGACAATTCACGCGCTGCAAAAAGCGGTTCGCGAGGGAAGTTACCCGCTTTTCAAACAGTATTCAACTCTGGTAAACGAGCAAAATCAACAGCATTTTACTTTGCGCGGTTTGCTGCAATTCAAACAGCGGGAATCGATCGCAATTGAAGAAGTAGAACCGGTTGAATCTATTCTCAAACGCTTTAAAACTGGGGCGATGAGTTACGGTTCGATTTCCCAAGAAGCCCACGAATCTTTAGCTGTGGCCATGAACCGCATTGGTGGTAAATCGAACACCGGTGAAGGCGGCGAAGATCCCGATCGCTACACTTGGACGAACGATCGCGGCGACTCGAAAAACAGTGCGATCAAACAAGTAGCTTCCGGGCGTTTCGGCGTTACCAGCTTGTATCTTTCCCAAGCGCGGGAACTGCAAATCAAGATGGCGCAAGGGGCAAAACCCGGAGAAGGCGGGCAGTTGCCGGGTAAAAAAGTATACCCGTGGATTGCTAAGGTACGGCACTCGACACCGGGTGTGGGTTTGATTTCGCCTCCTCCTCACCACGACATTTATTCGATCGAAGATTTAGCAGAATTGATTCACGACTTGAAAAATTCCAACCGAGAAGCGCGGATTAGCGTGAAATTGGTGTCGGAAGTTGGAGTCGGGACGATCGCAGCCGGTGTTGCTAAAGCGCACGCCGATGTCGTGTTAATTTCCGGCTACGACGGCGGTACGGGCGCGTCGCCGCAGACTTCGATCAAACACGCCGGTTTACCTTGGGAGTTGGGATTGGCGGAAACTCACCAGACTTTGGTTTTGAATAATTTGCGATCGCGCATTGCTGTGGAAACCGACGGACAACTGAAAACCGGCCGCGATGTAGCAATTGCTGCACTGCTTGGCGCAGAGGAATTCGGTTTTGCCACCGCGCCGCTGGTAACTTTGGGCTGTATCATGATGCGCGTTTGCCATCAAAATACTTGCCCTGTAGGCGTTGCAACTCAAGATCCGCTGCTGCGGAAAAACTTTACCGGCGATCCGCAGCACACGGTAAACTTTATGACCTTCATCGCCCAAGAAGTCCGGGAAATTATGGCGCAGTTGGGTTTCCGCACGCTGAATGAAATGGTTGGCCGCACTGATGTGCTGGAAGCGCAGCAAGCCGTGGAACACTGGAAGGCTAAGGGTTTGGACTTCTCGAAAATCTTGTATCAGCCGGAGGTTGGGGCGGATGTCGGGCGCTATTGTCAGATGCCGCAGGATCATGGCTTGGAAAAGTCGATCGACATGACTGTGTTGTTGGATTTGTGCAAAGGTGCGATCGCCAACGGCGAAAAAGTGCACGCAAAACTGCCAATTACCAACATCAACCGCGTTGTCGGCACAATTCTCGGCAACGAAATCACCAAACGCCACTGGGAAGGCTTACCCGATGACACGGTGCACCTGCACTTCCAAGGTAGCGCCGGACAAAGCTTTGGCGCATTCGTGCCCAAGGGAGTCACCCTGGAACTCGAAGGGGAAGCCAACGACTATCTCGGCAAGGGCCTCAGCGGGGGCAAAATCGTCTTGTATCCGTCGCCGGCTTCTACCTTTGTCGCAGAAGAAAATGTGATTGTCGGCAACGTGGTGCTTTACGGAGCCACCTCTGGTGACGTTTTCATCCGGGGGATGGCGGGCGAACGTTTCGGAGTCCGCAATTCCGGGGTAAACGCCGTAGTTGAGGGTGTGGGCGATCACGGTTGCGAGTACATGACTGGCGGCAAAGTTGTTGTTTTGGGTGAAACCGGGCGCAATTTTGCAGCGGGTATGAGTGGCGGTGTTGCTTACATTTTGGATGAGGCGGGGGATTTTGCTACTCGCTGCAATATGTCGATGGTGGCGCTGGAAAAACTGGAGGATGTTGAGGAGATTGCTGATTTGCGGCAGTTAATTCAGACTCACGTTGATTTGACTGGAAGTGCGATCGCATCGAAGGTTTTGGCTGCGTGGGATGCGATGGTGCCGGTGTTTGTGAAGGTGATGCCACGGGATTACAAGCGGGTGTTGCAGGCTATTGAAAGGGCGATCGCATCGGGTTTAAGCGGTGATGATGCGCTGACGGCTGCGTTTGAAGAAAACGCTCGCGATGTCGCTCGAATTGGCGGCAGCTAGTAGTCCAAGAAACCGGGTTTCTGCGATCGTCTTGGCATCACCACCGAGATGCGAGGAAGAAACCCGGTTTCTGAGCCCCCGCGCAAATCCAAGAAACCGGGTTTCTGCGACAATCTTGGTGAGGATGCCAAGATTTGGGTGAGAAACCCGGTTTCTGAACCCCCGCGCCTAGTCCAAGAAACCGGGTTTCTGCGACAATCTCCGAATCCCCACCAAGATTTAGGAAGAAACCCGGTTTCTGAACCCCCGTGCACAATCCAAGAAACCGGGTTTCTGCGATCATCTTGGCATCACCACCGAGATGCGAGGAAGAAACCCGGTTTCTGAGCCCCCGCACAAAACCCCCGCGCACATCCAAGAAACCGGGTTTCTGCGATAATTTCGGTGAGGATGCCAAGATTTGGGTGAGAAACCCGGTTTCTGAACCCCCGCGCCTAGTCCAAGAAACCGGGTTTCTGCGATAATTTCGGTGAGGATGCCAAGATTTAGGAAGAAACCCGGTTTCTGAACCCCCGCGCAGAAACCCGCGAATCCAAGAAACCGGGTTTCTGCGATAATTTAAGCATCCCCACCCAGATTTAGGAAGAAACCCGGTTTCTGGCCCCCACGCAGAGAGAACAATATGCCGCGTCGCCAAGTTATCTTACAAACGGGTAATTATTACCATGTTTATAACCGAGGTAATGACCGTCAGCTTATTTTTTTTGAACGAGAAAACTATATTTATTTTTTACGCCTATTAAGACACCATCTGATTACTAATGGTGTCGATATCATTGCTTATTGTCTGATGCCGAACCACTATCATTTATTAGTTTACCTGAAAACCGATCGTTTTTCTAACCTGATGCAGTGCTTTACTCTTTCCTATGTCAAGGCTATCAATAAACGCTATCACAAGGTGGGTTCGCTGTTTCAGGGACGGTTTCAGGCGATTCATGTAGATAGAGAAGAATATTTGTTACATCTCACTCGCTATATTCACTTAAACCCAGTATGTGCTAATATAGTTGAAAAAGCCGAGGAATGGGAATTTTCCAGCTATCAAGAATATATCGATATGCGGCAGGGAAATTTGCCAAAAATAGATCGAGTGCGATCGCAATTTCAGTCAGCAGAGGCTTATCGCTACTTTTTAGAAGACTTAACTAGCGATAAATTAATCCACCATCTAACCTTTGAAGAATAGCCAAAGTCCAAGAAACCGGGTTTCTGCAATAATCTCCGAATCCCCACCCCGATTTAGGAAGAAACCCGGTTTCTCACCCCCCACCCCCAAAGTCCAAGAAACCGGGTTTCTGCGACAATCTCCGAATCCCCACCCAGATTCAGGAAGAAACCCGGTTTCTCACCCCCTACCGCCCAAAGTCCAAGAAACCGGGTTTCTGCGATAATCTTGGTGATGATGCGAAGATTTGGGTGAGAAACCCGGTTTCTGAATCCCCCGCAATCCCGAAATTATTAGATAATTAAGCAAATACAGATAAACAGAATTTAATAACGATAACAGAAGCTATTAATTTATTTTTGAATAGCTAAAAGATGAGATATCATTTAGCTGTACAATGCTCAAACTCGATCGCACTCGGCGGTTGAAACCGATCCTACTTTTAGCTATAAATTTATGAATTTATTTCCAAAGAGATTGCCTTTTCGTAATTGGATCGATAACTTCTTTTTCACCGAAGAGCATGATTCCATAAAAGTTTAGCTCGCCGTAAGCGACTGCCTGCGTTTTTTCCAATTGCTCCTTGTACGTATCTCCTGTCATGGTTTCTAGAAAATCCACGAAATGAAGATTGTGTTCGCGCACTTTGTCACTAATTTTGCGAATTTCGTTTGAAGTTCCACGCAGAACGATGAGAGACAAAGCTGATATGCTGCTATGAACAATCTCATTTCGATCGGGGAAGTCAATAAAGCTCATCTTTTCTCTAATCTCTTCGCTTGCTGAAGCTACTAAACCAGCCCCCATATGGGCAACAGCATTCATTGCACTGCCTGGTTCCAGCGTCTTGTTTAAAACTGCAACTATTTTATTTTGTACTTAACGGCATTATGTTCTACTGACATCGCTTTCAAACCAACCTTTGGGTACTTAACGACTTAAACCTAACTCAGAAATCCTACCACGCTACCTGGAAGTTATTTGCGATCTCAAATAAGTACGCCAGTTGTTGCTTTTTCTACTGCTGCTTCTGCATGAATCCTCGTTGTTGGAAACAAGCCAACGGTGACATCTCCAGTATGAATTAGTAACTCAATCTCTGTACAGCCTAAAATAATGCCTTCTGCACCGGATTCAACTAAGCTATTCATAATCTCGATATATTGCTTTCTCGATTCTGGATTAATAATTCCAAGACACAATTCTTGATAAATGACTCGATGCACTACCTCTCGCTCATCATCATTTGGAATGAGCACCTCTAGCCCATGTTTATCTACCAGTCGCCCTCGATAAAAATCCTGCTCCATCGTAAAACGAGTACCCAATAAGCCGATCTTTTGAATGCCACTGGACTGAATTTTCTCAGCCGTCGCATCCGCAATATGGAGAAACGGAACTTGAATATTTGCCTCAATCTCATCCGCAAGTTTATGCATTGTGTTTGTACAGAGAACGATAAAATCGGCTCCTGCCCGTTCAAGGCTTTGTGCTGCTGCAACCATCAAACCTGCTGCTTCTTGCCAACGACTTTGATGTTGCAAAGCCTCGATTTCTGCAAAGTCAACTGAGTACATCACGCTTTTAGCAGAATGCAATCCCCCAAGCTTGCTCTTGGTGACCTCGTTAATAATGCGGTAATACTCAATAGAAGACTCCCAACTCATTCCCCCAATTAGCCCAATTGTTTTCATGGTGGCTCCTCAAATGACTCAAACGAGCGGCTCTACAATCATTCTAGATTACCGCAACTTAAGATCGAGGGAAACACTGTAGCAGTTGCGACGCTACCTGGAAGTTATTTGCGATCGCCCGCAATTTGAATTGTCACAGAAACCCGGTTTCTGAAACCCGCTACACCATCCGAGAAACCGGGTTTTGGGCGATCGCTTGTACATTGGGAAATCGAGCGTTCTGCTAAGCGTCAAAAAGGCATTGATTATACCTCAGATTCCTCTTCATTTTCTTGATCCTCGCTCGCAAATTCGCCGATGTAATCTCCCACGAGCGGTGTTTAGTTCAAATTTGCCAACACAACCTTTGAGTCGTCGGAGGAAGCGTCACTAACCATCGCTGAATATTCGCCGTTATAGTTGGTAAATTCAGACGGAGATTTCCGAATCTTAGATAGACGAATTTGCCAATCGGAAACCTGCTCGTAGGTAAGGTGCTTAGTATTGGAAGTCGTTGTCCATACCCCCCAAAGACAGGGGTCTTCAAACTGTAGCATTCCTGATTTCCGTAAGTCATAAGATTGCGGAGTTCCGGGCAAGGGAATAATGCTGTAGCACGAAGTCTGAAATTCCAATTGCGGGTTAATCTCTACCAGTTCATCGACCAATTCTGAGATGGCTTCCTCAAGAAGTAACAAGTCCTCATGGTCATCATCGGGTAGCCCGATAATGATGCCATAAGCAATCACAGGTACACCAGTTCTGACCACAGATTTCATCAAGGTACAATGCTCTTGCCAAGGAAGGAGCTTCTTGTAAGCTTCTCGTCCAAAAACGGGACGTTCGGCAGGGATATAAGCCAAAGGACAACCGACTTTGCCGTCCCAGCCAAACAGTGCTTCAATCAGTTCTTCGTCAGGTCTGAGGTCGCTGCTTTCATAGTTACGCCCAGCTCCCAGAGTTGTTTTCCTCAGTTCTAAACCATTGGGCCACATCAGAGTTATTCCCATCTCCCGCGCACCATTGGTAATGTCGAGGATCTCTTGTCGCCCCTCAGGAAAGAGTCCACGGGCTAGGAATTGATCGGAACCGATATTGATCGATCGAGCCCCCGCTTCTTTCTGAATCGCCAACCATTTGAGGGATGTTTCAGGAGACATTCTCCGAAAGCCAGTGCCGTAGGTGGGTGTCATGCAAAAATCACAGGTGCGATCGCAACCAATGTCAGCTACCAACGAACCTACTGGAACAGTTCCCTGGACATTGGGCAGTGTCCCTAAACACTCCCGCGCCACTTCCACCGATGGTAGTGCCCACTCCTCTGGGCTTTTGGCTTTAGCCTTCCTGGGATACTGTCTACCATCTGCGAGAATGACACCCGTGAGTTCTTCTCGTGGGGTTTTTCCCAGTACATAGTCAAAAATAGCCCAATTCGCTGCCCCGGATTTATCCTGAACGACTGCTGCTGCGCCGGCCTTCAAGTAGTGGTGCGGTTCAGCGAAAGCATCCGACCCACCAACGACAATGGGACGATCTCCCTTAGCCAGATGCTCAATCACCATACAAGTGACTTGACGGTCTTGGGAGAAATTCACTGTAATGCCCCAAGCATCGAAGGCATGGGGATCTAGGGCAGCAATTTTGCCCCCAACGTAAGTTTTCCGCAGGGTCATCCCTTTCCAGACAATCTCCCCAAATTCTTCACTATAATTGTCATCTCTGAGGTTGACCAATCGGGCATCAAATCCTCCTGCTTGCAAGTCAGGAATCAAAACTTGCTTGCTGATTAAGGAACGATGTCTATATAAAGAAGTCCAATTTTTACCTTCTGCATCATAGAGTCCCGTTGCTGGAGGTTCAATCAGTCCAATTGTGGGAGAGTTTTTAGCTATCATGATTGAGGATGGGGAATGTGGGATAAGATGATGGGATTTTTTCTGGCTCGCGATCGCCTGCGACACCAGGGAAGCCAATCGCAACCCCTAGACGGTAGCACAAGTCGGTGAGCTACTCTTTAATCAAATCAGACGATAGCATAAAAATAGATTAATCTAGATGAGATGAGTCAAATTGACTATTTTCTTAATCATTTAGTTTTTCGATTTGTTGGGAAATACTGTAGCAGTTGCGACGCTACCTGGAAGTTATTTGCGATCGCCCACAAGTGCAGACAGACCGACAGTTAGACTTGTTAATAGTTTTGCTGCGTAAGTAGATTCAATTACCCTACTGTGGAAAAATAGTGGCGATCGACTCAAATTGTCGCAACTGAGAGTAGAATTGAATATCTAGTTTCCATAGAGCAACGCCGCTTTGAGCCAGATTCAAATCTTAAACTTACAAAGCCTTAGCCAGGGACTCCCTGCGATTACACCTGCCTTTGGAGCCGCGATCGCAGAAGCAGGTGCGATTTGTCTAACCGATGAAGCTCACCAACCAGGAGTAACACTTAAAGTTGAGGGAGAATTTTCTGCCACATAAAACTTAGATTGGCAGCCAGTCACCGAGCAAACCCGACGATGTTGGAATGACGAAGAATATACTACCGAGCAGGCTGCTTATGGAATCGCATTCCTGTTAATTCTGCAATTAACAAATCTCACAGTCATTGAACGCTCTCGTAAAGGAACTGGAAGTATGAAGGGCTAAATATGCAAATCCTAAAAACCATTGTTCACAAAGCTTTTGGATTTTTGCCTGGTTCTTTTTCATCCCCCGATTAAGCAACGCCGGAAGTCAAAATTCAGCTACCACACTGCCATTTGAGCGAATGGCGCGCCTAGAGGTTTCTGGAATTCGCAAAGGCGATCGAAGTCAAATCAATGCTAGAGTAAAGCTGAAAACGGAACAAACCCGCACCTCAGACGCACAAGGCTTGCCAGCGTATATCATTGTAGTAGAGTTCAGCCGACCGATTTCTATTATTGGTGCAAAGCAAAATCCTGAAGGAACCGTACTCCAATGAGCCAGATTCAATCGCTCCACCAACAAGCAATGGATTTAGCCGAAGCAGCGGCAGTCGCCCGCTTAAGAGGTGCGTTGGAGTTGGCTGCACAATTCACGCGCCAAGCCTTTGAGCAAGAAACTCAGGCGGCCGCCTTAATTGCTAGCACCCTTGATGCTGAACCCACTCGTTCTGTGCTTCACCGCAGCGCAGCATCTTTAGCGATTGAATGTGGCGAATTACGAATGGCAGAACGTCTAATTGCAACCGCGTTATCTGGCAATCCCCCTCCAGAGATTGCTGAAGAACTTAAAGATTTATTCATCCAGATCAACTTGAGCCAATATCTGAAGCGTCAAGGAATCCACATCGATATTAAAGAATTGCGAGGACTGGTAAATCAATAGCACTCGTCGATTTGTCCCAACTGTGGAATTGATCGAGAATTAGCGAAATCAACAAGCAAAATGATTCCATCCATACCAAAAATATCCATCAAACCTGGATACCGCGCCCAGTCAGATGATAAAACCCCTGAAGCTGATGCAATTGATTTCTACCAACTGCGGCAACTCACCAATTCTCAACGATCGCAAATGGCGGCAAAATTAAATCGTTGGGCAAAAACTGTTAGCTTGCGCGGGATGAAAAAAGCTTGCCCGTCAACCTACCAAGAGCGATTTGCCCGATCGATCTTGCGTAGCAAATGGCAGCCAATTTTAACCCCCACCAGTGACCCATCTATGTGGACGCAAGACCCCAGCGAAATAGCTAGACTGTTGCACCCAATTTTTCAAACATTAGGTATTTCTTACTATATTACAGGAGGAGTTGCCGCTTCCGTCTATGGCGACCCTAGAACAACACGCGATTTAGATTTAGTAATTGAATTGATCCGGGATAATATTTTACAATTAGTTGCAGCACTACAAACCGCTGGTTTTTATTGCCCTCCGGGTTCGGTAGAAGATATTCAAGAGGGCAGAGGCATGGTGTTGAGCGTCACTCACATGACTTCTGTATTGAACGCTGATATCGTGCTGAATTCTAATACTGAATTCGATCGCTCAAAAATGATAAGACGGCGATTAGAAGCCCTTGACGAAGCTGGTGTAGAACAGTTCTGGATAGCTGCTCCTGAAGATATTGTATTGGCAAAACAGCTCGGGCGGCAACAGTCTCAGTCTCAAAAACAATGGAATGATGTTTTGGGAATTCTGAAAGTCCAAGCTGAGCATTTGGAGCGCGGTTACTTAACAGAGTGGGCGCAACAATTGGGATTAATTGACGATTTGAATCGAGCTTTTACTGAATCTGGGATTTGATGCGATCGCAAATTGTTCAGTTGGCGATCGCCCGCACTGTATCTGTATCATTATAGGTATGGAATTTTAAAGATTAATTAATTTTATGCAAGTTATTTTAGGCAACATCACACAACTGAAAGTAGATGCGATCGTCAATGCTGCAAATACCAGTTTGTTGGGAGGTGGTGGAGTAGATGGCGCAATCCACAAAGCAGCAGGCCCGGAACTTCTTGACGAATGCCGATCGCTCCGAGGATGCAAAACCGGGGATGCTAAACTCACAAAAGGATATCGCTTACCCGCACGCTTCATCATCCACACCGTAGGCCCCGTATGGCGGGGAGGATCCTGCGGAGAACCCGAACTCTTAGCCCGATGTTACCACAACTGCATGGAAATCGCGATCGAGCAAAAGTTCGAGAGTATCGCATTTCCTTGCATTAGCACCGGTATTTACAAATATCCCAAGGATTTAGCAGGTGAGATTGCAGTTAAGATATGCTACGAAGAAATGCAAAAGAATGGCGCTCCTCAAAACATAACTTTTTGCTGCTTCGATTCAGAAAATTATGAAGTTTATGATAGCATTATAGCACTTATCAGGCAGTAGAAGTATCAAAAATGATTCCAGAAATGAAAACCTATTTAGCAGCCACTGAAATTATCGATCGCGATCATCCCGCAATTTTAGGACTCGCGCAGCAGATAGCATCACAACATCATACAATCGTCACAGGAATTATGAGAGGCGAAGCAAAGGTTTATTTTCAAATCTGAGATCGATCGCCTACAATGTAAACTCAGACCAGCCATCAAAAACCATCGCCATGAGCGTAATTGCAGTTAAATGGTCGATCGACGAATACCACCAAATGATCTCCTCGCGCATCTTGGAAAATCGGCGCGTGGAACTGCTGAAGGGAGAAGTTGTTGAAATGTCGCCAGAAGGGGAACCCCACGCCTATTTTAGCAGCGAAGCAGGAGAATATCTGATCCGGCTCTTGGGCGATCGCGCTACCATCCGTTCAGCCAAGCCGATTACACTCCCTAACGACTCGGAACCAGAACCGGATATTGCGATCGTACAGCGATTGGGCCGCACATATCTCGAACATCACCCCTATCCCGAAAACATTTTCTGGCTGATTGAATACTCAGATTCCACTCTCGTTAAAGACTTGGAGACGAAAACGAAAATCTACGCGGAAGTGGGAATCCCCGAATACTGGGTGGTTAACCTCAAAAGAAGACACCTCATAGTATTTCGAGATCCTCTTGATGGAGATTACGCTTTCAAGTTGACGCTAACCGCAGGAATCGTTAACCCGCTAGCGTTTCCCGATGTGGCTGTGTCGGTAAGCGCGATCGTCAGCACGTGATATTTACTAGAATAGAATTAACCCAAGTTATTATCTATTTTGGCGATCGCTATGGACAAGTATTTAGCAGCGACTGACATTATCGATCGCGATCATCCCGCAATTTTAGCACTCGCGCAGCAGATAGCATCACAACATCATACATCAGAGGCGATCGCCCAATCTAGTTTTGAGTGGGTTCGAGACGAAATTCGCCACAGCTACGACTATCAGATGAATCCCGTCACCTGTCGCGCATCCGATGTATTAAAGCACAAAACAGGTTATTGCTTTGCCAAAAGTCACCTATTAGCAGCATTGCTGCGCGCTAACAACATCCCGGCAGGTTTTTGCTACCAAAGATTGAGCTTTGATGACAAAGGTGCGCCCTATACCTTGCACGGTTTCAATGCAGTTTACTTGCCAGAAATAGGCTGGTATCGCGTTGATGCAAGAGGAAATCGCGAGAATGTTAACGCTCAATTCACACCTCCTCAAGAGCAATTAGCATTTAAAATTCAGTTTCCAGAAGAAGCAGACTTTCAAACCATTTTATCTGAGCCGCTGCGAGTAGTTGTAGAGGCTTTACAAAATCACAGTACATGGGATGAACTGCTGCTCCACCTTCCAGACGTTTCTCTTGATTCCGCACAGAAATACGGCCTTGCCATCCACTAGAAATTACTCAGCAACAAGCTGAGGACTTGGAGAAGCTTTTTAACGTTGTTTCGGGGTTGTTAAGGTCGATTTTCCGACAATTCTCAAACAGCATTAGTTGACTGTAAATCAAGAATATTAGAACCAAATTAAGTCTAAATCTCAACTTGGAAAACTAATCTAAATAATCAATCTGGCACTTTCAAGCCCTTAAGCTTTTCCCCTTTCTCTCCCTCACTCAACCCCTTACACTGCACCAAAACCCCAAAACCTCCCAAACCCATCGGATCGATCAATTGATACAGCGCTTCCCGCTTCCGCAAAAAGGTTGCCAAATCCAATACTTGTGAATCATTTGCAGATAAAGAAGCAATTCTATCGCCCACACCCAACACCATCAAAAACCAAGCCTGCTGAGTAAAACCCATCATCTCCAAACCGCACAAGTAACCTTGTTTTTCCAGCGCGGTAAAATCAGCGTGGGCCGTTAAATCTTGCCACCCCACATTAATATAAGGATTGCTGTGATAGCGGTGGCGATAATAACATTGTAGCGTTCCTTCCGTGCGTCTCGGATTGTAATATCGGTGCGCCGGATGGCCGTAATCAATTGTTAACACATAACCGCGCTGCAATTTTTCTGCAACTGTTTTTATCCAATCTAAAGCTGCTAAATTAACTTCACTGCGATAACCATCCGCATAGACAGTCGCCGATAAATCAATTCCAACTAAATTAAAATATTCGGCAATCTTAGGATTTGAAAGTTCCCCTACTACTTCAATAAACTTGCTTCCCGATTGTTCGTTTTTTTCTGCGGCTTCGGTAACGTAGATTTCCCTGATTTCCCCTTCTTCGACGATAAATTGATGCACTGGTAAAGCATCCACTAACTCATTAGAAAAGAAGCAGCCGACAATCGAGTTATTAGCTATTTCATCCCAATTGCACCACTTGACTATTTTAAATTCAGCTAATTTTTGCTGCTGCACCGCTTTCTGTACAGGGGAAATTTCAACAATAATGTATTCTAAGAGTTTAAATAGATCGGGATATTGTCGTTGCAGGTATTGCAGTAAATGTGCGGCAAAGGTTCCCCGCCCCGCACCCATTTCTACTATAGTAAAAGGATCAGGTTTGCCGAGAATTTGCCACATTTCTACAAATTGCTCGCCCAACACTTGGGCAAAATCAGCGCTCCAATGAGGTGATGTGATAAAGTCGCCTTGTTTGCCGATGTTAGGTCGATCGCCATTATAATAACCATACTGCGGGTGATAGAGTGCCAAATCCATATATTCCGCAAAAGTAATGCGCTGCTGGGGACTTGCGACAATTCTTTCGCTGATTAAAGCGCAGAGTTCCGGGTTGCTGTCGTTAATATCTGATTGTTGAACTGTCATAATTTTTATGAGAAACTTAATCAAGCTAAACAAAATCATTCGAGTAGTGCTATGAACTCTTCCCTTGTGAGTTCTGCATCCCGCAGTATCTTGCGGAGTAAACCTCTACCTATGGTTTTGCCAGCATGGACAGGAATCGTTACAACCCGTCCATCTGCATGGATTATTCGCACATGACTGCCCTTTTGTCGGATCACCTGAAAGCCTACATTTTCTAGGGCGCTAATAACTGTATTTCCTGTTAAAGCTGGTAGTTTTGGCATTAAATCATCACCCTTTGAATGCCTACAAATTCAGGTAATTTTTCATCACCCTCTTCTTCTAAGCAAAGTGCAATAACTTCTTTGATATTGGCAATCAACTCATCAATAGTTTCTCCTTGACTATAACAGGCTTTTAGCTGTGGGACTTCCCCGACATAATAGCCATCTTCATCTCGTTCAATAATGACGTAGAACTCTTGCTTGCTGATATTCATTCTGCAACCTCTTTGTTCTTTAAATTTCATTATATCATTTTGACGCCGATCGCAAAATTGAGATTTGAGATTGGCAATTTTCGATCGCTGTGATAAGCTAGCTTTAGCTTTTAAATATAATGCTTCTGTATGTCGAGAGAGTCTTGTTTAGAAGAGTTCAAAAATTCAAGCGAGTTATTATTACCTGCTTATCTTGTTATCTTCGATCTTGCAGACACAAAAAGACGCAATAATTACTTAGGTCACGATGAAGTAGACAAAGATATCATCGCCTTCGATAATTTGTTAAAAGATTGCGTTTCTTTAGAAAGATGCAAGAGAATTGCCGGCGATATATGGGTGGCTTGTTTTACAGAACATCAACTAAACGATATCCCGGCTTTGATAGTGAATTACGCACAAGAAGTTCCTATAGTATTAACAGTGTGGAAATGCGAGGCGATCGACCCCAAGGGAAATTCTATATTTATTGAAGAAAAAAGAAACGTTTCGATCTGTCGTGCTGTCCGCTGCGGCTATTTGTGGGTTGAAAATGTTAATGAATTAAGTTTCAAAGTCAATGAATTACTAGATAGGGTATGGAGTTTACCTGTTAATACATTAACTTCCCTAGAGTCAGTGGTAGCTGTTAATTTACCAAAATGGCAGTGTATCCCCCCTGAAAGTTTATCTGTAACTGAGTATTGCCCCTACTGCAACAGCACAAACTTGCGGCTGTTAGAAGTAGATTATGATTGTGATAAGCGTATTTGCACGCAGTGCGGAACTCAAGTAATTTTTAGCTATGATTTTTATTGTTGAGATTCCATAGTTTATAGTAGCCGATCGAGGATTCAAAAAAAGGGAGATCGCACTTTTTAGCAAATAGCCCAAAAATACGATCGCCCTTTTTCATCTAGCGATCGACAGAACCCATGATAATATCGATACTGCCCAGAATCGCCACCAAGTCCGCAATCTTTACACCGCGCACGATGTGGGGCAAAATCTGCAAATTATTGAAATCCGCAGCGCGAATCTTCCAGCGCCAAGGAAACACGCTGTCATCGCCGATAATATAGATTCCCAATTCACCCTTACCGCTTTCGACGCGCACGTAATGTTCGCCCTTCGGAATCTTAAAAGTCGGGGCTACTTTTTTGCCAATAAACTGATAGTCGAAACTGTTCCACTCAGATTTTGGCCCGCTTTCTAAGCGCTTGGCTTCCAAGTTTTCGTAAGGGCCGCCGGGGAGTCCTTTCAAGGCTTGATAGATGATTTTAACAGACTCGCGCATCTCCCGAATTCGCACTAAGTACCGGGCCAAACAATCGCCCGCAGCTTCGGTACAAACTTCCCAGTCGAAGTCGTCGTAGCATTCGTAATGGTCAACTTTCCGCAAATCCCAATTTACGCCGGAACCCCGCAACATGGGGCCGGATAGTCCCCAGTTAATCGCTTCGGCGCGGGAAATTGTACCCAGCCCTTCAATCCGGCGGCGGAAGATAGGGTTGTTGGTGATTAAGCGTTCGTATTCGTCAATTTTGGGGACGAAATAATCGCAGAAATCTTCGCATTTGTCTACCCAACCGTAGGGTAAATCTGCTGCGACTCCGCCGATGCGGAAGTAGTTGTTGTTTACCATGCGGTAGCCGGTGGCTGCTTCCCACAAGTCGAGAATTGGTTCGCGATCGCGCATAGTGTAGAAAAAGGGAGTTTGCGCGCCCACGTCCGCCAAAAACGGCCCCACCCACATCAAGTGGTTGGCAATCCGGTTCAACTCCAGCATGATTACCCGAATGTAACTCGCCCGTTTGGGCACAGCTATATTCGCTAACTTTTCCGGTGCATTGACTGTTACCGCTTCGTTAAACATCCCCGCAGCGTAGTCCCATCGGCTCACGTAGGGGACGTACATCACGTTGGTGCGGTTTTCGGCAATTTTTTCCATGCCGCGGTGTAGATAGCCCAAAACTGGCTCGCAGTCTACTACATCTTCGCCGTCTAGGGTGACAATTAACCTCAGTACCCCGTGCATGGATGGGTGGTGCGGCCCCATGTTGAGCACCATTGGTTCGGTTCTCGTCTCAATTCTTGACATAATAATTGGTAATTGGTAATTGGTAATTGGTCATTGGTCATTGGGCATTGGGCATTGGGCGTTGGGCATTGCTCATTAGCCATTAGTCATTGGTCATTAGCAAAAAACACTCTAACTAGGGACTGAGGACTGAGAACTGAGGACTACCGACTAGGGACTACTGACTACTGACTGAGGACTGCTGACTAGGGACTACTGACTAATGACTAATGACTAATGACTGCTGACTATTGTTGATTTTTGTTTCGTTCTTATAAATTATGAAGGATATCGAGCCGTCTGAGAAGGAGACTCCTGCATCAGATGTCAGTATTGACGCCTATCACGTTTCTGTTTTAGCCCAAGAATTAATTGCGGGTTTGGCTGTGCGCGCCGGCGGGCGCTATTTGGATGCGACGCTTGGGGGCGGCGGACACACGAGTTTGATTTTGGCGGCGGCCCCTGATGTGACTGTGGTGGCGATCGATCGCGACGAACAAGCCATCCGTTTTTGCCAATCCCGATTTGCCAACTCGCCCGTCGAGTTTTGGCACGGCAATTTTGCTGAATATCAGTCTCCTGATGCCGAATTTGATGGTATTATAGCAGACTTGGGCGTTAGCTCGGCTCAGTTCGATAAACCGGAACGAGGCTTTAGTTTTCGCCATCCAGCTCAACTAGATATGCGTATGAACCAGCAGCAATCTTTGACCGCAGAAGAGATTATCAATCACTGGGAAGAAGTTAAACTAGCAGATATTATTTACAAGTACGGCGAAGAACGACTGTCTCGGCGCATCGCGAGGCGAATTGTCGCACAACGTCCTTTTGAAACTACTACAGAGCTCGCAGGCGCGATCGCGTCTACCTTCCCACCCAAGCAGCGCAACGGTAGAATCCATCCCGCCACCCGCACTTTCCAAGCTTTAAGGATAGCTGTTAACTCCGAACTAGCTTCTCTAGAAACTTTTCTCAACCAAGCGCCTAAATGGTTAAAACCCGGTGGGAGAATCGGAATTATTACTTTTCACAGCCTCGAAGACAGGCCGGTCAAACACCAACTCAGAGCAACAGAGTGTTTGCAGGTACTGACAAAAAAGCCGATCGTCCCACAATCCGACGAACTAGCTAGAAATCCCCGCTCTCGTTCTGCTAAGCTCAGACTGGCAGAAAAATTAACTTGATTCGGCAGTAACGGGAATAAAGGACGAGCTCTCAACCAAGGCGAGGTCTGGTAAGGCCGCGACTGGATGCAAGTTCCGAACTTCCTTGTGGTATCACTAACATGGCACTGATCTATGAAACCCGAACCCCTCACCCAGATTCGGCTCTGCTGAATCAGAAGAGGGTACTTGACAAGCTAGTTTTAGACCTGATTAATTCGCCTAGGAAGGGAATAGCATGAGTCGGGGAGATGGAAGCAAACTGAAACTAATGGTAGTCGATGACGAACCCGACAACTTGGATTTGCTGTACCGGACGTTTCGACGCGATTTTCAGGTTTACAAAGCAGATAGCGCCCTCAGCGCCCTGTCCGTTCTAGACGAACAGGGCGAGATGGCGGTAATTATATCTGACCAGCGGATGCCAGAAATGAATGGTACCGAGTTCTTGGGGAAAACAGTCGATCGCTTTCCCGATACGATTCGGATTCTGCTGACAGGATACACCGATGTTGAAGACTTGGTAGAAGCAATTAATGCAGGTCAAGTTTTCAAGTACATCACCAAACCGTGGAATCCTGAAGAACTCAAATCAGTTATCAATCAAGCGTCAGAAACTTACAAATACTACAAGCAGCGCAGCGTTGCACTGCGCCGCGCTTTACGCAAGGAATCTCTGTTTAATGAGGTGATGAGCGTGATTCGCGGGTCGCTAGATTACTCTAGTATGGTACAAACTATTGTTCAAACCGTAGGTCAAACTTTTGAGGCCAACTATTGTATGCTGCGGCCTGTAGAGGTCGATCGGCTGTTACCCAGTACCTTCCCCTACCAAGCCCAAACCGCCGAACCTAGCAGCTTTTCTTTTGATGAAAATTTGCTGGTTCAAGCCGTAGCCAGCCGCCAAACTCAAGTCAACGCCAACAGTGGGGCTAACGGTAACTCGGTTGAGATTGCTGTACCCCTGACTTATCAGCAAGACTTGTTGGCGGTGCTCGCTTTGTGTCAGATTGGCGGGACTAACCCTTGGTCGGGAGACGATATAGAGTTAATAGAAGGTGTAGCAGCTCAAGCAGCTCTCGCCCTGTCTCAAGCTAAGCTCTACCAGCGGACTCTGGATTTAGCCAAGCAGATGCAAAACGAGTTGGAAGTGGCCCGCCAAATCCAAACAAACTTGTTGCGCCAAAGTTGGCCGGATTTTGAAACTGTCAGGGTGCAAGCTTGTTGCTATCCGGCGCGGGAAGTTGGCGGTGACTTTTTTGAAGTCTACGTCCACTCGCAAGGGGATATTTGGATAGCTGTGGGAGATGTTTCGGGTAAGGGTGTTCCGGCTGCTCTATTTATGGCTAGCGCGATTTCGGTGATGCGGCGCGAACTTTCTCAAGAAGTTTCTCCCGAGCCCGATCGAGTGATGCAGAATATGAACAGCAGTATGGCTGACGACCTGATTGGCAACAACCATTTTATTACAATGGTTGTAGCTCGTTACACTCCGTCAACGGGACACCTGGCTTTTGCTAATGCCGGTCACATTTATCCGATCGTTTGGTCTCAGTCAGAGGTGAAAGCGAGTGCGGCTAGCGGTGCAACGCCAGCCGAACCCAATTTCCTCAAAGCTCGCGGTATTCCCTTGGGGATACTGCCAGTCTGGAAAGGTAAAGCAGGTGCGATCGAATTAAAGTCAGGAGATGTATTTCTGCTGACAAGTGACGGGATTACTGAAGCTAGCGTGACCACTGCCGCGGTCTCCGGGGGCGAAGAAACCCGTTCTATGCTACAACAAGAAGGGCTTTGGCAACTCTTGATTCAGGAGCCTGGTTCCTTCAACTTGGACAGTTTGTTAGCTTACATTCGAGCTGACAATCCCGTTCAGGAAGACGACCAAACCATACTCTCTCTGGAGGTTCTCTGAATCTGTCAGCCATCCCGACGGATAGTCGGGGCTTCGAGTATCAAAAACTCTAGCCCCCAGTTGACAGCTTACAGATTACCGCACAGAACGCGGGCGATCCAATAGCTGCAAGCTTCTCTAAGGGCAAAAGTTACAGAACTAGCGCATCAGTCGATTTTAGATTTTAGATTTTAGATTTTAGATTTGACTCTCGCATTGAATCTGGAAGCTTGAACTTTCCTCTAAAATTTGGATCTCTGGGTGACTGAACTGCGTGGCACGGTATCCGTTTTTGGGCCCGGTCAATGCCTAGCTCTTAACTGATGCTTTGCGATCGAAGCTTTCAAAAAAGTCTATTGCATCGATCGCCCGCTATTGAGTATCCTTCATGTAGCGGCAAATATTAACGCCAAATAAATTCGGTGCGTCATGTTTCATACCTGGTCTGAAGACACAGGGTTTTCACTCCTTACGGGATTTTTTTATGAATACTGAGCTTCATGTGCCAAGCGACTTGCGGTTTTTAACAATAGTTGAAAATTGGTTGCTGAGCAGTTTGGAAGTTGAGCTAGGAGAGCACGTCGATTGGCCGCGTCAGTCGAATCGTTTGCGCTTGGTGTTAGCAGAAGCCTATTCTAACGTGATCCGCCATGCTCACAAAGATCAACCCAACTTGCCGGTATTAATTCGCTTGAATTTAAAAAATCGGGATATTGGTTTAGAAATTTGGGATTACGGTAAAGGTTACGAAATGGATACTTACAGTCCCCCGAGACCGGAAGCTAAACAGGAAAGCGGCTACGGCTGGCTGATTATGAGCAGACTTATGGATCGGGTGGACTACAGTTTGCAATTAGACGGTCGTAACTGTCTGAAGTTAGAAGCTAGTTTGCCGGAAAAATCTTAATTAGCCGTTAATCATCGGTCATTAGTCATTAGTCATTAGTCATTAGTGATTGACAATGTTTTTGATTCTAGTGGTTGTCTGTCGCACCGTGCGGTGACAGCCACTTTTTATGGCAATCTCGCCCCTCTCTAACGAGACTCTAAGATTGTATAGCCGAAGCAAGAAGAAACAAGCAGTAAAAGCAAGGGTCTTAAGCAATTAATCTCTATTTTCACGCATTCTATGCAAAAGTAGCTGTAGGGTGCGTCGCTATTAAAAGTCCGTAAAGAAAAGCGACTTTTAGAATAGCGACGCACCTCGATCGCGAGTTAAGCAAACAACCCCTCATTGTACCAGAAATAATTGGTTTAAAGCCGGAACTCTTTTAAGGAGAAATTAAAAGCAGATGATTCATTACTCCAATGCTCTTCCTTCTTGTGTCAAGTGTTGTCAACTATTAACTGAATGAACAATTTGTGCCTCACTCCCTTGATAATTCCTCTATTAAGAACCGAATTTCTTAGGCCGCAGAGTGAGCAATTCTTGGGGAGAGGCTAAGAGTTTGACGGTAACAGAAAGAATTTCTTCCTGAGAATTGAGCAGAAAAACCCATCCGACATTAATACCAAATGCGGGAGTTTGCACCCGGCCGCTGACCTGAATTTCAACTGTGCCATATTCTAAAATTTTGCTTGCACTTTGCTGGGGTTCGAGATACATTCCTCGCGCTTCTGTTTTTAGATAACTGGCGATCGAGCTTTTGCCGATAATTGGCTCTTCAAAGGGCGCGTGCAGAATTCCCTCCCCAGCAAACAAATGAGCGGTTGCTTCAAAATCGCCCGCGTTAAAAGTTTCAAAATATCGCTGTACCGCAGGCTTGGTGAGATCGGCAATATTTATAGAGCGAGTTAAAATAGGTCGAGTTGTGGCGGTCATATAAGAAGTGATTTGAGATGAATGAATCTAATGTAATCATTCTCTTGGTCACAGCAAATCCCTCAAAAGATATAGGTAGGGTCATAAATTTTATCTAAAAAAAATCAATCATGCTATTTGCCTCCTGGAGCTTTGAGGGCGATGGACAGAAATTGTACCAGTTAGCAAAAATAATGCAACTGTAGGCAAGTCGCAAACCCTTATGCCATAAGTCATTCCCAATCCTTGAATCCTTCAAATATAAAATATAAAATATAAAATATAAAATCAACTAAACCCAGACACCTCCTGGCATCTGGGTTGCTGTAGAGTCTTGTTTAGTCTGTCAAACAAGAAGATTAGTCCTGGACGCATAGGTGGCCAGAAACCGGGTTTGATGGGCGAAAATTCTTCGCTGTAGCCACAGATTAGGTAAAAAACCCGGTTTCTTTGAACTTGATGCGTCCAGGAGTGAAGATGCTATTTCCGCATCAAATTCATCAATTCCTTAGGAGAAGCCAACAAGTCGATCGCCACAAAGAAAATTTGACCTTGAGGATCGAGCATAAACCGCCACGCGATGTTCATACCCACATTCGCGCCGAACCAAGGAGTTTCGACTTTACCTGTGACTTTCACTTGGCGGTAGCCATCTTCAGCAGGCTCCGATACACCTCGCTCGGGCATCATTTTCAGGCCGATGCACTCTTCCCGCATATAGTTGAGGATAGCTTCGCGACCGACGATCGGCTTTTGGAAAGGCGGTTGCAGAGCACCGTCTTCAGCAAATAAACCGACGGCTGGGGTGAAGTCGAAGGCGTTCATGTTGTCGATGTAGCTGAGTACAGTCTGCTCGCTGATACCCTCAATCTGGGTTTTCACCCGCTCAGCAGGAGCGGTAGGAGTGCTGCGGGGAGCAGAGCGTTTGCCGTACTCTTGGCTGAAATCGGGATCGTAGCCCATGTGAACTACGGTATTGCGGAGTACAGTAATTTGTTGGCCCGGATCGAGTTTCTTGATGGTTTCGAGAACTGCGGTGGCTTCAGCAGACATTTGATAGCCAGCGGGGATCGGAGCCACAAGGCCCTGTTTCATCAACTGTCCCAACTCGTACCAGAAACCGAGTTTGGTGTTGACGCGCAATGAGGTGTAAATCCGGCCGATGGTGGTGTCGGCGTTGCTGGCCAAGTCAAACATAGTTTTGCTTTGAGCAGCCGGCGACATTTGCTTGATTTCGCTGAGGACGCCTTCGACAAGGGCCATGCTCGCTACTCCTGGGGCGGCTGCGGTGATGGAAACGCCCATTTCGGTGTAGGCATACCAAAGCAGTGCGAGTTGGTCTTCGACGCTGAGTTTGTAGAACGAGTCCGTGGTAGCCGGAACAGCGCTAGCAATCTCGGTGTTGGAGAAAATAGATTGAGCTGATTGAATACTAACTGCCATGTGTATTTTGTGAGATTCGCGGTGGGTTTTACTTCCGTGCTTGAGATGTGCGAATCGAACTCTCCCTTAATTAAAATTATGTAACGTTTTTGACAAATTAGAGTTCAAATTTCTAAATATAAAGATTGTGAAAGTATTATGAATTTTATCGCACAATCAGTCTAAATGTTAATAGACTAATCGCGCATTTTGTGATATGGTTCTTTACCCGATGAAAACATCAATTAATAGCGATCGCATTAAGCAAAAAGGCCTAGAGTTGGGGTTTCACAAAGTCGGGATAGCCTCGGCAGATGCGGATGTCGATCGAGAAAAACAAAGATTGCAGGCTTGGCTGGACAAGGGTTATCAGGCGGATATGGCATGGATGGCCAACCCGAAACGGCTGGATATTCGATCGCTCGTGCCAGACGTGCAGTCAGTAATATGTGTCGCCATCAACTACTACACGCCTCACCAACGCCCCGAAAATCCCCCCTTTGAAGGGGGGGACGATGCAGTTCGAGAGTATGCTAAGATCTCTCGCTACGGTTGGGGGCGGGATTACCACAAAATTCTGCACAAAAAACTGAAGCTGTTAGCAAATTGGGTGCGATCGCAAGGCGAAGGAATTGAAGCGCGTTATTATGCTGATACCGGGCCGGTTCAGGATAAAATGTGGGCCCAGCGGGCGGGGATTGGCTGGATTGCTAAAAATGGTAATGTAATTTCGCGCGAATACGGTTCTTGGGTGTTTTTGGGCGAAATTTTGACTAATCTGGAGTTAGAGCCGGATGCGCCGCACACCCAACATTGCGGTAGTTGCACTCGCTGCATTGAGGCGTGTCCTACGGCAGCTATTGCTGAGCCTTTTGTCGTGAATGCCGATCGGTGCATAGCTTATCATACGATCGAGAATCGAGCCGAAAAACTGCCCGACCAAATTGCATCTAATTTACAAGGTTGGGTAGCAGGTTGCGACATTTGTCAAGATGTTTGTCCCTGGAATCAGCGATTTGCCAAACCAACAGATGTTGTAGAATTTGAGCCTTATCCTGAAAACATAGCACCGACACTTGCAGAATTAGCGGAGATTTCCGACGAAGAATGGAACCGCAGATTTACAGCTTCGGCGCTGCGGCGAATTAAGCCCGAAATGCTGCGCCGAAATGCCAAAGCCAATCAAATTAACAGTCAGTAGTCCCATCAAAAGGTTCGTAGTGTGGACTTTAGTCCGCAGAAAAATCAGCGGACTAAAGTCCACACTACGAACCAATGTTATTATAAGACTTATTGAAGGACATACTATCGTTAGTAGTTACCCTATTTTTTTGTGATTCCTGCTTCTAAAATCGATGTCTGCAAACGAACCCACAAAATACGATGCAATCCACCTCCAATTAATGCTGCTGTCTTGGGCGGTATAGCAGGAATCAAACAGCGCTTAGCCAGCCCCCTAGCTGAAGCAAGGTTAGCAGCACTTTCAGAGGCTCTCAACTACGGAGCAGCCGGTTTAGAAGCAGCAATTACAGTTTTTGACGATACTGACGAGCGGGTGCGAGCTACCGCTGCGGCGATGTATGGGCGGGAAGAACAAATTAGCTTGATTGAAAAAGGTGCAGCAATCTGGAATAAATGGAGGGTGCAAAATCTACTGTTGTTGGGCGGCTTTGTAGATTTAAGTTGGGCTAATTTGAGCGGATATAATTTGAGCGGTGCCAACTTTAGAGAGTCTAATTTAGCAGGAGCAAGTTTTGAAGGTGGTAATTTACAAACAGCCAAAATTTTTAAGAGTAACTTGGAAGTAGCTAATCTGAGAAATGCCGAGTTGAGGGGAGCTAACCTGAGTCGCTCGAATCTCAGCGGGGCTGATTTGCAGGGAGCTAATCTGGGTCAAGCAAACCTCCGTTTAGTGAATTTTCGGGAAGCTAATTTATCTCAAAGCATCATCAAAGGAGCTAAACTTGGTGGGGCTGATTTGAGCGGCGCTGATTTGACTGGTGCTGACTTGAGCGAGGCGGATTTGAGTTTGGCTGAGCTTGGCGGGGCAAATTTGACAGGAGCAAATCTGGCGGGGATTAAATTAATTCGCTCTAACTTGAATGGCTGGAATTTTAAAGGATTTGTTTTTGTCGGAGCTAATTTGCGGTGGAGTAAATTTGCAGGGGCTTGTTTTATGAGAGCTAATTTGCGCGGTGCTAATTTGGAAAGAGCAGATTTGAGAAATGCTGATTTTTTTCAAGCCGATTTTACTGGGGCTAACCTGTGCGATGCGGATTTTAATAAAGCTACTTTGGCTGGTGCTAATCTGAGCGGTGCTGTTGTGAAAAGAGCAAGTTTCCTAAAAGCAAATCTCAGCGGGACTAATTTCAGCAGGGCTAATCTCAGCGGCGCTATTTTGAAAAAAGCTAATATTGATGGGGCAAATTTTACTGATGCTAATCTTTCGCGATGTGCCTGGACATGATAGTTAGTCTTGTTTGATTTCAATTATGGATTGAATATGGATAAACTGCCACGCTGTTTTGTATGCAAGAATAGTTTTCAAGAGCCGCATTCTTTTTATCGCGGTTTGTGTTGGGGTTGCGGCGAATTTAATTATGCAAAACGCAACGAAACGGCTAATTTGCACGGGCTATTTGCTTTGGTGACGGGAGCGAGGGTAAAAATTGGGTATGCTGTAACTCTGAGGTTGCTGAGGGCTGGTGCTTCGGTAATTGTTACTACTCGTTTTGCTCGCGATGCTGCTAAAAGGTATGCTGCTGAAACTGATTTTGGCGATTGGGGCGATCGCCTGCACGTTTACGAGTTAGATTTGCGGTATGTTGCGAAGGTTGAGCGCTTTGCAGAACACCTCACTTGTTGCTATCCCCGACTCGATATTATCGTCAACAATGCTGCTCAAACCGTTCGCCGCCCTCCGGCATTTTACCAGCATTTGAGGGATTTGGAAGCTCTGCCTTTCGAGGTTTTGCCTGCGGAAATTAAGGGGCTGGTAGCCCGATCGCACTTTTTGACTCATAATCTTGCTGGGGATAGGTCAAAAAAGTCGATCGCACCGGAAGATTCAGACAGTAAAACTCTCAGCCCTTTAGCTGTCACTTTGGATGGAGAGAACTTGATATCAGAGCAAGATAACTCTCGTTGGTTTCCGCTGGGGATGTACGATAGCGACGGACAGCAAATAGATTTGCGCCCTTTCAACAGTTGGCTGATGAAGGACGACGAAGTGAGCATTTTGGAGTTATTAGAAGTTCATGTGATTAATGCGATCGCTCCTTTTGCGATCAACAGCCGGCTTAAAAGGCTCATGAATAATTTTCCAGAAAGCTGCAAGTATATTGTCAATATTTCCTCAAAAGAAGGGCAGTTTGGCGGTGATAAATCTTGGCGTCACCCCCATACTAACATGGCAAAAGCCTCGCTGAACATGATGACTCGCACCTGCGCCAAAGAGTACGCAAAACACAAAATTTTTATGAATGCAGTCGATCCGGGATGGGTGAGTTTTCTACACCCTCATCCCCAAGTTTTAACGATGCAAGCACGTGGCGTTCAACCTCCTTTTGATGCGGTAGATGCGGCGGCGCGCATTTGCGATCCGATTTATGCGGGCGTAAATGAGAGACGCTATGTTTATGGCAAGTTATTTAAAGATTATGCTGATTCGCAGTGGTGATAAGTAGAAGGAAGAAGGAAGAAGGAAGAAGGAAGAAGGAAGAAGGAAGAAGGAAGAAGGAAGAAGGAAGAAGGAAGAAAATGTGATTTATCATTTATGATTTATCTGTAGGGTGCGTCAGTTAGCAAAAATTTGAGAGACATGAAACATATATTGCTGACGCACCGGGAAAGATTGGTGCGTCAGTTTTGAAATAGTTGGTAGGAAACAACAATTATCCTAACTGACGCACCCTACTTGACTGAAAGAAGTCAAATAAAATAATGTATAATGGAATGCGGCAGTGTAGCTCAGTGGTAGAGCGATCGCCTCGTCAAGGCGAGAGACAACCGTTTGATTCGGTTCGCTGCCACCAGCAACGTAGTTTAAGTGATAGAATTCCCTGGAGTATACCGGGAGATGCGGGTGCGATTCCCGCCGTTGCTATCTTTTTTGCGTTTACAATCAAGAGGTAATGAGTAATATAGAAGAGATTTCCCCTTCGTGATTTAATCTTCCCCAATGACCAAAGTAATTATTTTTGATTTTGACGGTACCTTAGCAGATACAATCGACATTCTTCTGAGCATCACCAACCGTTTATCAGCAGAATTCGGCTTTAAGTCAGCGACAAAAGAGGAACTGGCTCAATTGAGTAACTTAACTTCTTGGCAAATCCTCAGGTATTCTGGCATTTCTATCTTCAAATTCCCGCTGCTGATTAGAAAATTGAAAGCAGAGTTACGCAGTGAAATTTGCAATATTAAATTATTTCCTGGAATTAAAGAACTTTTGTGGGAATTAAAAAATCTGGGGTTTCAACTGGGCATTATTACATCTAATTCCCGAGAAAATGTGTTGGAATCGCTGGAAATAAATGGCTTGCAAGACGCTTTCACCTTTATTTACTCTGGTTCAACTTTTGGCAAACACAAAGTTATTAATAGATGGCTGAGAAGAGAGCATATAAATCCTGAAGAAGTCGTTTATGTAGGAGATGAAATTCGAGATATAGATGCTGCTAGAAAAACTGGAATCAAGGTAATTGCGGTAAGTTGGGGTTTTAATTCTCAGGAAGCTTTGGCTGCACACAATCCCGATTTTTTGATTAAACGCCCTCAGGAATTGCTGGAGATTATGAGTAATCTGGGAATAGTGTAAAGTTATGTAAATAAATATTTCAAGATTTAAAGTAGTAAATACTTTATGTCCGGGTTGTTGAAAAAATAGATTGAGATTGATATAAAGAGAAAGGAAAAGATTTACTCGATCGCTCAAATAAAGAGGAACAGTATTATGTCAGCCTTTGAAACTTTCTTGACGTTCGGCTTGGCTTCAGTTTTCGCGGTAGCTACTTTAGCAACTTGGTTGCGTTTCACCAATCCCCCTTCTGTTAAACGCAATTAGTTCTATTATTTTTTTGAATTTGGTATTAGAAGTCGGGTTTCTTAACGTGATGGATAATTCGCCGAAACCCGGTTTCTCTCGAAATGTTTTGCCGCCCAGCAGATCTTAGACTTTGCATTATCCCCAGAAACCCGGTTTCTCTCGAAATGTTTTGCCGCCCAGCAGAGATTTTATGAGAAACCGGGTTTCTTAGACTTTGCATAATTAAGAGAAAGAAAGAATAATCTGTTAGTCTCCTTCGCTTCGTTTCAGTGCAGCTAAAACGGCTTGCTGGCTAACTGTTTGGTAGATTTTGCTAAAATGCTGCTTGATGGCGTCAGATGCGGGGGAGGATTTGGTAGTTGTTTCTTTGGCGTCGGTTGCGAGGGGAATGGGGCCTAAAATATCTAATACTGTTTCGCTGCTGGGCGGCGGTACAATCACGACTAAAGATGATTCTAACTGCTGGTTGTATTCCCAAAAACGATCGACCTTTGGCACTTTAGCATTCGCGGCGGGGGAATTGTCATCGGTGTTTAGCTGGGAATTTTCCTCTGCTTGGGTACCCCGTCTTTGGCGGAGGGCGGTCAAAATTTGCTCTTTGGTTCTCCCGCGCAGTTGAAACAGTACGAAGGGGTCTTCGCCGAAGCGATCGCCCAACAAGTAGTATACTGCACTGATGTGCTTGCAAGGATTTTTTGGGTCGGGACAGGTGCAGCGCGATCGAATATCTGACAAACTTAACGGAAATAGGGTTTTTCCCGCCGCTGCAAATACATCTTCAATATTGTGCGGCATTTCTCCAGCTAAGAGTTTAGCTGAAAAAACCGCTCTTTGCGACATATTTTCAATCACGTAATCCCAATCTTCATCAGTTAATGTATCGAGTTGCAAAGAAACTTGATAGGGTTTGGGATCGGTTCCTTGAACTAGGGCGATTACTTCTTGGTTGGGAAATTTAATGCTGAGAACTTTACCTTCCCGCGCGTATTTCCAGCCGCGTTCTAAACGCTTTTTGAAGCGGTAGGTATTGATTAAATCAAACCACTGTTGTGTCCACCATTCTCTGTCAATCATAGGAAGAAGTTCGGCAACGGATTGCGTAACGGATTTAACGGATGGAATAAATCACGATCGTTAAATACATTTGATCGTTAAATACATTAATAAAACCTGGTTCGTAGTGAGGACTTTAGTCCGCAAAAAAAATAAGAAGGTTTGTAGTGAGGACTTTAGTCCGCAAAAAGAAGGACTGAAGTCCTCACTACGAACCCACGGAAATTATTCTTCTTCTGTTTCTATAATAGCATTGCGATCGAGAATTAGTAAATTGCGAAGTTGGTCTGTATCGAGTTCAGTCAGCCAGTTTTCGCCCGCACTGACTACTTGTTCGGCGAGAGCTTTTTTGCTTTCGATCATATCGTGAATTTTCTCCTCTAATGTGCCAGTACAGACAAACTTGTGAACTTGCACATTTCTCGTTTGACCGATCCGAAATACCCGGTCAGTTGCCTGATTTTCTACTGCGGGATTCCACCACCTGTCATAGTGAAAAACGTGAGTAGCTCTGGTTAAATTTAAGCCAGTACCGCCCGCTTTCAACGATAATATCATAATCGGTGGGCCTTGCGGATCGTGTTGGAAGCGATCGATCATTTCTTCTCGCTGCTGCTGCTTAATGCCGCCGTACAAAAACAAAACTTCTCGCCCTAAATGCTTTTCTAGATGAGGTTTCAGGAGTTTCCCCCATTCCGCAAATTGAGTAAAAATCAAAGCCCGATCGCCCTGGGCGACAACCTCTTCCAACATTTCCACCAACCGCTGCAATTTTCCCGATTCTTGGCTGTTAATGCTCAATTCTTTGGGCTTAGCTTCTGCTTTCACAAGCGCCGGATGGTTGCACAGTTGCTTGAGTTTGACCAGCAAAGCCAGAATCATGCCCCGGCGCTGAATGCCTTCGGCTGATTCTAAATTAGCAATTGACTCTTCGACTACTTTTTGATATAATTCCGCCTGTTCTGACGCCAGCCCGCAAAATACAGTCATCTCCTGTTTTTCCGGCAAATCTTGGATGATTTCCTTGTCAGTTTTCAGGCGGCGGAGGATGAAAGGCCGCACGAGCGATCGCAAAGTATGCAATGATTCGCGATCGCCATATTTCTCGATCGGAATTGCAAATCGGCGCTGAAAGAAATTGCGCGGGCCCAAATAGCCGGGATTCAGAAATTCCAAAATTGACCACAATTCTTGCAGTCTATTTTCCACCGGAGTTCCCGTCAGCGCAATTCTAAAAGATGCCTCAATTTGCCGCACCGCTTGCGATTGTTTAGCCTCGGAATTCTTAATATTTTGCGCTTCATCTAAAACCAATCCCTGCCATTTAGTGCTTTGAATTTCCTTTGCATCGCGAAACACCAGGGAATAACTGGTAACTATTAAATCCTTGCCCTTAATTGCAGCCGCAAAGGCTTTGCCTTTAGCGCGTTGATCTCCATAATGCAGTAACACTTTTAACGTCGGGCCAAACTTCTTGACTTCGCGTTCCCAATTCCCCAACACTGATGTCGGACAAACCAGTAATGTCGGCGCTTTTAGGGCATCTTGTTCTTGCAAATGCAGGAGAAAAGCAATAAGTTGAATAGTATTGTGGCACAAGATATTGTTGGCAACAAAATTGTGATGTTCGCTCACCTCGAAGTCATAAACCCAGCCACTGTAATCAAAATCATCAATTTCCTCTATCCGACAATAAAATACTTCGCGATCGAGTATAAGTTGCAAATTTTCTCGGACAGTATCAAGCTGCGGTACATTGAGATTTGCATAGGCATCTAACGTCTGATTCGTCCATTTAGAAGGCTTTAGCTGGCGGTACTCCTGTTCTGCGGAACCAGCCAGCACATTTTCCATACCTGCTATCACCTTTTTGAGACTGATGCGGGAAAACTGTTGGGAACCGTTAATATAAACAGGATTGTGCATCCCGAAATGTCGCAGCGGCAGTTTTGTCATCTCTACTGCATCAGCAACCAGATCCGAAACTGGAATTCCTTCGACATTTGTATTCGCAGTAACTTCGCAAATCTTCTCTAATTTTTGCTGTTTCTCTGGATAGCCAAAGCCGATTTTTTGCAAAAATATCCGCGCTGAGTTACCGCCGAAAGTGCCGATATAATAAGTGCGAAAAATTCCGCTACCATTAGTAGCGCGTTTCTGTTTAGCGCTGATTCGCAGCCAAATTCCAAAACGGCGCAGCAGTGTAGAAAGTTGTTGGATGATTACAGGTGAAGCGGTACTAATTTCGACTGTTCGCATTTTAGAAATGACAGAACCTTCAGCATCAAAGTAATTTTTTAGAAAAATCCGTATGCTATCAATATCTGCTTGCATGATGAATTTTGGGAAACTTTTCTCGGCTGACAGTTTCCCCCACTGATAGCCCTTGGATTGTAGAAAGCTTTGGTATTCTCGACTGGATACCATCAAATCTGCTGCTCTAGAATAATCGCGATTATGAATAGCAGGATTATTGATTTTTATCCCATACTTTTTACTGATTCGGTGGAGTGCAACACGTAAATCTTCCAGAACAGTCGCATCTTTTTGTGTTATTGTGAGCCTTGCTGCGTTTTTCAGCTCATGTCCCTCCGCAATCTGCCAAGCCATAAACTTAACTAAATCTGGATCTTCGGGTTTTCCTTCCCAATACAATTTTGCAGGTACACAAACATAATCTCCAACTTTGAACTCATTTGTCCAGCCATCGCGTCCTAACAATTTGTGACGGCGGGTAATAGTGATGCTGCTACCGTCTTGCAGTTTGATTGTTCGCAACTTTTCTTGGACTTGCTGGCGATAAAGTCGTCGAACATTTGCTTGTACAATCTTGCCAGTTTCTCGATGGATGGAATTTACAATTAATTGCTCGGTAGGTTCCGACCAAAAGCCCTCACCGTCGAATTCTATTGTGTTAGAATAAGCTTCCCAGATTTTTTCAGCTTCTTGTAAAAAACCATTGACAAAAAGCAAGCTCTGCGGTAAAGCGCATTTTCCACAGCCCATATCGTCCGCGAGACAAGCACCTAAACCCCAGCGTTCTAAAAATGCTAACCAGCCTGCCCCTAGCGCTTGATAAGGCCGCAATTGTCCTCGGAAAGTGGCTGGAGTTGCGATCGCACTTACGGCCTGATTGTCGCTTAAAGTATTCAACAATTCCTGAAGTTGACCAGTTGCTTCAAAATTCACCACAGGCAACTTTTCAATCGTCTGAGAATCGCCAGAAGCCAAACGCAAAGCATCTTCCAAAGAAAGAGTCATTTGCTCTTTGCGACTGGCAAAAAAAGTTTGAGCCGCCCTGACATCAGTTGCGCGCAACTCCACCCACTCGCCGTTAATTTCAACCAAAGGCGAATTCAGCGCTACCAGTCTGTCAAACTCTGCCTTAGAAATGCGCTGTCCGCCGATCGTCAATTCCCACTTAAAACTTAGCAGACTTTGCAAACCCAGCCCGCCTTTCGCCGGATTCGCCTTCGGAGTTTCCGCCTTAATGCTCAAACCCAAACGACTCGCCCAACCATCAGCCTTTGTCAAACTCGGTGGCAAAACCACACCCAACCCGCTATCAGCAAACCGCCAAGCCACAGACTTAATAAACTCGTAAGCTTGGAGCGGATTTAGTTGACAAGATTGCGGCCGCTGGGCTTGCAAACTCGGTTCAATTAACGGATAAAGTTTCGAGGCTAAACCCAAACCGCTGAGCAAAGTTTCTTGAGGTAACTCTATTGTCCGCCCCGCATAATTCAAACGTTCGACAGAGTTGTTCCAAACAGTTGTTGCATCTACCAAAAAATCGGTTTCATCTACTGCTTGCAAACAATAATTAAGACTCCAGTTAACTTTACCGGGGGAAGGCGGGATTAGTTGAAAGCAAGTGTAAAATTGATTTTGTTGAGATAGTTGATTTTGCAGCGGTGCAGCCCAAGCAGTCAGCTTGTTTCCCAACTTTTCTAAAGCTGCTGTTTCTGCTTGCACAATCCCCGATTCCTGTTGCAAAGCTTGCAGCCATTCGCGGGTTGGAGAAACAGTTTTGATATCTAAAGTTGAGCCAGCAGCAGATCGCACTTCACAATCTACCACACTGCTCAAAAACCCCAATACCAAATCCTGAGCCCCCACCGGCAAATCCACCGCAATATCTCGTACCTTACTCCCTGGCAAACCTTCTCTTATTACATCCGTTACATCCGTTACAAAATCCGCTGCCGAACCTTCTTCCTTCTTCTGATATATTCGACAAGCCGTCGGCATTTGCCTAGAAAAAGTAGCGAGACGGAGAATATCAGTAGAACTATCTAATAAAGGTTGCCACTTAGCAATAGCAGAACCATCGGATTGTGTCTCCAAAGCTGGCAAAAATTTGCACCTCGCCAACAAATCCAAACTCCACCTAGCAATATGAGACCAAAAATGCAAATCTGAACCTACAAAAGAGTATAATTCTGTGCTATTGAGCGGCAGTGATTGCAAGAAAACAAAAGCTGCTTGAGGGTTGAGTAAATAACCTTCGACTTGCCAAGGATAAAGATAAATTTCCTCGGTTTTAGTTGATTCTTCAAGTGCTGCTGCTGAGTGCTGCGGCATCACAGTTGCGTTGTCTGCGGAGATTTGGGTGGGAAGCGCGATCGCCCGAACTTGCCTCTGAATCGATAAATCCCCAGTGGGAAGGGCTGCTACGGTCGTTTTGGGCGTTAGCAAAGCCCTCGAAGAGGATCGTCTAGTCTTCTTGCTTTTCTCCTGAATATCTGCGGTTTCGGGTAATTGCCAGTTGAGTTTCCCCGACTGCTGCAAGGAAGTTATAAAAGTCTTGAGTTCAGATTCAGTCATTGCCAATGGATGCCGAATATTTATGGATTCAGCGGTATCGATCGCCTCGATTTTACGCCAAACTTCCCCCCAAATAAACAAACCAGCTTTTGTTTTTTCTAATAACCAACTGCCGTGTAATATTGCCATTTTATTGAATCCTTAATTCAAGGTTATTAATCATTTTTTATTAGTTCTTTGTTACTTACTTTCTACTGATATATTGCAGCATTTCAATCAGTCTTTTGCGAACAGGCAAGATGCCTGTTCCACAAGAAAATTTACTCTTTCTGGAACAGGCATCTTGCCTGTTGCTAACAATGGTGCAAAATGTCAATGCCCAAGGCTCAATGCCTAAGGCCCAATTTCCAATTCCCGAAGGAAGATCCTACCATCTATTTCGGGTATTGGGCGATCGCCCACAAGCCTAAAAATAATCTAAGAGTATAAATGCGTACAATCGAGGCGCTGACAGTCGATCGCCCGCTAATTATCTATGTCTTTTGGCCTTCGACTCTCAAACATCCTGTGGTAATGTTACGATCCCGACAGAGAAAGAATGTGGTAGATAAGGAAGCAGTGCTACATGGTAGAGATAGACAAGTCGATATCCTTTGATGGAAGGGATATTAGACTGAAGATTGGTTTACTGGCGCCTCAAGCAGGCGGTGCAGTTTTGATTCAGTCGGGTGACACGGCGGTTTTAGTGACGGCGACTCGATCGCAGGGGAGAGAGGGAATTGATTTCCTGCCTTTGTTGGTGGATTACGAAGAGAGACTCTACGCTGGCGGTAAAATTCCCGGTGGATTTTTGCGCCGGGAAGGGCGTCCCCCAGAAAAAGTGACTTTGACTGGGCGTTTGATCGATCGACCGCTGCGCCCGCTATTTCCAAGCTGGTTGCGAGATGACATCCAAGTTGTAGCCACAACGGTTTCGATGGACGAACAAGTACCGCCGGACGTTTTGGCGGTAACGGGCGCTTCCGTAGCGATTCTGCTGGCGAAAATGCCGTTTTACGGGCCGATGGCGGCGGTGCGAGTCGGCTTGGTAGGGGACGATTTCATCATCAACCCCACCTACAGCGAAATCAAAGAAGGTGAGTTGGATCTCGTGGTAGCCGGTTCTCCAGACGGAGTAATCATGGTGGAAGCCAGCGCCAACCAGTTGCCGGAACAGGATATCATCGAGGCGATCGACTTCGGCTACGAAGCAACCTGCGACTTGATTCAAGCCCAGCGCGAAATTATGGCGGAATTGGGCATTGACTTGGTGGTAGAGGAACGGCCATCGCCAGATATGGCCCTGGAAAACTTTATTCGCGATCGCGCCCAAGAACCCATCCGCATCATTTTGTCAAGATTTGAAAAAGACAAAACTGTACGGAATGCAGCTTTGGACGAAGTTAAAGCCAATGAAGTCGAATCTGCGATCGCCGAACTTGCCGAAGACGATCCGATAAAAGTAGCGGCTACCGCCAACAGCAAGGCGATCGGCAACGTTTTCAAAGACGTTACCAAGAAAATGATGCGGAAGCAAATCATCGAAGATGGCGTCCGCGTAGACGGCCGCAAGCTAGACGAGGTGCGACCCGTTTCTTGTCGAGTAGGCGTCTTGCCTTCAAGAGTACACGGCTGTGCGCTGTTCAATCGCGGCTTAACCCAAGTCTTGTCAGCAGCTACTTTGGGAACTCCAGGCGACGCCCAAGATTTAGCCGATGACTTGCACCCGCAGCAAGACAAACGCTACCTGCACCACTACAATTTCCCCCCATTTTCCGTGGGAGAAACTAAGCCGATGCGATCGCCCGGACGCCGAGAAATCGGTCACGGAGCCCTTGCAGAACGGGCTCTAGTCCCAGTTTTGCCATCAAAAGAAGATTTCCCCTACGTGATTCGCGTAGTCTCAGAAATCCTTTCTTCCGACGGTTCAACCTCCATGGGTTCAGTTTGCGCCTCAACGCTAGCATTAATGGATGCAGGCGTTCCCCTTTCCCAACCCGTCAGCGGCGCGGCAATGGGCTTAATTAAAGAAGGCGATGAAGTCCGAATTTTGACTGACATTCAGGCAATTGAAGACTTTTTAGGCGACATGGACTTCAAAGTAGCCGGTACCGACACCGGAATTACTGCTTTGCAAATGGACATGAAAATCAAAGGTTTGCCCTTAGATGTCATTGCAAATGCCATCCGTCAAGCCAAACCCGCGAGACTGCACATTTTAGAAAGAATGCTAGCAACCATCGACACTCCCCGCAAGGAAATGTCGCCGTTTGCGCCGCGCTTGCTAACACTGAAAATCGATCCGGAATTTATCGGTTTGGTCATTGGGCCCGGTGGCAAAACCATCAAAGCCATCACCGAAGAAACCGGTGTCAAGATTGACATCGAAGATGACGGAACCGTGACAATTGCCGGCAACGACAGCGAAAAAGCTCAGCGGGCGTACAATATTGTCCTAGGCATGACGCGCAAGTTGAATGCTGGAGACGTGTATGTCGGCCGCGTAACTCGAATTATTCCGATCGGCGCTTTTGTCGAAATTCTGCCCGGAAAAGAAGGAATGATTCACATTTCTCAGTTAGCCGACTACCGCGTCGGGAAAGTGGAAGACGAGTTAGCTGTGAACGATGAAGTGATTGTCAAAGTGCGAGAAATTGACAATAAAGGTCGAATTAATTTGACCCGTTTGAACATTCATCCCGATGAAGCGGTAGCCGCCCGCGAAGCGTTGAATAAATAGTTTAGGGTTGGTAATTGGTAATTGCTTGCACGGTAATTGCTAATTGCTTGCTTGAGAATCAATCCGGTTGTTTCCGGTTGATTTGGGTGTAGAGTGCGCGACAGCGACAGATCGACTTTGTGCGATCGGCTGTGGGAGTTAAGACAGTCGCGCACTTTACCCTTCGATTCTTAGGATATTGGTGCTAAGATTTGGACAGATAAGCTATTTTGTATTTAGGTTTAATTTTTTGGGCGATGCTCAAAGCAACGCCCCACAAGAGTTTTAAGAAAAAAGATTTTGAAAATTAGATGCGCGCCAGGATCGGTTTCAACAGTCGAGTTCCATCTTTATTTCTTCAGTCCGCGCACCATCCAGACATTGTTTGTATAGACGCGGTTTCAACCGCCGAATCTTATTTGAAAATTCAGCTTCCCGAGTTTAAATAACCGCAATACAATCAATCTCTACCAAAACATCCTTCGGCAAACGAGCAACTTCCACACAAGCCCGCGCCGGTGCAGTTTTCTCATCAAAATATTTCCCATAAACCGCATTCACAGCGGCAAAATCATTCATATTCTTGAGAAAAACCGTAGTTTTTACCACATCCAACCAAGTAGCGCCGGCTTCCGTGAGAATCGCTTCCAGATTTGCCATCACTTGTTCGGTTTGCTTTGCCACGTCGTCGGTGTAGACGATATCGTTTAGTCTAGTGTCGATCGCAATTTGACCGGCTACAAACAGCATAGTGCCCGTTGCGGCGATCGCTTGATTGTAAGGGCCCACGGGTGCCGGTGCTTTGTCAGTACGAATAATTTTGCGCGTCATAGAAGTCACTTTTTGAGATTCTTGTTGAGAAGTTTCCGGTTTGTAGTCGATTTCTGGTTCTGAGATTTCAGATTGGTAGATTTCTCCATCTGGCATTATAGCACCAGTGAAGTCTGCATTGTCGATATTCCAGCCGTAGGTTATTGCGTTAGTTAAGTCTGCCCTTTTCAAGCTTGCTCTACTTAAATCTGCTCTACTTAAATTTGTTTCTCGCAGATTAGCTCTTTCTAGATTCACATTAGTCAAATTCATTTTTGAAAGATCAATGCCTTGCAGATGAGCTTTCAGGAATTTAGCTTTTTGAAGTTTTACCTCAGTCAAATTTGTCTCAGTCAAATTTGCCATCGTGAAGTCAGCTTCCAGCAAGTATGCCTGAGTCAAATCAGCCTTATTCAAATTCGCTTTACTTAGGTTCGCTTTATACAAAGAAGCTAAACGTATATCCGCACTATCTAAACTTGCACGGCTCAGATTTGCTTCGTCTAAATTGGTACGAGCTAATTTAGCGTTATTAAAGTTAGCTCCTATGAGAGTTGCCCGCTCTAAGTCAGCATAATTTAGAATAGCGTTATTAAAGTTTGCCCTACTCAAATCTGCACCACTTAAATCAGCCCAGTTGAGATTCGCTGAACCAGCAATTGCGCGACTTAAATTAGCACCTATCAGCGATGCCTTAGTGAGGTTTGTACTCTGAAGATACGCCCCTGTTAGAATTGCTCCACTCAAATCTGCACCTGAAAGATTTGCATTGTCTAGATTTATGCCGCTCAAGTCAGTGCCTTTAAGGTCTACCCCACTTAACTCTGCACTCTTAAATTTACGTTCGCCTTTGGCGTATATTTCTAAAAGTTCTTCAGCCGTCATTCATAACCTCGATCGCCCTTTCGTCCCAAAAATCACTATACCATCCGCACGAATCAGGGTGCACCCGCCATTTTGCGCGCGAATAATTATCGGATTCCACACCCTGCGGTGCCAGAAACCGGGTTTCTACGATAATTTAAGCATCGTAGCTAAGATTGTAGGAAGAAACCCGGTTTCTGAACCCCCGCGCACAGATTAGCTAAGATTGTAGGAAGAAACCCGGTTTCTGAACCCCCGCGCACAGATCCCCCGCGCACATCCAAGAAACCTGGTTTCTACGATAATTTAAGCATCGCAGCTAAGATTTACGCAGAAACCCGGTTTCTTTATCGCAGTCAAAGAACCTCAGCCAGCAATAAACTTCATCGCCACACCATTCATGCAGTAGCGTTTACCAGTAGGTGCAGGCCCGTCATCAAATACATGACCCAAATGCCCGCCGCAGCGACGGCAATGCACCTCAATTCTAGTCCCAAACAGCGAATTATCGATCGATGTCGCGATCGCCCCTTTGATCGGATCGTAAAAACTCGGCCAACCAGTACCGCTATCAAATTTAGTTTGCGACGTATAAACTGGCAAATCACACCCAGCACAGGCATAAATTCCCTTCCCGTATTGCTTGTCGAGAATGCTAGTATGAGAGCGTTCAGTAGCGTGTTTTCGCAACACATTAAACTGTGCCGGAGTCAAAAGTTTGCGCCACTCTTCCTCAGTTTTAGCAACTTCAAAAACCTCCTTAGAAGCAGCCATAACATCTGAATTTCCAGGCACACAGGACGATAACCATGCCATGCTTACTGTTGCTATACCCGCTTTCAAAAATAATCGTTTCTTCATGATAGATATTCCACTTTTTGCTAATTAACTACATTATGACTTATATTATATCCGATCGATTAACATAACAAAAATGGTTCGGTTCGTAGTGCGGACTTTAGTCCGCTCAATTTGCGGACTTCAGTCCGCACTACGAACCTTACTTATTGCGGTAAATCATCGCTCAGAAATACTGTAATCGATCGCCCTATGATACAAATCCTGTGAGGACTTTAATCCCCACAGGACTCACCGCCTTTCAAACATCAACCGCCTAAGCCATAGCCGGAGCACCAACAACCTCACCCTTCAGCATTCGACCAGCAGCATCAAGCAACTGTTCCTCCAAATAAGGCTTAGTGAAATAGCCCTTCGCACCCAAACTGTAAGCCATTTGGCGGTGTCTGTCAGCACCGCGAGAAGTTAGCATCGCGATCGGCAATTCGCACAAAACCGTATCCTTCTGCATCCGAGAAAGTAGTTCCAAACCATCCATTCTCGGCATCTCAATATCGCAGAACACGATATCGCAAGGCAGGCCAGACTTCATCTTTTCCCAAGCTTCCTTACCGTCGCGAGCTTCCTCAACTCGGTAGCCAGCCTTCTCAAAAGTAATCGACAAGAGCGATCGCACCGTAATCGAATCATCCACAATCAACACAGTAGGCTCAGTCTTCTCAACTTCCGCCTCAGCAGCAGCTCGATCGCTCTCATCCCAAAGCGTACCGCCAGCTTCCTTCCGCAGCCTTCCAGTAGCCAAATCGATCAATTCCAGAACATCCGCGATCGCCACAATCCGGCCATCCCCGAGCACCGTAGCACCCGCAATCCCGATCGGCTTCGGCACAGGCCCCTCCAACTGCTTGATCACGATTTCCTGTTCCGTCGAAACCTGATCCACCTGCACCGCCAAGAAATTGCCAGCAGAGCGCAGCACGATCACCGAAATCATGTCATCGTCAGTATTAAACCCGTAAACGCTGCCCCGGCCCAAATGGCGGTTGTAACCCAACAAATCCCGCAGCGGGCGGAACGGCAAAATCGAACCCCGCCACTCAATGCAAGGCAAACCGTCCGCCCCCGTCGTCACCTGATCGCGAGGCACATCGATCATGTCCTCCACCCCGTCCATCGGGAAAGCAATCCTTGCTCGATCGCTAATGCAAGTCAGAGCCTTAGAAATACTCAACACCAGAGGCAAACGGATGGTAAATACTGTACCTTTGCCGATCGTCGAATCAATCCCCACAGTCCCCCGAATTTCGTGCAGCGAGGTCTCTACAACGTTCATACCGACCCCCCGGCCCGCGTACTCCGTCGCCTGTTCCTGAGTGCTGAAACCGGGCATAAACAGCAAATTGTAAACTTCCGAGCGAGACATCCTCTGAGCCTGAGCCGCCGTCAGCAAATTCTGCTTGATCGCCTTCGCCTTCACCTTTTGCGGGTCAATTCCCGCCCCATCGTCAGAAACCGAAACCACCGTTTGATTCCCTTGGTGGAAAGCCCGAATCGTAATCCTGCCCATCGCAGGCTTCCCGGCCGCCAGACGCACCTCCGGCGCTTCGATCCCGTGGGTAATCGCATTGTTCACCAAGTGAGTCATCGGGTCATAAAGCTGATCCACAATCATCTTGTCGATCAAAATATCCTTACCCTCAACCTGCAACTGAGCCTGCTTGCCGCACTTAATCCCAATTTCCCGCACCGCCCGGAACAGCCTGTCCGTCGTCTCCGCAAACGGCTTCATCCGGGCGCGAGTCAAACCTTCTTGCAGTTGAGTCGTGACTTGGCGCAGTTGGCGAGTCACCTGATCCGCCTCATCCACCAAAAACTCAATGTCCGCCGCCGACTCCCGCACCCGCACGATCAGCTCGATAATCTCCTGAGCCAAACTGTGGAAAGGAGTAAACCTGTCCATTTCCTCTGGTCTCCAGGCACTTTCCCCCCGGTTTTGGGGCCCCTCCTCATTGCGCCAAGCCGATCGGTGTCCCTGACGGTTTGCTAGCAAAGCAATCTCCAAAAGACTCCGCTCGTAGAAATCCTGAGTCCGTTGGCTGACATCGCTCAGCAGCGTCACCTGGTGCAGCAAATTGTCCAAAAACTGCCGCATCCGTTCTTGGTCTTGCTCCAAACTGTTGCGGTTGACTACCAGTTCGCCCATCAAGTTGCTGAGGTTGTCCAGTTGCTTGACCGGTACGCGCATGGTTTGGTCGCCGAACCCGCCCGCGCGGGGATTCCGCCTGGGTCTGTTGTTGACCGCCGACTGTCCGATATTGGTTTCGCCTTGACGGCCGCTGTCCTTTGGATCTTCCAGCAGTTTTTCTAAGTCGCCAAATTCGTCGTCGCTCTCCGCAGCAGGAGGGGGTGGAGCTTTGCGGGCAGTTTTCGCCGGTGCTGGAATTTCCGGCATAGTTGCGCTCTCGCTCAGCAGATCTTCGAGATCGGAGAAAACTTCCGTCGTTACCGGACTTGGATTTGCACCCCCAGAGGCGGCCATTGCCACCCCAGCACCGCCTGCGATTAACAGCGCTTCTAAATCGTCAAAATTGCCTTCGGAATCCTCAGTGCCTGATTGAATGTCGCTAAAAAAGTCCGCCAGCGACTCATCTTCCAACTCCGCAGCACCGGCTTCGCTCGATTCTTCGTCATCGTCGCCAAAGCCCGTCAGTTCCGAAGTCACCAGAGGTCCAGCATCTAGCGAATCCAACAAGTCATCAAAAGCATCCAACTCTTCGGTATTGAGAGTCGCCCCGGTTTCGAGAGCAGCCAGCAAATCAGCATCGCCGTCAAACATACCATCGAGAGATTCTGCCGACAGCGCCTCTAAATCGCCAGCCGAAAAATCGGTTTCCAGCGCGGCAAACAAATCATCTTCCTCCTCGGATTCACTAGCGGCATCTGTTTGGGTTCGATCGAACAAATCCGCACCTTCAGACTCGAACAAACCCTCAGCAACTTCGGCCGACAACTCCTGCAAATCAAAATCAGCTTCGGCATCCACCGACGCAGGAGGCGCTTCGCCAAACATATCCTCCAACAAATCGAAACTGCCCTCATCAGACTCGGCACTGGCAATTTCTGGATCGGGACGATCGGACAATACTCCAAATTCAACCGCCGCCAAATCTGCCAAGCCTGCCTCCGAAACAGTCGCCTCCGAGTCCGAGAACAAACTCGCCAAGTCGCCCTCATCCGCAGCCGTACCAGCACTGGGCAATGGAGAATCCACATTTAAATTCAACCAATCCCCATCGACTTCTTCTGGCGAATCTTCCCCGTCATACTCAGTACCCGTAGGTACAGAACCGAACAGATCTGCCAAATCCGCCGCCTCTCGGGAAGGAACCGCCGGACGATCGCGCCCAGCCTCCTCATCCTCAGAAATCGAGTCCGAGGTAATATCCCCAAACAGCGCATCTAAATCTGTATCCTCCAGATCCAGGTTGGTTGATTGTGCAGACTCGTCTTCCAGGCCAAAAGCATCTTCTAGCCAATCTCCATCCGCAGAAATATCTAAATCAGAATCAGAATCAGAATTTGATGTCATGTTAACGCTGCCACTTTCCTCATTTGGTGTGCTGCCAGTAGCTGAAGATCGATGGCCCCTGCTCTCCCCACCTTCACCTTCAGAAGAAAGGAAATCAGAAGTAATGCTCAACAGCTCGCTGAAATCCGAGTCTTCCTCCACCTCAGAGAGCAACTCGAAATCATCTATTTCGGCTACAGCCGGTTTTTCTGCATCCCCTGAATCATTGCCACCACCTGCGGCATCCAAAAATTCTGCGTCGAAAGCATCAGGGTTGAGAGCATACTCCTCGGAGACTGCCGGCACAGCCGCTTCCTCAGATGAACCTAAATTGCCGAACAAGTTATCCAAATCAGCATCTGCCGTCACAACAGAAGTTTGGGCCGCCACTTCGTCCAAAAGCGTACCGAGAGCATCTTCATCAGCTTGCCTCCTGGTAATGCCCGCCCTGCCCTCTCCCCGATCCAAACCTTGCCTGTTACCAGTTTCAAGCTGTTTGCGAGTTGGCGGCTGCTTCAAACCCGCATTTTCCCGATCGGCTGCCACCGCCGAACCATCAGCCTCGCCTCCAAACAGCAAATCGTCCCCAAACAAACTCGTGAGGTCCTCCAAAGGATGCGCCGCATTCGTTTCCGAATTTTCCTCACCGTATTCGTCAAACAACAAATCAGTAAAATCGCCGGAATTGTCATCATCGTCTAATTCCATGATTCCCCCCGTCGGCATCCTAGAAGCAGATTGTACGTAGTCGAGATCTTCTTCTTCTTCCCAAGCGCCGTCGAGATCCGGAGATTCGCCTTCAAACAAGTCTGCTAAGGTGTTGAGTTCGGCCGCCCCCACTTCCGGGCCCGTGCGCGTCGAGATTCTAAAAGAACCAGTCTCTACATCTGATTCTCCGAAGCTCGGGGAAGTGTCCAACGGCGATCGACCTCCGGCGTAATCGTCGCTCTCGTCGCCGTCGAGTTGCTCGAACAGCTCGTCTATGCTCAGCCCTGAAATAGTTGGCTGCAACTTGTTCAATCCATCCGGGGAATCGCCGCCCAAAGCCAGATCCCAGGCTGCATCTTCAACAGAAACCGCCTTTGAACCCAACGTACCCGGTTGAGCGAAGGCCAGCAAGTCTTCAAAATCTGTTTCGGGAACCACAGCCACGGGTATCAGGGCCAGAAGTTTGGCACTGGGTGCGATCGACCCAGAATTACCCGAAAGTACCTGTTCTTGCGCTTGTTTGATGTCTTTGATGACCGTTGGGGCTAAGGTGCGGTAGGTATTTTCTGGGTTGGCGATCGCCTTTTCTACCGCAGCGATCAATTCTATCCACTCGGGCAGTTCAAAGTCCTCCCCCGCCATTTTCAAGTTCCGACAAATATTCCTAAGTTGTCGCCTGCTCTCAGAGCCCTCAGGCTGTTTGAACTCTTGCAGCATTTCCCGCATCCTCGCCGGCACATCCGAGTCAAATACCAGGTGCAGCGCGCTTTCTTCCGTTGCTGTGACATCAGATGCGTAACCTGAATCCGACTCCGCAAAACTCACTGATGAGTTAAACGCCCCGGCTCCCATTCGGGCCATAACTGCTTGTGGTACTGGCAGCGGGCTGCTCTCGTCATCGTTAACGCAGTGTCCGACAAGTCCTCCCAAGTGCCCGTTAAGTTCTTCAAATACAGGTTCTAATTCTCGAACCATCTGCTCTCCCAATTCCTCTGTCAGCCCAAAAGGCCCCGACAGTTGCTCTAACAGCCCTTGCAACGTGTCAAAAATTCGCAAAAACAGCGACTCTAGCTGTTGGTCAACTTTAACGCTGCACTCTTTTAAAATTTTAAAACTATCTTCCAGTCGGTGAGATGTTTGCTGAATGCTCGTCAGGCCTAGCATTGCGGCTCCTCCTTTGACAGAGTGAGCAGCCCTAAATACTTCGTTAACCAGTTCTGGGTCTTCGATCGTCGCTTGCAGGTTCAGCAACCCTTGCTCGATCGTATTGAGGTGGTCTTTTGCCTCCTCAATAAAGTAGCCCATAATCCTCTGTTGTTGTTCCGGCAGCATAGTTTTATTCCTGATTTTAAGCGTTATTGTATTGGGTCTATTTTAGTATTCTTAGAGAATGTCTCTGTAAATCTCTCCCCTTGACAACAGAATAATCTGACTGCGAGATATTGCAAATCTCCTAGCTATTTCTGCTTTCGAGATCCCCTCACCTAAAAGATAGCGAATCTGCTGCACCTGTTCGGGTTTTAGCTTGCGGGTAGGACATATCTTGCCCTGAACGAAAGGAAAGCGGTTTTTTTCTATAGAATCGCGGGAGTTATCGGCGGGAGTTCCTTCCCACAAATGATCGGGGTTGACACAACCGCGATCGTCGCAACTGTGACACGCAAAATAACCAGGTTTTACAGGTCGTCCCAGTTTGTGTTCCAGTACCAATCTGTGAGCGTAGAAACTTTTAGTTTTGCCATTAATTTTAGTACCCTTAATGGCGTAACCATCACTTCTTTTAGCCAAGATACAAATCATGCAGCCATTCGGCTGTATTTCGGCCCTAATACCGGGAATTATTTCTACGCCTCGCAGTTGTTTTTGAGGTTTAGGAGCAGATGTGCTTCCTACATCTTTAACCCGTCCTTTTCTAAACCTATCTTGAGAATTTTCCAGTCTAGATCCTTCCCATAAATGGTTGGGATTAATGCAGTTACGAACATCACAAGTATGGCAACAAAAGTATTCGGATCTAATCGGACGACCTAAAATATTTTCTAATACCAAACGATGAACAGTAAGCGTTTTCCATTCACCGTTAATCCGAACTCTTTTGTTGGAATAGCCACTGCTAGATCTGGTTAAAGTAGAGATAATACAGCCCGTCGGCTGAATCTCACCAAATATCCCAGGAATAACCTCTACTATGTTATCGTTCATCTGTACAACTCCTAGTTTGTTTAGGTGCTGAATTGGCATCCCCGCAGCGGTTTTAAGGCTGCGAGGTTGCTTTTTGTTTGCCATCATTGCCACACTAACGTGCTTGTAAATCAGGAAGTAAGAAAAGCATTAAACAATCAATTATTGTCTTTCTGCTGTTTCTACTCGGAACCTTTCCACCGATGTCAAAAGGTCGCGAGCAACGCCTACCAAATTTTGCAAAGCACCCGAAACTCGCTGCGCTTCTTGGGACGTTTCCTGAGCAGTTAGCTCGACAGCCTGCATCACAGCGGCCACCGAACGAGCTGTTTCATTCTGTTCTACAGTGTCCGCAGTAATCGATCGCACTAACACGTCAATGCGATTGGTAACTTGAATGATATCTTCAAGCGATCGCTTCGCCTGTTCTGCCAATCTTGTCCCCTCAATCACCTGCTGCGTCCCTTCTTCCATCGCCGTCATTACCGCGCCGGTTTCACTTTGAATTTGCATCACGATCTGTTCGATTTCTTTCAAAGATTTCGCCGATCGATCTGCCAACTGTCGCACCTCATCCGCCACGATCGCAAAACCCCTACCCGACTCCCCAGCTCTCGCCGCCTCAATACTAGCGTTAAGAGCCAACAAATTCGTCCGAGAGGCGATCGCCGCAATCAAACCCACAATCTTAGAAATTTCTTGAGAAGCTTCCGCCAACCTCTTGACTTTTCTCGTGGTTTCTGCTACAGTTTCTCGAATTTCCAAAATCCCGGCCACCGTCCGCTCCACAGCCTCGCCCCCTTTCAGAGCCGTTGCCGCCGCGCCCCGAGCCACTTCTTCCGCCTCTCTAGCACTCTCTGCGACCCGCTGAATCGCATCAGTGAGGACTTGCACCGAATTCAGCGTCGCCGCCAGTTCCTCAGCCTGCCGCAGCGCGTCAGAAGACAAATCGCCCGCAAACTTGGCACTATCCGTAGCGCCTTTGCTAACCTCCCGAGCCGCCTGCTTCACCTGATGGACGATTTCGCGCAGGTTTTGAATTGTCAAGTTAAACGAGTCAGCAACAGCGCCCAAAACGTCTGCCGTCACTTCCGCCGTCACCGTCAAGTCACCCCGAGCCGCTCCTTCCACGTCATCTAGCAAGCGAATCACTTGGCGCTGCAAATCTTCTTTTGCCTGTTCCTGCTCGTCAGACTTGCGTCTGGTATCGCTAATCGTAGTTTGGATCACCTTCGCCATGTGGTTGAATTTAGCAGCCATTTTGCCAAATTCATCTTCCGAGTAAATCGTAGCCCGAGCGTCCAAAGTTCCTTGAGATACAGCATCGAACTGAGCTTGCAAATTGTCCGAAGACTTGCGTACCTGCTTGGCGATCAACTGCCCGATGCCCCAAGAAGTCAAAAAGCTCGTAAAGCCTGCCGCTGCCGTCATTACCCAGCCTGTTTGGCGCAGGTAAACGATCGCCTCCGGCTTGTCTTGCTTCAGAGCTTGATAGGAAGCAATGTTCGTCACGAAAGCCACAGCTACCAGAGAAACCAATCCGGCCCCGATCGCCGTGTACAACTGTTTGGTAAACAGAGGGGCATTTTCCAAGAAAGCCAGTCCGCCCTGTTCTACAGTCACCGAAGTATCGATCGCTTCAGTGTCTGTGGGAGCAAAAGTCGGCACCGACGCATCAGCAGGGCCGGAAATGCTAAAAATTTCGTCGTCTCGAATTGCCGAGCCGTCGCTGTTGTCAAAGTCCAGACCGCTGCCGCTCGTACCCATCATGCCGCTGGTCGAGTTGCCAAAATTGGTGTTACCTCTCAGGATCGAACTGTTCGCATCTTCTGAGATATCAAAATCCGGCAAATTGCCCAAATCGTCAAAATCGTCAAATTCGTCTAAAAAGCCGCTGTGTTCTTGAGTGTTCCCTGTTTTTGACGACCAGTCGCTGCTGTTCTTGGTTGCAGCCCCGAAAGCAGTGGCTTGCTCGTTTTCATCCAGAGAGAAAGAATCGCTAAAAGCGTCGTCATCAAAAGCATCTAACTCAAAGCTGTCTATGGAGCCAAATGCCGGTGGTTCCGAGTCGCCGTAACCGTTTCTGTTAGAGTTCGATCGATCGGCCGAATTAAATTGTCCCCGGCTCGACCTTGACGAGTGAGAATTGGGGACAGCACCTCCCATCAACAGCGTTTCGTCTTCCGCCAGCGAATAATTTGACGAGTATTCCGAGTCAATATTCGGCTGCTTGCTTTGCGATCGAGAAGACCCAAAACCCGAGGACATCGGCTGAGCAAAAGGGTCTGCCTCTTCTGACAGGGGTGGCTTCTGACCTTGATTTTGCCCGGTCACGGGCGGGGATTGATAGTCGTAATCGTCATCATTCAAGTCAAGTTCGTCTGGCAAATCGAGCGGTGCAAAAGGTTCGCCAAAATTGTCAGACGGCCCGGTGGGGGAGTCTAATTGCTGCGAGTCGAAGGAATTCCCGCTTTGGGAACCAGCAAAACTTTGACCGTTGAGTACCTGAGTTGGAGCTTCTGAAAACAACTCTCCTGAATAAGGCGCCTTGGAACCAGAAACTTTGCTATCAGAGAAGTCACCAGCCTCAAACCCAGGGTCATCTAGGCCAAAAGGATCTCCCAAATCCGAGCCGAATTCGTCCATGTCTAGCGGCTCGGACGCATCAGCATAAGCTGCCATTGCGCCGCTGTCCCCAGCAAAGGGGTTACTTAAATCTTCGACAGAGGTTGCAGCACTGCTGTCTTGTGGTTCCCACTCCAACCCGCTCATGCCCAAATCTGCCAAGTCCTCGTTTTCCATATCCTGCGGCGATTGACTCCCATAGGACACGGATGGGGAATTTCCTTGGAAAAGTGCTAAATCCGGGTCTTCCAACCCTTCTTCCAGAGACAAGTCTGGGTAGAATTCCAATTCAGTTTCCGCAGACAAAGCCTCGAAACTTTCCGTGTGCAGTTCTCCGGATAAAAATTGGTCTGTGTGGCTAATACCGCCGTGAGCGTGTTCGACCAAACTCGGGTCGTCACTCAGGCTCAGCACCACCATGTACTGTTCCCGTGCCACCTCATACTGTTGCAGTCCGTAGCAGTAGATGTGCCCGCACAGCAGCCTAGCGCTCGGGTCTTCCGGGAAATCTTCTACTAATTGATAAACTAGGGCCGCGGCTTCTGAATAGTTGCCATCCATGTAGGCCGCTTCTGCCCGTTGGTAGTCCTGCTGAAAGTTGGTACTTGTTGCCATTTGCCGCCCTCTTTTGATTTTAGATTTTAGATTTGAGATTTTAGATTTTTATCTTGCTGGAATGTTTAGATGCGTGCCTCAAGTCCTGTGACTGTTGATAGTTAGACCCCAATCGAAAATCGCAAATCGCAAATCTAAAATCGATTTCACGCTGCCCACCGCGCAGAGCGCAGAATTTTCACTTGATCTAGCAGTCGGAGCACTTTAGTCGCTGGTGCACCTAACATCCATTCTCCCCTCAGAAATGGAATCATGCCGTCTGGTGCATTGTTCTGAGAGTGCAGTTGGTCTACGTCGAGCCAGTCCATCCCCACAATTCGATCGACTGCCAGCCCCAAAATCGTGTCTTGGTCTTCCACAGCCACGATCGGGATTTCGGGTCGATCGGTGTTCAGAGGTGTTTGGTCTCCCAGAAATTGGCCCAGATCGGCCACCCAAATCACTCGCCCTCTCATGTTTAGCGTACCTAAAAGCAAAGAGGAAACGTTAGGAATCGGTGTCATTCGGTCTGGGGAGGGGGATAGCACCTCTCTAATCCCTGTCGCCGGCAGTGCGAACTCGTTCCCCGAAGGAACGTAGAACCGCAGGTGCAGCTCGCCTTCGGGAGTTTCTAGTTCTTGGAATTCCGGAGCCTGATCTATGCCTTGTCCTGGTAATATAAAGTCTGGGCCGCCACTAATCATAATTCTTCTCTCTGGGAAACCCACATCGTACCCGTACTCAAGTCGGTGTTGGGAGGAAAATGGGAGTTCGGTCTCTGAAACATAACTATAACCGTCCTTTTTGTAAATGTGTTGGCAGTATTTATGACTAATTCCTTGCGCCAATCCTGCTGGGGTTGAGACCTAAAAACTTCCACTGGTGCAGGTTGCCTTTTTTCTACATAATTCCCTATTTTGTTGCTGCTATTAACTATCTGATACTTTTACCCTGAAGATTCGGATAATTTTAGACTTCCTGCTAGATGCTAAGTACAACACGAGGGAGCTCGGACATTAGCGATCGATATTTTATCCCACAAAGCTTTCCCCAAAATCTTTACAACCGGGGAATCTCTAGAAATTTCATACCCACAGTCAGGAAACTTACAATTTGGGCAACCACCCAATTTTAAGTATAATTTTTCCCACGGCACGAATGTTTTAGAGGTGGGTTCGTCTTTGCTCCCAACTAACTTGGAACCGTCAAGGCAACACAAGTTTTGTAAGGTTTTCCTGGATTTTTGCCAGCCAAATTCATCATTGATGTCGCCGTTTTACTCCTTAAAATGCGATTTTTTTGAATTACTCTTTTATACATCTCAAATGTCGGAAAAAATATAAAATCGTAAGTTGTGGCAAAAGCAGAAGCAATTTGTTTGTCACATTCCCAACCTAAATCATGAATCCTGGTTTTGAATGCTGCCAGCGTTCTAGGGATGCACCATTTAGGAATTAAACCTGATGTTTTTAGCACCATTTTTAAGCCTGGCTTTTCTCCACTATTGCTGATTCTGCTAAAACCTTGATGTTCGTCTAGGTAAGCAATTGAAATGTTGTAAACTTTGCGAACAGCGCTCACCCACTTTTTCCGGATTACCCCTAATTTATGGCACGGGTAAACTTGGTAACTAACGGTCTTGGCATACTTGCTGTTGGTATTTTCTGAGTCTGACACCCAGGCTGCAACTAAAGATGTGGATGATGGCGAGGACATCTTCAACGATTTCTCATTGTGGGCTAAAGTCGCCCGATTTGAGAAGCAATATCTCAGTTTTTGCGGGCGGGTTCGGACATGAGATAAGATTGAATCCCAACCTGCACCAACCAGCTTTGCGGGCAATGACAACCAACCCGACTTCTTTTGACAAAACGGATTCCAGTTTGGTTGGAAGGTCTTTTCTTGTGAATTTGAGTCCTGAGCCGATTTCGGTTTAGCCATAAAGCCAGTGTTTGCTTTACCGGGGAAATTTAACAGAAGATGTCTTGTATGTCCAGATAGTTCAGTCTGTTTGAAATTTGAGCTTCAAGGAGTCGTTGCTGTGCCCATCTGTTTTGGCGATCGGCTGCAAGTGGAGAACAAGTATATTATATTTGCACTTTGAGCGACTTCGGCCCCTTCGCGATCGAGAAATTGCACTGAGTTTGACAGACGCCGGACGGCGGGCGCGCGAATTTATACATTCTAGTTGATGGTGCGATCGCCCGCAGCAAAGAGCTTTCTGTCTCTGAATGTCGAGACTGCGCTGGCATCCTCGGCTACAAAAAAGCTGGAATCATGCCACCGGTGCGGAATTTATTTTGCTTCTAATTCGTCTTCTAGCTTAGACCCTAATAATTTTTCCGAGAGATTGGCCTCAGGATAGCCCGGCCCTACATATTTTTCTACCAGCATTAATAACTCGCTTTCGCCAAAAGGTTTGGTGAAGTAGTCAGTCGCCCCCGCCATGCGGGCTTTAACGCGATCGATAAATCCGTCGATCCCTGTCAGCATGACGATCGGCGTGTGCCGGAAAGCGCTAGAATTTCGCAGCATCGCGCAAATTTCGTAACCGTCGAGTTCGGGCATGGCGATGTCGCACAAAATTAAATCGGGTTTGAGTTTAAAAACCAAACTCAGGGCTTCGAGGGGACTGCTGATGCCAGTAGCTTCGTAACCTTGTTCGTTTAAAATTGACTCAACTGTTTTGCGAATCACATTGTCATCGTCTATACAGACAACTCTCTTGACCTTGGTTTCTGGAGACGACCACCCCCCCCTATTGTTGGCCGGGGCAACAGAGGGCTCATAAAATACTTGCACCAATCCCTGCTGCACGAAGGGGTAAATTGCCTTAGCGACAGTCAGCACGTCTCGGTTGAGGTAGCGCGCCATTTGGCGGATCGAAGTGTGACCGTCGGCCCAGCGTCTGAGAGTATTAAAGGTATTGGCAGGCAGGGCGACTCGGAGCTCGGCGGGATCTGAAATCATCGGGCATTGGTTGGGCGACTGAATGTGAGGGTGAAACTGCTTCCACTGCTGCACCTGTTGGACAATCTTCGCCAGCAGCGAGCTAATTTCTAAGCTGGTGAGTTGAGGAGCCAATGCTGAGCCCATTTCAAAAGTGAAGGAACCCTGGTGGAGGCTGAGCAAGTCAAACAGGGTTTCGTGGATCATGCTGTGGATGATGTTGCGCCCTTGAGCTGGGGTGAGGATGTGGTTTTCTAGCAGCGCCCACAGGTAGCCGTATTCTGGGGCATTGGTAGATGCCATATAGGGAAGTTGGATTTTGTCGAGGGCAGTGTCTGCTTTGTAGCGGCGCAGGTAGTCGCGCAAGCGAAACAAACTGCCCGCACTCTGGGTAGCGTAAATAACCTGACCGTTGAAGCAGAAGACATACCAGGATTGTCCTGCACCGGAGCGCTGGGTAGGTAGATTACCCGAGCTGCCGGTGAAGCTGTAGGCCTCTACGAACAGTTCTCCGGTGCGCTGACCTAACTCAATTAATTGCAGGATGCTGCGGATGTCAATTTCACTCAAATTTCCCTGCATGCAGCTAAAGTATCCTCCTTAAAACCGTTGGCGTCTGAAATTAGAAAGACTGTGCGATCGCGCTTATATTAACTTTAGTTTCTGTCAAGAATTTACGGGTTCGATGCCACTGGCACAATTAGGAATTGACGAAAGGGCGATTTTCTCTTGTTGACATACTCCCCAGCTATGGAGGCCTGGGGATTTTGAGCTTCGGGCAGCAATTTCAGGCATCAGCCTGTCTAGAATTAAGTCTTACAAGCCGCTTATAAAAACCTAGGCAAACCTAGGTAAACTCTGCGGTATAAGTTTGAAACATTCTTTCTTAGCGCTTTACGCTTCCTCAGTATCGAGGTTGACCAAGAAACGACCGTTAGAAACACGCTTGATAATCACAACGACGTGATATCATAGCGGAACGTTTGATTTTTTTATTCAGTTTGTTCCACTCGCTCCAAACGTGCTTTTCTGAATTCACTTCAGAATAGGCGGTTAAGGAGCAAGGTATTTTTTCACTTAACTTGCTTGCCCTACGAGCAATTACCAGTGCAGCCGCTTCGTCACTAGCTAAGCCATACATTCTCAGGTATTTCACCAAGCTGATAATGCTTGAATAAGCTGGATTGACCGTTGTCAACTCAATCCCACGATTCGACAAAATAGAACTGAGTTGTTTATAAAACTCACTATACGCCCAACCCGACAACATTCGAGCATACTTTCTACCTTTCTCTCCCAGCGATTGCTTTTTTGTTGAGAAATCAAGTTCTTCACAAACCACAGGACATTCAAATTCTGTGGCTTTTGCAGCTAGTTGCAGACAAGCATCAACAATTTGAGCCTGTTGCTTGCCGGAGGGTAAACCTATCTGCAATGGGATCTGCCCTTTGGCTTTGAGATTCCCTTCAGAATCGACATACACCCACCCAATAGAACCGGGATTTATGTCGATACCAATGCAACCGTACATTCTCTCTCTCGAAACCTGCTTCGCGGGATTTGGGGTAAACTGCACGGCAGTAACCCACTTTCCATTCTTGCGATAGAAATGCCAGGTTTTAGCACCGCATTCTGGCAGTCTGTTGATGTTGCGGCTGAAATCACCAACAAGAGAGGACACAGTTTTTCCAAATCGTGACTCTAAGCATTTGGGGACTCTAAAAGTTATTTTATCCCCATTCCACTGGCAGACTTGATTGCCAAAAGACTCATCCTTAGAGCCGACAACAAAAATATCCCTCATCGGGATGAAGACTTTGACTGGCGAAAGCCTTAAATGTTCTACTCTGTTAATTAACCCAGTCAGTTTACGCTTTTTGTTGTGAATTTGAAAGCGCAAATTCTGCCAGTTTGTGGATTTATATTGAAGTGAGCAGGCTAGGGGAAAATTGCAACCTGTTTTTGATTTCTGCCATTTTTTCTTGGCATAGAACTTACGAGCTAATACCAACTTGCGTTCGGCTTTCTTGAGCCACGCACCAATAGATTTAATTTTTCCTTCAAGAGCTTTTAGATGTAAAATCCTGTGTTCTTTAGCACCATCTACACGACCCTTGGCAGAACTGATTACACCATTGGCGTGGCGCTTATTGATGCCGTAGGTTTGCTGTAAATGCGTGTTCCAATCTGATTTCTTGAACTCTGTGCCTAAAAGTAAGTGGTCAACTGTTTCAATGCTTGCAGCCCTAAAAATTGGGGCGTAAGCTTCTAAGAACATCTCGAAATCTGTAAATCCTAGTTCGTTGAGTTCGTGTACTGGTGTGGGCAAGCCTTTGCAATAAGTTAGGGTAGCCATTGATTCGACCTCTCAATGTGTTTATCTCTTCGTATGTTAACAGCTTTAAAGCTCTGCTAACTCGCCAATACTCATCAATCTATCCATTGGCTTACCGAGAATCTAACTACTAAATCCTGGGTAAATCTAGGTAAATTGTTAACAGTCATCACCCCGGCATTGGTGCGTGGGGTTTATGACACACACAATTGTCTGGGCTTTTCGATCGTCGTCCAACGCTGGCAGGGACGACTGGTTCAAGTCTTCGACCGCCAAAATTTTGACGTTTACCTTGCGCTGTGCGTCCTTGCGGTTGGGTTCTGTCTTAAAGCATTGACCTTTTTGCTCAAGAGTAGATCTCGATGACAGGCTCGCGTGATTCCACTATTCTAAGGCAGTGCGGTTCAAATCCCTAGTCCGCCTGCGGAGAAGACGCGGTTTGGGCAATTAAAGGACGAGATGGCGATCGACCCTCACCGAAAGCCTGATACAATCAATGAAAGTTTTTGACTGACTGATCTTTTTCGGCTTTGGGCTATGGCAGTCCCCCCAGTTTTGCTAGTCTTGAATCAAGCGGCATTGATACTGCTCTCCCATTGGTTCAGAAAGCAGGCGGCGGCAGTGCTTTCTAGACGCAGTGCGAGAGAAGCAGTGCTGTCGGCGAGTGCTGAAGACAGTTGGAAAAGGATGCTATTCCCGATCGGGCAAACGACACCAAAGAGAGGACTATTAGTGTGCTGTATCTAGCAGAAGTACAAAAACAGAGAAGCGGCTTTGGTCTCGGTGGCGGTAAGGCTGAACTGAAACTGCTAGCTTGTCAGCGGGGCGAACACAACTGGAGCGCCGTACCAGGCGATGACTCGATCCCAGTTGAGGAAGCTAATAAGTTTAACGACGGCACGCTGGTGCTGGTGGAGTTGAGCGCTAACAAGCAAGTGCAGCGGATTCAGGAGGCTGCCCGCCAGTTGGTGAGCATTCTGCAAAATTTCTCCCGCTTGCAGGACAAGTTTAAGGATAAGGAAGAGGAAATTGAGCAGTGGAAGGCTTCTCTGACGTTTTCGAGTCAGGAACTCAATCGCCGGGAAATGGAAATGCAAGCCCGCGAAGAGCAGTTGGCTCAAATGGAGGAGGAGTTGGAGCGCCTGGAGGCTCAACGCTCGGAAATTGAAAATACTCGGGATGAAGCTAACCGACTGCGAGAAGAGGTCGATCGCAGCCGCACGGAAATGGAGACGGCTTGGGAACAGTTGCGGGGCGAACAGCAGCAGGTTGCCCAGCAGCAGTCTCAGGCTTCTCAGGGGGCGGTGGTTGACGAGGAACAGGCACGGAGGATTCAGGAGTTGATGAACAAGCTGGGAGGAGCAATTTCTGCAGCCCTTGGAGTTCGGGAACAACTCAATCAGTCTTTTGGTGTTGTGGGCGCTCAGCAGGCAATTCTGGATTTGCACTGGCAACAGTTGGAGCAAAAACGCACAAACGCTCAGCAACAGCAGGAAGAGGTCGATCGACTTGGGCAGAGCCTCCAAAGCCGCTGGCAGGAGTGGTATCAATCCCAAGATGCTTTGGCCGGGGCTCGGGCCCAACTCAAAGGGCAGCAATGTACCCTCAGCGCTAAGCAGGAACAGGCTCAGTCTATGTCTGTGCAGGTGAAGGCTGTTGAGAATATGTACCAGCAAATCTCCGGGTTGGCGTCTGGTTCGGGTGCTGGGGCTGTGGAGCAGGTAGTAGATGTGTCTGCTCTGGAGCAGATGCCGGTTGAGGAATTACAGGGGCTGGTGCAACACCTGCAAGAGGATTTGGAAAAGGTGTTCCGGTTTGTTAACGATCAAGAGGAGGAGTTGACTCTCCAGCGGGAAACAATCGAGGAGTTGCAAGCCAAAATTCAAGCGGCTTCCGAGTACGATCGCATGGCTTTGGAAAATGAAATGGCCGATGAACTCGAAAGTTATCAGATGTTGAATGAAACTTTGGTGGGACAGCGCCTCCGCTTGCAGGAACGGGAAAATGTTTTGAAGCAGCATCAGGCGGTGCTGTGGCGTCGCTTGGGTACTGCTAATCCTCAAAAAACAGAGCCCGGAGATATTGATTTGGGGCCGATCGTCTCACAGCTCAATACTCAACGCCAGCAGCAAAGCCAAGAATTGCAACGGCTGGAAACGGAAATTCAGCAGGTGCGGGATTCCATATCTCAAATTGAGGGAAATGTCAACCGTCAAAATGGGGAAAGTGAAGCGAAACGCAATGAACTTAAGCAGTTAGAGCAGAATTTGTTCAACCAGAAAGGTGCTGTGGCGGAACTCTGGGGCCGGGTGAATGTTTATCAAGAAATGTTGCAACCGGTGCAGGACAATTTGAGCGGGCTGCGCCAAAAGCTGGAAGCGGTGGGGGGAGAACTCGATCGCGTGCAGCAGACTGGAGAGCAGCAAGATCGGGTTGTTTCGGATCTGCGCCAAGCTCTTTCGAGTTTTCTGCCAAACGCCTAAAGTTAAAGATCGATCGCGATCCAAGGGTTTTCAACTCGGGCGATCGCTCCTCCAGGAAATGGATCGGTTTGCGATCGGTTGGGCGCTGCGATTAAGCTGGTGAGTTTTTCTACGCTGTCAAAACTGGGTGCACAGGGCAATATTTGCTGCAATACCTGCCGCATTGCCCGCCGTTGCAATGCTAGGGGTGCTGCTCGCAAAATTGGGCGATTTAACTTGACGGGGAGTTGAATTTTCACCTGCGGGTTGTCTGCAATTGGAGAGATGGCTCGCTGTAGCAATGCACTGGCTGCAATCTCGATATATTCGACATCGGCGCGCAGGAGTTCGGCTGTTTGGGCGAGGGCTGTCGATGCTCTTGGGTTGAAATGAGTTTCTAAATAAGGCAATAATTGCGATCGAATTCGGTTGCGGGCATATTGCAAGTCTTGATTGGTAGAATCTTCCCAAATTGGTAGCTTTTGCTCTTGACAAAATTGACCTGTTTGCGATCGGGTTATTTCGAGCAAAGGACGAACTAAGTATATTGTCGATTGTGGATTTTCCTCAGAATCCCCCAATCGCAAATCGGCAACGGGGCGCGTCCAAGTCAGGGCGGAAAGTCCGTCGGCGCCGCTACCGCGAATTAGGTTGTAGAGGAGTGTTTCCGCGCGATCGCTGGCTGTGTGGCCTGTCACAATGTAGGGGTAGTTGCGGGCGATCGCAACTTCGGTTAAAGCTTGATACCGCCACTGTCTGGCCGCTGCTTCGGTTTTAGGGATGTCCGGTGCCGTTTGCAAATAGTAGGATATTCCGAAATTTTTAGCTAAATTTTCTACATGATTTGCATTCTTTTGGGAATCAGAACGCCAGCAGTGATCGCAGTGAGCAATGGCTAGATTCCACCCCCATTTGGGCTGCAAATCGAGCAGTAATTTGAGCGTGCACAGAGAATCTTGCCCGCCGGATACTGCTACTAACAATCGCTGATTTGAGGGCAAAATTTGTCGTTGCAGCAGTGTCCGGTGCAGTTGAGCGTGGAGGTGCGTCCAATTGGCAGATTCAGGCATTACAGTTCATAGTTGTCAGTTGACAGTTGACAGTTGACAGTTGACAGTTGATACCAAATCCAGGTTTCCGATACCCTTGATGAACCAGTCGGCCTTACTGCCGACTTTGTTTGTATAGCAGCGGTTTCAACCGCCGAATGATAACGGGGATATCTAACCCCGATTTGGTATGACAAGTAGTCGTAGGGTGTGTCGCCAGAGAGCGTACCCAACAAAAGACAGAAAATCTTACAGCGACGCACCACCGACAATATTTGAGCAGACAAACTCAACTAAGAATGTTGCAGCAAGGATTTTTTAAATTGGTATCAGTTGTCAGTTGTATGAAGGATGCAATCATAAACTCCTCAACTCAAAACTCTGAACTTAAAATTTAAAAATCTTCCTCCTTTTCCTATCCCGTAAGTAGCAGCTTAGCTCCACATTCCTCGACTGTGGGGATTGCTGTCTGGATACCTAGAAACCGGAAAATCATTACTGATTTCTGTTGAATCGCTGACATCTAATGGCTCATTTGTATCAATTTGCTCAGACTCTGAGCTATCTTCGGCGTTGTTTTGAGCGGTGTCTGATTCTTCCGGGGCGGCGGGAAGGGCTTTTTGTTCTTTGACTTCAGGTTCGATCGGAACGAACTCCAGGCGCAATCTAACTTTTCCTTGTGTCCAGCCTTTTCCTGAACTTAAAAGCTCGCAATCCATCCCGTCTGACAATAATCTTTCTTCTAGCAATCTTGAATTCAGAATGGTCATATATTCGTTGACTTTGAACGTACATTGATACATCAAAGTGCTGGTAGGAGCCGACAAAACATCGTCTTCTTTGAGGAATATTTGTGAATCGTCCATATCAATTGTCATTTTAATGAAGGAAGAGGGAAGTTCGGCAACGGATTCTGTAACGGATGTAACGGATGTAACGAATTTCAGTCCGAGGTTCTAGGGAAGAAGTCCGAGGGAAGAAGGAAGAAAGAAAAGGGTTCTTCCTTCGGCTGCACTCAAGACAAGTCGGCTTCGCTCAGGGTGAAAAGAGGGAAGAGGGAAGAGGGAGTAAAACTTTACAGTCTCAGTAGTTTAGGAAAGTGGGCATTGCCTTATGTGTCAACTTAATATCAAATGTAGTAACGGTCTAAGGTACGTAGTTGGGCTTTAGCCTCCTTTATGCGTATAAAGAAAGAGGGCTGAAGCCCAACTACTTACCTAATGTCTCACCTTGCCTAGCCATTAAGAAGGAGGGACAGGAATGGATACAAATGATTCTAGGCTTAAATTGACACGTTTTGGTGAAAATAGCTGCCTACAACTCGAGATTATATTAATCCCTATTCGGTAATTTATTCCGTTTCTCTGGGACTGATTTGTGGCTCACAAATTAGAAAAACCAACCGTAGGAATGTAAACCTTTGCCTAACAGATTGACGCCTAGATAGCAAATCCAAACTACTACAAAACCTGTACCAGCTAAAATTGCTGGGCGTCTTCCCTGCCAGCCGCGAGTGATGCGGGCGTGCAGGTAGGCTGCAAATACTAACCAAGTAATCAGTGCCCAAGTTTCTTTCGGATCCCAACTCCAGTAAGAGCCCCAAGCTTCGTTCGCCCAAACGGCACCGGCAATAATCCCAACTGTGAGTAAGGGAAATCCTAAACCGATGATGCGATAGCTAATGTTATCAAGAGTTTCTGCTAGATTCAAGCGCTGGGGCGAGAGAAGTTCTGCGGTTTGAGTTGGGGCGGTTGATGCGGTTTGAATTGTTGCTGATTCTAGGACTGCGGTGGCGCCAAAACCGTTATTGTTGGAGTTGAAAGATGGTTCGCTGAAAGCTAAGGCGCTGTCGGCTAATGTTTCTAGGGTTTGAGGTTCGGGGTTTTGAGCGCGTTGCAGGCGGTAGTTGCCGTTGCGGTTGCCGTTGGTGCCGAAGGAACTACCTGTGAGTTCGATTTTTTGGCCGCGGGTGACGATTAAAAATGCGATCGCCAGCAATGCTCCTACCATTAAAGTTGAGTAACTGAGCATCATGACGCTAACGTGCATCATCAGCCAGTTGGATTTGAGGGCTGGTACTAGGGGCTCTGCCGATTGCATGGTGTCGGGCAGAGTCAGGGCTGCAAAGGCGGATATTGCCATTGCTACGGGGGATGTGGCTGCTCCGACTAGGCGGGAGCGGCTCATGTTTTCCGCGACTAGGTGGATGGCGGTGATTCCCCAAACTAGGAAAAATAGGGATTCGTAAAGGTTGCTTAAGGGGAAGTAGCCGGCTTCTATCCACCTAGAACCGAGTAAGGCGGCGATGGAGAGGTTGGCGACGGCCATTCCTGCGCTTCCCAAGGCTGATAGGTAGGGAATGCCGGGGAATGCTGTACCCACCCAGTAAATGAGCATTGTTGCGAACAAGATGGCGAAGGAGATGTTGTCCAGCCAGTTCTGGAGTACGACCAGATCCATATAATTTACTCCGGTAGTGTTTTTACTTATTTTTTGCTAACTAGATCGATCGTACTGGGATTGGGCAGTTTTGGGTTTGGGATTTTGAATTTTTGTGGCAATTATGAGTTTTTGGCGGTGGTTGAGGTCGGTGTCCCGGCGCGGCGGGCCCATCCACGCACATTCTGCACCCGCAGGTGGCACCTAGGGAATTGATTGCAATCAGATATCTTGAAAACCCCTGAGAGAACCGAGAGAAAGCGAGTAAAAATCAGCAATTAGCAGTAAGTGAGCCACCTATGACTCCACAATATTTAACAATTTCGACGCCCGCTAATATCTCAAATCACAGCAAATTCAGAAACACTTAAAATTATAAACAGAGATGAGATTACTAACCTTGTAAGATTACGATTGATAAATTTGTCGGATTTCATCGAGGTTGTTGGCTGCGATCGTATCAGAGGCGATCGCCTGCAAAACACCCACATCAGAAATTGCCGAAATTTCATCAAGCAGCACCAATCCTTCCTCTCCAAACTTCAGTTTCAAACCGAGTTCGATCATCTGGATAAATGCTCGTTTAGTCCGCGCTTGTTCCTCAAGTAACTGAGCATCTTTTTGAGATAACTCAGCATCTTTTTGAGATAGCTGAGCATCTTTTTGAGATAACTGAGCATCTTTTTGAGATAACTGAGCATTTTTTTGTGCTGCCAGTTCGCCGCCTGTAGGAATAGGAGCGCCGCTAGGATAGCACCAGCGCAACCAAGTACCAGTGACCTTTTCAAATTCACCTTCCCACAGAGTGAGTCCCAAACCGACTTCGGGAAACCAAGCATCAGTTTTGGGCCCGTAGGATTGATTCTGCAATTCAAAGACTCGCAGCGTGCTACCTCTCAACTCGCGTAGCGGATCGTAAACGACATAATACGGAATTCGCATTCTAGCGTAGTCTATTAAATTGCTGCCCAATTCATTGCCCGGAGTTGGGGAAACAATTTCGATCGCAATTTCAGGAGGTTTGCCAAATTCCCAAAATAAATACGATCGCACTTGTCTTTCCCACCAATCCTCAGCACCAGTAATATTCATACTGAGAAAAACATCCGGCGCGATTCCAGGTTGACGTATGCTGCTGAACAAACCAACATTTGCCGCCGCAATAAAGGGAACGGTAATCCCCGTATCGCCACCGCTATATAAAACCGTTGTCAGCAATCGCTGCTGTTTTTCGTTGATGAAGCTGTCCAAAGGAGTATCGTCTTCTAAAACTAAGTTGCTAATATCTGGCAACTGACTCGGATCGAGAATTAATGGCTCAGACATAGGTAGCCGAGGTGAGAACTATCTGCCAAAACAATTTTAACATAATCGGCATGGGGCATGGGGCATGGGGCATGGGGCATGGGGCATCTTCGCCTTTATAGAATTGGGAAGAAGGAAGGAGGAACAAAATCTTCCTTCTTCCTTTGCTAGCGGATTTGATATTACTCCCAGTCCAGAAGCCGAATAAAAATTTAATTGCAAAATTAATTGCAAAAAACACTTGACAGACTCGCAAACATAGTGTAATGTAGTAATTTGTGACCGATGCGGAACTGGCGGAATTGGTAGACGCGCATGATTCAGGTTCATGTGGTGCAAGCCTTCCGGGTTCAAGTCCCGGGTTCCGCATTCCCAAGGCAGAAAAAAGTTTGGGGTTAACCCGATACAGGCAATTAACCCCATTCGCTCTGCTGAATTAAACAACAATGCTCACAAGTATTCAAAACCCCTTAGTTAAAGAAATCCGCAGGCTGCACAGCTCTAAGGGACGCAGGGAACAACAGTTATTTTTACTCGAAGGTACGCATTTGCTGGAAGAAGCAAGCGCGGCAAAATACCCCCTAGCAACGGTTTGCTGCACTCCCGAATGGCTGGATCGGCACGGGAAATTGTGGGAGCAAATTGTTGGTTTAGCCGATCGCACAGAATTAGTCAGTGCAAAAGTATTAGAGTCGATCGCCACCACAGTCCAACCCGACGGCATTATCGCCACCGCACCGCGCACCGCAACACAACCGGCAGAAATCTCAACGTTAGGAATAGCCCTAGAAACAATCCAAGATCCCGGCAACTTAGGGGCGATCGTCCGCACGGCTGCGGCTGCTAATGCCGACGGCTTGCTGCTGAGCTCAGACAGCGCCGATTTAGACCATCCAAAGGTGCTGCGCGCCTCAGCAGGAGCTTGGTTTAAGCTGCCAATGGCAGTCACTCCAGATTTAAACGCCGAAGTCTCCGGGTATAAAAATCGGGGAATGCAAATTTTAGCAACCGTCGCCGGCGCCAGTTTAACCTATTGGGAAGTTGATTTGCGAGTGCCGACTCTGATCGTTTTGGGCAACGAAGGATCTGGGTTGTCGCCAGAATTGAGAAGTTTAGCCGATCGACAAATCCAGATCCCCCTAGGCCGCGGTGTAGAATCTCTCAATGTGTCGATCGCCTCCGCCCTCATCTTGTACGAAGCGGGGCGACAAAGAAGTCATTAGTCATCAGTCATCAGTCACCAGTCATTATCTGTTGGGGCGGGTGCATCAATATCTATAACTTCAAATTCAGGGTATTGAAAAGCTGTTGGGTATTTAAATTGTATTTTTTAATTGCGTTGTGGGAAAGCATCTGAGAGCATCTCCCCTCTCCCCAAGGCGTGTCAACTTAAGGCTGAAACCCTTGATAAATCTCGCTTAGAGCCGAGTCTAGATCCCCCTAAATCCCCCGTATAGTCGGGGGACTTTGAGTTGTGCCAGTCCCCCCCTTCCTAAGGGGGCCTAGGGGGGATCAGGGCTTAATCGTCAAACAGCCGTCTGTGACGACGTTTGACCTGGTTGTTGACACCAATGCCATCTCCCCCTCTCCCCCTCTCCCCCTCTCCCCCTCTCCTCATCCCCCCATCCCCCCATCTCCCCATCTCCCCCTCTGAGATTTACCCGATTTTGTTTAATATGATGCAACTGCAAAGCTAGGAAAGCGGGTACTCTCGTAGCAACAGTCCACGCTTCCATGAAATAAATGTAAAGAAATATAGCCAACTGCTCTCAGAAATGTTAAGATTCTTAACATAAGTAGCATTTTGCACGCCCAAGCAAAACCTAACCTGAGAGGGTGCTGACTGGGAGTAGCAGCTAGCTACCATAAAATTAAGCCTCTTTAAATGGAAGCAAAGCGCAAGTCCCCGCCCGCTTTCCTTCCTAGCTAAAGCTAGAGGTTTGCTATCCGACAAACCTTTAGAGGCACAGATCCTCAGCGGGAAAAGCTCATGAAAACTCTTAAGTCCTCAGATACAGATTCTGTTCGCGCTTACTTGCGGGAAATCGGTCGCGTTCCGCTGTTGACCCACGAGCAAGAAATACTCTACGGGAAACAGGTACAGCGCTCAGCCGCACTGCATCAGGAGAAAAATATTTTAGCCGAAGAGTTAGGCCGCAACCCGACGGCGGCTGAATGGGCACAGGCAGTCGGGCAGTCTGAGGAACAGTTGCAGCGGACGATCGACCAAGGCGAAAGGGCCAAGCGCCAAATGGTGGAAGCTAACCTCCGCCTGGTAGTGTCTGTTGCCAAAAAATATATCAAACGCAACGTAGATTTACTCGACCTCATTCAGGAAGGTACGATCGGGATGCAGCGCGGAGTAGAAAAATTTGACCCGACTAAGGGCTACAGATTTTCAACTTATGCTTATTGGTGGATCCGTCAGGCAATTACTCGGGCGATCGCCGAAAAAGGCCGCACCATCCGCTTACCGATCCACATTACCGAAAAACTCAACAAAATTAAAAAGGCTCAGCGCCAGCTAGCTCAACAGCTCGGCCGCTCGGCTACTGCTGCTGAATTGGCGTCAGAGTTAGACTTGACTCCCAAGCAAATTCGCGAATATCTCGATCGCGCGCGCCTGCCACTTTCACTGGACTTGCGCGTGGGAGACAATCAAGATACTGAGTTGGGCGATTTGTTGGAAGATACCGGTACTACCCCGGAAGATTTTGCCCTGCAAGCTTCCCTGCGGACTGACTTAGACCAACTGATGGCGGAACTGACTCAGCAACAGCGAGAAGTCCTGGCTTTGCGGTTCGGTTTAGAAGACGGCCAAACTTTAACTTTGGCAAAAATAGGCGATCGTCTCAACATCAGTCGGGAACGGGTGCGGCAAATTGAACGGGAAGCTTTGACCAAACTCCGCAAGCGCAAGCAAGATATCAACGATTATCTAGCCAGCTAGCACAATTGGGGATTGTGCGATCGGGACACACGCGATCGCCATTCCCCAATCTAAAATCGTAAAAACCGCCGCCTTTGATTCGGTTGTGCCCACTTGGTTGCTGCGACTGTCCTGCTACATTAGTAATTACTTGGTAATAAATATCAGCAGCGATCGGATAAGGGTTATTTAATTTAACCGCCCGCGTCTAAAATAACAAGCTGTCTCTGAAACGGAGGTACTCGTGAGCAACTCATCTAATAAATCCCCTGAATTCTTTGAAGAAGACGGAGAAAATACTAACTTATTATGGCAATACGTGCAGTCAATGGCTCCAGACACTGTTTCTCAGTTGTCTAAGCCTACTTCTCACGAAGTGTTTCAAGTAATGGAGCGAAATATTGTCGGGCTTTTAGGGAATTTACCTTCAGAACACTTCGGGGTGACAGTGACTACCAGTCGCGAACATTTGGGGAGATTGCTTGCCTCGGCTATGATTAGCGGCTATTTTCTCAAAAATGCCGAACAGCGAATGACTTTTGAAAAGTCCATCCAAGCTAGTGAGAGACACGGCTCTGATGATTAGTTGATTATTAACATTTAACTTGTACAAGTGTCAAGCCCCCTTCGCAAGATGGGGGCTTAAGATTTTAGATTTTAGATTTTGGATTTTAGATTAAATAATTGAATAATTATTGATATTATTCTTAAATTCCCAATTCGCAATTCGCAATTCGCAATTCCCAATTCGCAATTCCCAATTCGCAATTCCCAATTCCCAATTCCCAATTCCCAATTCCCAATTCCCAATTCCCAATTACCAAATATGTCTCTTACTCCTGTTGCCCACAAAGTTATCGGCGTTGCTGCAATCTGGAACGATCGCCAACAAATTTTGATTGACAAGCGCCGACAACACGGACTGCACGGCGGTTTTTGGGAGTTTCCGGGGGGTAAAATAGAGCCGGGGGAAACGATCGAAGCTTGCATACAACGGGAAATTATGGAGGAGTTGGGGATTGTTGTAGAAGTGGGCGATCGCCTGATTACAATTGACCACGACTACACTAAATTTACAGTGAGGCTTTACGTGCACCACTGCCGCTACATCAGCGGGGAACCGCAAACGATCGAATGCGATGAAATTCGCTGGGTGACACTCGACGAAATTGACCAGTTTACTTTTCCCAAAGCAAACGAACAGATTATCGCTGCCCTGCGTTCAAATTGAACTGTGATGTCAAATTCGGTTGCAACTATTAACCATCAACTGCCAAACGATTTTGGATTTTGGATTTTGGATTTTGGATTTTGAATTTTGGATTTTGGATTTTGGATTATCAACTGTCCCCGGGTAAACTGTCAACTCTTCCTTCTTCCTTATTCCTGAAATCCGTTACATCCGTTACATCCGTTACATCCCGTACACTGCTTCGTTGCCGAACTTCCTTCTTCCTTCGGGACAACTGTCAACTATTTTTGAATAGGCAAGGTAAAGTGAAAACAACTGCCTCGATCGGGTACGGAGTCTACCCAAATTTGACCGTAGTGGGCGCGGACGATCCCTTGACACAAAGACAGCCCAATGCCGTAACCGTCTTTTGATTTATCTCGCTGCAAGCGATAGCTGTCTTCAAAAATGCTCGCACAATCTTCTTCGGGAATTCCAGGGCCGCTATTGCAAATGCTGACTTGAACTTTGTAAGCGGTGCGGTGGAGAATAGAAAGATTAACAGTTCCTTGTTCTGGCGTGTACTTGCTGGCGTTGTCCAGCAGGTTGACCATGACTTGTTTGATGCGATCGGGATCGGCATAAACCAAGGGCAAATCTGCGGGAATGTCTGTTTCTAAATTCAGACTTTTAGCCTGAAATTTGTCGGCAAATTGCAGGATTACATCTTGACAAATTCCCCTCAGTTCGATTTTTTTGGGTTCAATGTGGAGTTGAGCGTTAGTACCCCGTGCTGCTTGCAGGATATCTGTAATCATGCGATCGACAATTCGGATTTGGCGGCGGGCTTGTTTCATCAAATGAGCCGCTAGAGTCGGTGTCAAACGGGACTTTTGCCCCTCCTTCACCTTCTGATTTGACTCCAAAGTTTCCAAAGCCAAAGATGCGGCTGTCAAGGGATTGCGTAAGTCGTGAGCCAGCATCGCAATAATCCGGTCTTTCAACTGCAACTGCTCTTGCAGGTGTTCTTTTTCCTGTTTGAGCCGAAAAACTTCATCCGCAAGCTGCACGAGTTCGGTGGCGCAAGCAACGGAATAGATGGGTTTTGGGTCTACCAGATTGGCAGCCAGAGCCTCCGCTGACTGCTGCTGAGCAGCGTATTCTTCTACAGAACGCTTCCAGCGGGGCCACGAGTGTTCGAGTTGGGCGATCAAATTGCTGCCGGCGAGAGTTTGTCTGGGCTCGGGATGAATTTTGAGCAGGGAGGGAGTGGCTACGAGTTTAAAGTGTTCGGCTAAATCCGGCTGTTCTCCTACGTCGATGACTTGAAGCTCAAATTCGCACTCTGCCTTCAAATCCTTTAGGTACTTGCGGATGTGTCTGGTCTGTTCCCTGGAAGAGGGACGCTTGTCTACGAACAGCAAAAGCTGTAAAAGCGGTGCGGAATTTGCCGCCTGTTCGGGAGAACAGTCGGTGTCGCCGGTGCCGGGTGTCGGATTGACGCTGTTGACTTTTTCGATCGGGTGAAAATAATTGACCATTGCCGAGCCGAGTTATTTCACTTCTACTTTAATTTAATACTTACTTTAGATTTATGCTATTGTCCGATGATTTCATTACGGCGGGCCAATGACATTTTTGAGATGGAAGAAAAATGAGTCGCTGCAGGTAGTGGTTAAAGTGGCGATCGCCTTTTTTGTGCTGTGCCTGCTGCTGACGCTGCACCGCTACTACAACTTCTACGCTACCTACGACCAAGGCATTTTCAATCAACTTTTTTGGAACGGCACTCGGGGTCACTTGTTTGAGAGTTCCCTGTCTTCGGCTTTGTCCACTAATGTCGTTCATGACAACCAGCTCCCGGAAGTATCCTACTATCGGTTGGGGCAGCATTTCACCCCGGCCCTAATGCTGTGGCTGCCAATTTACTCGCTGTTCCCCTCGCCAGTCACTTTGACGGTGTTGCAGGTGACTTTAATTACAGCGGCTGGTTTAGTTTTGTACGCTCTCGCCAGACACCATCTAGAACCGCGGTTGTCGGCGACAATTGTGGTGAGCTATTACGCAGCTAACGCGGTTATCGGCCCGACTATGGGCAATTTTCACGATGTTTGTCAAATTCCGCTTTATGTCTTCGGCTTGCTGCTGGCGATGGAGAAGCGCGCTTGGCCGCTGTTTGGGATTCTGGCAACTTTAATTTTGGCCGTGCGAGAAGATTCGGGAATTGTGTTGTTTGGCGTGGGGGCTTACATGATTTTGAGCCGGCGCTACCCTCGGACTGGTTTGGCTGTCTGCATTCTCAGTTTTGGTTACACGATCGCGCTAACTAATTTGATTATGCCTTTGTTTTCTGCTGATATCTCCCAGCGGTTTATGATGGAACGCTTCGGTCAATATGCCGATGGAGATGAAGCTTCGACGCTGGAAATTCTTTGGGGAATGGTTAGCAATCCGGGGCGGTTGCTGACTGAGCTATTTACGCCGTTTTTTGGTAAGATTAGATACCTACTCGGTCAGTGGTTGCCGCTAGCCTTGGTTCCTGCCGTAGCGCCCGCATCTTGGACGATCGCAGGTTTCCCGCTGCTGAAGCTATTTTCAGCTAAAGGAGAGTCGGTGTTGGCGATTAATATTCGCTATGCGATGACTGTAGTTCCTGGACTGTTTTACGGGGCAATCCTGTGGTGGGCTGCTCGTCAAAAGGAAGAAGATAAAATTAGGAGGGGAGAACAAACAATCTTGCGTTTTCCGAGTGCGATGTTTCCTTTCCCTTCGTCTTCAAAGTTTCGCCGCTTTTGGGCGTTTTGCATCTGCTTGTCGCTATTTTTTACCTTCACGTCTAACCCAAATCGGACTTTTTCGTTTATTTTGCCCGATGCGATCGATCCTTGGGTGCAGGTTCCTCTGATCAGACAGTGGCAGCACGTTTCTCAAGTGCGCCCGCTGTTGGCTCAAATTCCTGCTAATGCTAGCGTGGCTGCAACGAATACTATTGTGCCGATTTTGTCAAGCCGCCGCGAAATTCTCCGGTTTCCAATGTTTGAACTGCGGAATGATGCGGGAGAGGCCGTGAAGATGGAATATGTAATTGCCGATATGTGGCAGTTGCAGCAGTATCAAGCTGCGTTTAGGCGAGAACGGGGACAGTTGCGGGAAATCGTACCGGCGATCGATCGAATGTCCAAATCTGGAGAGTACGGGATTGTTGGCTTTGAAGACGGCGCGATTTTGATGCGGAAAGGTACTGCTTCCAATGCGGCACCGGCTGCGGCTTGGACTCGTTTTCGCCAGGAGTTGGCACCGATTTTGAAGCAAGGGTAATCGGGTACGCGCGATCTAAATTTTACAGTTTACAGTCAAGTTTGATGAATTCTTGTGGGGTGGGCGTCCCGCCCGCCCTAAAAATACAATGCAAGATGGCCGAGGGCTTATTATTGCTGTCAAATGTCAGCCCGAGGGCATAAATTGGCGATCTACCAACATTTTAGGGTGTGGATTATACAATAAATCTGTTAATCATAAACATTAAGATATATAAAAGCTGTGGAGGGAAGAAAGATGAAAATTTTGGTATTGGCATGGGAGTTTCCTCCCAGAATAGTAGGCGGTATCGCCCGCCACGTATCGGAACTGTATCCAGAATTGGTGAAGCTGGGCCACTCGATTCACTTAATTACAGTAGAGTTCGGCCACGCGCCGATGTACGAAGTGGTGGAAGGAATACACGTGCATCGGGTGGTGGTGGGACACGCGCGGGACTTTTTTCACTGGGTGGCGAACCTCAACCAAAGCATGGGGCACCAAGGCGGCAAACTAATGCTAGAAGAAGGCCCCTTTGATTTGATCCACGCTCACGATTGGTTGGTGGGAGATGCGGCGATCGCCCTCAAGCATACCTTTAAAGTACCGCTAATTGCCACCATCCACGCCACCGAATACGGGCGATTCAGCGGCCTCCACAATGACGGGCAGTGCTACATTAACGCCAAGGAAAACGACCTCGCTTACAACGCTTGGCGCGTCATTGTTTGCAGCGACTATATGCGGCGGGAAGCCGAACTGGTACTATCGACTCCGTGGAACAAAATAGAGGTAATTTATAACGGAATTAGACCGGAAAAAAAGCCGCGGAGGGACGAGTTTGACGCGATGGATTTCCGGCGCAAGTTTGCAGCAGACCACGAAAAAATAGTCTATTATGTAGGCAGAATTAGCTACGAAAAAGGCATTGCTGTATTTCTCAATGCGGCACCTCAAGTAATTAGGGAAATGGGGGGTAACGCCAAAATTGTTATTGTTGGTGGTGGCAATACAGACCATCTCAAAGTTATGGCTTGGAATTTAGGAATTTGGAATAAGTGTTATTTTACTGGCTTCATGTTTGAGGAACATCTCGACAAATTCCAGACGGTGGCTGACTGCGCGGTTTTCCCCAGTCTTTACGAACCTTTTGGGATTGTAGCATTAGAAAGCTTTGCTGCAAGAGTACCTGTGGTGGTCTCGAATGCGGGCGGCTTGCCGGAGGTAGTTCAGCATACGAAAACTGGTGTTGTTACTGAGGCAAACAATCGCGATTCTTTGGCCTGGGGGATTTTGGAGGTACTGAAAAATCCTGGTTACGGGCGGTGGCTGGTTGATAATGCTTATGAGGATTTGGAACGCCGATTTAGTTGGCCGAAGTTGGCGATGGAAACTGAGTGGGTTTATCAGCGGGTGGTGGAGGAAAGGGCAGAGGTTGATTGGTAAGAATGTTGACTGTTGACTGTTGACTGTTGACTGTTGACTGTTGACTGTTGACTGTTGACTGTGAGTCGAATATCAACTTTTTAGGTGGCAAATATTAAGGAATTGTAACACAATGATATAGATACACTCGACGTTAGCTTGAGTGGATTCGGAAGGTTTTACAGGAATTGGCATCTTGAATATTTTTAGGGACATCGAACCCCAACCCAAACGCAGCTTGGTGACTTTATTCACCGCAGGCTTGCTATTCTGGTGCAGTTTGGCTTCGCTGCTGCCAACTTTGCCTCTGTACGTTCAATCTGTGGGCGGTAGCAAGCAGCAAATTGGCTTTGTGATGGGTGCATTTGCGATCGGGCTTTTGCTATCGAGGCCGCAGTTGGGTAAAATAGCCGATCGCACGGGGCGAAAACAAGTTTTACTTATAGGAGTGTCAGTAGCTGCGATCGCCCCGATCGGCTACCTGTTAGCTCAATCTGTCCCATTACTGTTGTTTCTCCGGGCTTTTCACGGCATTAGCATCGCTGCTTTTACCACAGCTTACAGCGCTTTGGTAACAGATTTGTCGCCACCAGGAAAGCGGGGCGAATTAATCGGTTACATGAGTTTGGCCGCCCCTATCGGTTTGGCATTTGGCCCGGCGATGGGCGGATTTGTCCAAGCTGGGGTTGGTTATCCTGCTTTGTTTGCGATGTCGGCGGCTTTCGCAGCAATCGCTATATTTTTTACCAGCAAAATCGCGGAACCGAATTTTGCCGAGTTAACAAAGTCTGACTCGCTATCTGAGGACAAAAATAGCCAAAAATACTGGCAAATGCTGTGGAATCCCCGGGTGCGGATTCCGGCTTTGGTGCTATTGCTGGTTGGTTTGGTATTCGGAACTTTGAGCACTTTTATGCCTTTGTTTATCCAAGAAACTAAGGTTAATTTGAATCCGGGGTTGTTTTATTCTACGGCGGCTATCGCTAGTTTTAGTCTGCGGTTGGTGACGGGGCGGGCTTCGGACAAATACGGGCGCGGCTTGTTTATTTCTGGTGGCTTAATCTGTTACGCCCTATCTATGTTATTGTTGTATTCTGCTAAAAGTAGCGGTGCTTTTTTAATTGCGGCTTTGATTGAAGGTACGGCTGCCGGTACTGTTATGCCGATGATGGTGACGCTGATGTCGGACAGGTGCGAACCTCAAGAAAGAGGTCGTTTGTTTTCGATTTGTATTGGTGGGTTTGATTTGGGGATTGCGGTTGCTGGCCCGACTTTGGGCTTTGTTGCGGAACAAGTCGGCTACAGAAATATGTTTGGTTTGGCGGCTTCACTCGCTGGCTTGGCTTTGCTGATTTTTGTTACTTTGTCTAGCAAGAATTTGTCTCATTCGCTGAAATTTGCGATCGGGCGCGGCAAAGATGTTTATGCTTTGAATGAGTGATGATAACCTGTTTGTAGTAAGGACTTTAGTCCTTCTTAAATGAAACCAAAAGAGAGGACTGAAGTCCTTACTACGAACTTTAAGAGAGGACTGAAGTCCTTACTACTAACTTTAAGAGAGGACTGAAGTCCTTACTACTAACCTATATACAAAATAGAGGACTGAAGTCCTCACTACTAACCTATATAATTTTTTGGATGGGCTTGGAGGGATTCGAACCCCCGACCTCATGGTTCGTAGCCATGCACTCTATCCAACTAAGCTACAAGCCCCTGTCGAGTTCAGACTTAATCTAAAATTGATTAAGTTCTTTTCTCACAGAATCTAACAGTAACACCTTTACTAAAATAATGCAAGACCTTTCCGAAACTTTTTCTAAATTGCCCGATCGCGCGCAGCTAACTCACCTCGACAACAGCGGGGAAGCCCAGATGGTGGACATTTCAGCGAAAGTGGTAACTGTGCGACAAGCTGTGGCTGCAGGCCGGGTGCGGATGCTACCGGAGACGTTGGCGGCGATCGAAGCGGGGAATGCGCCGAAGGGTGATGTATTGGGCACTGCAAGGCTGGCTGGAATTATGGCGGCCAAGCAGACGGCGAATTTGATTCCTCTGTGTCACCCTCTGCCCATCAGCAGCGTGGAAGTGCAGTTGATTCCAGATGCGGAGTTGCCGGGGTATCAAATTCGGGCGACGGTGAAAATTAAGGGGGAAACTGGGGTGGAAATGGAGGCGATGACGGCGGTTTCGATCGCGGCCCTGACTCTGTACGATATGGCTAAGGCGTTGGAAAAGTCGATCGCCATTGAATCGATTCGCCTAGTCAGCAAAAGTGGCGGGAAATCGGGAGACTATGAAAATTTAGAGGCATAAAGTTCATGCCTTGGGGGGAGGCAGAATTCAAAAAGTAGCACTTATGATTAAAATAGGCACAGAACTACTAATATCAAGTGAAAAACTATGCCTCCTCGTTGGCCCCGCAAACCCGATCGCAAAGACCCAGAGTACCGTCAATTAGACGATCGCATGAATTTTGCGATCCACGTCGGTCTTTTTTCTGCTACCAATTCTGGTTTGTGGTTTCTTCAAAATTTGCAAAAGGCTGATTGGCCTTGGGCAGTTACAGTAACGGGTGTCTGGGCTCTAGTAGTTTTGGCCCACGCGATTTTCATTTTTGCGATCGCCGATTATTCGCCTCTGACTAAAGATTCGGGCTGATGGCAGTTGTCGGCGATTTGTTAACTGTGTTGATTGATAACAAATAACTTTCTTTTTTAATATGGCTAATACTACGCTGGCGATCGAATCCTTAGCCGCCCAAATCGGCGAAAATGTCTACATAGACATTGCCAAGTGGCATTTGTATCTCCGTGATGCTCACCTGCATACCGTTGTTGCCCAACAACTTTACCCGATGCTGGAAAATGGCAATTTAGATGCTGACAGAGTTAGACAAGTTTTGCAAGGAATTTCTGTTAAGTTGGGCGGCGGTAAGCGCGAAGTGCCCCTGGCTGATTTGATTCCGATGCAGTGTCAAGTTCAGTTGATGGATGTGCTTGAGGAATTTCAACGGGATATGTGATCTGATGTGCGATCGATCGTGCATAATTGTTGTAGATACTGTCTTGACCTGTCAAGGGGTAGCAAGCAAATAAGTTGGAACGAAAGGCTTTTGGGATTTTAAAATGCCAAAAGCCAAATGCACCAACTTCCTCATAAGCGCACCAATTACCTGCATTTTGACCTTACCTCGACCCAATAATCGCTCAGTCATGGCTTTGAGCAAAGGATTACAACGCATCGCCACCACCGCAGGCATATACAATGCCTTTCGCAATCTGACATTTCCCGTACAAGACAAACGAGTTTTGCCATGTACAGAAGTTCCTGAGCTACGCTCACAGGGAGTTAAACCAGCGTATGCTGCTAATTGACGAGCATTCTTGTAATCTTCAATCCGACCAACTTCAGCCAACTCTTGCAGCAGCCGTCTGTTCTCCCATACCTGGAATCGAAGTCAAAAGCTCACGCTGCTGTTTTAAATGTGGATGTCGATCAAAATGATCGCTAATCATTTTTTTGATTTCTGCTTGTTGTTCTTTGATGTATGACCAATGAGCTCTCCTAAGTTTAGCTACAGTTTCCGTAGCTGTTTCCTCTCCGATTCTCTTCCTGTTGATACATCTGAGTCAAAGATTCTAGTCGTCGCAGTAAAGCTTGTAATTCCTTGACTTCAAACGGGGTTGGCTTCCAAGATGAAGGTTTAATTGCCGCACAAAAACGAGCAATCAATGCTGCATCTACCGAGTCAGTTTTGGTAAGCAAAAGTTCGCTTTTAGCAAACCATGAAAATCCGAGCCGGATTAAGCACACTCACCTGGTAGCCTGCTTCATACAGAAATTCAGCTAGGGCATCCCCGTAAATGCTGGTGGCTGACCTACAGGCATGAACTTCTTCAACACCTTGTTTTTTGAGCCACTGATTTAAGCTCTCAAATCCTGCGGTATTATTCGTGAACTTTTTTGGTTTTGAGCCACGTTCTTCTTTCAGTAAAACGACATGAAAGTCGTTTTTACTGATATCTATGCCTAAAAATGTGGGTGTCATTGTTTGCTCCCTGCTCCCTGTTTGCATGAAAGAACATGACAGGCAATTTAACTAACCTTATAAATGCAGGCTGTCCCGTGAAAACGAGCGCCTAAGATACTGTCCAGTTTTTTTATGTGCGCCTGTCATCAGTCATGGGAGCTTATCTACGCAACAGACTTTTTTCGTCTAAGGGGCGGGCCAACTTCACCAATTTCTGATGTCCGATCACAACACTTTCTACTGTCATTTGTACCTTAAGCAAGAAACTTTAATGGTTTCTTTATCTTTACTCGTGTTACGATTCAGTTACAACCGTGTCTGCGGTTTGATTACAACCGTGTCTGCGGTTCTATAGCCTGCGGTCTACGGTTTGATCGCCTGACTCTTTTAAGATACAAGGGGCGGGTTCGCCGATATCTATGAAACCCACAAACAATCTGATAAACCCGCCCCATCCCAGCGATTATTTACTTGGGTGGGGGCGGGTTTATGAGATTATTCATTTTTACCATGAATGGTTGGCGAGGAGAGCCCCTACAGATTTGGGTGATTGTTATCAATTTATATTGATATTGTATCAATAAATTAACTGTAAATTATTATTGTTTGTTGGGTGGGGCGAGTTTAAGAGATTATTTGTTTTTGCCATGAATGCTTGGCGAGGAGAGCCCCTACGAATCAGATGGCAACAAAAACAATATTATTTCCCAAAACGGCCGCGAATGCGATCGACAAACATCTCAACTTCCGGCAACTTCATCTGATTGACAAACAGGGCAAAAACTGCCAATCCTGCCAAACTCGCCACACCCAACTGCACTAATTGAATGACCAAACCTTCTGTACCCAAAACTCTTTGACAAGCTTGCAGAGTAGCCAAAGACACGAAAGCAGTTAGAGAACTACCACAAGCTAACCCCAAAAAAGGCAAACTCCACTCTCCCCAAGGCAAGCCACCCAACTTTTTATCTAATAAGTACAAAAACATAATCGTCGAAACCAGATTCACTCCCACCGTCGCCAGAACTAATCCGGGCGCGCCGAAAGCTCCTACTAACAAATAATCCAGCAGTCCGTTCAAAAAGATATTGATAATACTGACCCTAAAAGGCGTTTCCCCATCTCCCAAAGCGTAAAACACCCGTACCAAAACGTCGCGGCCCAAATACACAAACATTCCAATACCGTAAGCCATCAATATCGGGGTGACAAACTGCGATGCTGACTGATTAAAAGCATAGCGTTCGTAAACAATGCGGACGATCGGCCCGGCAAGTGTTACCATTAAAGCGCTCAGCGGTAGCATTGTCAGCGCAGTCAAAATTAAAGCTTGACGAATTTTATCTTTTAATTCCGGCCAGTCTTCGGGTTCGGCAAGGCGAGAAAAAATTGGCAAAAATGGTACTAAAATTACATTAGAAATAATGCCTAAAGGAGTCATGACCAACAAGCCTGCATAACCCATGGCAGATGCAGCTTGAGGGATGTAGGATGCGAAGAATAAGTCGGTATAGACATTTATTTGCAGCATTCCCGAAGACAAGGTAGCAGGAACCATCACCTTAACTACTTCTTGCACTCCGGGGCGTTTAAAATTAAACCGCAAACGCAATTTTCCCAAGCCCGCGCGCCACTGCGCCGTCAGTTGCACCAACCACTGCAAAACTGCTCCCGCTAAAGTTCCCCAAGCTAATACTAAGCCGCCGATTAGTGCGTATTGCGGATCAGTTATTTTGTCTCCGAGTTGCAGTGCGAGAATTCCTAAACCGCCGACAAGTGCAACGCTGGAAAATAAAGGGCTGATAGATGGAAGCCAGTACATATCGGCGGCGTTGAGTGTGCCGAAACCAATGCCGATTAAGCCTGAAAGTAATGCCATCGGCGCCATAATCCGAAATTGTTGGACGGCTATTGCTTTGATTTCTAAACCTTCGGGTGTTCTGTTTAATCCCGGTGCTACTAAATCGATCGCCGGATCTGCAAAAATAATTAAAGCAATTGTTACCAGCAGCAATATGCCGCCAACTAAGGTGGTGATTGTCTCGACTAAGGGTGCAGCTTCTTTTTTGTCGCGACGGGATAAAACGCTGACGATCGCGCTGTGAAACGGCCCGTTAATGCCTCCGAGCAAAATAAATAGGAAACCGGGGATGACGTAGGCGTAGTTGTAGGCATCGACGGCGACACCGACTCCAAAGGCTGCGGCGATCGCAATTTGGCGTACCAATCCAAAGACTTTGCTAATCAGAGTGGCGACTGCGACAATGCCGGCAATCCCTGCTAGGGAACGAGAGGGCTTCTGGGTTTCAGACACAAATGGTTACTAACGCTAGTGCTAAAAGGCTTTGCTAAGTTTAATAGCAAATGTGGAAGATCGTAACATGAATTGTAATTGCTCAACTACCCCCCTCCCCTGAAACTGCCTCAAGCGAGATAGATTTTGGCTGTTTTGGTAGAGTTGCTTACCCAGCTATCGTCAACAGTTTATTGAATTATACCAAACGGTTTACTTGCAAGCCTTATCCGTCAAGAAAAGATGTCAAATGAGTTCTATAGGTCTTAAGACCTAGAAGGTATGTAGGATGAGTCGGTAGCCTCATGTTCTATCAATAAGCTAAATTTTGTAATAAGCATTTTTAAAAGAGCGGACACTCTTGACGTACTACGAACCTTTTTTGAAGCGGGATAGCACTGTAAATGCAAAACTGAGATGCTCCCTTATTGAAAGACTCGACTATCGCCATTCTTTAATTGAAGGAGCAACACGGTATGAAACCCTTTTTGAAATATACGCTTGCGGGAGTGGTTGGATTACTAATCGGTCTTTCTTTCTTATCTTGCGGGCGGCAGACAGGCGGCATTCAAAGCGAGACAGAACTCACCTATAAGTTTATCTCCGGCGAAAAAGATAGCCAAAACCGACTCTTAGAAATTCAAATTAACGGCCCCATTCTCAATTCTTCCTCTGACGCATTTGGTTTTCCTGGAACGATCGCCTATGGCTATGAAATTGAACGATTATTAGAACGCGCCAGCAAAGATGATAAGATTAAAGGAGTCTTTTTACGATTGTCCACACCGGGCGGCACGATCGTTGGCTCAAACGCGGTTTTTGAAGCCTTAAAACGCTACCGCGAAACGACGAAAAAGCCTGTGGTGGCTTATATCGATGGATTATCAGCATCCGGCGGTGTAATGTCCATGGTTGGTGCTGATGTCGTCTATGCGGCACCGGGCAGTTTAATCGGTAGCATTGGTGTCGTCGGCGCACAGTTGATTTATTATGACACTCCCACTGCGATCGATAATGGCATTCTCGGTGGCGGAATCACCACGCGCAACGGCATTCAACAAACCATCATCTCGGCAGGGCGCAGTAAAGATATTGGCAATCCATTTCGCAAACCCACGGAAGAGGAATTGAGGGTGTTGCGCCAAGGAACGATCGCAGAATACAACAACTTCGTAGATCGAGTAGCACAAGCGCGCAAGATCGATCCAAAACTGATTCGAGACAAGATGGGCGCGCTGTTGTTTGATAATAAAACCGCCCAGCAATTTAAATTAATTGACGGTACGAAAAATCAGAAAGATGCGATCGCCGATTTGGCAAACCGCGCCAAAGTCGGCCAAAATTTCCAACTCATTCGCCCCCAACAACAAACAGATATTTTAGCGGGATTATTCGCCGCTCAAACTCCTCCTTCTCAAGAAGCCCTGCAAGCCACCGCACAACGCGATCTCTGCGCTGTTATAACCAGTCGCCAGCCAATGGTCTACTACGGTAATGTGAATCGCCTCTGCCCTCAAAAATTGGAACACTGACCCTATTAAATTGTTAGATCGCGCTCAATTTGCTGCAAAAAATTTTTCTCATCACATCACAAGACTCAAGGTTCTAAGACTTTGCTATTTACCATGAACGATCCATTTAATCCGAGTTCTAAAACAGACAGTCCAACAGTTACGATCGAAAACAGCATCGTTCCGCCTCCGCTGCCATTACAAGGCAAAGCCACAGTTATCCAAATCATAAACGGTCAACCAGTTACCATCGAAGTTGACGGTACGAATGCCCCGATTACTGCTGGAAATTTTGTCGATTTAGTCGAACGCGGAATTTACGACGGGACGATGTTTCACCGAGTCGTCCGCCAGCCAGAACCCTTTGTAGTCCAAGGGGGAAATCCGCGCAGCAGAGATACTTCAATTCCAGCCGAACGATTAGAAGTCGGCGGTTTTGTTGACCCGGAGACTAATCAAACGCGATCGATTCCTTTGGAAATCAAACCGCTAGTAGCAGCGCAACCGGTATACAATAAATTAGTCCCCGAAAGACCGCAGTTACGGCACACTCGCGGGGCCGTGGCAATGGCGAGGGCTACTGCTTTAAATACGGCTTCTTCGCAGTTTTATTTTAGTTTAGGTGACTGGCCGTTTCTAGATGGGAGTTATGCAGTTTTTGGTTATGTAACTCAAGGTTTTGATACGGTCGATCGAGTGAAACAGGGCGATCGCATTTCCAGTGCCAAAGTAGTTCAAGGAATTGTTCCCAGTCGGGTTTCTAACATAGTTAAAGATGTTAACTGGCTCAACAATGCCATCAATACTACCAACCTTCTCGATCTGCCTTTGCGATCGCTCAGATTGTCTGATGGCGGCGATAACTATCAAGTAACGTCTCAAGATTCCCAGCAAAATCCCGGCGGCGTGCGGGGCGGGGCGGGAAACGATCGAATCGTCGGTTCGCCAACTAATGATGCAATTAATGGCGATCGAGGCAACGATACGATAACCGGAGAAGGCGGTGACGACTATCTCAGAGGCGGCAAAGGTAGCGACTTAATTAGTGGCGGTGCAGGCAACGATATTCTGAGTGGAAATTTCGGCAACGACACTTTAAATGGCGATGCCGGTAATGACTTTTTGCGCGGCGGTGTGGGCGATGATGTCTTAAATGGTGGCGACGGTAACGATATTTTGATTGGCGATCCGGGCATCAATACTCTTACTGGAGGTAGCGGTGCGGATACTTTTGTTGCGATCGGAGTCGATCCCGCTACTTTGCCTTTTATTCTGCTACTTCCGACGAATCAGACAATAGTTGATTTTAGACCCCAAGAGGGCGATCGCATTGCCCTAACAGGAAATTTAGCCGACATTGAATTCATTCAATCGGGAAACAACACTGTAATTAATTTGGCAGGATCTGGGGCGATCGTGCAAAATACTACTGTTGCATCGGTACGCAATGCAGTCTTTACAATTGGGATACCTGGGATTCGCCGTCCCGACGATTTACCGACTGGCGATGCGGCTTTGAGAATCGAGTAAGCTGTCATACATTTAAATTGTATATTTAGAGCGGGCGAGACGCCCAGCCCACTTATTGTTTGATTATTTGTGATATGCAATTTAAATGCAGAACAGCTTAATACCAAATTCGGGTTAAATATCCCCGCAAGACTCGGCGGTTGAAACCGCTACTATACAAACAAAACCCGCCTGCGCGGGTTTGAGGGATAAAGGGGGTTGGAAACCCGGATTTGGTATAAGATTAAGCTTTCTCAGTGAGGCGAGGTACAGGGTAGAGGAAACTCCTTAAAGTAAGCCGAGTCACAGAAAGAGGAAGCCCAACAATGAAGCCCAAACAATGATGTTAACAATCCCCGGCGTTCCGCGGCGGGGACTTGATTCTTGAAATTTCATGCAGTCATAAATCATTTGTAAATTTTTTACCCCACCCCAACCCTCCCCTTACTAAGGGGAGGGGGCAAGATATTTACAAATCATTTGCGATCGCTATATCCGAGAAAGGCTATATAGTGTCGCTCCACATAATTGCTCTATGAAAATTCCTACATTTGCATTATCCTTCAAGCCACACCCCTTTGGGCTCCTCTTAAGATTAGAGTGGATTTTATTGGGAATGACTATATTTAAGTTGCTCAGTCCTGAGCTGATCGAAATGCCGCTCTGGGGGCAACCGATCTCCTTAAGGGAATTAGGCTTTCCCGAAAGGAATCCATCTTACCCCATGCAAGTTCTAGGATTTGTTGGGTTGCTAACTGTCTTTGGGCTGTTAGGTTTCAGATTGCCAACCGATCGCTTGAGTAAATTCTGTTATATAAGTTTCTCCTTTTTAACGATCGGGGCAATTGGATATATCAATGTAGGTGAATTACTACCCTTGGTAACTATCCTTGTGATGCGAGGCTGTTTAATTTTTCAACGACGCGGACGATGGATGATTGCGAGTTTAGTCTGGCTGAGTTATGTGGTGACAACCTTGCTTGCTCTGTTCCTGTTCTGGGTGACTACTTTTCAATCTAAGACGATTAAAGACTTGCTCAGTATGATTCCTGGATTGGTTGTTCTGGGTGATGGGGGCATACAGTGGACATTAAATCTTTCTGCGACTCAAGTGAGTCAATTCATTATCTTGTCAAAACGTACATTATTCCCCTTTCTACTTGACACGTTTCTCTCTTCTGGGTTGATTCTTCTCTTTATGTTGCTCTTGGTGGATTCATTGGTGAATGAACGTCAAGGACGTAAAAAACTTGCAATTGCCCACCAACAGCTTTATCAATATTCCTTACAAATCGAAGACCAAGCTACCCTTCAAGAACGTACTCGCATTGCCCGCGAAATTCATGATTCCTTAGGACATTTACTGACAGCACAAAGTGTAATGCTGGAAAATACAACGATGTCTCTTGATGGCGCAAATGATGGTGAAAATGATGGTAAAAATGATGCACGATCGTTTCTAGATGAGAGTCAAAGATTGGGAAAAGAAGCGCGACGAGAACTCCGACAGGCTGTCTGGATGCTGCGGACTGACCCGATGCAAGGCAAATCTCTCCCTCAAGCGATCGCCGATTTAGTCCAACAATTTATGCAGGTAACTGGTATTCGTCCAGTGGTCGATCTGGATCCGAACCTGACATTACCGGGGCGTTATCAAGTTGTCCTCTATCGGATTCTGGAAGAAGCCCTCACCAATATTCAAAAACACAGTCAAGCCGATCGCGTCACCATTCACCTAATACTTGAAACCAGTGAGGACGAAATCCCTCAGATATTGCTCAAAGTTATGGATAATGGGATTGGATTCAATCCGCAGCAAACCCGATCGGGTTTTGGGCTGCAAGGGATGCGGGAGAGGGTTGAAAGTCTTTCTGGAACCCTTGAATTCGAGGTTCAATCCGGTTGCTGCATCATTGTTCGTATCCCTTTGTTGGAGGTTTCCAGATGATTCGTGTCTTGATTGTGGAAGATCAAACGATCGTTCGACAAGGATTGCGGCGACTGTTGGAAGCGCAGCCTGACTTACAGATTGTTGGTGAAGCTGAAAATGGACAACAGGCGATCGAGCAAGTTGCTCAATATTTACCGGATCTAGTTTTGATGGATATCCGAATGCCAATTATGGATGGCTTGACTGCAACACCAATCATTTGCGATCGCTTTCCAAAGGTGAAGGTTTTAATTCTAACGACTTTTGATGATGAACAATATATTGAAAAATTAATGCAAATTGGCGCAGTGGGTTATCTTTTGAAAGATACGCCATCAGAAGAATTAGCTCAAGCTATTCGATCGGCCCATCGCGGCTATACCCAATTTAGTCCAGGATTATTTGACAAAATATTTCCCCAGCGCTCAAATTCTTTACTCGCGATTAGATCGGGTTTAGTTCAGGATAAGAACCCTGTCGAAGAGCTAACCCCTCGCGAACAAGAGGTTTTAAGTTTGATCGCGATCGGATCTAGTAATCGTGAAATTGCAGAGATGCTCTGTATTTCTGAAAAAACGGTTAAAAATCACGTCTCCAGTATTCTCAGCCGTCTGAATCTGCGCGATCGAACTCAAGCTGCTGTCTTTGCCCATTCTTTGCCAGCTTCCACCCAGGATTGATAGGTTTGACACCCCCTACGGACAAAAATAAAATATCTGAAACCCTTTGTAGGCAAGTATTGCCAAGTTTGAAGACAATTATTTCATGTTTCAGTTTCGATCGCTGAAACCCTCATTCTCTCCTTAATTTTATTGAAGAAGAAGCTTTTTGCTTAAAATTCACAAATTCAAAATTCACTATCTGAAACTGTCTCGCTTGAGGCTGCTTCAGAAGAGGGGGGTAGTTGAGCAATTACCATAAATTTGGCATTTTTCTATGTATCTGGGTTTCGTGCTAGGATGTTTTGGCGTTAATTGGCTCTAGTAACGGGTGCATCTCAGTTTTGCATTTACAGTGCGATCCCCGCTCAAAAAAGGTTCGTAGTACGTCAGTAGAGTCCGCTCTTTAAAAAATGCTTCTTGCAAAACAGAGATGCACTCTCTAATAACTCCCAAGATTTTAGTAATTTGACTTTTAGGAGATTTGACTTTGCTGAAACTTTATTATAATCCGCTCTCTAGTAATGCTCGCCGTGTCTGGATTGCTTTGCTGGAAAAAGAGATTGAGTTTGAATTGGTGGCACTCAAATTAAACGGCGATCAGTTTCAACCGAATTTTTTGGCTATTAGCCCTTTTCACCACGTCCCGGTTTTGGCTGATGGCGATTTTCATGTAATAGAAAGTCTGGCTATTCTGGATTATCTGGAAGCTAAGTATCCGGCGATCGCCCTATTGCCGCAGAATCCTCGGGATTTGGCGATCGTCCGCATGGTAGAAACAGTCACGGTTAACGAATTGACGCCAGCGCTGAGTCCCTTTGTCCGTCAGACTTTCGGCGGTGCAGGCGACCCGGAAAAGCTGGAAAAATCCGGGCAGCAAGTGGCGGCGGTATTGAGCTTTTTTGAGGAGTTGTTGGGCGATCGAGCTTTTTTTGGTGGCAGTAACACGATTACCCTCGCGGATGTTGTGGCTGGTGTTTCCGTGCCTTGGTTGCCCGAGCTAGGCCTGTCGTTGGAAAATTACCCCAAATTGCAGGCTTGGTGCGATCGCTTAAATTCCCGCGCTTCTTGGCAACAAACACAAGCCAGTCCCGAACTGGTGGAAGCTTTTAAAGTGCAGATGAAACAGTTGATGAAAGGTCAGTCAAATCAGTCTTTGAATGATGAGATTAATCAGTTGAGAAAAGAAGATAAACAGTTGACAGTTGACGGTTGACTGTTGACAGTGATTTACGGTTGGGTGGGGGCGGGTTTTTGAGATTGTCAATTATTGGCTGGTATTGTTGGTTAACCCGCCCCTACAATAATTATGTCTATTTACTAATGCCCCAGGCCCCATGACTGACTTAATTTACAAATATCCTCCTCTTTTGCCCGGAACTTTAATCAAGCGGTACAAACGATTTTTCGCCGAAATCGAATTAGATTCGGGAGAAATCATCACCGCGCACTGTCCGAATACGGGGCCGATGACTGGTGTTTTAATTCCCGGCAATCCCGTGCTAGTATCTCCCAGCGACAATCCCAAACGCAAATTAGCTTACACTTGGGAATTAATTAAAGTTTGCGATACTGTGCCAACTTGGGTGGGAGTTAATACCGGACTGCCAAATCGAGTAATTAAATTAGCTTTGGAATTGCAATTGTTTCCTGAGTTGGGAAATTATAGTTTAATTCAGCCGGAAGTTGTTTATGGAAAAGATAAAAAAAGTAGAGTTGATTTCTGGCTGACTGGTGGGGAAAAACCGATTTTTCTGGAAGTTAAAAATACAACTTATGTCAAAGATACATTGGCTTTATTTCCCGATACAGTGACGGAGAGGGGACAGAAACATTTGAGAGAATTGATCGATGTGGTGCGGCAGGGTTCGAGGGCTGTAATGCTGTATTTTATTAATCGCGGCGATTGTACGGATTTTGCTCCGGGCGATAATGCCGATCGCCTTTACGGACAATTGTTCAGACAGGCGATGAGTGAAGGTGTGGAAGTTTTGCCTTGCCGGTTTGACGTAACTCCCGAAGGTTTGCGGTATTTGGGTTTGGCAAAACTGGATATTTGAGACTTGCTAAAGCATCGGTAACTCCTATCGTTCATATTGTCCCATCTTGGGAACGGGCAAGATGCCCATTCCACTTTTTTGGGGAACAAGCAAGATGCCTATTCCACAACAGATCAAGTTTGTTGTGGGGAGTAGGGGTTGGATATCCTGCCCGCACCAAAAGACAATTTAGATGCCTATTTCACAACACATTAAGTTTGTTGTGGGTAGGCATCCTGCCCGCACCAAAATACAATTTATACCAATTGAAAAAAAGAATGCAACAGTATTCTTCTCCCCCCCTTAGCAAGGGGCGCTAGGGGGGTCGAAGAGTGTTGTACACTGTTATAAAAATGGTATTAATCAGCTAAATCTGGGAAAACTTCGCGCACAGCCGGATGCACCAATTGGTGATTCTGCACGTTCAAACCCTTCGCCAAACTCGGATTCATTTCCAAAGCTTTAATCCCGTTATTTGCCAACTGCAAAACATAAGGCAAAGTGCTGTTATTCAAAGCTTGAGTTGCAGTCCAAGGCACGGCACCCGGCATATTTGGTACGCCGTAATGCACAACTCCTTCCTCTACATAGGTAGGATTGGTGTGAGAAGTTACTCGCAAAGTTTCCACGCAGCCACCTTGATCGACGGCTACGTCAACAATTACAGAACCGGGCTGCATTTTGGCGACAAATTCGCGCGAAAGTAGCACCGGAGCTCTTTTTCCTAAGACTAAAACTGCGCCGATTAATAAGTCAGCATCGGGAACAACTGCTTCTATTTGCAAAGGACTGCTGTAGAGGTATTCTACTCTGGAACCGAATAGAGTTTCTAAATAAGCGAGCCGATCGACATTTACATCCAAAATCTGCACCCTAGCGCCCATTCCTACAGCAATGCGGGCTGCTTCTGTGCCGACGATTCCGCCGCCCAAAATTACAACTTTGCCCGGTCTTACCCCCGGTACGCCCCCCAAAAGTACGCCTCTGCCACCTTGCTGCCGTTCCAGAAACCGAGCACCGAACTGCACGGCCAAACGCCCTGCAATAATGCTCATCGGTGTCAGCAGCGGCAATTTTCTGTCGGGGAGTTCGACGGTTTCGTAGGCGATAGCCTGGACTCCGCTGCTGATTAAGTGCTCGGTTAATGTGCGATCGGCAGCCAAGTGCAAATATGTAAATAGCAACTGCTCTTTTTCAATCAGCGGGTACTCAGCAGGTAGGGGTTCCTTAACTTTAACAATTAGTTGTCGGTTCCAGACATCTGAAGCTTTTGAGACAATTTTAGCCCCGGCTTGAAGGTAGTCCTCGTCGGCAAAACCGGCCCCAGCACCAGCATTGGTTTCGACAAAAACTGTGTGGCCTTTGTCCGAACAAGCCCGGACACTGGTTGGACTGAGCCCAACTCGAAACTCCAAATCTTTGATTTCCTTGGGGACGCCTATTTCCATCTATACCTCTAATCTCAGGCTTATGTCGATCGAATTTAACCTACAGGACTGACGCATCCAGACCAAAGAAACCGGGTTTTTTACCCAATCTGCGGGTAACAACGAAGGATTTTCAGAAAAAACCCGGTTTCTCACCACTCGTGCGTAAGTCCTAACCTAAAAACCATCCCCGCTGGGATAATACCATTGTAGATTGTAGATTCGGAAATCAGACTCAGCTAGGAAAACAAATTTTTGATTTTCAGCCATTGCGATCGCAATTTCCAAAATTTATCATTTTCCATAAAGTCGATCGCCCTTTTAGCCTGCTCTAACTCTAACTCAAGCTGCTGCATCCGAGCTTGCGAACCCTGCAACTCTGACTTAGCCTCCTGTAACTGAATTCGCACCTCCTTTTCCCAGGTATTTTTCTTAATCGCAATATCGTGATAGCCTAGAGACTGAAGCGCTAGAAATACTACTTCCCAGTTATTTGCGATACAAAACTCATTCACCGCTCTCGCCACACCGTAAGGTATGAACTCACCTACAGACCAATTCGTATAATCGTTAAAAACCATCATGCCGTGGGGCTTGACTTTAGAATAGCCTTGCTGAATATCTTTGCACACACCTTCATAGGCGTGGTCAGCATCGATATATATCCAGTCGAAATACTCATCAGGAAAGCTGCTTAAAATTGTCGAAGAATCGCCTTCGTGAAGTTCGATAGAGCCGTTTTCTATACCCTCTTGAAAGATATTTTTTTGTTTTTGACTTACCTCTTCTTTAAACAAGTCAAAACTATAATCTATGAGATGCAGTTTTTGGGGTTTTGTAATAGAATAAATTTTCTCAGCAAAGCGCCCGTATTGAGTGCCCACCTCAGCCACCACACTATTTTTAGGCAGATATTCCAACATCTTCGGCCGACTTTCAACTAAGCGACAATTCTTAACGTGACAATCTTGAAGAATTGGGGAAGAAATCACGAAGGGATTTTCATTTAAATTGCTCCATTTATCGTTATCCCAGCCCTCAGTAGCGTTGAAAAAATTTTGTTTGTGTCTGATAAAGTCAAACATATTTTTCTGATAATAAGTGAACTCGGATCGTTGCAAAAATCTTTAGAAACAGGTTTGTAGTAAGGACTTCAGTCCTTTCTTACCAGGTTCGTAGTAAGGACTTCAGTCCTTTCTTACCAGGTTCGTAGTAAGGACTTCAGTCCTTTCTTACCAACTCACTAGCAAGGACTAAAGTCCGGGATCATCTCAGTTTTGAATTTACAGTGCTGCCCCGCTCAAAAAAGGGTTCGTAGTGCGTCAGTAGAGTCCGCTCTTTAAAAATGCTTCTTGCAAAACTGAGATGCTCCCCTAAAGTCCTGACTACAAACTTTTGACAGTTTCGCAAACTTATCTGCTAAGAAAATGGTAAAAATCTCAACAAACAGCCCCTAACAGTATAAAGTAGATTGTGGTTGAATAGATTTGGTTAAAAAAAAACTAACTTATAGAGAGTCTGGTGTCAAGATATTTTATCGATCGCCTATAATTTAACAGGCATAACTCGCCCCCTAGCTCAAAAAATGCCACGCATACCAACATTAACATTCGATCGCGGAACGCTCGTGCTGCACCCGCCGCCCAGAGGCCGAGACTGGGTGGACTTTGCGACGTGGGACGATCGCGTCGAAAAATACCGAATTCGAGCAATTCACTACCGCCCGCTGGTAGAATCGCTTCAGGCCGACTGTACCAACTTCACCGACGAAGCCCGGGGCTACGAACTACTCGAACTCGTACCCAGCGTGGCAATGCAGCCTTACCCGCACCAACAAGAAGCCCTCGCAGCTTGGCAAGAAGCAGGAAGCCAAGGAGTAGTCATCCTTCCCACGGCTTCCGGCAAAACTTATCTGGCACAATTAGCCATGCAAGTCACAGGTCGCAGTACATTAGTCGTAGTACCAACTCTCGATTTAATGCACCAGTGGTACGCCAATTTAAAAGCAGCATTTCCCGAAATCGAAATTGGATTGTTGGGCGGAGGTTCGCGGGACAAAACGCCAATTTTAGTCGCAACCTACGACAGCGCCAGCATTCACGCCGAAACCTTAGGGAATAAATACGGCTTGCTAGTGTTTGACGAATGCCACCATTTACCAACCGACTTTTATCGAGTAATATCCGAATATGCGATCGCGCCTTTTCGACTCGGACTGACAGCAACACCCGATCGCACAGACGGACGCCACAGCGACTTGCATTTTCTCATCGGCCCGACAGTATATAGCAAAAAACCCGAAAATTTAGCAGGCGACGCCTTAGCAGATCACAAAATAGTTCAAATCATGGTCAAACTGTCAAAAGAAGAAACCGACCGCTACAGCGAAGCCATGAACATTCGCAACGACTTCCTCAAACAGTCCAACATCAAAATATCCAGCCTCGAAGGATGGAAACAGTTTATCATGGCCAGCGCGCGATCGCCCTTAGGAAGGCGCGCCATGATCGCCCACCGCCAAGCCAAAGAAATCGCCCTTTGTACCGAAGGAAAACTGCGAATATTAGCTCAAATACTAGCCGAACACTCTCCGCAGCGCACCCTAATCTTCACCGGAGACAACGCCACAGTCTACCGAATTTCCCAAGAATTTCTCATCCCCACAATTACCCACCAAACCCCAGTCAAAGAAAGGCACGAAATCCTCGCTAAATTTCGCAGCGGCGAATACAAAACCCTAGTCGCCTCCCACGTATTAAACGAAGGAGTAGACGTTCCCGATGCGAGAATTGCTATCATACTTTCAGGCACTGGTAGCGAACGGGAATACATCCAGAGATTAGGTAGAGTTCTCCGCAAAAGCAGCGATGCAAACAAACTAGCAATTCTCTACGAAGTCGTCACCGAAGACACCAGCGAAGAAAGAACATCTCAGCGCCGGCGAGGCGGAATGCAAGTTCACAAACCCCAACCAAAAGTACAACAAATAGAACCACCACCAACCGAATATCCGAAATTAGAAACTGTCAAACCAACACCCATTTACGGAGTCAACCGAGACACAACAAAAAAAGCAGCAGAATCACCCGCAAAATGGGGAGACGATGATATTCCCAAGACAACAAAAAAAGCAGCAGAATCACCCACAAAATGGGGAGATGATGATGACATTCCCTGGTAGCACGCCTAAATTCTTCCTTCTTCCTTCTTCCTTCTTCCCTTCGCGCCCTTCGCGCCTTCGCGGTTCGTTAAAAATAAAACTATAATGCTACCCACCGATTTATTAAGCCACCGCCAAAATGGCGAATCAATTATCCCATTACGCCTTAAGATAGATGCTAAAAACTTAGAAGCAGCTACCGAAATGATAAACTGCTTCCAAGAGTCGATCGGCAAAACCCAAGGCGAACTCGACGGACGCTTGCTAGAGTTAGAAGGCGACAGCCCCGACTATCGGCTGAAACGGGGATTAGCGCACCTCCTCAAAGGCGGTTTCTGCACCTTGGAAGTCATCAGTCCCTTAGAACCATCGGACTTGCGACAGCGGGTATTTGCGTTGTCCGCGCGATCGACTCCCAGCGTACAATCCACCCAAATAACCCTCGAAACCGTAGCCACAGAGCTCAGCCAAGACTTAAACAGAGAAGTTTTAACCGAGGAAATCAAAACAGGTTTGTACGCCGATTTAAACGAAAACAAAATCCTCACCCAATTTGACGCACCAACACCGGAAAACCTGCTTCACAGATACAACCTTTCCCAAGTCCAAGGCATATTTTACCGAGCAAGTCAAGTCCAATTAACCGCCCACCGCAACGATCCCGGAGAATACAAACTCCTATTTCGCTATCTGAAACTATTTCAATTAATGACCTACATCGAAGGCGACGCAGACCACGGATTTACCCTCACAATCGACGGCCCCACAAGCTTGTTCAAACCCAGCACTCGCTACGGCTTAGCCCTCGCCAAAATGCTACCCGCACTCCTGCACGTTACCAAGTGGAGCATGCACTCAACCCTGCAAACCAAAGATGCTTTCAGCGGCGTTGTCAAAACAGGTAAATTTACCCTAAATTCCGACTGCGGTTTAGTCAGCCACTATCCCCCAGGCAAGCCCTATGATAGTATGTTAGAGGCAGCATTTGCCGATCGCTGGGACGGCTTAAAAACCGAGTGGAAACTCGAACGAGAAGTCGATCTAATTCCGATTCCCGGAAGCGTGATGATTCCCGACTTTCGGTTAGTCCATCCCGACGGACGAGTATTTATATTAGAAATAGTCGGCTATTGGCGGCCCGAGTATTTGCAAAAGAAATTTGCACAAGTACACAAATCTGGATGCGACAACTTGATTTTAGCTATTTCCGAACGGCTAAATCTAGAAAAAGCCGGAGTAAATGTCAAAGAAGTTCCTGCAAAAGTTGTTTGGTTTAAAGATAAATTGCAGCCAAAATCCGTCCTAGAAGTCCTCGAATAGTAAGCCAATCCACCCATAAATTGCAAACTTCTTTCTATCCTCTCTTCCTCTGCGCCCTCTGCGCCCTCTGCGGTAAAAAAAATCTTAAGAAATCGATATCAGTCCTACAAATCCTCGAATAATAGACCAATCCACCCATAAATTGCAAACTTCTTTCTATCCTCTCTTCCTCTGCGCCCTCTGCGCCCTCTGCGGTAAAAAAAATCTTAAAAGATCGATCGCACATTCCAAACTCCATTAAAATACAAACATCCCCAAATCTCTACCACCGCCTACCCTCACCCAAAACCGATCGAAAAATGGCAGACACAAGTATTGTCGAAAAAATCAAAAAGCTGTTAGCCCTCGCCACCTCATCCAATGAAAACGAATCGACTGCTGCGGCCGAAAAAGCTTCCCTTTTACTAGCACAGTACAATCTGGATCTCGCCGATTTAGGCCCGAATCACCAAGAAGAGATTGAGGAAAACTCAGTTGAAACAACATCCAAATTCGTCACTTGGAAAATGATGCTGCTGTCGGGAATTGCTGAAGCTAACGGTTGTACTGGTATGCGGAACACTTATACTGGTAGTATGTTTTTGGTGGGAAGTTCTACCAACCTGATTGTTTGCACGCACTTGTATGAGTATTTGAGTTCTGCGATCGAGCAAAGGGCGAAATACCGCAAAGGAAATGGCAGGGGACTGGCGTATCTGAATGCTTTTCGGGTGGGATGCGCGACAAGGTTGCGGCAAAGGCTGCTGGAACAAAAGCGGGAGATGGAGGAGTCGGGGATTCCTGGCTCGGCTGATACGGCGGGTACTCCTGCTATTGTAGTGCGATCGATGTTTGAAAAGAATCAACTGGCGATCGCCGATTATTTAGAAAGCCGAGGGGTTAAAGTTAAAACGAGAACAGATTCTCAAATCAGCAGCGAAGCCGGTTTTAATTCTGGCTATGAAGTGGGCGACAAAATTAGTTTGCAGAAGCAAGTGCAGCCGGAAGGAGAACAAAAACAGCTCAATGAAAGTCTTTGAGTTCTGGATTTAAAAAACTGCTTCCTAGGCTATAATTGAAAGAAGTGAATAAGATAGATAGGTAAAAATATGACTGTTTATGAGGCAACTATTTCTAAAATTAGCCAACTACCAGAGTCGCTTGTTCAAGAAGTGAATGATTTCATAGACTTTTTGCTCCTCAAATACAACAGTGAATTGCCACAGCTTACTGAATCAGACTTTTCTGACTATTTAAAGAATTTAGAAGCCTACGAAGAAAAGTTAGCCCGTGGAGAGGTTCAATGGTAGCAGCTTCATCAGTAAATCCAACATATACAAGAGGAGATGTCGTGTTATGCGATTTGAATCCGGTAGTTGGTACGGAGCAAGCTGGTATAAGACCTGTTGTCATCTTACAGATCGATCGCGCTAATGCAGTAAGTCCTCATACTATTATTGCACCGTTTACTACTAAAATTCGTCGCGCTCTTTTACCTTCTCATGTATTTGTTCCATCTGGAGTTGGGGGTTTAAATCAAGATTCAGTAATACTTTGCGAACAGATTCGAGTCATCGACAAATCCAGGGTTATTAGGGTAATCGGTCATTTAGATGAAAATTTTATGGATGAGCTGGCAGTAGCCCTAGGTGTGATTTTAGGCTTGTGAGCGATCGCTCTTAATCATTTTTGAGGCGATCGCATCTTAATCTCTCATCATAAATCAATAGTTTCAGCTACTGTTAAGTTCATTGGATGAGAGCTAAGTGCTGCTGATTGCATTCCATTGCTTTGTCATACTTTCTTAAAGCACAGAAAGCTCTGACTAGATTAAGTAAAGCCCGCTCTTGTGCGTGGCGTTGTCCGATTTCCCGTACAATAGTTAAACTCTGTTGGTGATAGTTGATGGCTTCAGCATATTTTCCTAGAGAATAGTAAGCAACTCCCATATCTGACAGTGTGATTCCTTCAGTGTTGCGATCGCCAATTTCCCTTGCAATGATTAAACTTTGTTGGAGATACTCAATGGCTTGGGTATAATCTTCTAGCAAACCGCAAACAAGTCCTAGATTTCCCAGTGCTTTTCCTTCACCGTTGCGATCGCCAATTTCCTGGAAAATAGTTAAACTCTTCTGGAAATACTCAATGGCTTGGGGATAATCTTCCAACGAATTGTAAGCCTTTCCCAGATTTCCCAACGCGCATCCCTCACTGTTGCGATTACCGATTGACTTTGCAATGACTAAACTTTGTTTGAGATATTCGATGGCTTGGCCATAATTTCCCAACGAATTGCAAGCATCTCCCAGACTTCCCAACGCGCATCCCTCACCGTTGCGGTCGCCGATTTCCCTTGCAATACTTAAACTCTGTTTGTGGTAGTCAATCGCTTTGAGATAGTATTCTAGCGAATTATAAGCATTGCCCAGATTTCCCAGTGCCCTTCCCTCAGCTTCGCGATCGCGAATTGCCCGTGCAATACTTAAACTCTGTTGATAATAGTCAATTGCTTGGAAATATTTTCCTAGTCCATAGTAAGCATTGCCCAAATTATTGCAAAGATTGGCGATAAAAATAGCATCATGATTAAGGCTTAATTTGCCCCAAAGTTGGTTGTACAGCTCAATCAGTTCCCTATAGTAGCCCCAGAGTAATAATTGATGATGCAATTCGTCATTGGTATGTGTATCGAGTTGAGTTGATATAATTTTGCTACTTCGTATCCAATCTTCCACCTGACAAAGATGGTGAAACGCTTCCAAGTATCCCTTTACTTTCTCTAAATTGGAAGCACCCGGCTTCGATTTATAATCAGTTAGCCACTGTACAACTGCTCTGTACTGAAGCCGCTGCTCGCGATTTGGAAAATGGACACTGAGATTATGAGGATTGATACCTAATTGTTCCAAAACCTTATCTCCCGATGGTGTCAGGTTATTTGTCATGGTGAATTTATCCAATTTCTTCAGTTTTTTGGTAGCATCAATCGGCGATCGATCGCCACACTGCGGATCAAATTATGTTGTCCCACCAGCCGATTATCTTCATCATCAATTCCTCCATCTTCAACTAAATAGCGATCGCGCAGAGTTTGCATTGCTGCCTTTTGCTGTTCCTCACTATAACCCTCATCTTCTAAATTAATCAGCCACCAAGTTTCCTTGACTTCGCATCGATAAATCGAAGCCATACAAAGTAAACAATAAGCATCATACGCATCATTTTTTAAACGATCGAATGTCCGATCGATCCGTTCCTTAACTTTCCTTCGCAAGACTTTCGTGTATGATGCTAACTGCCACCTATCCTCATCTCCTTTAACTATTCCTCGATCGCGAGCTTCGTCAATAGCCTCTTTCACCTCTTCAATGTAACGGCTATTCTCTTTCCAGTAAGCACTGACTTTCCTACCATAAGACTCTTTAATTTCTCCAGCGATCGTCCGCAAAGCCAAAGGATGCCCGTCATAAACTTCTCCAATTACTCGCAGGGGACTGTGTGCTAGTTCCAAATCGCCATCCAGTTCAGCTTTTTGAAATAACTCCACTTGTTCGGGTATTTCTAATCCTTTCAAAAGTTGGCAATACCAACGATTTTTATAGCGATCGCACTCCGCTTTCTCAAACTTAGTTGGCAAATCCTGAGAAGTCAGAATAAATCGACTTTGACAATCTGATTCTGCCAAGAAACTTACAAAAAACTTACCCCACCACTCATCAGCAAAATCACCCCAGCCATCCTCTGCATTCCCTGTCAATAGGTACTCAAGAGAATCCATCAGGATTAAATACCGATTTTCGCGCAGGTGTTTGACTAACCGCCGTAATAATTGTTCTGGTTTGCGATCGTCTTTTGGGACAGATTCTCCCCACTTCTCCAGCCATTGCAGCGCGACGCTGGCAAAATCTGAAACTTTTTTCTCATCTTCAAAATTATCCCTGTGTTCCCTCCAATCTCCTCGCAATTCCTGAACGACACGTTCCGCCAAAGCAGTTTTACCGATACCAGTAATGCCAACTATAAGTAAGACTCGACAAGATCCGCACACCTTCTCGATCGATTCATCAATTAGTGTCTCCCGACCTACCCAGCCATCATCACAGACCAAAAACTCCATGTATGAAGCCTGAGTTGCGCTGTTATCAACGTATGTCTCCCAGTTTTTTATCCCGACAGCCTTGAAAAGTGCGACAAAGTTTTCCTGCCTAATGTTTCTCCCTTGCTCTAGTGCCTGCACGGTTGAGCGCCGAACACCACTTTGAGTAAGCAAAGCATCAGCTTCTTGATTCCATCTCTTGTTTTCTCTTGCCTCCTTAAATTTTTCCCGTCCTTCTTTCGATGCTTTGATTGTAGCCACCATGCTTGCCCTCTAACTAGCTCCTATTAGCTTCAATTTTGACTCATTTTTGCAGCAGTAGCAGAAGTCAGTCAAAAGTCAGTCAAAAAGTCAGTCAAAAAGTCAAGCGTTGAAACCCCTACACATCAGGCATTCTGAAGATGCGGACAGCAAAAAGTTAACTAACTTACTTGCCCCGCAGTCAATCACTTACCCTAGATGAGTAGAACAATCATGACTTTGAAACATCAAGCTTACCCAAAACAACTAGAACTACCAGGCGTTTTACCTAAAAAAATGGACACCCTCAAGCAAATGGAAGAAGCAATCCAAGGAATGCTAGACCTAACATGGAAAACTGTGCTACTTCACATATCACCACGCACTACTAAAGAACTCATGCGACAGCACGGTAAACTCGTTGCTCTCAATGATGGGGAAGCAAGAATTAAAGTATCGTCAACAGCACTTTTGCTAATGGCAATTCAAAAACTACCCGACATTGAATCAGCCTTCAGAAAAGCCTTTGGTGCTACCGTCAAAATCCGCATCGAAGTATAACTGACATCTTGCACTCGCTGCGATCGCTCCAGCTAACCGAAAAGAGCGATCGCCCTCAATCGACAAACTCATAATATATGTCTGGGTCTGGCCAAGCTAGAAATTCTTCTAAAGTCAGTTTGGTTCCGATTCCTACCATGACTCCCAGCCCTCTCGCTGATTAATTCAAATATCAATTATACAAAATTTCCCAATATTCCAAAAAAAAGACCCGGCGGTTGAAACCGCGGCTATACAAACAAAACAAGCCGGACGCCGGTTGAAGAATAGGCGGTGAAAATTACGTTTTACATTATTCTCTTAAGTCCGCGGAGGCGGACATCGTTTGTGTAGACGCGGTTTCAACCGCCGTCGGATCTTTGTTTGACTTTCTGGCGGTTTCAACCGCCGTCTTACTTCACCCAAGCCCGATGAGCCATCAAAGCCGCAAACGGCTGCACTCCCCGCAACTGATTCGACAGCGGCAAATGACCCCTAGGCGCGCTCAAATCCCAAATAAACTCTTGCGGATACCGCGTCCAATTATTCCCCTTCTTCCAGCCAATTAACGGCCACAACTTATCCCAATTCTTGCCCGAACTCAGCCAAATTTCCCGCTGTACCGAAAAGCCAAATTTGCCTTCGGAATGCACTTTCCACAGGGTATTAATTGTTTGCAAATCTGCCACGGGCAAACTTTCAACTTCTGTAAAATACAGCCACTTTCTCGCCGAAGCTGTCTCGCCCGCCAACCCACAAAGTTTGTTTAAAGTCAATAGATCGGCTTCTTGAAATTCCTGTAGGGCCAATAATTGTTGCAGCGGAGTGTAGTCAATGTTAGAGTCCGATCGCAGCGGCACAATTCCCGTCGGAAAATTCGATCGCAAAAACTCACTCGCTCTCGGAGAGTCAGCGCTATAAAGAATTTGGTAAACCTTACCCATTACCGCCGTCGGTTCCTCCGACTGGCGCTCTAATAAAAATTCCATCAATACATCCCAACCCGCATCTGCTATGTGTTGTTGCAGCAGTTGCAGTTGAGTTTTCTCTGAACCCGACCTCAACTGTGAGCGGAGTTCGGCTGTATCGGCGGCCGAGTCTAATGGAGAAGTAGAAATCGAGTCAGTCATGGGAAACTATCAGCTATCAGCTATCAGCTATCAGCAATTAGCTGAAGCCCTGGTTTTCCCCCATTGTACAATGGTACTGACTTCGATTTACTTCTCTGTACTCGGATGTCTGCGCGCAATGTCGCCTATTCCAGCTCGATCGCACACTCGACAGCCCATCGCAGCCATCACCAAAGGTTAATCATCTCATTTTGGCGATCGCTGCTATCTCAAACCGTTTCTCTTCCAACCTAATCGTCCACGATGGAAACCCATGCAGAGAACGAAGGCGGAAAAAAGTTGATGTCATATTCCGAGTCTTCCCACTCCTTCACCCACAGCGGTACAACGCCGGGGCGAGGAGTTTCCGCAAAGATCCGTTCCTTGGATTCGATCGAGTGAAATAGCTGTTTCAAAGTATCTCCCCGATCCAAAGCGGAGCTCAGGATGTCGTCCAAGTCAGGATCGACCCGTTTGACGCGGTTTTTGTCATCCTCAAGCCACAGAAGCTTCAAAGACTTCAGATCCCTCGGACTCAGGATGCTCTTGTAGTAAACGCGCTTGAGGGTCGCTACGGGCTCCAACGAGCGTTCGATCCGGCGAATTTGCTGAACTCGCAGGTAGTGCCATTCCGCTAAACGCTTGCGTTCCGAAGGCGCGAGAGTTTCCTTCCCCGCTGAGTGTTTGTAGTCATAGTTAATCAAACTGCAAGCCATATTGGCCAGCAGGTGAATTAACTGTTTTTCTTTGGGTGTCGCCTGACGCCGTTCCTGGGTTCTTGTCAATACGCGCTGTCTGCGGGTAGTTTCGAGAGTATTTTCCATTGGGTTTTTACGAGATGAAATACGATTGTGCCAGATCCGAATCCCGAACATCAGAAGATAAGGCAGTTGATAGGCGGGGAAACTCCACCGACAGACTCGCCTTACCTGTTTATTTTCTCATTCACCGTTCTGACTTCAACCCCTCGGATTAGGTAGAATGAGTATTCCGAGCGAGTTTTCACCCCCTTGAGCCAAGGTGGTTGCGACAACAAACACACCACAAACACAATCACGATCGCAACCGCAGCGCCGGCGAACCCTGAGAGGGCTAATTATTTCCTGCCTTTGCCTGTTTTTACTTCTTCTTGCTCACCATCTTCATTCGTTCCAGTGTAGTTAATGTCGGGACGACTCTCCCAAGCCGTCAAACTGCTGGTTGATGAAGATTGTGGGACGATCGCAGAAGCACGGGCGCTACCTGTATGGAATAAGCCGATGCCACCGGAGGCAATTACCGCTAATACTAAGATGCTGTTTTTCATGTTCGATGACCCTGATTTAACGTAGATAGACACCTTTTGGCTTACCGATCTGTCAGAAGTGGGTTGATGCAATAGCCCACTTGTCTTCTGATAAATCTGCCTGCCATAATCAATACAGACAGGCACACCCGAAGAGCGATCGGAAACGCCGGAAGTGACGTGTTACTTATGTCCACGATCATCCACCAACCAGATTTTTTTGGGTAGTGGGGCTAAGGCCATCAGGGCGTCGATCCATCAGGGAGTTATGCCATCAGGGTGCTCATCTATCGGGTAGTTAATTCATCAGGGCGCATCTTCTACTACAATTAGCCACAAACTTAACTTTAATCGTTGAGCCAGTGGCTAGCAGCGCACTGACAGCGCTTTTAAGAATTAAACTTGTGGTGGATTTATCCCCAAAAGTTTGTCCTTAAAAATTCCCCCACGCGAAAGCTGGGGAAGTGTCAGCGGCATGGAATTCCATGCAATCTAAGTCAACTAAAAAAAACGCAGATTAACGATATCTCCCACTCAAGCAGTCCTCAGCCAAACGCTGGGGTTTTTTATTGGCGGCAGCCATTCCAGTCCTTGGACAGGACGGCATTCGGTAGCCAGATCGCGATCGCAGAACTGAAGGCAGAACCTCAAAGGCGCTGCGGTTATGAGTTTCCCTAATAACATCATACCATCGGGTGAATTTTAAAGTATGATTGTAAAAAAATGTAAACCAAATGGCGTTTAGGCGTTTTCAATCCGGTTGAGTAAAAATTCAGATGATGATGCGAACGAGTATAAAGAAAAAGGTGCCGGGGTACGATCGCCCTCCTGGCTGCATTTAGCGTTGGTTGCAAAGATACGGTAAAGATTGAGAAGAAGAACGGTGAGTTAGTAGACAATAGAGAAAGAGTCACAAAATTTTCAACCGCAGTAATATCAGTTCAAAAAAAGAACGCAACTGTAGGTAAACTCCAAACCCTTATTCAATAAGTCATTAGCCAATCTCAAGTCTAAAATAGTATAAGCTGGCAATAATAATTATTGCAATTTGTAACCTTTCGATCGCACAGCACAGGGGCGCACCATCTTGATGAATTCGCAGATGACAGCAGAAGTCCACTCAACCAACCCATATCAAGTCGGAGGATATTTGCCTGCCGGTGCGCCCACCTATGTCAGGCGATCGGCAGACAGCGAACTCTACGAAGGACTCAAAGCCGGACACTTCTGCTACGTGTTGAGTTCGCCACAAATGGGAAAGTCCAGCCTGCTAGTGCAAACAGCCAAAAGGTTGCAAGCAGAAGGTACAGCCTTTGCAGCCGTCAACTTGAGAAGCATCAGCAGCCCAGAAATTTCCCTCGAAAAATGGTATGGTGCGATCGTATACCGCATCGCCAGCAGCTTGCGCCTCACAAACAGATTTGATGCGATCAAGTGGTGGAACGATCGCGAAGTGCTATCGCCGGTGCAGCGATTGGAGATATTTATCGAAAAAGTTTTGCTCAAGTCACTGCGGCAAAATTTAGTCATTTTGATAGATGACATTGACAGCACGAACAGTCTAAATTTCAGTACCAGCGATTTTTTTGCCTCGATTCGAGGTTGTTATTCCAAGCGAGCAGAGCAACCAGAATACGATCGCCTGAATTTTGCGGTTTTCGGAGTAGCAGCCCCATCACAACTGATCCGAGATCCAAGCTGCAACCCTTTTAATATTGGACGGCCGATTAATTTAACTCGATTGCAACTGCACGAAAGTGTGCCCCTAGCAAAAGGATTGGCACTCAAAGCTTTTCGCCCGCAAAAACTGCTCCAAGAAATATTTACTTGGACGGACGGTCAACCTTTTCTGACTCAAAGACTGTGCCAATTAGTGCTTGAATACGGGTCTTTTATTGGCAGAAATTGCGAAGCCGAACAGGTGGAACAACTGCTCAAACACAGAATTATTAAAAATTGGGAAGACTGGGACGAACCCCCACATTTGACAGCAATTCGCGATCGCATTTTCCACAGCCGCTGCGACATCACCAAACTGTTAACGCTGTACCAGAAAATTTTGCAACCGCCCGACCCCCAAAAACCGGAAGAAGCGCCAGGAGTTGCTGTCGATTATTCTCCCGAACAAATTGAATTACAACTTTCAGGATTAGTGGTTAAATCTCATGGTAAATTAATAGTTTCCAACCTAATTTATCAATCTGTTTTCAATCAGTTTTGGGTGGAAAAAGAACTGGGAAATCTGGCTCCCTACCGCGAAGCCTTGGCAGCATGGCTGGCTTCCGATCGCGAAGATAACTCGCAGTTATTGACAGGAGAAAGTTTGCAGTCAGCTTTGGATTGGGCGGCCAACAAACAATTAAGTCAAGAACACTATTGGTTCTTGAATCCTGGAACTTTTAAAGAAAAACCCACAGTCATTGTCCCACAAGTTGTACAAAGCAGTCCAGACATCGATACAGAGAGAATCCTCACCCCGCCCTCAGATACTTTTCTATCGGGGAGCAACGAACAGATATTGTACGATCACATCGTCTCCTGCGTGGAACGAGAATCCCCCGCACAGGTAATCGATCGGTTCCGCAAACTATTTATCGACGGTATGGGCTACCCCGATCGCGAAATAGAAGCAACTTTGTACAATATCATCTCCGTCAAGCGATCGGATCGGGAGTTTAAATATATCATCCACCGCTGCTGCTACATCCCCATCAACCGCTGGCAATTGCACTCACAGCACAAATTGAGTATTGCAAATCTGGTTGCTTTATTTAAACAGACTTCTCCCAGATTCGGGATGGAATTTTATATAGTCAAGCGCTTGCAAGAACAAATAGAATTCTTTACTAAAAGTGCCGAATTCCAGACCCTAGAGCGCTTAGTAAAAGCAGTAGAACAAGAGCCACAACCCCAGAAACAAGATAGTCATGCTCCTTTGGGCGAATTGATTTGTCGGTATCCTTATTTGTACGGGCATTCTTTGCTGAGCAAGGACAGCGTTGAGGAAGACCAGAAAACCATCAAAAAGCTGGAAATTCAAAGACAGCGACAATTTGAAAAAAACTTGTCTCAATATTTAAATTATTTGGTTGAACCGAGAAATACAGAAATAGGAATTGTGCAGCCGGCGCCAAATCCCACACTTTTGAACGATGCGGAACTGCACTTAGCTGTTAGGGAATTTGCTGGAAAAATAACAGGCGATCGCAGTCACAAAGAATCGGCTCAATTTTTTTTGCGAGATGCCCGGAAGACTCCATCCTACAGCTCATTTAAAGTGGATTTATATGAATATTTAATATCATCTGTAGAACCAGAATATGGTAATCGTCAATTTAACGACAAGTTGTACAAATACATCAAAAATACATTTCCTGAAAACAACTCGGAGAAATTAAATAATATATTGTTAGCTCGGACTTGCAACCAGTTATTCAACTTTTTAGTGGTAGAAAATTCCCAACATCCCAACCACTACGTTTTTTACGATTTGGTATACAACCTCGGGCCCAGCCGGACAATGGGTTTGCTGCTGAAAATATTACTGCTTTCTGGCAAAGTTAAACCTGAGTTGGAAAAGCGATTTTCTATTTTGTTCAATCACTATGAAGGTAAAAATTCTGATGAAATTATGTGGTTTATAAAATCCTTGGAAAATTTGAATGTGGCTTTGGTGGTAAATTTTGGGAATACGGATTTGTCTTTTGTCAAACAGCATCTTATTTTGAATTGAAAAATCAGCCGAGCGGTTTACTCCAAGTTCGATCGGGCAAATATCAGTGATATAATAAATTATGTTGAGTATGCAGCAAAATTATGCCAACCCAAACGCTCACAGATTATTTCAACTTTCTCACTCCCAGCGATATTCGACTGAAAGGGACAAGAATTGGCATTGAAACAATCCTTTATGATTACATCGATTGCGGTCGCGCACCTGATGAAATTGCCCAAACTTATCCTTCCCTCACCCTCGAACAAGTTTATGCGACAATTCTGTATTATCTCCAGAATCAAGAACCTGTGAGTGATTACCTCAGAAATTGGATAGAACACGGTCACAAAATGAGAGAAGAACAGCGCCTTAATCCCCCGCCTGTTTCTGAAAAGCTCCGCCAATTGAGGGCAGAAAGAAAAGCCAAAAGTAGCCAATGAACCTGCAATACCTAATTGATGAAAATGTCAATCCTATTTATCCCAATCAAATTAGGCAACGAGAACCAGATATCGCCGTCAAAGTAGTGGGAGAACCGGAAACACCACCGAAAGGAACTCTCGATCCAGAAATTCTCTACTGGTGTGAAGATAATAACTGTGTTTTGGTGACAAATAACCGAACTTCTATGCCAGTGCACTTAGCCGAACATATGGCGGTAAATCGTCACATCCCAGGGATTTTTATCCTAAATCCTAATTTAAGCATTGGCGAAAACCTAGAAGAATTGATTTTAGCTGCTCTGGCATCCCAAGAAAATGAATATCAAGATAGAATTGTTTTTCTACCTTTCCCTTAGCAGTTATTAATGTATTCGGGAGAAAACGATTTTTTTTGCATTAGTCCGATCGCACTTTTAAAAGGCGCGCTACCCTATCGGTGTACCATTAACTCTATGATCAGCTATCTCAAAGGCACAGTCGCCAATATCACTAAAGGCAGCAACCGCGTTATCTTGACTCTCGAAGTCAGTGGAATTGGCTATGACATCCAAATTTTACCCCGCGTGACGGGTCAATTACCAGCATCCGGCGAAGTTGCCCAAATCTTTACCCACCAGCAAGTTAAGGAAGACCAAATCGTATTGTACGGTTTTGGTAGCACGGCAGAACGCGATTTGTTTCGACAGTTGACGAGTGTTAGCGGTGTGGGTGCTCAACTGGCGATCGCCCTTCTCGACACTCTAGGAATGCAAGATTTAGTTCAGGCGATCGTCGGCGGTAACACCCGCATCCTCGCCAAAACCCCGGGAGTGGGCACAAAAACCGCCGAACGCCTGGCCCTGGAACTCAAAAGCAAACTCTCCGAATGGAGACAGGAAGCAGGTTTGACAACTTCCGTCGCCGCCGGAGTCCCCGCAGCTATTCAAGAAGAAGTGGAGATGATTTTGCTGGCGATGGGATACACTGCGGCGGAAGTCTTGCAAGCGCTGCAAACCCTCAGTCAAGACAGCAACTTGTCAAAAAAAGCTAATGCGGATGATTGGATTCGTGAGGCGATCGCCTATTTGAGCCGATAATCACCTACCTAATCCTACTAGACATAGCCTTTCTCACAAAGGTAAGGTACGTAGTTGGGCTTCAGCCCTCTTAGTTTATTGCTTATATAAGCTGTCAGCCATACCTCATCTTTCTGCAAACCGCTATATGACGTGTTTGTTGACACCAATGTCCCGGAAAATTCCCCTACAAAATACTATTTAACTTTTGTAAACACTGAGTTTTTTTGCATAAAACTAGCTGATTCAGGCTGATAGATAAATAGAGAAGTTCTCAATAATTCCTGAAGTCGATATCCCGATACTTTTGCCAAGAAATCGGGACACTCAACCGCTGACAGATTGCAACTCCGCAGAGAATTTCTTTCAACAACATAATTTTCATCAATCCCTTCTTAGAGCAAATCCTTGTATTTGGCAAATCCCAAATTTCAACCCAAGCAATTCGCACTTGCTTGTGGCGGAACATACCCATAGCCTATCTCTCTCGCATGGGCTACTGTTACGGACGCATCTTGCCCATAGAACGGGGCTACCGACAACTTGTTCGCTATCAACAGCAACTCGAATTCCACCACCGTTTATTAGCCGCCAAACAAATTGTCGTTGCAAAATTGAAAGATAGTCGCATTATCTTGCAGCGCATCCATCGAAAACGCCTAGATTCAGAAACAGTTGCTTTCACGATTAAAAGCTTAGAATGTCTCAGCGACAAAGCCTCTCGTTCTGAAACGATCGAGCGATTAATGGGATTGGAAGGAGCCGGGCAGCTACTTATTTTTCAGCATTTGGCGAATGTTTGTCCGTTCCCGAATTTGTATTTGTTTTCCGTTCCCGCCGTCCGCCAGGGAATCCGGTTAACGCCATGCTCAGCTTTGGATATCAAATTCTTTGGAATCACTTACTTTGTTTAATCGAGCTCCAAGGACTGGATCCTTATCAAGCTTGTTTGCATCAAACTTCCGAACGTCATGCTGCTTTAGCTTCAGATTTAATCGAAGAGTTTCGCGCTCCGATTATCGATTCTTTAGTGCTGTCGCTGATCAACAAAAAAGTCATGGATGCCACCCGCGACTTTGTTTATCGGAATAGTGGCTGTTTCTTGAACGATTCCGGGAGAGCAAAATTTCTCCATGCTTTTTTACAGCGCATGGAAGAAGAAATTCAAACAGATTCGGGAGAAAAACAGCCGCGATGGGATTTATTTGTGCAGCAAGTTAAGGCTTACAAGCAGTTTGTTTACAATCCGCAAATGCTGTACAAGCCTTATCGAATTTATTAGTAGCTGTCAAAACTTATGCTCGTGGAGGCAGGGATAGTCAGAAACCAGGTTTTTCAAGGTACGTAGTTGCGCTTCAGCGCTCTTTACAGATTTTAGGAAAGAGCGCCCAAGCGCAACTACGTACCTAAAAATGAGCCTCCCATAAGAGTAGCAGTTGCGTCCAGGACTAACAAAAATAGTGCGCTGTCGCCCTCAAATTATCGAAAAAAGCCGGTTTCTTTAGTCTCGCGGGGTGGTCAGAAACCGGGTTTTTCCCGGAAATAGTGCGCTGTCGCCCTCAAATTATCGAAAAAACCCGGTTTCTTTAGTCTCGCGGAATGGTCAAAATTAACTTTTTCCTCAGCCGAAAAATCATGTATTTTTACGTTGTGGTGTATGATATTCCTTGCGACAAGCGGCGCAAGAAAGTTTTCAACTTGCTATCGGGTTACGGCACGTGGGTGCAATATTCGGTTTTTGAGTGTGCTGTTTCTGGGCGTCAGTTTGACGAGTTGCGAACTCGCCTGCGAGCACGAGTTAATTTGGACGAAGACAATATCCGTTTTTATCCTGTATCAGCGCGGACTTTGGGGCAGGTAGAAACTTGGGGTTTGGGCCCACCGGTGACTAAACCTGCTACTTCGGTTATTGTCTGAAAGTATTTGATTTGACACTTGACACTCCGAGAAATCTCGGTTATTATTCTGTAATTGCTGGATTTTAATTAGAAATTTACACGAGCTAAAGCAATGTGCAGTGTGAATAACTACCGGAATCAATAGCGCCAGTACCTAGAAAATTGAATAGATTAAAGTAGTGTTTTAGCAATTCAATCATTTGGCAATCCGACCTTCAAGCTAAATGGCTGAAACACTGATTCTCTGGTGTAGACGGCCGTTGTCTTGTCCAGTAAAGGTTTCAGCCATTTTTGAGGTTCATTTTGAGTCCCAAAGCAAGCTGAGCATAAGAGGTGGTCGAAAACCGCTTCTGGAGCCTTTACTGGGTAAGGGTTTCAAGTCAAGGAGCCGCAATTCACCTTTCCCCGCAAGGGGATTGAAACTTAATCCCAATGCCCGTAGCGCGGCACCTGCCGTCGTTAGGCCGCAATTCACCTTTCCCCGCAAGGGGATTGAAACCTGGATGATATGTAACCCTTATCGGTTAGCAGCCGCAATTCACCTTTCCCCGCAAGGGGATTGAAACAGGTAAGGTGTTCCCCCCCAGAACCTCGATGGTATTGCCGCAATTCACCTTTCCCCGCAAGGGGATTGAAACCTATCATCATCGGAGGGTGCGCTATCCAGTTACAGCGCCGCAATTCACCTTTCCCCGCAAGGGGATTGAAACCCTTACTGCATCCATGATGTGTTCGTAGAGGGAGGTAGCCGCAATTCACCTTTCCCCGCAAGGGGATTGAAACTCTCCATTAAGCGCATGGCCTCGTATATACACTCCAGGGCCGCAATTCACCTTTCCCCGCAAGGGGATTGAAACACGATAGGGTTTGGTGTACTACTACTTATACGCACCGTACCAGAGCCGCAATTCACCTTTCCCCGCAAGGGGATTGAAACCAACTACAGCTACCTTGAGGCTTACATCATCGAGGTGACGCCGCAATTCACCTTTCCCCGCAAGGGGATTGAAACCTCACAGTGAGGGGTAGCACAAGTAGTGCGGAGATCGTAAGCCGCAATTCACCTTTCCCCGCAAGGGGATTGAAACTAGCCACAAAATTTGCAGCTTCCTCATGAAAGTCTGGAGCCGCAATTCACCTTTCCCCGCAAGGGGATTGAAACATTTTACACCCGTGTTTCGACCCTCTTGCAACTGCTGCCGCAATTCACCTTTCCCCGCAAGGGGATTGAAACGTGGTAACTGTACACCAACCAGCGGTAGTACCAGTAGTGCCGCAATTCACCTTTCCCCGCAAGGGGATTGAAACAGTAGTCCACAATTGATTGAGCGTATTATCACGCTGCCGCAATTCACCTTTCCCCGCAAGGGGATTGAAACTTGCTCTGTGAACTGTTCTAGCACGATAGGTAAGGCTTGCCGCAATTCACCTTTCCCCGCAAGGGGATTGAAACTTGATTGGTTTGTCTTTAACTCAATTGTTTTCTGATGCCGCAATTCACCTTTCCCCGCAAGGGGATTGAAACCTCAAGCGGCAAGAATAGATAGGCAAAAATTACTTTTTTACTAGCCGCAATTCACCTTTCCCCGCAAGGGGATTGAAACTTAGACTGTAAGTTGGTAATTGTTGAAATTGGTTGTAAGCCTGTATGGTTACCCCTATTTAACAAAAAGCTGTCCAAAGAATTAGGCCGCAATTCACCTTTCCCCGCAAGGGGATTGAAACTCTTGTTCGTGTGCCATTTCTCCATCAATCAAAATCCATCCATCTGCCACAATTCACCTTTCCCCGCAAGGGGATTGAAACACAAAGGTTTGATTGCCAATTTGACCTGTCCCAAAGTTGAGCACGCCGCAATTCACCTTTCCCCGCAAGGGGATTGAAACTTCGTTAAAACACAAAATTGCTTCGTTTCAGGTGATATCCAGCCGCAATTCACCTTTCCCCGCAAGGGGATTGAAACTGTACAATTTTGTTGTTCGTACTATTCTCTTTTTGGCCGCAATTCACCTTTCCCCGCAAGGGGATTGAAACTTCCGTACTGCGAGGTATCAGAATAAGGTTTAAACTCGTGCCGCAATTCACCTTTCCCCGCAAGGGGATTGAAACCTTCGATTTGATTTACTGTTACTTGCATTGTTTTTGCCGCAATTCACCTTTCCCCGCAAGGGGATTGAAACGGGGCTTACAGAGATCAGATCATTGTTTTTGCCGCCACGAAGCCGCAATTCACCTTTCCCCGCAAGGGGATTGAAACTTTGCGATATATGATTCAGCCCCTTCTGTACTTTTAAGCCGCAATTCACCTTTCCCCGCAAGGGGATTGAAACGAGTCTCCTGGTTATATTGAGCTTCGGTAATCTTACGTGACGCTGCCGCAATTCACCTTTCCCCGCAAGGGGATTGAAACCGCCAACCCAAGCCGACTGGATAGCCGAGCATCTTGGCGACATGCCGCAATTCACCTTTCCCCGCAAGGGGATTGAAACATTGACATATCGGAGGCTTTGAAGCCAGTCGCAGGGCCGAGATTAAGCCGCAATTCACCTTTCCCCGCAAGGGGATTGAAACTTAAAACTCAAACTCTGAAGATGGTAACTGATAAGCGCCGCAATTCACCTTTCCCCGCAAGGGGATTGAAACTTTCTTTTTTGTTGGGACGAAGCGTTCGAGCAATCGACGGCCGCAATTCACCTTTCCCCGCAAGGGGATTGAAACACTTGGTCATTATCAGAAACTACATGCACAGCGTTTTGGCCGCAATTCACCTTTCCCCGCAAGGGGATTGAAACTCTATAGTTTCTGTTGCCTTAACATTTTCAAATTCAGCCGCAATTCACCTTTCCCCGCAAGGGGATTGAAACCATCCGGGTGCACCGTTTGACAGGGTGCAGGGTTTGCAGGCCGCAATTCACCTTTCCCCGCAAGGGGATTGAAACTTGAGTTTGAGGTGCGGCGTTAGGGCCGCCTACACCTGCCGCCGCAATTCACCTTTCCCCGCAAGGGGATTGAAACAGGCTAGCTGGGCGGTTAAAAATTAGACAAACAAAAGCCGCAATTCACCTTTCCCCGCAAGGGGATTGAAACATGGCTGTCCAGATGCCAAACTTTGCGATTCCAAATAGCCGCAATTCACCTTTCCCCGCAAGGGGATTGAAACCTTGAGCAAAAGTCCAATCTTTACAAAATTTATACAGGCCGCAATTCACCTTTCCCCGCAAGGGGATTGAAACGTAAAAATTTTAGGATCGGGAGAGTGGTAACCCTTTTGAGCCGCAATTCACCTTTCCCCGCAAGGGGATTGAAACTAGGTTTGGGCCAACCTGGGCAGTCCTCGCACTTTGCCGCAATTCACCTTTCCCCGCAAGGGGATTGAAACTGTAAATAGTCAAAAGGCAGCTCACCCCAGTAGTCCTGAGCCGCAATTCACCTTTCCCCGCAAGGGGATTGAAACCTCGTAAAAGAGCCCGGTTTCCAAATTGAAACAGGTAAATGCCGCAATTCACCTTTCCCCGCAAGGGGATTGAAACGCTACGAGATCGGTATCTGTATGGGTTATGGAGTACCACGCCGCAATTCACCTTTCCCCGCAAGGGGATTGAAACCTAAGGCAATCAATGATCACTTCATATTGCTATCACAGCCGCAATTCACCTTTCCCCGCAAGGGGATTGAAACCTTAATATAGGGCCCGCTGTCTCACGATGGGAATAACGTGATGCCGCAATTCACCTTTCCCCGCAAGGGGATTGAAACTCTGGTAGTGGTGCTGCCAAGGTGCATGTGATCTTTAAGCCGCAATTCACCTTTCCCCGCAAGGGGATTGAAACTTAGGTGGAGGATTCTTCATGCCCAAGACTGGGGCCCGAGTCTTATAGAGCCGCAATTCACCTTTCCCCGCAAGGGGATTGAAACTATTACCTAGTAGATGGGTAGTTATCCATCCCTGGGAGGTCATCAAGGCCGCAATTCACCTTTCCCCGCAAGGGGATTGAAACAAAATATCTAAATTATTACTAATATATCCAAAGCCGCAATTCACCTTTCCCCGCAAGGGGACTGAAACTGAGCCCGAGCACCATCGCCGCGAGCAGTGCGAGCCCGGCCGCAATGCCGCAATTCACCTTTCCCCGCAAGGGGATTGAAACAAAATACCTCTTTCATTACTTCTTCGGTGCCAGTTTTCGCCGCAATTCACCTTTCCCCGCAAGGGGATTAAAACAAAAAGCACTCTTCAATAAGAGCGCTGAAGCGCAACTACGTACCGTCGCAATTCACCTTTCCCCGCAAGGGGATTGAAACGCTTTATTAGCTTTAATTGCCGCAATTCATCTTTCCCCCCAAGGGGATTGAAACCGCCTTGGGCATTGCCGTGTCCTCAGTTACTCAATCTGTGATACAATCGCAGATTGTGACGATCGTACAAAAAAACATAAACTCAATTCATGGCACTTACACAACAACGCAAACAAGAAATCATGGGCGATTTTCAAACCCATGAAACCGACACAGGCTCAGCAGATGTGCAAATCGCCATGCTGAGCGATCGCATCAGCAAACTCAGCGCCCACCTGAAAATCAACCAAAAAGACTTCGCCTCCCGGCGCGGTTTGATGATGATGATCAGCCGCCGCAAGCGCCTGCTGGCCTACCTGCAAAAGGAAAATGTCGATCGCTACAAAGCATTAATTGCCCGTTTAGGCATTCGCGGCTAAACAGCCAAGCGAAAATTTGCGACAATATTCAAGAATCTTGGACAAACACCAGCAGGATTTACGCACCGATCGCAAATCCGTGTCAAACCGTTGATTAACCGTCAGAGTTGCGTAAACCCTCGCCAAGATTTATTGAATAATTGTTCGAGATTTCAGGTTAAACAAAAAATATGTCCTCCGAACCACCCACCCAGCGCTTACCCTTTGAACCGGCCTCAAATCGGAAAAAAACCGCTAAAAAGCCCCCAGAAACCGAAGCAAGCACAGTCACAGAAGAACCAAAATTAGACAAACAGCCCAAAGCCACCAAAAAAACTGGCCCGCAGGCGCAATCCATCCCAGAAGCAGTCAGCAAACGCATGATTTCCCGCATCGCGGTATTCTGCGGCGCCCCGACTATTCTGGGAATTTCCACATTTTTTGTGAGTTATTTGATAGTCAGCAAGGGCTGGTTTGACTTGCCCAACACAGCGGTATTGTTGGTAAGCATGGGCTGTTTTGGTCTAGGCGTACTTGGATTGAGCTATGGAGTCCTCTCGGCTTCTTGGGATGAAGAAGCTTCAGGAAGCACTCTGGGATGGGAAGAATTTAATACCAATTTTGGACGGATGCGGGAAGCGTGGCGCGCGGCTAAGCCGAAAAGTTAGAAGTCATCAGTCCTCAGTCCTCAGTCATTAGTCAACAGTCATTAGTCAATAGTGAATTGCTAGAGGGATGGACGACTAAAGAAACCGGGTTGTTTACCGAATATGGTGGCTGCGACGCAGAATTATCGTAAAAAAACCCGGTTTCTAACCACGCTTGCGTCCAAGACTATAAATAGAAGCTCGATCGCACGGCATCTATTTTTATCAGTACATCCATGTCATAATGCGTGTCTTAGCGCAACAGACCAAGGGAAAAAAATATGATTATTGTCATGAAAGCCGGCACTCCAGCAGCCGAGATCGATCGCCTAGACGAAGAACTCCGCACTAGCTGGGGTTTGACACCCGAAAAAATTGTCGGGCGTTACAAAACCGTCATGGGTTTGGTAGGCGACACCGTTGAGCTCGAACCGATGCAACTGCGCGAAATGAGCACCTGGATTGAGGAAGTGCTGCGGGTGGAAAAACCCTACAAACGTGCTTCTCTGGAATACCGCCAAGGTGAACCCAGCGCCGTAGAAGTCGCTACTCCTTTGGGAATTGTGACGATCGGCTTAAATCACCCGATCGCAGTCGTAGCAGGCCCTTGCTCGGTCGAAAACGAAGAAATGATTGTTGAAACGGCAATGCGCGTCAAAGCTGCTGGCGCTCAATTTTTGCGCGGTGGAGCCTACAAACCGAGAACTTCCCCCTACGCTTTCCAAGGACACGGCGAGAGTGCTTTGGGACTGCTGGCGGCAGCGCGGGAAGCTAGCGGTTTGGGAATTATTACCGAAGTTATGGATGCGGCGGACTTAAGTGCGATCGTAGAAGTAGCCGACGTAATCCAAGTCGGAGCCCGAAATATGCAGAATTTCTCGCTGTTGAAGAAAGTCGGAGCTCAAGACAAACCAATTTTGCTGAAGCGCGGCATTTCCGCCACCATTGAAGAATGGTTGATGGCAGCCGAGTATATCATGGCTGCGGGCAATCCCAACGTGATTTTGTGCGAGCGCGGAATTCGCGGCTATGACAGGCAGTATACGCGGAATACGCTGGATTTGTCGGCGGTTCCAGTGCTGCGAACCCTGACTCACTTACCAGTTATGGTTGACCCGAGTCACGGCACCGGTTGGGCGCAGTTTGTACCTTCGATGGCCTTTGCGTCGATCGCCTCGGGTACAGATTCGCTGATGATAGAAGTGCACCCGAATCCGAAAAAAGCCTTGTCTGACGGGCCGCAATCTTTAACACCGGATCAGTTCGACAAGTTGATGGAAGAATTGGCTGTAATTGGTAAAGTCATGAAACGCTGGCCGCAACCAGTGCCAGTTTTCGCGTAGAAATATCAATCAGTAGGTCATCAAAAACCGTAGTATCTACAAGGTACTATGGTTTTTTTGTGCTTACCATCTACTCATTAAGTTAAATCGTGTGCGAATTGGTTCGTAGTGCGGACTTCAGTCCGCAGAATAAGAGCGGACTGAAGTCCGCACTACGAACGGTTTTTGGCGATCGCGCTTTTCTTCCTGTTCTAACAAATTCTCCCACAGGGCGATCGCTTTCGGTCTCACACAGCGCGATATTTTTACCGCAGTTATGATATATTTTTACGGGAGCTGAGATTAAAAAAAGCATTTTTTCTTTGAGTGCGATCGCGCCCGAGTTCGCGTACAATACTCTAAATGCAAAACTGAGATGCTCCCAATTAACAAACAATTCATAGCAACTCCAAACTTTGCTCAGAAACCTCTAATTCTGCGTGTTTTAATCGCTCTTGAATTGACATACCCTGCAATTTTTCACTCATTTTATATAAATCCACTTGCGGATAATTGCCTTGAAATAGCGGGATTAGAGACTGAACAACAGCAGCGATTCCCTCGGGCGGTACAGCATTCCCAATCTGTCGGCGCACTTCGGTAACTGAACCTTCAAATACAAAATTATCGGGAAAAGTTTGCAGCCTCGCCCTCTCCCGATTTGTCAGTGCACGCGGTTCTGGATAATGATAACCCCAGGTGCCGCCGCCGCCGCCAGCAATGATTGTAGATGATGGTTTATCGGGATGAATTCGCCGATAAACGTGGCTGATCATGCCTTTTACATAGTAGGGACTGTCTTTGGGAATATCTGAAAAATTTCCTCCCGCTTTGATTCGATTCAAAATTTCAACCGTGCGATCGCGAATTTGATGATTTTGGTTATTTTCCACAACTTGCTCGACATCTTGGAGTGCTTCGCCCGCTGTGCGATAATGATTTTGGCGATTAGGGCCGTATTCTGCTTGAGGATGCACGAAATCAAATCCTGTATCCATCCGAATACCAACTAATAATACTCTTTGCCGAAATTGTGGAACTCCGTAATCGGCAAAGTTGTAAAGTTTTGGTTTGACTAAATAACCTGGTGCAATAGTTTCAAAGTCGGAAATTATTTGTTTGATTGCTTGATAATTATTGGCGCTTAATAAACCTTTGACATTTTCTGCTACAAAAGCTTTGGGCTTTTTCTTGTTGACAAAATCGAGGAAGTATGTATATAAATTGCCTCTAGTTCCTTCAAGTCCGGGGCGCTTCCAAATTAGGGAGAAATCTTGACAGGGGAAGCCTCCTATACATATTTCAGCTTCGGGAACTTGTGCAATGTCTATGTTTTCTATGCTGTCGTTGATAATGACAGGGGCAATGTTTCTGCTGAAAGTTTTGCAGGCGTATGGATTGGAGTCGATCGCCCAAACGACATCAAACCCAGCTTTGTGAAATGGCAAATCCATACCCCCGCAACCGGAAAACAATGATATCAGTTGCGGTTTGGTTTTCCAGGTTACGTCTTTGAGGCGTTCGAGTGACATATTAGTTCGCAATGGGACAATAGCCGGCTGAATGCCCGCAACACTCTTGGTGTGATTATACCAAATAGTCGTCAGGTATGCTGTGCAAACCGTACTAAGAGTCGATCGCCTTTAAATTTTCACTCTTCGTCATCTAAGGTGATTCCAGCTTGACGCAATTTTTCTGCTAGTCTTTGGGCGCGGAGCCGTTCTTCTTCAGCCCGTTGTCGTTCTTGCTCAGCCCGCTCCTCCGACCATAACAATAACTCACCGCCCGCATTCCACCACCTCAGCCAACAGCCTGTTCTGCCTTCGTGGGTTCCTTCCCAAACTCCTAAAAACAAGTCCAATCCAGGTATCCAATAACGCCCGTTTTCATCCGTTTTTTGCAAGTTGTAGTGCTCTGATTCCAAAGCATAAACTTCTAAACGAGCTGTTTTTGCTCGGAATATGACGTATCTAGGGACTTTGATTACTTGTTCGTAAAAAAACCACTTTCCCACCCGTGAGGTAAATTCTACAGAGTATTCTTCTCCGTAGGTTTCCGAGAGAAATTCCATGACGATTTGAGGAATTATCCCTTCTGTGTGTGGCGTGTAACTGCGGCGGATTTGCGAGACATTTGGGGAATTAACGGGTTTCACGTACATCCAATCAGGTGCTTTGCAAATAGTTCGCTGTTCGTCGGTGGCTGCTTCTGGGAAACTTATGCCGGCACAAAGGGCAAAGTTGGAAACTATTAAAGCATCCTGGATTAATTCGGGAAATTCTGTTAGGGGCTGGCGTAAAGCTGCGGCTAACAATGGTTGGCTTTCATCTTCCACGGGGTCATCTGGTAGTTGGAAATCTTCTGGTAGTAGCGGCCAGGTGATTGTGAGCTTTGTGGCTGAGTTTTTAGTTGCTACAAACATAGTTTATCAGAGTTAGTAGTTTTATCGATCCGCCAGGGGTTTCAACCCCTGGCTAATAGCTAAAGTCCTCTTAAGAGGACTGAGAAGAAGACTGTTAAAATAATTAGTCCTCTTCAGAGGACTTTAGCTTTGAGGCAGGGAATTCATTCCCTGCCGGACTTAATATGCAGCCATTATCCTCTGCTGTAGTTCATCTGTCATGGCTAGCAGTTCAGATTGCGCGATCGCACTTTGTTCGCCACTCGCCAACCACTTCAATTGTACCGTCTCATTTTCAGCTTCCGCATCCCCCAAAACCAAACACGCAACTGCACCGCTTCTGTCAGCTCTTTTAAACTGTTTCCCAAAAGCACTGCCGCTCAAATCTATCTCGACACTAAAGCCCGCACTCCGCAATTTTTGAGCTAACAATATTGATTGCTGTTCGGCTTTTTTGCCCCTGGATACCAAATAGAAATCCAACTCCGGAACGGGCAAAGGTTGCAACTTTTGCAACAGGATAATCAACCGTTCAACACCCATCGCCCAGCCGACTGCCGCCGTATCGGGGCCGCCCAATTCCTTGACTAAACCGTCGTAGCGGCCGCCTCCGCAAACTGTTGCTTGCGCTCCCAAATCGTCGGAGATAATTTCAAATGCGGTGTAGGTATAGTAATCTAAACCGCGCACCAATCGGGGATTTAACTGATAGGTAATTCCTAAATTTGCGAGCATTTGCTGCACTTCCTCGAAGTGCGATCGCGATTCGTCGCCCAAATATTCCAAAATACTCGGCGCACCAGCAACAATCTCTTGAGTGCGCTGATTTTTGCTGTCCAAAATCCGCAGCGGATTGCGAGTCAATCGGTCTTGGGAATCCGCGTCTAATTCGGATTTGTACGGTGTAAAATAATCAATCAATGCTTGCCGATAATTTTGTCTGTCTTGCTTATTTCCGACAGAATTGATATCGAGGCGCAAATTTTTTAAGCCGATCGCTTGCAGGATATCGCAGGCGATCGCAATTACCTCCACATCTGCCCGCGGATCGGCAGTTCCCAAAACTTCTACGCCGATTTGGTGAAATTGGCGCATCCGTCCCTGCTGAGGACGTTCGTAGCGAAACATCGGCCCCGCGTACCAAAGACGCTGCAATCCACCTTGAGCTTCTAAACTATTTTGAATAAAAGCTCGCACTACTCCGGCTGTGCCTTCTGGGCGCAGAGTAATCGATCGATCGCCCTTATCTTTAAAAGTGTACATTTCTTTGCCGACAACATCGGTAGCTTCGCCGATGCCGCGTTCAAATAAAGATGTTTGTTCAAAAATTGGCGTCCTAATTTCTCGATAAGCCGCTTTTTTTAAGATACTTCTGGCGATTTCTTCGATATTTTGCCAATATTGAATTTCAGCGGGCAAAATATCCCGCGTTCCCGTTAAAGTTGTAATTGCACTCATTTTTTTAGTCAGTCTTTATTTCTTAGTCCGCTTGGAGTGGACTTCGTCTGTGTGCCCGTAAACTCAGCGATTTCAATCGCCGAATCATCGAAGGATTAACCAATAACTAATGATTCCCAAGCTCCGTAGCGATCGCCATAATAAGCCAAAATGCGATCGACCCGCTGGCGGCAGGCCAAATCGAACCCATCAGGATACTGTATCCACAAACCCCCAACTTGGCTGTCGCTGTAATCAAACCGTTGCGACTGCTGCGGAATTAAACCAGTTTCCACCCCTTCAACTTGACGCAAATGGGCTGTCACTTCCCGATACACCGCCAGCGGCAATCCAGGGCATTGAATTTGATAGCGGAGTTGTTTTTCTTGTGCCGTTTGCATCATTTCTTTGCCTGTCCCCAACCATAACCCCTATTTAAGATACTTCTTTATCGATCGGCCCCGGTAGAGGGCAACAGTTAATATTGTCCAAACATACCTTCCCCCACTGCAAAGCCCAGCGCACCAGCGTAACTCGATTGTCAGCCCGCGTCTTGTTCAAGATATTGCTAATGTGGTTGTCAACAGTACGCTTGCTAATCTCTAACTTTTCAGCAATTTTCTCATTGGTCAATCCCGCCGCTACTAACTCTACCACTTGCAATTCTCTGTCCGACAGGGTGACAGGGGTGCCAGAGACGCTCCCGCTCATAAATTTTTCCTATGTCTGCATATTTACCTATATACAATTCTAGAGGATGAGGGATCTAGTATGAAGAGAAAATTAAATTGGCCCGGGTACGGGAGCGCCAACACCGCAAGCAGAATCGCTGCTTGCAAACTCAGCACCAACACCGCAAGTACCTGCACTGCTGGTGTGTGGGGTGGCGGATGCTGGCTGTACCTGGGTGAATCTGACATCTGGCAAAAAAAACCGCAGATGTTTGCACCTAAAACTGCTAATGATGCGCCCGCAGTGCTCTTCTACGTTGATGGTGTAAGTGTCAGTAGGAGTAAGTCTGATATTATAGGAGCAGCCCTTAAAAAATAGCTGGCAATTTTTCTAGGATGGGTTAAAAATAATTATTAACTTATCTACTACTGCTCTTAGATCTAAAATCTAAAATCTAAAATCAATATGACTTATCCTCGCGTTCTGTGTCTGGGTGAAATTTTATTTGATTGTTTAGCAGACAAACCAGGAGTATCTCTAGAAGAGGTAGAATCTTGGACGGCATATGCTGGCGGTGCTCCTGCTAATGTTGCCTGTGCTTTAGCTAAATTGGGGACGGCGGTGGGATTTATCGGTGCTGTAGGTGGGGATGAATTGGGGGATTCTCTGGTGCAGGTATTGCAAGAAGCAGGGGTTGATATCGCTGGAGTGCAGCGCCATCCGAGTGCGCCGACTCGACAAGTTTATGTCTTGCGGAATGAAGCGGGCGATCGAGCTTTTGCCGGTTTTGGTAAAATGGATACTGCGGATTTTGCCGACACCCGCTTCCAGGCTGCCCAAATACCCGAGGCGCTGTTTGAGAATGCGGAGTTTTTAGTGCTCGGCACTTTAGAATTAGCTTATCCTGAAAGTCGAGAGGCGATCGCACGAGCGATCGAACTAGCAGAACGTTACGACGTTAAAATTATAGTTGACATCAATTGGCGTCCCGTGTTTTGGCCAAATCCAGACGAAGCAAAAGCGCCCATCATAAAACTCTTAAAAAAAGTAGATTTTCTCAAGTTATCTGACGAAGAAGCCGAATGGTTGTTTGGAACTAGCGACGCTGGAGCTATTACCTACCGCCTCGATTCTGTAGAAGGCGTTTTGGTGACGGCGGGCGATAAAGGTTGCTCCTATTGTATGTCGGAAAATGAAGGAAAAATCCCCGCCTTTGCAGTAGAGGTTGAGGATACAACAGGTGCCGGCGACGGGTTTGTCGCTGGTTTTGTGCGGCAGTTGTGCAAGTATGGAATTAAGAATTTAGCAGATCCCGAAATCGCCCAAAACATTGTAACCTATGCGAGCGCGGTGGGTGCGATGACAGCGATGAAACCTGGAGCAATTGCAGCACAACCAACTGCGGCTGAAGTAGAAGCTTTCTTGTATTTGTACAAAAATTAGCACGCATAACATCAATAGGTTCGTAGTGAGGACTTTAGTCCTTCTTTCTGCGGACTAAAGTCCTCACTACGAACCTGCATAACATCAATAGGTTCGTAGTGAGGACTTTAGTCCTTCTTTCTGCGGACTAAAGTCCTCACTACGAACCTGTTTTATTTTGGGATTAACCGCACATCAGATGATTTTTAATTTGGAGCACCATTACCTCTAGGGGCTGCGAAGCATCGACGATTATTGCATCTTCCGGTTCTTCGAGAGTAGCGAATTGACTTGACAGCAAGTCTGCTTTCATGTAGTGATTTTCTCTATTTTTTAATCGGGCTGCAAATAGCTCAAAATCACCTTTGAGATAAACTATTTTCATCCGCTGCTTGTCTCGGCACAGCATTTCGCGGTAAGATGCTTTTAGGGCAGAACAAGCCAACACGACATTTTTATTTTCCAACAGCCACCTGTCTATTGTAGGTTGCAAGTGCAGCAGCCAAGGCAGGCGATCGCCATCTTCTAAAGGAATGCCCCGACTCATTTTCTCGATATTAGCTGGCGGGTGAAATTCGTCGGCATCGCTGAATTCCCAATGGAGAGATTGCGCTAGCAACTTGCCAACAGTAGTTTTGCCCGAACCGGAGACTCCCATCACCATAACAATCATCGCGCCCCTTTACCGAATACTTGGGATTCGATCGCGTTGTGCGATCGAAAAACCGAGTTTCTCAAGTTTTCTGATAAATATTGCATCAGAAAAACTTCAAGAAACCCAGTCTATTTCTAATTCTCGATCAAATTTCTTCCATAGTGGGTCTAATGAAATTATAAGCCAAAACGCCGATTATTCCACCAATCACCGGGAATACAATAAACGCCCACAACTGTTGGATTGCCCATGTTCCTTGAAAGAGTGCCACACCGATACTTCTAGCCGGGTTAACAGAAGTATTGGTGATGGGAATTCCGACTAAGTGAATCAACACCAGCATCAAGCCGATGGGAATTCCGCCCAAACCGACAGGATATTTGGGATGGGTAGTACCCATGATGGTAAATAATAGAAAAGCCGTCAGTACAATTTCCGTCAAAGCTGCTGCCAAAAGTCCGTAACCCGTGGGAGAATGTTCTCCAAAACCGTTAGACGCAAATCCCGAAGCGGCCGCATCAAAACCCGGTTTTCCGGATGCTATCAGATACAAAACAAGACCGCCTAAAATTCCGCCTAAAATCTGACCTCCTATATAATAAGGAAGCAAAACAGCATCGATCAGTTTAGCAACTACCAAACCGATGCTTACCGCTGGATTGATGTGGCATCCAGAGATAGGCCCGATTGTATAAGCCATGACTAAGAGGGACAACCCAAAAGCGATCGAGACTCCCAAAAAGCCGATTTTGTCTCCTGCTAAAACGGCACTGCCGCATCCACCTAATACCAGCACAAAAGTGCCAAAAGCTTCAGCAACTCCAATCTTTATCTTTTTGTTCATGTTCACACTCTCTAAAGTTTTAGATAGGTCAATTATGTACCCTGACTAAATCTGAAACCTTCACAATTGGATCTACGTTTTTTCCGCCAGTGATGCAACACTCATGATAACCTTTGATGATATGTAGCTCTAGTTCTTAGAACCTGTATTGGGTTAACTGAAATTGCACAATTTGGAATCAACAAATCTGGCTAACTTTACTACTTTATGAAAAACTTGTCAATACCTAGCTAATTTTTTGTATAAATTGTTCCACTTTCTGGTAAATATTTAGCTAATTTTTGTATAAATTGTTCCACTTTCTGGTAAATATTTAGCTATATTGTTATGTAAAACCATTTGAGATATATTTTGCGTAAATCTCAGAAACCGGATTTCTTTCTATATTTATTGTCACCCAATCCAAAAATTTAAAGAGGTCAAATGGGTTCTATAAATCCTGCGAGTTAGTAATTATTCGATTCAGAATAATTTACTTGGTTTCTTGCCTAAATTTGCGATCGCGATTTTACTGATTGTTGCTGTGCAAGCCGATCGCACTTCCAGCTAAAACATCCGCCCCAATCGGCTGGTACATCGGGCCTGTGAAGGGGCGAAAGTCTCGCCAATCGGCAGTTATCTTGCACAGTAACATTTCGTAGGGTGCGGGATGAACACTGGCAGGCTTATAAGTAGCGGGTCAAACCACTTTTTATGTAAGTCCTGTTGATTTATTCACCACACCTATAAGCAATGGCATCAAAATTTGGTATTTTCGGCTTTCTGTCATCACAACTACAGCACCAATTCACTGAATAAACATCTCTTTTAACCCATAAGTTAAAGCTGGAATAAGACCACAAATGCGGACAAGAAATTAAATTATGCTTGACAGGATTGTAGTGAATATAGTTTAAATGTTTTTCAAAATCATCTTCGTCGCAAATAGTGTGTTCCCAAAAGCGTCGATTCCAAACATCACTTTCTCGACGTTTGCGACGCGAAACAGAAACATTTTGAGGTAAATTTCCTTGGCCGCGCAAAGACTGTGTAAATATTTTTTTTATCCGTCCAAGACGCTTGGAGTATGCAGTATCATTAGGAGGCAATTTCCACAAAAAATGGATGTGATCTGGCAATACAACTGCCCCAAGAATTTCAAAAGGTTGTTCTGATTTAATCGCTGCTACAGCGTTGCGAAGTCGCGACACATTTTCTGGCTGTGAAAATAGCGGTGTGCGATTGTAGGTAACAAGCGTTAAAAAGAAAGTTCCACCAGGAAGGTAAAATCGGCGATAGTTTGGCATTGATATCGTCCTCCTACTTTTTGATAGGGCATCTTACATTTATCTTACACTCATCTTGTAGGGTGCGCAATGCGCACCTCAGATCGATGCGCGGTGCGCTTAGACTCATCTCGTAGGGTGCGCATTGCGCACCTTCAGACCGGTGCGCGGTGCACACCCTCTCGTAGGGTGCGCATTGCGCACCTTCAGACCGGTGCGCGGTGCACACCCTACACTCATCTCAGACCGGTGCGCGGTGCACACCCTACACTCATCTCAGACCGGTGCGCGGTGCACACCCTACACTCATCTCAGACCGGTGCGCGGTGCACACCCTAAATCAGCTACTTTCTAACGCAGGAATTCGCGCGGATCGGTGACGTGTCCCGTCAGCGCGGAAGCAGCCGCCGTGTAAGGCGAAGCGAGATAAACTTGCGCTTCTTTGTTCCCCATCCGGCCCGGGAAATTGCGGTTAGTTGTAGACACGCAAATTTCCGGTTCGTTCATCCGTCCAAAAGTGTCTTTCGGGCCGCCCAAACAAGCGGCACAAGAAGGCGCTGCGGGTTCGATGCAGCCTGCTGCTAAGAAGATTTCCGACAGAGTTTGACCGTCGTATTTAGTAACAAACAAATCTTCGTAAACTTTCTGAGTTGCCGGTACTAAATATGTCGGAACTTTGACTTGATTTCCTTTGAGAATGCGGGCGGCACTCAAAAAGTCGGAGGTTTTGCCGCCGGTGCAGGAACCGATGTAAACTCGATCAATCTTGACATCGCGGCAGTTGCGCGCCAAGTCGCGGTTGTCGGGGGAGTGCGGTTTGGCGACGACTGGTTCTAGTTTGCTGACATCGTAGGTGCGATCGCTATAAAATGTAGCATCCGCATCAGTGTAAAATGCCTCAAACGGCACATTAGTGCGAGGATTAACGTAATCAAACGTGGTTTTGTCCGCAGCCACAGTGCCGTTTTTGCCGCCAGCTTCAATCACCATATTGCACAGCGTCATCCGTTCTTCCATCGTCAAACGTTCCACTGTATCGCCCGCAAATTCCATCGTCCGGTAGTTAGCACCAGCAACGCTAATATCACCAATAATTTGCAAAATCAGGTCTTTTGCTAACAAATAATCCGGCAGTTCGCCGTTGAGTACAAACCGCATAGTTGCAGGAACTTTGATTAACAGTTTGCCGGTTCCCATGATAAAAGCAGCGTCCGTATTGCCGATTCCAGTCGCAAATTGTCCGAAAGCGCCGGCATTGCAGGTGTGGGAATCTGTCCCGAAGAGCACTTCGCCCGGGCGCGTGTGGCCTTCTTGGGCTAGGGCGATGTGGCACACTCCTTTATAGTCGGGATTTGCTTTAAAGTCCGATCGATCTGTGATGTCGTAAAAGTATTTTATCCCTTGTTCTGCAGCAAAATCGCGGAGAATATCGACGTTGCGGTTAGCGCGTTCGTCGTTGGTGAAAATGTAGTGGTCGGGAATGAGGACGATGCTGTCGGGATTCCAGACTTTAGCATTCTCGCCGAATTCGCGTTTGAAAACGCCGATGGTGCCGGGCCCGCAGACATCGTGGGTCATCAGCACGTCTGTTTCTACCCAAATATTTTCTCCAGGCTCGACTTTAGTGCGGCCTGATGCTTTGGCTAAGATTTTTTCGGTCAGGGTCATTCCCATAGTTCGATCGCTCTTTTTGGTGAGATGCTACATACTGTATTGTAAGCGAAACATTCGCTGTTACCGAGGATACTGAGGTAGGGACAGCCTTGGACGCACCACGATCGAAGAAACCGGGTTTTTTACTTAATTTGTGGATTACAGCGAAGAATTTTCATAAAAAAACCCGGTTTCTGGCCACCAGTGCGTCCAGGAATGAGGGAAATGTCTCGGATCGTTAGTTTCAACTTCAGACTGAAATCCACAAGCGTCATATTTAACAATTTTTGGAACATAAGTTCCCATTCAGTCCTTAATATTGTCAAAGAAAAAACCCGAAATATATTGACAACAAGTACCGTCAAATATTTTCAATATTCAACCAAAATTAAGCCACAAAGCTGTCCCTTTTGTTTTAATAAAAGTGGAAAAAATCGGTCAATTTTTAAATTAAAATATCTGCTTTTTTGGCTCAAATTCGGAATTTGATCGCTCGCAAATATATCGATTTATCGCCCCTTTGCCAAGTCGGCATACACGATAATTTCCCAACCCAAGATCAGGAGCAGGATTAGTTCAACCCCACCCAAAATATGGATTGCTAAAGCCGCGCCCGGTACTAAAACCCAGAAGGAAATTAAGGCAATAATTCCTGACACGACGAAGGTAATTTCATCAACAATCAGTTGCTCGATCTTGCGGCGCGATCGTCTACGATCGCTCCGGTGGGCAATTTCCCAGCCAAATAGAGATTCTACATCTGCGTGTCCGGTCTTTTCTTTGACCTTTTCGACTAAGGTGAGCCGAATATATCGCCCGATCGCACTTATCTTTTCATCGTTTATTAGGTACGTCCAGCCGAGAATCAAGGAAGCCCAGGGGAGGAGTAGAAAAGCGTAGTAGTTGGCGGAGTTGGAAACAGCAAAGGACACGATCGTACCGAACAAACCCAAGGTAACGTAGAGGAGGTTATCTCGGAAGCCAATCCGCTGGGTTTGCTCGGCTTTGAGTTTGTCGTATTCTAGCAGCCAGATTTTCAGGATGGGGTCTTCAGTCATTTTGTGTTCGGTTAAGATCAATGATTCGTGCTTTGACGGAAACCGGGCTAGGCAACAATTTGTTGCTGGTGGAGTTGTTCCATCCAGGTTTTAGTGCCGTAAATGCCTCGGAGGAGGGATGGGACAGTTAAATCGACATCGAGGGTTTCCCAATGTAAGCCTATACCGGATGGGGTAACTTCGACGGCGGCGAGGTCATCTGGGGTGGCGTTGGCTAGTCCTTGTCCCAGGTGATGGGGGAACATGAAGGTGGAACCATCTTTGAGGTGAATGACGATATTGCCGGAGGTGCGATCGTAGCAGGCTGAACGGGCGCGGGGTTCGGTGGTATTGGCAAGGATGGCGGCAGCTTCGGCGCGATCGAGTTGTTCTTTAAGTGCTGCTTCTGTGAATTCAAATTTCTCCATGAATTTGTCTCCATGCTTCTAATAGCTCGTTTTGATGAGCAGTCACCAGTTCTAGTGCTTTGACAGCATCGCCTCGCTTACCGTTTAATTGAATAATTTGCGGGGGATTTGCTGAACTGCCTAGATCGATTTTAACTTCACTGTCGGCATTCATGACATGAACGTGAGCTGGGAGATGGTCGTCAAAGTAAATCACGACTCTGAAGCCATTTTTTCTAAGGATGGTGGGCATTCGTTATCGGAAATGCGGGTTTCCAGACATTATGCCTGAATGAGGGGAAGTTAAATCAATTCTATAGTTAACTATGGATAGGTTTAGAAAAATTTTATGTAGCAGATTAAGCTCCGATCGCTTGGCGCTGGGAGTAAATTTATTCTATCAGCAAGTCGCGCAGTTCATCAGCAATGTCGGCGGGAGGATTGCCTGCCAGAGCACGTCCAATCAACCGTTCTGCTTCCCGGAGTTGGGCACACTCAATTGCAAGTACAGCGGCGCTCCGATGCAGTACAGAACGAGTCGGCTCAAAATCCCATTCGTTTGCGACTAAATCCGCTGCGGCGCGTTCTTTGGCAAAGACCGCTCTGGTGAGTGCAGTCACTTGGTCGATATCGCCGCGCTGACGGGCGAGAATGGCTCGATCGACCAGTTTCATTGCTTCGTGGTGAAGGGCTTCTACTATCTGCATTTTTTGACGATCCGTGCTTTGGGAGTGCCGAACTCGATGACAGACACATAGCCAGGAGCTACGTCATCTGAAGGGCGGATTTGTTCTAATTTCATGTTAACTCTCGCTTGGATCAGGCTGTCAGAACCTTAGCTAAGGGAATGCCTAATTCTGTAGCAATTGATTTGAATTTATTGAGATACTTTTCTAATGGAGTTAAGAACTGTCCTCTGCAAAAGTACCTTATGAACCAGTGAAACGGCAGCAGCAGCAGCTAATTGTTGGTACTCCTCATTTTTTTGACCATCTGCCCAATCAGAGATAGACTTTACTAAAATCCACGGAACGCCAACTCGCCCTGATGCTGCACATAGACCAGAACCCTCCATTTCACCACCTACAGCTTGTGGAAATTGTTGGAACAGAGCCGATTTGAATTCTCGATCATTAATCAGCTTTTCACCTGACAGAATAGGTCCAACTCGAAGATCGCAAGGAGATCCATCAATACCAAAAAACTCCCAATTATGAACATTCTCGAATCGGTTGAGCAGCGTTGTATTACTGGGTGGGATACTACCCCGGTTTTGAACAGGCTCACCAAGACGCTGTGGTTCGTATGAAATAATTTGTGAAGCAACTAGCACATCGCCTATCTTTTGCTTTTGTGAATCTTTACCAAAAGCAATGCCTACCATAATAATAGCTCTCGGCTTCCATATACGTTGCGCTTGCTCAGTCGCCAAAATAACCGATCCTTCACCGATTGATCCAATTCGACATTTTGTAACAACTGCTTTAAACGCGGCAAATTTACCTAAATAGTAAGTTTCGGGCCCCTCAAATATCTTGAAAATATTTTTTTTAGTTGGATATGGCTTTAAATTATCCAAGACCGCGTTAAGCTCTATGTTAGTAGCAGTAATAAGGACAATATCAATTTCATCTTTGAGCCAATCGAATTCCTTTAAGTCAATTTCTCTAAACATTCTAGTTTTAGATAGTTTTTCAACATTTTTTTCAACATCAATTTTTATTGCTAGTTTTAGACAATCCTCTTGTATAGGAAGTTTTAGTTCACGTGCAATCTCCAGAGCTTCTTTACAAGCTTTAATGGCTAGCTTTTTGTCTCTCGATTCGTCGTATACCTCTGCCATTTCTTTTAAGACTCGCGCCTCATCTGAACGACTACCTACTTTTTTAAATAGATATAAAGCTTGATGAAGCTTATCCAAAGATGACTCTTTTGTACCTCGTGAATCATCTAATTTTCTCTCCAACACTCCCACACGTGCTAAAGCTTCTGCTTCCTCTAGCAAAAGTCCGATTGAACGAGAAATAGTGAGAGACTGCTTATAGAAAGAAATAGCTGCGCGATATTCCTGTTGAATATAGAAAGTAAATCCTAAATGTAAAAGCATCTTAGCCTCACCCTCTGGATTTTCAATTAAATGGGTAATTTTAAGAGCGATTAAATGGCTTTCTACTGCTGCTTCATGATCTCCTATCAGGGAATAAACATTGCCAAGATCGGCAAGAGCTTGTATTTTTCCTAAGTTATCAGATATCTCTTTTGCTATTTTCAACTGCTCCTGAAAATACGGGATTGCTAGCTCATACTGTCCCATGTGAATCTGTATACTTCCCAATCCTGATTTTGCAGACATGACCAATTTTGGATATGATAGTTTTGATCCAATATCTTGAGCAGAAAGATAATAGGTATTTGCTTCTGGGTACTGTCCTAAAATTTTTGAGTTATGCCCTAAACCAATTAAGGCAGAAGCTTTTCCGTGCAAATCTTCAATCTGTATTGATGTTTTTAACTGCTGAGTATAATAATCAATAGAAGCATTGCAATTACCGCGAACAAACTCGACTAATGCTAAATTTTTTAAGCAGATTACTTTTAGATTGCAAACTTGTTTATCTGTTTCTGAGCTTAGCTCTAAAAGTTCCATTAATCTCATGGTGATTCCAGACAATTCATCATATTGTCCCCAAATATATAGTTGATTATATAGATCTTCATTGACATAAGGAAATATTTGAATAGAAAAAAGTTGAGCAACCCTATCTAAATCTTTGACTTCGCAAAGATGATGAAAGGCTTCTAGAAGACATCGAACTTGTTGTGGTTTTGATTCATCTAGTTGTGGCTGATAACTACTAAGCCAGTTAATAGCAGCTCGATACTGTGAACGGTTATCTCTTGGTTTTACCGACTTCAAGCTAGATGAGTCAAGGTTGAGTTGATCGAGAATATACTGACCGGGAGGTGTAATCTCACTCATCGGCTACTCCATTTATCTCATAATCCATTTGGCTCAGATGTTCCAGAGATACGCTGCGAATCAAATTATGTTGTCTTAACAAGTGCTGGTTGTTTTGAACTATTTCCTCAACAAGGTATCGCTCTCGTAACGTATCCAACGCTGCTTTTTGCTCTTCTTCGTTTCGATCCCAATCCTTTAGGTGGCTCAACCAAAAATCCTCTGGAACAGGGCATCGGTAGACAGATGATTCACAGAGTAAAATGTACGCCCATTTTGCATCGTTCCGTAGACGAGCAAAGTCTTTGTTAAAGCGCGAACGCACCTTTCTCCGCAGCGTCTTCGTAAACTGATCGAGTTGCCACTTATCCTTGGCTCCACTAGACTTTCCTTCTAGAGATTCCGCGATCGCCTTTTCAACTTCCTCAACCTCATTTCCGTATTTGTTCCAGTACGCAACAACATTGCCTTCAAACGGCTTATTCTTGATTTCTCCAGCAATCACCCGCAGTGCCAGAGGGTGTCCCTCATAGGCAGTTCCAATTCGTTCCAAGTAGAGTGTTCCTGCCGAAGTGGGGTTTATATCTAGTTGCGTTTTTTCAAACAAAGCCATCTGTTCTGGTTGCTCCAAACCTTTTAAAAGTTGGCAATACTTGAAGTTTCTAGATTTCGTACCGATGGCTTCAATTTGTCGAGGTAGGTCTTGAGAAGTCAGAATAATGCAGGTTTGACAGAGTTGTGCTTTCAAATAACTATCAAAGAACTTGAGCCACCATTCATCTTGAAAGTCATTCCAGCCCTGTTCCCCGTTGCCCTGTAAAATGTTCTCCAGTGAATCCATCAGCACCAGATAGCGATTCTCGCAGAGATGGCGAACCAATCGATACAGCAGTCGCTGAGGGTCTTTGCGGTCTTCAGTGGTAATCGATTCACCCCACTTCTCCAGCCAGCGTGCAGCAACACTGGCAAAATCTGAGGATTGCTGCTCATCCTCAAAGTTTTCCTGATGAAACCGAGTCCAATCGTTATCAAACCAATCTGCCAACTCTACCGCAAGCCGTTCACCTAATGCGGTTTTGCCAATGCCAGTAATCCCTACCAGCATGAGTAGACGACAGGATTCCTGAATTCGATAGCTTAAATCCCTGAGCAGCTTTGACCGCCCCACCCAGGCATCATCAAATGCAAAGAAGTTGCGAGAATTCGATGGGGAAGTCTCTGGAACAACTTGTTTACGAACAAGCGGAGGTGCTGATTTAAACTTTGCCAAAATCTCGAATGCAAAAGCACTAGCGTGACGAGCAGCAATTTCTTGATACCCTATCTTATCTACCTCAGTCTTATTATCAATCAAATCAGAAATTCCCCGAATAACCATCGCAGACACCTGCTGATTGGCACGCGCTGCCTCCAGGAAACCAAATCCTTCCATTTCAACAGCAACTGCATCCCCATAGTTCGATCGCAGAAATTGAAAAACCTCCGATTTCGTGGAAGCAATCACCTTCTGACCCGCTGCAATTGGCGCAAGAAAGACGCGAGGGATCGGCTCACAAACGGATAGTCTTTTCAGCCAGTCACCACTTCTGGCTTCGGCTCTGGCTCGTTGCTCTAGACTATAAGCAGACAAGCCAATTTCAGGTCGAGGCTTGAAAGTCTGTTCTGTTTTCCCTGACTCGTACCCGTAAACTTTAGTAGATGCGACAACATCACCAAGGGCTACATCTTTCTCTTTCATTCCCCCAGCTACTCCGAGAAAGAGGATAACATCAGGATTGAAATGAGCGATCGCTCTTTCTGCCTCCATTGCTGCACCGGGATTGCCGGCTCCAATTTCGACGATACCCACATCCCACACACCTTGAGACTGAGCGAACTTCCCCCGCTCATAAATCGTCCCCTGGGGATGAATCTCTTCCTGAAGATCGGACAGATAGACACGAACGGCAAGGTATTCAACTGAGAGAGCAGTCAGGATAACAGCACACGGCATAAGAGTTTATCTAGAGAAGCTTGTTGTCTACTATAACAATTTTTTTGGTGGTTGGGGATTAAAGATGTCCTTTCGATTTGGGATTTGGTATTTGGGATTTGGGATTGACCATAACGACCTTCACCTTACGAAATTATGCGGAATGTTATGTGTTGTTAAATAATCATAAGCTGTTAGTCATTTAAATTTATTGCTTGAACCCTTTACAGCATGGGGTCTGAGGCACAAATAGTGCAGTTTGAATGTCGAACAGCTTAGTTGATTCTCAGGATGTCAAGTATATTGGACATCGACCTAATTTAAACATTCAGTTTAGACCAAACCACTGTTTTGTAACAATTTGTGGAGAGGTCGAATGGAGGAATTATTATGATTTGTCACAAATTTCAACATTTCAAAGTAGATCTATTACCAAGCGATCGCACTCCCGAATCCGCAAAACCGATCGCCAAAACCACCCGATCGCCCAAAACATCCGCTGCGGGAATTGCGATCGGCACTCTGCTGATCCTGTTAGCACCGCCAGTTCAAGCTGCTAATGTAACATTCGTCTCTGATTGCCAATCATTATTGCTCTTTAGACGTGCAGATAATGAGGGCCGGGGCCCAACTACGTACCTATAAAACAAATCTGATTACCAAGGATTGCCAATCATTCTAAAAGCCGCCCAATAGTAGGGATGAGAAAAATTCCGAGTCCCCGTCTTTGCCATGGACGGAGGTAGCTGCACGTTACCCACAGAAGTCCGCAATATCCCCCCTTCAATGCGAACCTCTTGGCGCAACATCTCTAATTGCGCTTGCCGCAAGGCCTCAGCCTTCATCGGAGCACTTCTCAACTGGCCGTAAAAGTCCGCCATCAATCCCAAACTGCCCTCGTCGCTGACATACCAAAGAGTCGCTAGAGCCGATTTAACCCCTGCTTGCACGGCTAAACCGCCAAAACCCAACTCCGCCTCTCGATCGCCCACAGCAGTCCTGCAAGCACTCAAAACCAACATATCAACCTGCGGACTGCCCCATCCCATGTCCCGCAACTGATTCAAACGCAATTTAGTATCCCACAACTGAATAAAGGATTCGCTGGGGTTTCCCGATCGAAATTCGGCGTGAGTAGCCAAGTGAATTCTCCCAAAAGGGTACTGCTGGCGCTGCGATTTCAAATTTGCCAGAGTGAAAGCTTGGTTCAAGAAAGACTTACCGGGCGACTCCTGCGGGATAATTGTCGATACTTCTATTTCCACCGCAGGTAAAGGACTCATATCGGGAAATTGTGATGCCCCCATTGCCAGAACTTGCGTATTTGGCAACTTAGTGGTGCTGGTATCTGTCAAACTCAGACTCGGCATTGAACCGACGCTGTAACGCTCTATCAGAAAGCCTTTCCCGTCATGCAGCGCCGCCATCGGTATCGATCGCAACCCCATATCCGCAATAAAAGATAAATTCTGAATACCTTTGGCTTGTAACTCTGCCTCGATCGGCGCTATCATCCACTGGTAAAGCTGCTGAGCCAAGGGTAAATAAGTTTTAGTATTGCGTTTTACCGGATTAGTCAGTTCGTTGCGAAATTTCCGAATAGTTTCCATTACCTCGGCGCGAGAGGTTCCAGCGATACGCACGCGAAAGGGCGGGCTATCGGGGGCGATTACCATTACTTCGAGTTCGTCAGAGCTTTTAATTTGCTGTTCTACGCGCAACAGCGACGAACTGTTGTAAGGTCGATCGAATGTAGAACCATTGGGTACAAAGCTCATATATACAAGAGCTGGTTTGATACCTGTGGCTTGTGCGACGCTGCGAAGAATTTTTTGAGACTCTTCCAGGGTGGCGCGTTTATTTGTTTGTGGCAAATTCAGGTAATCGACAAACTCCCTGGTAAATCTGTTTTCTACCGGAAAAATAATGGCGCTGGGGTTAACTGGCAAGCTGGAAACGTCAATAATATTCGAGGTTTCGCGACGTGAATTAGGCTGTTGCAATGAACTAGATATCTGGTTTTGCTGTTGCAAGCTGGCAGAAAATAAAGGATTTGTGCTGGGAAGCCCGTTGCTGGAGAGCGCCGGAGCGAGTTCCGGTGTCGGTATCGGTGCGAGATTGATTGGTGCGGGAGCAGGGAGAATTTGAGTAATTGTCGGCGCTGGTGACAAATTCGAGTTCGGCGCTGGATTTTGAGTAATTGTCGGCGCTGGTGACAAATTCGAGTTCGGCGCTGGATTTT
>RDYN01000040.1:40217-69815 GCA_004293365.1 Oscillatoriales cyanobacterium | reverse complement strand
ACTGGTAGGGTGCGCAATGCGCACCTTCCTTTATCGGTCAAGCACTGGTAGGGTGTGCTAGGCGCACCTTACTATCGGTCAAGCACTGGTAGGGTGCGCAACGCGCACCTTACTATCGGGCAAACATCGGGTAGGGTGTCGGGCGGGCTGAATGTTTTTACTAAAGACTGAGAATTTCCTCCCCCGCCACCCTACTGTTAGTCACCTGAGTTTAGGATTTTTTGAGAACTTTTTGCGATCGGCAAATACCTCAAATTGACAGACATTGAGAGCAGATTTTAGGGTTTTAGGTCACTCAGTAATTTGGAACCGCAGCAGCTATTCTCTGGATTGACATTACATCCTCTGCGGTTAATAGAAATCAAAGCAATCGCCACATAGCAATCATTCTGTCTGAAGGTATTTTTCTGATTTAAATCATGGAGAAAAACCGAAGATTTTCTTGATTTAAGTACCCCCATGTTTTCACGAAGCTTATTAGCAATCCGGGGTTTTTCAGAATCTATATTCTACGGAATTCAAGGTCATTTACCAGCAAGCAAATAGTAAACATCATCATAGGGTAAGCAAAATGAACTCAATTTTTACCAGTATTGATTCACAATCTGTTCTCGACAATTCTCGTCCTAAATCTCTTGTTTTCATAGACTCGGACTTAGATGACTATCAAACTCTGGCGGGCGGCGCGATCGCGAATTCTGAGACAATCATTTTAGAGAAAAATAGCAACGGAGTCGAGCAAATTACTGCGAAACTGCAAACAATTGCTGCGGCGGGGGGAACTGTAGACCAAGTTCACATTTTTTCTCACGGGAATTCTGGCAGTTTGCAGCTAGGTTCGGCGACGTTGAATTCGGATAGTTTGCCGCAGTATGAAAGCCAGTTGGAAGGGTGGCGCACTGCACTGAGCGACAAAGCTGATATCATGCTTTACGGTTGCGATGTGGCGGCGGGTGAGGGGGCTAATTTTGTCGATCGCCTTTCGGAATTAACCGGGGCTGATATTGCCGCATCTACGGATTTAACTGGCCGCGCAGGTAACTGGAATTTGGAGTTTGCCAAGGGTGATATTGAAGCACCGCTAGCCTTGACTCCAGAAGCAATGGCCGATTACCGAGGGACTTTAGCGACGATTACCGTTACCAACGCCAATGATAGCGGGGCTGGTTCACTGAGAAGTGCGATCGCCTCCGCAGCAGCCGGCGATACCATTCAATTTGCCTCCTCTCTTGCCAATCAAACAATTACTCTCACGAACGGTCAACTTGTCATCAACAAAAACTTGACAATAGATGCAATTGGTGCTAGCAATTTAACCATCAGTGGCAATAACACTTCGCGGGTAATCCTCACCGAAGGTTCCACCAATGTTACTCTAAAAAACCTGATTGTTGCCAACGGCAAAGTCTCGGGAACCGATCCGAATAATGAGGCAACTAGCAGCGGCGGTGGCATTCAAACAGGCGGTAACAGCACTTTAACTTTAGAAAATTGCCAAGTCAATAATAATGTTGCCGGCTTCGGCGGCGGCGTTTACACGGGTTTCCGCAGCACCACAACTGTAATTAACAGTAAGTTTAGTGGCAATGACGGTTCTTTGGCTAGCAATACCGAACGTGGCGGCGGGGCGATCGCCACTAAAAGCGGAGGTTCTCTGACGATCAGAGATAGCGAATTTACCAACAACAAAGGCAGCTACGGCGGGGCTGTGAATAACCTGCTGGGCAGCATGACGATCGAAAACTCGAAATTCACTGGCAACAGTACAAATAAAGGCGTTGGTGGCGCAGTTTACGTCGATGGCGCTAATGCTTCTGGCCCCAATGCCACACCAGGCCCTACTCCTGGAAACATTATCATCCGAGGCAGCACTTTTGACGGCAATATCGGGACAGGAGAAGGAGGTGGAGCCTTTTTGTTTGGTTATAACCAAGACAAAGTAGTTTTGGAAAATAGCACTTTTATTAACAACAAGGCTATCAAAAATGCAGCAGGTCAAGGAGGTTCTGGAGGTGGAGTTCGCCACGGAAATGTAGATTTGACTGTGACAAATACTACCTTTGCCAACAACACAGCCGATGATAACGGCGGCGGTTTGTGGATTGGAGAAGAGGGCAATATCAACATTGTCAATAGTACATTTTCCGGCAATACGGCTGCTAAACAAGGCGGTGGCATAGTTGTCGGTAACAAAGATGCCTTTTCGACTAACATCGTCAATTCGACTTTTGCCAAGAACACTGCTGGAGAGTTTTCGGGAGGTATTGCAACTTTTGGAAATCAGCCAATTACTGTCAAGAATTCGATTTTTGATAGCAACACGGCTGGCAATCCTTTTAAAGTTAAATTCCAAACTGGCAGAGAACTAATTGATGGCGGGAATAATCTTCAGTTTCCCGCTAAACTGACGACGGGCGATCCTAATGACAATAATGCTACGGCAAAGGTGACGATCGCAGATCCGAAACTCGGCCCTTTGCAAAATATTAACGGCGCTTTCGTGCTGCCGCTGTTAGCCGGAAGCCCCGCCATTGACACAGGTACAGGTGCGGGCGCGCCAGCGGCAGATCAGCGCGGTGTGACTCGCCCCCAAGATGGTGATGGTAACGGCAGTGCGATCGTCGATATCGGCGCTTTTGAATTCACAACGACAGCCACGCCGACTCCGACACCAACTCCGACACCCACACCCGCCCCAACTCCGACACCGGCACCAACTCCGACTCCGACACCCACACCCGCCCCAACTCCGACACCGGCACCAACTCCGACTCCGACACCCACACCCGCCCCAACTCCGACACCGGCACCAACTCCAACTCCGACACCCACACCCGCCCCAACTCCGACACCCGCCCCAACTCCGACTCCGATACCGGGCACAGATAATTGTTTGCTCGATGGCGTCAGCGCCCCAGAATTAAACTGCTAGCATCACCCCCAACCCCGTTCAAAAAACTCTCAATGGGGGTAACAGTGCCGACTTCATCATGGGTAGCAGCATCCCCGAGTCGATTAACGGACTTGGCGGCAACGACACTATCTACGGCATGGGCGGCAATGACAACATTGACGGCGGTGCAGATAACGACTTGCTCTTCGGCAATGACGGCACTGATTTGATCCAAGGTGGTGCGGGCAACGATAGCATCAGTAGTGGCAAAGATAATGACACTGTTGTTGGCGGCGATGGCAATGACTTCTTAATGGGAGATTTGGGCAAAGATACTGTTGCTGGCGGTATCGGGAGCGACACCATTTTTGGTGGCAAAGATGACGATATCTTGCTCGGTGAAGATGGCGACGACTACCTGTTAGGCAACTTAGGAAATGACACAATTAATGCTGGTAACGGCAACGATCTTGTGTTTGGTAATGAAGGTACAGACTTGCTTTTTGGTGGGGCAGGAAATGACACGGTTTACGCCGGCAAAGAAAACGACAGTCTCGATGGCGGTATTGGCAACGACTTGCTGTTCGGTAACAATGAAAATGATGTCCTCTGCGGCGATGCTGGTAACGATACGCTTTTCGGCGGTAAGGGTAACGATCTCCTCGCTGGCGGTGCTGGTTCCGATTACCTTTCCGGGGATATAGGAGATGATACTTTGACTGGCGGTTCGGGAAGTGATGTGTTTTTCCTAAATCAAAGTTTGGGTAGCGACATCATTACTGATTGTTGGCTCCCGGTTTGAGTTTCAATCAACTCAGCATTACGTCTAGCAGCAATCAAACTTTGATTAGCGTGACGGGTACCAATCAATTGTTAGCGAAGCTGAACGGTGTTGCTGCGAATGCTCTCAGCGCTAGCGATTTTATCAGTCTGTAGTTAAGTCCTGTTATTGTCAAGACTTGAGCAACTGCCACAATTACAGGACTCTTGTTGCGTAAGTCTTAAATTAGTAAGGTGCGTCAGAACTGGAAAACCTCAGGGGAGCATCTCAGTTTTGCATTTACAGTGCTGTCGGGAACTCAAAAAAGGTTCGTAGTACGGACTTTAGTCCGTTCTTTAAAAAATGCTTATTGTAAAACTGAGATGCTCCCAAACCTCAGTCTCGTTCGATAACGGAATATGACGCACCCTACAATTTGATTTGAATGTGACACGCTTGCCCAGCGTCTTAATTGCATAAAATTGTTGGATCTGCGACTTCTTGGAGAAGTCGCGGATCTTTTTTAATTATACAAATTTGCATAAATTAGATATATTCTCGCTCTCGAATCGCTCCAGTAAGTTGGACAATTAAATTATGAGCAAAATTTAATTGCTGTCGCAAAATCTTTGAACTTATTACTTTTGATTGATTGTCAAGCTGAGTGCGATCGCCTATGGGATGGCGGCGCGGTTTTTTGAGAATTGCTGTCTTTGGTGATTTAAATCCTTGACATCGGTTAAATTTTGCGGTTGCTCATCTTTGACTTAAATACTGGTCACTAACCTAATTTCAAGAGGTGCTGGATCTCCTACCTGAGAGAGAGCCGTCTCTGCTTTACTCTCGATGGTTAGCCCAAATATCATGTACTTGTCACATTTGGTCGGGAAGTTACAATTAAAAGGTGACAGTGGACATTGCTAAAGCTTTGTCAACATTATCCGATCGTACCAAACATTATGTGGCAAATAATCCAAAATATCTTTTCTCCAACTCAGTATATGCCGCACGGTCACTGCTATCTGTGGCAAACGCCTTTGGTGTGGCTGCACGTAACTGGGGACTTTTTAATTGCGATCGCCTACTATTCAATTCCGGCGATGCTGATTTATTTTGTGTTTAAGCGGCGCGACGTTCCTTTTTTAGGAATATTTGCTTTGTTTGGTGCGTTTATTATTCTCTGCGGTACCGGTCACTTGCTAGACATTTGGACGCTGTGGCATTCCGCTTATTGGCTGTCGGGGATTGAAAAAGCAATTACGGCCCTTGTTTCCTGCTACACTGCCGGATCTATGGTAACGCTACTGCCCCAGTTTTTATCATTGAAAACACCTCAAGAGTTAGAAGCAATTAATCTGAAGTTGGAGCGGGAAATTGCAGTCCGTGAAGATGCCGAATTAGCTCTCCGCTGTGCCTATGAAGATTTAGAAATTAAAGTGCAAGAGCGTACTGCACAGTTGATAGAAACCAACACTTGCTTAGAAATGGAAGCTCGCGATCGCCAGCAAGCCGAGTTAAAATTGCGCTCAGTTACCGAACGCTTGCAATACTTGCTAGCTACTACTCCGGCAGTGATTTTTAGCTGCAAATTAGGGGGAAAATATGATGTAACATTTGTCAGCGATAACATTGTTTCGCTGATTGGCTACGAAGCGGAAGATTTTTTTGATAATTCCCTCGATTGGCACAGCCTCATTCACCCCGAAGATCGAGAAATTGTAGATAATGCCTTCGCTCAGATATTAGAAAAAGAATCGATTTCCTACGAATACCGCGAACGTCACAAAAACGGTACTTATCGCTGGATTTACGATGAGGTTAAGTTGGTCAAAGATGCTGCTGGCTTACCTGTGGAGTGTGTTGGTTATGGAGTAGATATTACTGCTCGGAAACAGGCAGAGGCAGCTTTACAGCAGCAACTAAAAAGAGAGCGGCTTGTAGATGCCATTCAAGAGCGGATTCGGTCTTCTCTTAACCTAGAAGAAGTTATGAGAATGGCTGTGGAAGAAGTGCGCCAGTTTTTGTCAACTGACAGGACAGTTATTTACCGCTTTCACCCAGATTGGAGTGGATTTGTAGCAGTCGAATCGGTGGCAACAGGTGTGATGCCGATTTTGGGAATTGACATTAATGACAATTGTTTTCGCGAAGGCTACGTTTCTATTTATGCACAGGGACACATTCGCGCGATCGACAATATTTACACGGCTGGTATTTCAGAGTGCCACATTAATTTACTCACCGAGTTTCAAATTAAAGCTAATCTTGTTGTTCCCATTGTGCAAGGGGAAAATTTATGGGGCTTACTAATTGCCCATCACTGCCGCAGTCAAAGACATTGGAACTCTTCTGAGATAGAATCTCTCAAGCAAATTTCCGTGCAGCTAGCAATTGCTATCCAGCAATGCACGCTTTTTGAACAAGCCCAAACAGAAATAGCCGATCGCAAGTTAGCAGAAGCAGCGCTGCAAAAAGCTGTCGTAGTTGCTGATGCTGCCAACCTCGCCAAAAGTGAATTCCTTTCTTCTATGAGCCACGAATTGCGTACTCCCTTAAATGCAATTCTGGGATTTAGTCAGGTGATGGTGCGCGATTCATCTCTCAACGCTCAAAACCAGCAACACCTAGAAATTATTAATCGCGCTGGGGAACATTTGCTGTCCCTGATTAATGACATTTTGGAAATGTCTAAAATTGAAGCAGGCAGAAGTCAGCTTAACGAAAGTAGTTTTAATTTAAGGCGCTTGCTAGAAACCTTAGAAGAAATGTTCCGATTGAAAGCTAAATCTAAGAGATTGCAGCTAAATTTTGAAGTTGCTGACAGCGTACCGCACTTTGTCAATGGAGATGAGGGTAAATTGCACCAAGTTTTGATTAATATTGTAGGAAATGCAATTAAGTTTACAGAGAGAGGTAGCGTTACCTTGCGATTGAAAAACCAGGTAGAAGAAAGTTGGGCTGGTGAAACGGCAGAGTTTGGGGACACAGAAACAAAAACTGCCGACATCGACTGCGAAACCCCGCCCCCTGGGGATTTTGATTGTGCAGGCGCGCCTTCTCTTGGCCCCGTATCTTTACGCCTTCATTTTGAAATTCAAGATACTGGGCCCGGTATTGCCCCAGAAGAAATGGATAAGTTATTTGCACCATTCGAGCAAACAAAAGCAGGTTATAAATCCCAACAGGGAACAGGACTAGGTTTACCAATTAGTCGTAAATTTGTCCAAATGATGGGAGGCGATATTGCTGTTTCTAGCACACCTGATGTGGGAAGTACGTTTTCATTTGATATTCAAATCAGGCTTGCCGAGCCTAGGGAGATTCAAATGCTTAAACCGCAGAAAAAAGTGATTGGTTTAGCACCAAATCAACCAGAATACCGGATTTTGGTGGTAGACGATCGCGCTGATAACTGTCTAGTCATAGATAGATTGTTATCACCGCTAGGGTTCCTCGTGCGAGAAGCTAGAAATGGTCAAGAAGCTATTGCTGTATGGGAGGATTGGCAACCGCACCTGATTTGGATGGATATGCAGATGCCTGTCATGAATGGCTATGAAGCCACCCGAAAAATTAAATCTCATCCTCTCGGGAAAGAAACGGTGATTGTGGCTCTCACTGCTAGCGCTTTTGAAGAGGAACGCAAAACTATTTTAGGCGCAGGCTGCGACGATTTTATTCGTAAACCCTTTGAAGCCAAAAAACTATTCTCTCTAATAGAACAATATTTAGGAGTCCGCTATATTTACGAGGAACCTGCTGCTGTCAACCTCGAAAATAAAAGGGAAATTAATCGGATTGCGGGCAATCTACATTCTGTAGAAGCACAACTTTGTCAAATGCCTGTTGATTGGGTGGAGAAGATCCATAAAGCTGCTCATGAATGCTACGACGATAAAATTATGCGATTGATTGAAGAAATGCCTGCAGAGTTGGCGACGGCTGCACAAGTTTTAACTGATTTAGCACATGATTTCCTCTTTGATGATATCATAGATCTAGCGAAATCTGCGGTTAGGGCGCGTCAGTCTTAATATGTTCGATCTTGAAAAAATACCGTCGATCGCATGAACAGCAATCAGTCTCGGACAAGTTCCGCCATCATTCTCATAGTTGATGATACAGCAGATAACGTGCGGCTTTTATCTACCATCCTAACTGAGGAAGGCTATCAGGTTCGTAAAGCGTTGAATGGTAAAAGGGCTCTGGCGACGGTGCAGGAGTTTCCGCCGAATCTAATTCTGCTGGACGTGATGATGCCACAGATGAATGGATATGAGGTGTGCGCGCAGTTGAAAGCTTCACCAAAAACCAGTTTTATTCCGGTGATATTTTTAAGCGCCTTAGGTGACGTTGTAGATAAGGTGAAAGCTTTTGATGTGGGAGCAGTTGACTATATTACTAAACCTTTTCAAGATAAAGAAGTATTGGCACGAGTGGCCAATCAGTTAACAATTCAAAGTCAGCAAAAGCTACTGCAAGAGCAAACGAAGCAATTAGAAGAACTTGTCGAACGTTTGCAAAATGAAATTAAAGAGCGGCAGGAAGTTGAGCTAGCTTTACGTGTGGCTCAAAAAAAGTCGGATGATTTATTGCTAAATATTTTACCAGCAGCGATTGTTGAAAATTTGAAAAAAGGCGAGGGTTCTCCTGCTGAGAGGTTTGAGTCAGCAACAGTTTTGTTTGCGGATCTTGTCGATTTTACGTCTCTTGCTGCGAGAATTTCACCACTAGAATTGGTGGATTTTCTCAATAAGATTTTTTCCATGTTTGACGAACTAACTGAAAAACACGGTTTGGAAAAAATTAAAACAATTGGAGATGCTTATATGGTGGTGGGGGGGTTGCCTGTGCCGAGGGCGGATCATGCAGAAGCGATCGCAAATATGGCGTTGGATATGCAGGAGGCGATCGCAGATTTTAAAACCGACACAGGCGAACCCTTTCAAATTCGGATTGGGATTCATACAGGCCCAGTAGTTGCTGGCGTAATTGGCACTAAAAAATTCATCTATGACTTGTGGGGGGATACTGTTAATGTTGCTTCTCGGATGGAATCACAGGGATTATCGGGATATATTCAAGTTACTGCGGCTGTTTACGAACAGTTGAAAGATCGGTATTTATTTGAGGAACAGGGTGCGATCGCGGTTAAAGGTAAAGGAGATATGACCGTTTATTGGCTCAAAGGTAAAAAATAGTTGACAGTTGACAGTTGACAGTTGACAGTTGACAGTTAATAACGGTTTGTAGTGCGGACTTAAGTCCGCTTTATGCTGCGGACTTAAGTCCGCACTACAAACCTTGCTTATTGGGGTCAATCGATCGGACATGATATCATGGACAATTGTCAATTCTCAATTGTCCACTGTTAAAAAATGAAAATAATTTGCAGTTTCCAATTTATATTTTCCCGGACTATCTCGATGCGATCGATAAACTCTCGAAAATAAAACCTGCGTTCCGATTCCGACAAGTCCAGCCAAAATTGGGGAAGAGAAACAGTTTGAGCAGTTTCTCGCAAATTTACGGGGGGCATTTTCGCTAATTTGCTTTGCAGTTCTGCAACTTCTGTGCGGATTTTATAGGAGCGCAAATCAGCGGTTTCTGTGTCCAAAATGCCGCTTTCAATCAGGGCGGGAATTTGTTCTATAATTTGTTTTTTAGATGCGATCGCCCCGGCAATTCCAGCTTTAATTTCATTCATGTCGGGCCTTTGCAACTGGGCGATCGCATCGGGCAAATCGCGACAAATTCCTGCTAGGGTTAATTGCAATACTTCTTCGTAGGAAATGCCGCTGCATTTAGGCTGCGACAGACAGTTAATCGGTCGCAAATAAAGGTATTCTTTGTCTTTGCGGTAGGCTGTGACTTTGGCAACTGTCATGGGCGATTTGCACTCGGCGCAAATTGCTAAACCTGCGAGGGAACGGGGGGCGCTGGCGCTGCGGGGAGAAAGGCGACTGTTGCGCCGCAGCAATCTGTCTACTTGGGCGGCTTCTTCTCTGGAAATAATCGGGACGTGGGTGTTAGAAATTACTTGGCCGTTTTGATATTCTAAATCGCCTCGGTAGGCGGGATTTGTCAGCCAGCGGCGGCCTGTGCTGACGGAGATTTTTTTGTTGTATTTCTTTGCTAAATGGCGCACGGAACCGCGCAGGGAACCGTAGATGAGAAAGTGTTCAAAAAAGTCTTTGACGGCGGGGGAGGCGGTTTTGTCGATCGCATATTTGTCTTTGCCGCGCCGGTAGCCGTAGGGGGCTTTTCCGGGTGGGGGAAGGGATTTGATGCGGTTGCGGGCGTGTCCTTTGCGAATGCTGCGGCTGTGTTGGCTGCGCTGGAGCTCGGCGAGGAGTTTGAGCAAGTTGGCTCTGTTTTCTGTTTGTTTTTCGTCTGTGACAATTAGCTGGATGCCGAGGTTTTCGAGTTGTTCGAGGTGGGCGCACACTTGCTGTACTGTGTCGCCGAGTTCTTCAAAGCGCTGAATTAGCAGGTATTTGACTGCTTCTGTTTGGCAGTCTTTTAGCAGTTGCTGGAGTTGCTGGCGCCCTCCTAAATCTTGGTATGTGCGATCGACCTCTTGGCCCCAAAATTCAGCCGCCGGCGCGGCTTCTAGCAGCGGTTCGGTGTAAGAGTAGGCGATGATTTTCATTTATAGAAGAAGGAAGAAGGAAGAAGGAAGAAGGAAGAAGGAAGAAGGAAGAAGCCATAAAAGCAAGGTTTTTAATAACTACTGAAGAACCTAACTTACTCAATCCGGCTTTATTTCTTAGTCCCCCTCTGCTAGGACGAAAGTTTGACTCGCTTAGCGGTTGAAACCGCCAACTCTTATCTATTGTTCGCTGAGTTCGATGATATTCCCGTCGGGGTCTCGGGTAAATAATGCCGATCGACCTGACGCGCTCATTTGTACCGGGCAATTGTGAGCGATTAATTGCTCTTTGGCTGCCTCTAAGTTAGCCACTGCAAACGCTAGGTGTCGATTCCGCCCCAATTTCTCATAGTCTACGGCATCTGGTATAATTGTTGCCGCTAAAATTAGGTGGATCTGGAAGTTGCCGACTTGATACCAGATGCCGGGAAATTTTAATTGTCTGTCTACTTTTTCTAATCCTAAAACTTGGCTGTAAAATTGTTCTGATTTTTTGATATTCGAGATAACTAGGGCCGCGTGCAGGGCTTGAGTAATTTTCATGCTGGGAAAACAATTAATTTTCAATTATAACCGTAGAGTGTTTCAGCCGAAAGCAGAAATTTCGTGTCAGACTTGATATAATTTTATCAGCTTAAAATATCCTATTGTATCTTTTGCTAAGAATATTGCAGTAAGGTAAACAGCCAGTTAGAAGTAATTTTAGCAAGAATGATCTCTCAAAAACGCGCGATCGCCCCCAGTCGGCCCAAATTCGGTCTCCGTCGTGTCTTGGTGGTACCGTTTGTATTACAAATTGTTGCTGCTGTTGGCTGGGTTGGCTATCTCTCTTACAGAAACGGAGAGAAGACAGTCAACGATCTCGCCAGTCAGTTACAGTATTCCATCAGTGCCAGAGTTTACGATCGCGTCCAACACTACATCGAAACTCCTCCGTTAGTCAATCAACTCAATCATGATGCTGTAGCTATGGGCCAGTTGGATTTCGACGATTTGGAGCGCTCTCGGCCTTATCTGTGGAATCAACTTTTGCGGTTTAGCGCGATCGGTCATGCGGGAATTGCGAACGAAAAAGGTGAGTACCTGCGAATGGGTTGGGTGAACCGACTGGATGTATCTGAGAAACCTCAGCTTGCTCAGCAACTGACTCCCGGAGGTGGCGACTTGGTTTACTACAACCTTGACCCTGATGGCAATCCGCTCGAAATAGAAAGGTCTCAGCCCAATTATGACGTTCGCACCCGCCCCTTTTACACCGTTGTTGTCGAAAAAAAACAGGCTGCTTGGAGCGATGTTTACATTAATTTAGCCTACGGTACGCTGCAAATTAATGCCAGCCAACCCTATTATGACCCTCAAGGCAAACTGATTGGCGTCCTGACTTGCAGGATGGGACTCGATCAAATTCGCGCTTTCCTGCAAACCTTAAGCATCGGTAAATCCGGTCAAGTATTTATCATTGAGCCGGACGGGAAATTAATCGCTAGCTCGCTGAAAAATCAGGCTCTGTCCCTCGGTAAAGGCCAAGACCAAAAACGGATCAAAGCACAGGATGATAGCAACCCGCTGATGAGCAAAAGTGTAGTTTATTTACTCGATAGCTTCCAACGCTTAGACAATATTAAAGAAACTGTTCAACTTAATTTGAACCTCAACAGTCAGCGGCAATTTCTCCAAGTTTCTCCCCTAACTGACAAGTACGGTCTCAACTGGCTAATTGTAGTTGTCGTACCAGAATCCGACTTTATGAGCCAAGTTTATGCCAATACTCGCAACACCATCTTGCTTTGTATTGCGACTCTAATTGTGTCAATAGCAGTCGGATTTCTCAGCGCAGACAAGATTATTTACCGGATTTTACAAATTGCTAAGGCTTCCGAAAATATCGCAGGTGGCGATCTAAATCAGAATATTAATCCTAGCAGAATATTTGAACTTGAAACCTTAGCTAATTCCTTCAATAGTATGGCACGACAACTCAAAGAATCTTTTGAAACTCTCGAAGACAAAGTTACCGAACGCACCTCAGAAATTGCCACAGCTCATCAAGAAATTGCAGCTCTTAACAAGCGGCTGAAGGCAGAAAATCGGCGCATGAGCTCCGAACTCGGTATGCTCAGACAAATGCAGCAGTTGATTCTGCCCAAACCCGCTGAACTCGCAGCAATTGCAGACTTGGATATTGCCGGATTTATGGAACCCGCCGATGAAGTTGGTGGCGACTACTACGACGTACTTTACACTGAAGGTATTGTGACTGTGGCGATCGGCGATGTCACCGGACACGGACTAGAAAGCGGCATTTTGATGGTGATGGCTCAAACAGCCGTCCGCACTCTTCAGGAAATGCCCGAATCCGATCCGGTGCGCTTTTTAGATACCCTCAACCGCACTATTTATCAAAATATTCAGCGCATGAACTCAGACAAAAATTTGACGCTATCTATCCTCAGCTATGCCGATGGAACAATAAGTATTAGCGGTCAACATGAGGAAGCTATTGTTGTCAGAAAAAGCGGTAAAACTGAGCGAATTGATACAATAAACTTGGGATTTCCTATCGGCTTGGATGAGAATATTTCAGAGTTGATTAACCAGGTTTTAGTAGAGTTAGAGCCGGGGGACGGGGTGGTGCTCTATACCGACGGCATTTCTGAAGCCCGAAATATCAACAAAAAATTCTACGGGATTGAAAGACTCTGTGAAGTGGTTTCGGTTAATTGGCATAAAAGCGCCGAACAAATCAAGCAATCCGCGATCGATGATTTACGAGAATTTATTGGAGAACAAAAGGTTTTTGATGACATTACTTTGGTGGTTCTCAAGAAAAAGGATTAAGTCCTGCCTCTCGTCGGGAGTGTGCGGGATACTATGTTGCCAATCTGAAAGTGACACCACATAGTCCCGATCGCTATTTATCTGTCATCGCTCAAGCCCAACACGCTCGATCGCTATTATTGTACCCTTTCCGACAAAAAAAATAGCGATGTACCAAGAAATTTATAGGGAATTCAACCAACAGGAAGCTGGATATCCCAGATGTGACTCGAACAGGCGATCGCTTCCCGGAAGCAAGCGCTTCAAAGATTTTTAACAAAATTCATGATACCTGCGATGGTTAGCGATCGACATATCATTATTTTTTGTCAAATCTTCCTGAAACCTTGGGAGCAGTAGTAAACTAATAAATAATCAACACAAACAAGTTTGATAGTGCTTAAACATAACTTGCGCGCAGGTAGCCTGAAACCAGTTTTTTTTACTACAAAGGTTGTAGCCAGCGGATTAGGTAAAAAACCCGGTTATGAAGGTCGGAGTGCGTCCAAGACTCTTAAACCAAAAGCTGACTAGGATTTAGCAACTATGATCCCGATCTCAATTCCCGGCTACCGCATGAGCGAACAACTCTACTCCGGCACCCGAACCTTGGTTTATCGAGGTTTTTCGGAATCAGACAATCGACCAGTCGTCATCAAATTGCTCAAGTCTGAGTATCCGACTTTCACCGAACTGGTGCAGTTTCGCAATCAGTACACCATTGCCAAAAATATTGATAATTCCGGTATAGTCAAACATTTAAGTCTGGAAACATATCGTAACGGTTTTGCTTTAGTAATGGAGGACTTTGGCGGTATTTCTCTGGCTGAATACATCACCAACGATGCTTTTGGAGTCCAGGGTAAATTCACCAATCGCCTAGCCATTTTTTTGCAAATTGCCATTCAAATTTGTTCGACATTAGAAACAATATATCACAGCGGCATTATTCACAAGGATATCAAACCACAGAATATTATAATCAACCCTACAACCAAAGAAATTAAACTTATAGATTTTAGCATCTCATCGCTTTTGCCTAAAGAAAATCAAGAAATCAAAAACCCCAATATCTTGGAAGGGACATTAGCTTATATGTCTCCCGAACAAACTGGCAGAATGAATCGCGGGATTGACTACCGCACCGATTTTTACTCGCTAGGAGTAACTTTTTACGAACTGTTGACAGGACAATTGCCATTCCAATCTAAGGAGCCGATGGAGTTGGTTCACTGTCACATTGCTCGCCAGCCAATGCCCCCGATCGCCCTAAATCCTGCCATCCCCCCAGTATTGAACGACATCGTGCTAAAACTGATGGCTAAAACAGCGGAAGCACGCTATCAAACAGCTTTTGGCATCAAACACGATTTAGAAAAATGCTTAAAAGAATACTCAGATCGCGGCACTATTCAACTGTTTGAATTAGGCAGCAGAGACATTTCCGAATGCTTTGTAATTCCCGAAAAACTTTATGGCAGAGAAAGCGAAGTTTCGAGCCTATTAGCAGCCTTCGGGCGCGTCGCCTGTCCCCAGGAAAATCGCCCAGCAGCCGATTTGGAGGTTTCTTCTCCTAACAGCCGAGAACCGCATAAAATCCCCCGTACAGCTACTACCGAAATCATGCTGGTAGCAGGCTTTTCCGGCATTGGCAAAACCGCTGCGATTAACGAAGTTCACAAGCCCATTGTTCAGCAGCGGGGATACTTTATCAAAGGGAAATTTGACCAATTTAGACGCGATATTCCCTTGGGGGCATGGGTACAAGCTCTGCAAAGTTTTATGCGGCAATTACTCACAGAAAGTGCTGCTCGCGTTCAGCAGTGGCAAGCCCAAATCTTGTCAGCTTTAGGGGATAATGCTCAGGTAATTATTGATGTTATCCCAGAATTAGAACTGCTGATTGGCAAGCAACCTGTTGTGCCTGAACTAGAACCAAATCCTGCACGAAATCGCTTCAATCTATTATTTAAAAAGTTCCTTCGTGTCTTTGCTACCAAAAATCACCCCTTAGTCATTTTCTTAGATGATTTGCAATGGGCAGATTCAGGATCTCTGAAATTAATGCAATTGTTGGTGGGCGAATCAGAAGGTCAACATTTGTTGCTAATTGGTGCCTATCGAGATAATGAAGTGTCCGAGGTTCATCCCTTAATGCTGACTTTATCAGAGATTCGCAAGCTAGGTGCGGGTTCATCTTCTCTACAAAAACAGGGAAGCGATCGCTCGGCCGCTATAATTAATCAAATTACTCTCGCGCCACTTTCAATATTTGACTTGAATCGTCTGGTTGCTGATGCTTTAAGTTGTGCGATCGACCGCTCTGTTTCCTTGACCGAATTAATTTATCAAAAAACTAATGGCAATCCTTTTTTCAGCAATCAATTTCTCAAAAAGCTCCACGAAGATAAGTTAATTTATTTCGATTTTACGCCATTTTTAGGGGGAAAAAGGGGTGGTTGGCAGTGCGATATTACTAAAATACGAGAGTTGACAGTCAGCGATAATGTCGTCGAATTTATGGCTGGTCAATTGCATAAATTGCCGATCGCTACTCAAGATGTTTTAAAATTAGCTGCTTGTATTGGTAGCGAATTTGATTTAGAAACCTTAGCCCTTGTTTGTGAAAAATCTCAAATAGACACCGCAGCCTACTTGTGGAAACCATTGCAAGAAGGTCTAATTTTACCGCAAAGTGAAGTTTACAAATTTTTTGGAGAGGATGGGGAGTCTGCGCCATTAGCCGTTGCCGATTGTCAATTGCCAAGTTACAAATTTTTGCACGATCGGGTTCAACAAGCCGCCTATTCTTTGATTCCAGACGACGCAAAGCAGTCAACTCACCTGAAAATTGGCAGATTGCTGCTGCACAAGGGTTCTGACGGGGACACAGCCCCTAGGGAAGCGCCGCGGGAAGATCGGATATTTGATATTGTCAACCACTTGAATATGGGAGTGGAATTAATTGTCGATCGCACCGAAAGACATCAACTAGCTTCCTTAAATTTAATTGCTGGGCGCAAAGCTAAAAATTCCACTGCTTATGCTGCTGCTGTTGATTACTTAACTATCGGCAGAAATCTGCTAACCGGTGATAGCTGGACAAATTTGTACGACTTGACGATCGATCTTTATGTAGAAGCGGTTGCAGCCGAATATTTGAATACCAATTTCGATTTGTCGCACCAACTGGCCCAAATAGTTCTATCTCGATCGCACAACCTCCTCGATCAATTCCGAGTTTACGAAGCGCAAATTCAGTCTTATATTGCCCAAAATCAGATGCAATCGGCAGTGGATACTGGATTGCAAGTTCTGGGAATGCTGGGTGTTGCTTTGGAAACACAACTGCCGGCGGTGGTGGAGATATCCGCTTTAGTTAATCTCCCAGAAATTCATGATGCTTACAAAATTGGTGCTTTGAGGATTTTATGTGCGATCGCATCTGCTGCTTATCTAGCCCCTCCAGAACTTTACCCAGCCGTTGTCTTTACAATGGCACATATTTGCAGCAAATACGGAAACTCGGCCCCGGCTAGTTATGCCTATGCTTGTTGCAGCTTAATCTGTCAAACAATCGGAGACATTGAATTAGGCTATCAATACGGTCAACTATCTTTGCAAGTATTAGATAAATTTCCATCCACAGAATTTGAATCTAAAGTTGTGATGGTCTACAATGCTTGCGTGAGACATTGGAAAGAACCCAGTCGATCGACAATACCATCTTTGCTCTCAGCAGTCCAAAGCGGTTTAGAAAGCGGCGATATCGAATATGCTTGCTATGCTGCTATGTATCTTTGCATCTACAGCTTCTTTAGCGGTGAAGACTTAACATCTGTAGACCAGAAATACGAGCAGTATCTTGAACTAATGGTTAATTCTAAACAAGAATATCAGACGTATTATACCAAGATATGGCGACAGCTAACATTAAACTTACAAGGATTAGCTGAGGACAAATGTCGGTTAGTTGGCGATAGTTTTAATGAAGATGAACTGCTGCCAGTTTTGCTAGCAGCAAATAATGTTTCTTCCCTCTTTGGAGTTTATTTTTCTAAATTGGTTGTCAATTATTTGTTTGGCGAGATCGAAAGTGCCGTAGAAAATGCCCAGCTAGCAGAGCAATATGTCGCTGGTGTCGGTTCGCTGATGATGGTACCGCAGCACAACTTTTACCATTCCCTAGCCCTGCTGGCGCTGTATCCCGATGCTGAGCCGATCGCGCGATCGCAATATTTGAACCAAATCAGAGCCAATCAGGAAAAAATGCAAACCTGGGCATTTCACGCACCGATGAATTACCAACACAAGTATGACTTAGTAGCAGCAGAAACAGCACGAGTCTTGGGAGACAGGCTCGAAGCAGGAGATTTGTACGATCGCGCCATTACTACCGCCAAAGACAACCAATACCTTCAAGAAGAAGCACTCTTCAGCGAACTTGCAGCTAAATTCTACCTGGAATTAGGCAAAGATAAAATTGCCCGCGTCTATCTAACTGACGCTTACTACGCTTATGCTCGCTGGGGTTCCCAGGCAAAAGTCCATGATTTACAACAAAAATATTCCCAATTACTCGGCCCCATTCTCCAACAAGAAAACACTTTTTATACAGGAGAGACAATTGCTGAAACAATTGTGGTAGGGATTACGAACAGCAGCCAAAATGTTTCCAATTTCCTCGACCTAGAAACAGTAATTAAAGCTTCTCAAGCCATATCGGGAGAAATCAACGTCGAGGAACTGCTATCAACCTTGATCAGAATACTGATCGAAAATGCAGGCGCATCCAAAGGCTCTCTGATCTTAGAAAGGGAAGGTGAATTATTGATTGTTGCTAAATGTTTAGGAGAAAACTGCTATTTGCCAAATATTCCAGTTTCTCAAAGCCAACATCTTCCAATCACAGCCATTAACTACGTCTGGCGTAGCAGAGAAACCTTGGTAACTAACGATATTGCTGTAGAAAATATCTTTGCAGCAGATCCCTACATTATTCAGCACCAACCTAAATCCGTATTGTGTACTCCCATTGTTAACAAAGGTCAGGCGATCGGCATTCTGTACTTAGAAAACAGTCTCGCCACAGGTGCATTTACTGCTGACAGATTAGAAGTATTAAAAATCCTATCTTCCCAAGCTGCTATCTCCATTGAAAATGCTCTGCTCTATCAAACTCTAGAAGATAAAGTAGAAGAACGTACTGCCGAACTTGCTCGAGCAAATCAAGCAATTTCTGCCCTCAACCAGCGCCTCAAAAACGAAAATGTTCGGATGAGCGCACAACTCGATATCCTCAAACAAATGCAGCAGTTAATTTTACCAAAACCAGCGGAATTAGCAGCTATTGCAGAGTTAGATATTGCAGGATTTATGGAACCAGCCGATGAAGTTGGTGGCGATTACTACGACGTACTTTTTAATGACGGGGTGGTAACGCTCTGCATTGGTGATGTCACCGGACACGGACTAGAAAGTGGCATTTTGATGGTGATGACTCAAACGGCTGTTCGGACTCTGAAGGAAGTTCAAGAACTTGACCCCTTGCGCTTTTTAGATACCCTCAACCGCACTATTTATAAAAATATCCAGCGGATGAACTCGGACAAAACCCTGACGCTAGCTCTCCTCAATTACGCAGACAGCCAAATTAGTATTAGCGGTCAACATGAGGAAACTCTCGTAGTCCGAAAAGGCGGTAAGATTGAACGCATTGACATGATGGATTTAGGATTTCCCATAGGCTTAGATGAGGATATTTCAGATTGGATCGGTCATCTTTTAGTAGACTTAGAGCCGGGGGATGGTGTAGTGCTTTATACTGATGGCATCCCCGAAGCTAGAAATATCCACAAACAATTCTACGGCATGGAAAGACTCTGTGAAGTGATTGCTCAAAACTGGCATTTGAGCGCCGAACAAGTCAAGCAAGCTGCGATCGATGATTTGCGAAAATTCATTGGTTCGCAAAAGGTATTTGATGACATTACTTTGCTAGTATTGAAGCAACAGGGAAATATTGTGCATAATTTATGATTGACGACGCTCGCCAACCCTCTTTCTAACATGGCTGTTGGATTGAGTCGCGAAGCATCGAAGCGGAAGCAAGCCGGATTTGCAGCTTTGCTCGTGTAAGTTATAGTAATGTACAGCGAGCGAGTGAAAAAATTTTGTGTTCCCGGATTCTGGAGTATCAATTATGAACCCCCAAATAAATTTAGCACAATCTAAATCCTCGGAAGAACTTAATGTCCAGCTACAGGATTTGATCCAAAAACTTGAAGAAGCCGAAGAAGAAAAACATAGCTATGAAACTTTAGTAGACATTATCACAGAACATTCCACAGATTTGGAAAACCAGATCCACCATAAAAATCGAGAGATGCAGACTTACATCCACCAGGTAAAAAAGGTGATAGATGCAGCTATTGCTGTGAAGAACAACAGCTTTGAACCCCAGATATTATCAGAGGTGGCAGCCCGCAATGATGCACTGGGAGAATTGGCACAGGTATTCTCGCACATGGTGCAAACGGTGAAAGCGCGGGAACAGGAATTAGAGAAACTTTTGCAAGCCTACGGACGTTTTGTCCCCGATGAATATCTGCAATTTCTGGGAAAACAAAGCATTGTAGATTTCCAGCTTGGAGATCACGTGAGTAAAGAGATGGCTATCATGTTCTCCGATTTGCGTTCTTTCACAACAATGGCGGAGCAAATGACTCCTCAAGAAAATTTTGACTTCATCAATACCTATTTACAGCAAATTAGTCCCGAAATTCGCAAGCACAACGGTTTTATTGTCAAGTATATGGGAGATGGACTGATGGCCGTTTTCCCCGAGGGCGTTGATGATGCTATTCAGGCGGGAATTGTGAAGTTTGAACAGTTGCAAAAATTCAATCAAAACCGTACTATAAATGGGGAGATACCGCTGAATATTGGCATTGGTATCCATGTCGGTGATACGATGGTGGGGATTATTGGAGACGCGAATCGGATGCAAGCCGATGCGCTGTCCGATCATGTCAATCTTACGGCTCGTCTGGAAAGTTTAACTAAGTATTATGGGGTATCTTTATTAATTTCAGGAGAGGTGGTACAACGTTTGAGTCAACCCGAAAAGTATCATATTCGATTTTTGGATCGGGCAATTGTCAAAGGCCGACAAGAAGCCATTACTGTTTGTGAGGTGTTAGATGTTGAAGTAGAACCTGTGCGATCGCTCAAAATTCAAACTTTGCCTATTTTTGAGGAGGGTCTAGAACAATATTGTCAGGGAAATTTTGCTAATGCCCAAGTTTGTTTTGAACAGATAGTGGCGCTAAATCCCGCTGACAAACCCAGCCAAATTTACCTAAAACGCATTCAAGAATTATTAGAAAATAGTATTCCGGCTAACTGGAATGGCGTGTGGAAATTTACCCAGAAGTGACATTGACACATTAAAAGGAGGGAAAAAGATAATGACATCTGGAAGTTTACAAACTATGACACAAGTCTTTGGAGAATTCATCGACCAGTTTCCACCGGAACACGACTCCCTAGAACTTACATTTACGCCCAGTTCTCGCCCCATCAAGCAGCGCTGGCGCAACAATAGGGTATCGGCTCATTTTGTGGCCGATTATTTATCGAGTTTTCTCCCGGTGGACGAGCAGGATGCTAGGAGCGAAAAACGGATTAAACAAAGTAAAGGAGCTGTGAGTTACATTGCCAATGAACTATTAGAAAATGCCATCAAGTTTACTGATGACAATTGCAATCACAAGGTAAGGTTTGGGATACACTTTATAGGAGAAGCTGATGTGACGGCGGTAATTTTTGCCACTAACTATGTGCAGCAACCAGCGGCTAATAAATTGCAGGAATTCATTACAGAACTGTTTAATTCGGACTCTGATGAACTATATTTACAGCAGCTTGAAAAGAATGCTGAATCTGAATGTGAAACATCGGGACTGGGATTGCTGACGATGATTAATGACTATTCAGCTAAGATTGGTTGGAAATTTGAGAGGATTTCTGATGGTTCCAATATGCTAGCTATTACCACGATCGTTCAGATTAGCGTTTAGTTTTAACTCGGTCAATATTTACTCTGTTGTGCGATCGCCATAATTCACTCAAGACATCACAAAACAATGAATATTCAAGAAATTCAAGGTCAAGACTACAGCATTCAATACGATCCACAATCAGTGACAGTCAGCTTCACGGGCGAACTTAGCTTAGATGGATCGCCAGATTATGCGCCCATAGTTCAATTATTAGAAGATGTTGCTAGTCCCGAACCCTCTCACATTACCTTGAACGTCAAAAAATTAGAATTTGTTAACAGTTCGGGTATTAATATGCTGTCTAAGTTTGTTATTAGCGTGCGGAAAAAGAAAACAATTCAGCTCTTGGTAGTGGGTTCCAATGATGTTCCTTGGCAACAGAAGTCTCTCAAAAATTTAGAAAAGCTGTTGCCAACTTTGAAGCTAGAATTGGAGTAGGCGATCTGTGAATTTTAACCGCAGTTAACGTTTGTAGTGAGGACTTGAGTCCTCAAAGTTTTCAGAGGACTCAAGTCCTCACTACAAACCTTCCTGTGCTACAATTTATACAGATAAATTTGGATGTCAATCGACTGTTTAAGTTTGCTGCACTGGGAGTTCAATGATAAACTCGGTTCCCTTCCCCAGTTCAGACTCGCACCTGAGCGTTCCTCGGTGATTTTCTACTAGGATTTTGTAAACAATAGATAATCCTAAACCGGTACCTTTACCGATCGGCTTGGTGGTAAAAAATTGCTCGAACATCCGTTTATTGACTTCTGCTGTCATTCCCGATCCTGTGTCAGAAATCCTGACTCTGACGCGATCTAACCCAGCGAGTTCTGTGCGGATCGAAATTTTTAGGGCTGCATCGGGCTGATTTTTTGCTGCCTCGTCTAAAGCATCGATCGCGTTGCTAATTAGATTCATAAATACTTGATTTAGCTGTCCGGCATAACACTCTACACCAGGCAGTTTTCCATAATTTTTAACTATTTGAATATCTCGACGGTCTATTTTAGAATTGAGGCGGTTGCGTAAAATTAAAATGGTGCTGTCTATGCTGTCGTGCAAATCGCACTGCGTCATGTTAGTGTTATCTGTTCGCGAAAAGCTGCCCATGGATTTGACGATTTCGCGAATGCGATCGGAACCCATTTGCATGGAGGACATAACTTTAGGCAAGTCTTCAACTATAAATTCAAGATCGATCTCTTGGATTTGATTTTTTATTTCGGTACAGGGGTTGGGATAGTTTTCTTGATATAGACGTAGCAGGTTCAGTAAATCTTGGGTATAAATTTCGGCATGGCTCAAGTTGCCGTAAATAAAACTAACTGGGTTATTAATTTCGTGGACGATACTCGCCATTAGTGCTCCGAGGGAAGACATTTTTTCGCTGTGGAGGAGTTGAGCTTGAGTTTGCTTGAGTTCGCGAAGTGCGCGATCGAGTTGGGCTGCTTGGGCTTCGGCGCTGCTGGTGGCTGCACAGCTTTCTTGATAGAGTTCAACTTGTTTGAGATCGATTTCAAATTGTTCGATTTCGCTTTCTTGCTGGTACTGACTGACGACGGCATCGAAAGCTGTTAGCAATTCGCCACCGGCAGCTTCGATAATGTACTGTAGATCGGGATTTTCCTGACTGAGTTCGGTGTCGGGAGCTTGGACTAAGGCTTTTATGCGATCGATATATTCGCGGACTTGCTTGTCTAGATACAGCGGCGCCTCAAAATACATCGCTTTGACGGTGGGTGAAGGGGGACTCGCTAAGTTGATGCTGCTGTCGGTATGAATTAAATCGCGGTGAGATTTTTCCATAAGCTCGATCGCCTCTAACAAGTTCCCGCGCAGTTTTGCTCTTTCTGCTGCATTCACAGAGCCAACTAACCTCATGCAAAAAAATGCGGTTCGCTGGGAAAGCATTCGCTGGCGGCCGCTGATGTTAATTACCGCAGCACTAACTTTTCTGGCTGTCGTAATTTCTTCCAGATTAAAGTAGTTGCTCAGTGCCGCCATTCGTAATACTCCAGAATCAACTAAATGTTTGTAGCTCGTGCTGACACAAGATTGTATAGCCATAAAAAATATTGTACATTACAGCAAGCAATATATGCTCTATTTACTGTTAAAGTAGTATACTTTAATACAATTATTTTCTATTGGTCGCTTGTAGCAGAAGAAAGAAGGAAAAAGAAGGAAAAAGAATCAGCAATCAACTGCATTGGAAAAGGGCTATTCTGAGTGTTCTAACAGTATAACGTCCCCTATCATATTTTGGAAAATTTCGCTTATTGCAAAGGTTTTCTTAATTATCCAAAAATTTACTAATCAATTTTGCCATGATTTGAGCTTGAGTTTGCGGCAACCCGTGAGTGGCATTAGGAAGAATTGCTAATTCGGCTCCCGGTATCTCGTTGGCGTAGGTTTGACAGTGCCATAGAGGAATTGTTTCGTCGCTATCTGCTGCGATGACTAAGGTAGGAATTTGCAATTTGTGAATTTCTTTTTCTACTGTGTCAACGGCGTCTTCTGGCCGCATCCGGCTCATTAAAAATGACCTTGCTACTGGTTGATACATTAGCTCCCTGCGCCAGCCGGAAATTTCCTGCAATTTCTTACTTTTTCCCGCTAATCTAGCAAAAGGTTTTGCTAGCTGCAAGGCCCAATCAACGGCGGGCGTTTGCCACAGCAGGGGCCGCAAAGCGTCGTACTGACCGCAAAAACTGTCGTCGCGGATTCCCGCAGGTGCTGCTAACACTAAACTGCTGACAGATTTGGGATATTTTAGGGCGTATGCAGAGGCTACCCAACCGCCAAAAGAATGTCCGATGATGCCACATTGTTCGATGTTTAGTTGTTCTACAACTTGCCGCACAAAGGCAACTTCTAGGGCTACGTCGTATTGGATTTGTGGTTTGCTGGATTCTCCAAAACCTAACATATCTAAACTGATGCACCGAAATTGAGATTGCAATAATTCAATTAAGGGTAGCCAGCAAGTCTTTTCTCCGAAAAAACCGTGGAGCAGCAATAAGGGTGGGCCGCTCCCGATGTCGAGGTAGGTGGCTGTTTGGCTCTGGCTATTGACAAATGTACTTAATGTGTACTTGTGTGCTGCTACTGCTTGGGACTGCATGGGCGATCGACTCCTGATAAGATGGAAGGGAGGCAACGGGCAATGTACGGGATGTAACGGATGTAACGGATGTAAAAGTCAAGGAAGAGGTTCCAGGGAAGAGGGATTTTGTTATTGCCTCCAGAAGGAAGAAGATATATGCAGCAGGCTTGAGGGCGATCGGCATTTTACTTTTAATCAGGTGGATTTACTTATTTCAGCACTATATGTAAACAATTGTAACAAAAGAGGAGTCCAAAGGTTAAACTTCATTAAGGAGTACACAATTAGAAGTAGACCGTGATAATCTCTAATATTATTAGAAATAACTGCCAAATCGAAGCAGGAGAACACTTTGAACTCTACTTTAAAACGTTACCCGGCTTGCTCCCTGCGCGAAGATGTCAGTGAGTACGTAGCACACCTACAGCTTCACATGACTTTACAAGCTCGCAATTTGCTTCCTACGATTACTACTGCTAAGGACAGTCGCGAACAACTGTTGCAGCAGACTCAGGCTCATTTTGAGAAGCGTGTTTCTCGGCAATCTCTTTAAATAATTTTTCGGTTTCCCAATTGTACGATCGCCCGCGATGGATTTTTTCGCAACTTTCGGCTTCGCAGAAACCCGGTATCTTCACAAATACCGGGTTTCTTTTTGAGAGGAGTCGGCGGTTGAGACGGCGGTTGAAACCGCGTCTACACAAGGGAAGTCGGCCTCCGCCGACTGAAGAATAGAGGGGTATTATTTCCAGATGGGGTATTAGGCATCATGACCAATTTTGGTTAATATGCGTTGAGTATGCTTTAGTTTTATGTTTATGCGAATTCCGATTATTGCATTTTTGAGTTTGGCGGCGATGGTTGGTGGGGAATTGGGGGCGCGGGGGATCGAGCTGACTGTCGCGCAGGGTGAGGTGGAGGCTGGAGAAGGAACCGCAGAGGTTGACAGGCGAGACGGAGAAATTGACAGGCCAGACGCCTGTCCCACAAGAGTGCGGAGGGAGGAGGATGAGGTCATGGGTGACAAATTAATGTCAAACCGACCGTCTCTGTTGTTTGTATCGAAGTCTCGATCCCCCCTAACCCCCCTTAATAAGGGGGGGACAAGAAATATTCTCAAAGTCCCCCTTGTTAAGGGGGATTTAGGGGGATCTAGACTCGACTACAAGCGACATTTATTATCGGTTTCAGTCTTAAGTTCTCATCAATCGGATGAGGTGAGTCGAATTGTGCGGGATTTGCCGGCATCCGATGAGATTGCTGTTGCTCCAGAAGTTCGATCGCCCTCAGCCCAGGACGATCGCCATAAAGATTTTACATCTCTGTTACCAACTGCGGGGACGATCGCAACCATTGCCGAAATCCCGGAAGCAGTCAACCTTAACGCGCAACAGCTAGGCGGTACTCTACCAATCAGTCAAGGGAGAAATGTTGAGGGCGTTTACGTTGCAGAGGTTAAAATTCGCTTTGTTAATTCCAAAGGCGAAGCTGTGGATAAAAAGGGGAATCCGATTAAGGGGAGAATTTCGGAAGATTTTATCCGAGGCGAGCTCAAACTTAAGGCGGGGGATAATTACAGTCAGGAAGTTGTGCAACTGGATTTGCAGCAGTTGCAGCAGTTGGGATTGTTTGACAAGGTGACGGTTTCTACTGAAGAAGTTGGGACGGATATTAATGTAATTTACAATGTCGAAGAGCGATCGGCTCGTTCTGTTGGCGCGAGTGTCACTTTGAGTGATGATGTTGGTGTGGCTGTTCCTCTTTCCTATGTCGATCGCACTTTCGGGACAAACGGGCAGCGCCTGTCGCTGGAAATTCAGCCCAGCCTCCGAGGTGTGGAGTACGATGTGCGGTTTGTCAGCCCTTATGTTGCGGCCGATGACCGTTTGGGATACAGTGTGAGAGCTTTTGGCGATCGCAGAATCTCGGAAATTTTCAATAAGGATATTAATTTGCCCAATGGCGATCGAGTTCGAGAAATTCGGATGGGCGGAAATCTCGCTGTTACGCGACCTTTGGGCGATTGGCGGGGAACTTTGGGACTGAATTATACCAATATCAGCACGCGCGATCGCAATTTAAATCTTGCCCGCCGGGACGTACTCGGCAATCCTCTCACATTCAGCGGTGCGGGTGTTGATGAATTATATACTGTTTCTTTTGGCGCGGTGCGCGATCGGCGAAACAATCCCTTCAACCCTACCAGCGGCTCGATTCTCAGCCTCAGCACCGAGCAGTCGATACCTCTCGGGCGAGGTAACATTGTGAGCAACCGACTGTTGGCAAATTATATACAATACGTACCAGTAACTTTGCTCGGTATCAGCGAGTCGGAAGCTTTGCCAGAAATGTTGGCTTTTAACTTGCAAGGGGGGACGGTAATTGGAGATTTGCCGCCGACGGAAGCGTTTCGCCTGGGCGGCCGCAATTCTGTGCGGGGCTACGACGGTGGGGATATCGGTAGCGCGCGGAGTTATTTCTTGGCTTCCGGGGAGTATCGGTTTCCGGTGGGTAGGGATGTGGGTGGCGTGATATTTGTGGATTTTGCGTCGGATTTGGGAACGGGTGACAGCGTGTTGGGAAAACCGGCGGTAGTCAGGGATAAACCGGGGACTGGGGCTGGTGTTGGTTTGGGTGTGAGAGTGCGATCGTCCTTGGGATTAATTCGCTTAGATATGGGTGTTAGCGATGACGGGGACATCAAATTTGTACTCGGTACAAAACAGCGTTTTTAAAGTCCGTAATGTCATGAGTCGTAGGGTGTGCAACGGGCACCTTACTGCCTAGGGACAAAACATTGTTGTGTTCTGTATTGTCGGCAAGGGAAAATTGCTATATGTTGGTGATATCGCGTGCGATTCATGAACCACAATTAGATGCGTTCGTAGTGCGGACTGAAGTCCGCAAAAATTGAAAATCTGCGGACTGAAGTCCGCACTACAAACCTGCTGCGGACTCAAGTCCGCACTACAAACCAGTGCCATAAACTCAGTAAGCAACACTGTAGGGACACCACAATTTTGTGCCCCTACACTGTTTCAGTAACTTCTTAACGCTTTGGTTTCTTCATATCCATCAGTTTCGGTTTCACCGCCGGAGTGCGCGGATAAAACTTAAACTTATTGAGCGCAGCACTTGCCGCTTTTGCCACACCGCTATCTGTATCTCGCAAAGCTCTTTGCAACAGCGGAATCACTTTTTCAGACTTAATCATTGCTAGGGCTTCCACAGCAGCTTCCCGCACCTCGGGATTAAAATCTTGAGCTAATTTACCCAAGGTTTCTATGGCTCGCTGACCGTCGGTTCTCAAAGCATTAGCCGCACCCATTTTACCTAAAGCAGATGCTGCAAATTTGCGAGTTTCTGTATCCTGACTTTGAACGCATCCCATCAACTGCGCCACCGATGAGTAGTTTGGTGTTTGTCTGGGAGATTCAAGCATTTGTCGGATTTCTGCTTGTTCTAAATCAGTTGATTCTGGTTCGGAAAATCCTGTGTAATTTAACTCTTGTTCAACTTCTGGTTGATTGAACTCAGGTTGATTGAATTCAGGTTGATTGAACTCACTTGACGGTTCTTCTTGCCAAACTTCTTGTTGTGGTAAATCCGATGTAAATTCTGTTGGATTTAACTGACTGAACTGTTGCTGCGGGATTTCTTGTTGTTGTACATTACTCTCGTACTGCTCTTGCAAAGACCTGATAGTAGCTTGCATCTGAGCTTCGCGAGCTTGAAACTGCTCCTGAGCGGCTTGCAACTGACTCTCGTATTGCTGTTGCAAAGCCTCCCTAGTTGATTGTATGTCAAATTCGCTGTTCCCATATTGCGAGGCAGCTTGTCTCAATTGAATTTCGTGTTGTTTTTGCAGGTTTTGAAAATGTTCGTCCATCTGAGCTTGATAATTGTCATGCAATTCGTCAGCAAATGTGACTAAATGCTGTTCGTGTTGTGCTTGCAAAGATTGTATATTTTCCTGAAGCCTAGCATTGTGAGCGGCTTCTAATTCCTGGGTGAATTGTCGGATCTGCTGCTCGTGGGCGCCTGCAACTTGTTGGAGCCGATCGCGTTCTGCTAAAACTTGTTGGAGTCTATTTTCGTATTGAGTCGCAACTTGTTGAAGCTGATTTTCGTATTGGGTTGTAACTTGTCTGAGTAAATTTTCGTGTTCAACAGTAGCGTTTCTCAGCCGATCTTCTCCTTCTGGGCGTGGAGATTCGGTAGTTTGCTGCATTCGAGATATCTGAGCTAGTTCTATATCCTGAGCTATTCTGCGAGTTTGCAGCAAGTGTTCTTGCTTTTGCTTGTGCAACCGCTTTTCCACTAGCCAGTAAGCAACTGCTATCCCCGCCAAAAAACCTACGATCGCTCCTATGATTTCCACAACTGAGCTCCTCCGGACAATATAGTGATGCTGGACTTTTTACAATTTAACCATACAGCCTCCTGTAACCGCCCAAGAGCAGCAGCCAGACTGTCACTCCCAGCCAGTGAATCAGCACCGCAGGCCAGATGGAACCGCTTTGCAGGTATGCGATCGAGCACGCTACCCCCAAAACAGCCGCCAGCAGCAAAAACACGGGATTCATAAAGGTCGATCGACCAACGGGATAAAAAGTCAGCCCGTTCAGCGGGTGGTAAACTACAAACAGCAGCAAACTGGAGCATCCCCAAAACCACAGCATTAGCCCAGAAGGGTTCTCAAAAGCGTGCGGGAGCATTAACGCGCGGAAAAATACTTCTTCAGTCAGCCCCGGACTTAACAAACAGCCCGCTAGCACTCCCGCAATTATCGGCCCGGAGGTTTGCACGTCTACTTTGAGAAATCCCGACCAAAAACCGATCGGAAGTGCGATCGCGCTATAAACTAGCACCAGCAGAGCTACAACCAGCCAATCGGTGAAATCGGGAATAGTTGAAAAAGCGCGGATGAGGCGCAGTGCTAGCAAGTCGAATAGTGCGATCGCACTAAAATTTAACATAATCAAATTTCTTATTAAATTTTTTTAACAGATATTAGGAGATGGGAATCGGCACTTGAAACCCCACTGCACAAGCGAAGTCCATTTCCACGCGACTAAAGAATCAATGGAATAAAAGGCACAAAATCTGTATTATACCTCTTTTAAAAAGCAAGTCTTGAACAGGCAAGATGCCTGTTTAACAATAATTATTGAAGATGTCTATTACCAATTATATCATCTCCGGTAGATTGACCACAATAAGATTGGTTTGTAGTGCGGACTTCAGTCCGCAACCGGAGAGCGGACTGAAGTCCGCTTTTGCGGACGAACGAAAATAAGATTGGTTTGTAGTGCG
>RDYN01000040.1:0-40197 GCA_004293365.1 Oscillatoriales cyanobacterium | reverse complement strand
TCCGCTTTTGCGGACGAACGAAAATAAGATTGGTTTGTAGTGCGGACTTCAGTCCGCAACCGGAGAGCGGACTGAAGTCCGCTTTTGCGGACGAACGAACGAACCGTTTTTGTGATGGTAATCGACCGGACAGGATATTACCAATTATCAATTACCAATTACCTAGGATTAGTAAGTAAACTTAAGTTAGCAAACAACTGAGCAACTTTGGTCAAATCTTTATCTCCCGGCGCTATTTCTACGCCGCTCGAAAGGTCAACACCGCTGAAATTTTTGCCCTTGGCGCGATCGATCGCACTTAAAACATTATCCGGCGTCAAGCCGCCCGCCAGCAGCCAAGGACAAGCTGGTTTAAACTCTGCTAACATCATCCAATCTATAGTTTTGCCAGTACCGCCAAGTTGAGCCGGATGGTAAGCATCCAACAGTAAAGTATCGACACGCAGGGCGTAAATTGCAGCGGTAGCTAACGTTTCATGACTCTTAACTCTCAAAGCTTTAATAATTTCAATTCCCGGCAAAAACTCGCGCAGCCGATCGCAATATTCCGCTGTTTCATCTCCGTGCAACTGCACCCCGCTTAAATTTGACTCTGCGGTTACTTGACATATATTTTCTATTGTGGTATCAGCAAATACGCCGATGCGATCGACATTTTCCGGCAACTGTTCGACAATCAGGCGAATAGTTTCCGGGCTGACATAGCGGGGGGAAGCCGGCACGCAGATAAACCCCAAAGCCTGAGCTCCCAAAGCTGCGATCGCCCTGGACTGGTCTAATTTAGTGATTCCGCAAATTTTTACCCGCACTCTTTTGGCTCCGTGCTGAATTTGTATCAAAATATCAACGAATTGTTAACTATTAAAACAAATCTTAGTTTAATGCAAAATACTTTTTATAATTTTCTCAATCAAATAATCTGTGAAATCAGGAAGATATAAACATGATTAACTCATCTTTGCTGTTAGCCGTACAAGCTACCACTCCCTCAACGCCGGAATGGACACCAATGGTAGGACTGACAATGATTGTATGCAACTTGCTGGCGATCGCGATCGGCTACTACGGCATCAACAAACAAAACCGAGGCAAAGGCCCAGCCTTACCCGTTGCAGTCCCTGGAATGTTCAAAGGCTTCGGCATCCCAGAATTGCTGGCCACAGCCAGCCTAGGGCACTTGCTCGGCGCAGGAGTAATCTTGGGCTTGGGTAACGCCGGAGTTCTTTAAAAATCAGGGTTCGGGGAAAGGAAAGGGGCAGAAAAGATATAATAGAAATTCATTCTTGCTCTCCTTTCCCAGGAAACTTTCATGCAGACAGGTTGGCGAATCGGCTCTTTATTTGGCATCCCGCTACTGATTGATTATTCGTGGTTTATAATTTTAGCCCTCGCAACCCGCGAATACGCCAGCAGTTACCGCTTGTGGGGGCCTGCGCTCTCCTGGAGTGCCGGGTTGGCAATAGCTCTGCTGCTGTTTGCTTCCGTACTGTTGCACGAACTCGGACACAGCTTGGCGGCGATGTCGCAAGGCATTAAAGTTAATTCTATTACTCTATTCTTATTTGGCGGAGTAGCTTCGATCGACTCGGAATCAAAAACTCCCGGTCAAGCTTTTCAAGTAGCTATTGCTGGCCCTCTCGTCAGCTTCGCGCTGTTTTTAATCCTCGGTTTGGGTTCTCAAGTTTTCCCCCCGACAAGTTTGCTATCAATTATAACAGAAAAGGTAGCAATAATCAATCTAGTTTTGGGATTATTTAACTTAATTCCCGGGCTGCCTTTGGACGGAGGACAAGTTTTAAAAGCAGCTATTTGGAAAATCACCGGCTCTCGATTTGTCGGCGTGCGCTGGGCAGCAAAAACCGGGCAAGTTTTGGGTTGGTTGGCTGTTGCTTTCGGTGTCAGTTTATGTTTGTTAGCGCGCCAGTACGGCGGTTTGTGGATTGCGCTCATCGGCTCTTTTGCGATTCGGAATGCTAGCGCATACAGCCGCTTTACTTCGTTGCAAGAAGCGCTGCTCAAAACTAAGGCCGCCGATGCAATGAGCCGCGAGTTTCGAGTTGTCGATGCAAATTTGACTTTGCGAGAATTTGCCGATCGCTATTTGTTAGAAGTGAATCCCTTTCCATTTTACATCGCTGCGACCAACGGGCGGGATTTGGGCTTAGTGTCGATCGACGATATCCGCTGCACAGAGCGCAGTCAGTGGCAAATTCAGACTTTGCACAACATTTTGCAACCCCTGGAAAAAACCCCCACAGTCTCCGAAAAAGCATCCATTGCAGAAGTAATTAACTGCATGGAAGCCCGCCAACTCCCGCGAATCCTCGTCATTTCGTCCATTGGTGCAGCCCTAGGGACGATCGATCGGGGCGACGTGATGAAAGTTCTGGCAAAATACCTCAAACCCAAGATTTCCGAAGCCGATATCAAGCGCAGCAAAGAAGAAAACAGTTATCCCCAGGGATTGCAGTTAAGTGCGATCGCCAAAACCGCACAGGAAAATTAAACATTGGGCATCGCAATCCGGATGAGTCACAAGTTAAGATGTAGCAGACGGGAGCATCTCTGGGGAGTGTAAAAAGCGTTTTTGTTTGAGTGCTGTCCCCCCCGAGCTGTTGTCTAACCGCAAGCGAGCGGGGACAGCACTACAAAAGCCAGCGCACAGATATCAAGGAAGATTCAAACAAGAATTATGCCCAATTTTTTAAAGATATTTTATCATAAATTGGGTAAAAAACGTTGGAGTTGGAAAAACTTAACTTCTTCCTTCCCCTTGGCTGACTTGCAACCTCTTGCCATCACCTGCATTGTCGTAACAGGAACTCTCTTAGGAGTGCGACATTTAGGTTGGTTGCAGCCCTTGGAATTGCAAGCTTTTGACCTGATGGTAAAGTTGCGCCCCGATGCAGGTCCTGACCCGAGGTTGCTAGTAGTGACAGTCACAGAACAGGACATTCATACTTTTAAGAAATGGCCAATCTCTGATGAAGTTTTAGCTCGTGCGATCGCCTCCATAGCGCGTCTCGAACCCACCGTTATTGGTCTGGATATAATCCGCGATATCCCCTACGAACCAGGAAACGCAGAATTGGCAGCTCAATTCAAAAACCCCAAAGTCATCCCCATTACTTTCCTCGGCAAGTCAGAGTACGAGCGAGCTCTGCCACCTCCCAACATCCCCAAAGAACGGATAGGATTTAACGATTTAGTCATGGATCCAGACGGCATAATTCGCCGGAGCTTGATGTTTCGTTCCAACGGACAATCGACTCTCAGCTCATTTTCGCTCCGGCTAGCTTTCAAATATATTGACAGTAAAAAAATTCCTTCAACACTCACAAAAGATCAAGAAATAAAAGCAGGAAACACAGTCTTTTCGCGACTGCGATCGGACTCAGGAGGTTATCAGACAATTGACACTGGAGGCTATCAAATCTTGCTCAATTACCGCTCTCCTGAAAATATTGCAAAAACCGTGACACTCACTCAAGTTTTGGAGGGAAAACTAGACCCCGAATTGGTGAAGGGTAAAATAGTGCTAATCGGGATTACAGCCCTAACTGTCAAAGATGTCTTTTCTACCCCTTACAGCGCTAGTGCCAGCGACAACCGCATGATGCCTGGGGTATTAATTCATGCAACGGCAACTAGCCAAATTCTGAACGCAGTTTTAGATGACAAAAAACTATTTTGGTTTTGGGATGAATGGCAAGAAATGCTTTGGAGCGCTGTTTGGGTAATAATTGGCGGTTGTTTAGCTTGGCGGCTAGAAAATACGCTCAATTTCATGGTGAGCGCGATCGCACTTGGCTGCATATTATGGGGATTCACATTTTTTCTATTTACCCAACAGGGGTGGATCTCACTGGCATCACCAACACTGGCATTGGCGATCGCCCCAGCAGTTATCATCACATACAAATACCAGCAGTCAAAGCAGCAGCAAGAAATTGTAATGAAATTACTAGGACAGCAAACCTCACCGGCGATCGCCAATGCCCTGTGGAAAGAGCGCGTCCATCTCCTCCAGTCGGGCCTATTGCCGGGGCAAAGACTAACTGCTACAATGATCATGACTGACTTGCAGGGTTTTAGCACTATTTCCGAAAAACTACCGCCAGAAGTAGTGATGCCTTGGTTAAATGAATATTTATCAGCAATGGCAGAGGAAGTGCAAAAACATCAAGGGGTGATTAATAAATTTACCGGAGATGGAATGCTGGCTGTATTTGGTGTTCCTATCCCCCGCACAACTCCCGAAGAAATTGCCGAAGATGCTCGCCTTGCGGTATCTTGCGCTCTAGCTATAAGTTCGCGGTTGCCGGCCCTAAATCAAAGTTGGAGCGATCGCGATTTGCCGTCGGCAAAAATGCGAGTCGGAATTTTTACCGGGCCGATAATGGTGGGCAGTTTGGGAGGCAAAACCCGTTTAGAATATGGAGTAATCGGTGATAGTGTCAATATCGCTTCTCGTTTAGAAAGCTGTGAAAAAGATCGGCAAGAGGACACCTGCCGCATCTTAATTGCTGAAGAAACCTTAGTGCATATTGAAGGAAAATTTGAGGTAGAATCTTGGGGAGCTTTACCTTTAAAAGGCAGGGAGCAAAAAGTTAATGTCTATCGCGTCTTGGGAGGAGAAAGATCGAGAAAGTAAAAACAGAAAAGATATCTTGGAAACATCATGAAAAACCTAGAAAAAAAATGACTAAATTTACACTAAAATCCCTCGTCTTTAGTTCCATATTGTTGATAGGAGCATTTAATGCTTGCCAATTTGCAAGTGTGGGACAGCCAACGCCAGATAATGTGGGCCAGCCGCGCAATACTGTACCGGGAGGGCCGCGCTTTGCTCAGCCCCGTGAAGATATGGAACAATCGCCCCCTCGATCGGGCAGATCGACGCGCGGTAACTGCCGCAACAGCGGGCTAAATCCAATAAATCTCACAGGCTTACTCCCTGAAAATAAAATAGCCCGAACTGTTTCCGAATATCCAACATTCTTTTTCTACTTGCCTCCAACAAAGGCGGAATCAGCCGAATTTATCTTACTAGATCCAAGCGGCAACCAGATTTATAAACAGACTCTCACAGTTAGCAATTTATCAGGAGTAATCGGCGTTAGTATCCCCGCTAACAAGAATGTGCCTCCCTTGGAAGTAGGCAAAAAATACACTTGGAATTTTACAGTGATTTGCGAGGCTGAAGACAGATCTGCCGATCTGCTCGAAATCGGTACTGTACGGCGAGTTGAGCTCAGTGCCGATATCCGCAGTGAGTTAGAAAAGGCAGATCCGCGCCGGAAAACCGCTATTTATGCTGAAAATGGGATTTGGCAAGATGCCCTCAGCAATTTAGCTGCTGCTCGCCGCGATCGCCCTTCGGATACAGTGCTGGATGCTGATTGGGAAAGCTTGCTGGATGCAGTGAAATTGACCAAAATTGCCAAACAGCCGATCGTCCAAGTGCAAACTGAGCCAAAACCATAAGCTGTACTGCATTTGAATTGATTTTTTTAGGTGTTGCCAAGATTGCCCACCCCACAAGCATGATACCAAAAGTCTCTTGTGGAACGGCCATCTTGGCTGTTCCCAAAAAGCCGCATTATTTCTAGGGTGCATCACAATCAACAATCATGCAGCATCAAGAGGGAAAATCTGACAGCTTTGCAGCTTACCCATGGGCTAAATAAAAAACCTCAGTTTCACTCTCGCCTCACAATTGTTCAGGATAATTTTTTTTATAAATGGTATTAGAAAGGCGTATCCAGCGTAATTGTATCCCTCTCTAAAATGGTAAAATCATCAAAAATTAGCGATCGCCCGGGAGCATCTCAGTTTTGCAAGAAGCATTTTTTAAAGAGCGGACTGAAGTCCGAACGATCGAACCTTTTTTGAGCGGAGACAGCACTGTAAATGCAAAACTGAGATGCTCCCGATCGCCCTTATCGTGTTCATCTACAAAATAGAGATTCTTCTAGTCAATTCCCAAATCTCCACCCATTCCTCATCCGAAAGCGGCCGCACCTCCAAATCAATATCAAAACAGCGACAAGCCGCCGCACTCAAAGCATCAATTACAGTCGCAATCAAATCATCTCCCCCTTCAGATAGAGGTAATTGCACAGGAATTAATTCCTCCCCAAAAACCTCAGAAAACAATTTAATATCCGGCTGCAAACGCATCGAACCGTGCTGCAAAATAGCATCGCCCCGGCGCAATTGCGCGCTACCAATTAACTTGCAGCCATCAACAGTAACCAAATCCGCAGCCGTCGCCGTACCAAAACAATTGGGATTGTGAATGTAACCGCGCCCAGCTTCCCCGTAGCGCAAATCCACACCGATCGCCCGCCAACCCTCAATCAAAAACTCGCATATAGTGTGATAAGCTTTCACGCGGCTGCTGTCAAATCCCGACGCCACAACTGCATAAGTCAAATCCCCTTGGTGGAGCACAGCGCGCCCGCCGCTGGGGCGTCTCACCAACTCCAGAAGCTGTCCCTCCCAAGACAACTGCTGCCAAAATTCCGGCCAGCGCTGCTGGTGGTAGCCCAAGGAAATCGCCGCCGGTGCCCAGGTGTAAAATCGCAGAGTTGGCGGATTTTTCCCCGCTAGATGCTGTTGCAGCAGCCATTGGTCGATCGCCATCTGCACCCTACCAGACGCCGACAGCAGCGGAATTAAACGCCATACAGAATTAGCCATCAGTCCCCATTCCTGAGTTTATACTCAATAAGTTCGCAGAATGTTTTAAAATTAGTAACAGTTTTTTGTGCCTGCCTTTTAATTTGGTGCAAGTTTAACGCCCGCCCGTGCTTTATAAATAATCAGGAAAAATCCTCGTAAAATCATGAGCAACAGTGTAATTGTCATTAACGACGAAAAATTTGAAACAGAAGTCCTGAAAGCAGAGCAACCAGTGCTTGCTTATTTTTGGGCATCTTGGTGCGGGCCTTGCAAACTGATCGCGCCCTCGATCGACTGGGTGGCTGCCAACTACAGCGACTTGAAAGTGGTTAAAATGGAAATTGACCCCAATCCCAATACTGTCAAACAGTATAAAGTCGAAGGAGTCCCAGCACTCAGACTGTTTAAAAATGCCGAAGTAGTGCTTTCCCACGAGGGAGCTATTACCAAACAAACTTTGATCGGTTTGCTAGAAGGTCACTTATAAAATTTGGATTTTTGAGCGTTGAATGTTAAGGATTGAGTTATAAAGCTTTAGTTGTTAGTTGAATCTTTTTTAACTGACAACTGATAATTTATAACTCATAATTATTCAATGCCACCTCTAAAATATCACCGCTAGATTGTCAAATAATTTACAATATTAAATCCTAGAAAACAACAAGAATTAAAAAATAGGTTCGTAGTGAGGACTTCAGTCCGCATCAAAATCAGAGGACTGAAGTCCTCACTACGAACCTGATAATCGTTATTTTAGCAAACATAATATAATTCACAATTCACAAAAATACTGGTAGCGAATATGCAATTTGCCAAACGTTTAGAACCCCTGAAATTTAATGTATTTGCCGATATGGATCGAGCAAAATCTCTCGCCAGAGCCGCAGGGCAAAATGTGATCGACTTGTCTCTCGGTTCTTCCGATTTGCCCGCGGCTGCTCACATTACAGAGGCGATCGCCAATTCCCTATCAGATCCTAGCACCCACGGCTATTTACTGTTTAACGGTACGCGCTCTTTCCGAGAAGCAGCAGCTTCCTGGTACGAACAAAAATTCGGGATTTCAGTCGATCCAGAAACAGAAGTGCTGCCGTTAATTGGTTCCCAAGAAGGCACGGCGCATATGCCTTTAGCCGTGCTCAACCCCGGAGATTTTGCTTTGCTGCTCGATCCGGGCTATCCTTCCCACGCGGGCGGCGTGTATTTGGCGGGCGGTCAAATTTACCCGATGCCGCTATTAGCAGAAAATGCGTTTTTGCCAGTATTTGAAGATATTCCGATGCCCGTCTTGGCTCAGTCGAAGATGATGGTTTTGAGCTATCCTCACAATCCTACAACTGCGATCGCCCCGCTGGCATTTTTTGAGAAAGCAGTGACTTTTTGTCGGCGACATCAGCTCGTTTTAGTGCACGATTTCCCCTATGTGGATTTGGTGTTTGACGATCGTAATTCTCCACTTGAGGCCGCCCAAACCGAGGAAAACCGTAAATTGATGGCGCCGTCAATCTTTCAAGCCGATCGAGAAAAAAACGTGGCGATCGAGTTTTTCACCCTATCCAAATCCTACAGCATGGGAGGCTTTCGAGTTGGATACGCGATCGGCAATCCCGAACTAATTGCAGCCCTGCGACAAGTAAAAGCCGCAGTAGACTTCAACCAATATCTAGGGATTTTGAACGGAGCGAGCTCCGCATTACTAGGCCCCCAAGATACCGTCACCACCAGCGTCGAAACCTTCAGAAAACGCCGGGATACCTTTGTAAATGCGCTCTTGGGCATCGGCTGGGAAGTACCCGTACCCCCCGCCACGATGTACGTCTGGGCGAAACTACCAGCACCTTGGGCATCGGATTCGGTGAAATTTTGCACTCAGCTAGTACAGAGTACGGGAGTCGCAGCTTCCCCCGGCGCCGGTTTCGGGAAATCAGGAGAAGGCTACGTGCGATTTGCCTTAGTCGAGCCGCCAGAAATTTTAACAGCAGCAGTTAGAAAAATTGCGGAATTTCTCAATTAATTTCTCAATTAAAAAGATTGCATTCAAGCACTCTTCTCTCTTGAAATTATCGGGGTTTATCTGCGTTTATCTGCCTATATCTGCGGTTAATTTATCAATCCAAGATTTATTAAATCATCTCGTGCCGGCTCAATTAACCGCAGTAAGATTCGTTCGTAGTGCGGACTTCAGTCCGCAGCCTGAGTATAAGTAGATGAAACTAACGAAAAATTACCAATTCTTAAAAGTAGCCCTACTCCTGGGAATTGGTATAAGTTGAAAATGCTAGAACTGAGGCACACCTAATCAGAAACCGGGTTTTTCACAAAAAAACTTCGTTACAGCCAATCAAAACCCTAAAAACCCGGTTTCCAGCAGTCGGAATGCGTAAGTATTCTCTCGTTATCTCTACCTAACGGAATAGATATTTACCAGTAATATCTGTCACAATTTATGTTGAAATGTTAACGCGAGACATCTGGGGAATTGCCAGTTCCGCTCACCCACTCTAAAAATCCTTGAAATGAATTCTGTCGGGGTAGCGATTGTTCTGTAGCTGCGATCGCACATCCCAAAAATACCACGCTTCCCAAAATCGCCAGCAGCGGAAAATGCTTGCCCAGCCCAAAGTCCCGCTGGAGGCGAGCTAGCGGCCTGCTCTCGCGCCTGAGCATCTTTCCCACCGTGAGTTGTTTGAGACTAAAAGGATCGCGGACAAAATGACCGCTCCAGCTAATTACCATATGAGAATGGCAGTGGGGACAGGTGAATAGTCCGCTGACCATTCCGACTGGGCCCACGACGCTGGAACGGTGGCAAATCGGGCAAGTGACAGAATGAGTGTTATAGGTGGGAGCGTTCATAACTGCTTTTCTTGAGTAAAAAACCAACAACCAATTGAGAGCCTGCGTTAACGCCTAGGGCATATACCTTCATAGGCACTTTATCCTTAATTCCTAGTTTACAGCGGCGATCGGGTCGATCGGAGCTCACTGCTTGGGAAAACATTCAAATTGCCAATCTCGCAACGAGTGCAAATCGGAAACACAGGTGAGATTGTATTGCAGGGGAGTAACGGTAATTTTATTCTCGCGAATAGCTTGTACGTCTGTAGGAATATCATGCCGCACTGCCGATTCGGAGGTTTCTTCCACATCTTCTAACAATTCCCCAGCCAGCCAATAATAAGTTTTGCCGCGCGGATCGGTGCGCTTTTGAAATATGTCGAAATAGCGGCGAATGCCTTGACGGGCGATCGCAACTCCGGTAATTTCTGCTTGTGAGACCGCTGGTATGTTGACATTCAACAGCGTGGGTTTGAGCGTTGGCTGTTTTTCCAACTGTGACAGCAAGGTGACAGCGAAATCTACGGCCGGCCCAAATTCCTGCGAAGTATAGCTGGCGAGGCTGAAAGCAATGCTGGGAATGCCTTCCATAATTCCTTCCATCGCAGCCGAAACCGTCCCCGAACAGATGATGTCCGTGCCTAAATTCGGCCCGTGGTTGACCCCGGAAAGGACAAAATCGGGCGGTTTGTCAAGTAAAGCCCACAAAGCTAGTTTCACGCAGTCGGCGGGAGTACCCGAACAAGCCCAAGCTGTGACGGCGGGGTCAAAAACAGATTCGACAATTTCGGCACGGATGGGTTGGTGCAGTGTCAGGCCGTGCCCGGTAGCCGAGCGCTCTCTGTCGGGACAAACAACGCTCACAGAGTGGCCGGCGGCGGCGAGAGCGTTGGCGAGGCTGCGGATGCCTTGTGCAAAGATGCCGTCGTCGTTGCTAATTAAAAGTTTCATTGAAATTTTTAGAGGCCTGAGAATAATCTTAAACTAGATTCAAGTAGGGCGATCGCCAAGCCTTTAAACATCTATTCTGTAGACAAAACAATGGTTTAACGGAACTCAAGCACAAATGAGACGAAAAAGGCTTAAAACCACGAACGAGAGAGACTTTTAGCTTTAATTGGCATTAATTCAGTATTTACGTATAATTTCAGGTATTTTTCGGTCATCGACCTCGCGCTCCTTGTATATAGAGGTTTTGGGCCACTTTAGGGGCTATAAAATATTTGAGCGTTGTTAACCATTGTATAGTAAGGTTTTCAAGTTGCTTGTCATCGCGTAAGGGTGATAAATCTTCTGGCGCGCGATCGACGATTAGCTATAAATATAGCAGTTCTCAACGAGCAAGGCCTTGAATCAGGCAAATAGGTTGATTGCGCTTCATAACAGGCTGGTTGTGTACCGAGCACCTCACCGCTATAAGAGCAGATAAAACCACTTTCTTCGTAAATTTAATAGCATTTGTTTCTGAGCGTAGCTCGTCCTCAGATAACCCAAATGGGTTCTCTTCTTTTATCCTGCCTTTGCCAAACAATTACACCTCAAAAATTGAATCTTTACACCTCACAACTCAACTGAATTAAAATCTTTAGGCCCCAGAACCCTAGGCTCAACCCCATTTAACACAGCCAACAATTGACTGTTGCTCGCCAATCTAATTAACGTAGCATTATTTCCTGCCGCTATTGAAAGCTTGCCAAAATTCAAACCGCTAGCTAATTGAATCGAATCTTGACCGTTAGCAAAATCAACAATCGTATCAGCCCCCAATCCCACACCCAACACGAAAGTATCCCGCCCCGCCCCACCAGTCAGAGTATCATTTCCAGCCCCGCCCCTGAGAAAATCATTCCCCCTGCCGCCAGATAAAATATCGTTGCCCGCACCCCCATTTAAAACATCATTGCCTTGCAAACCAGTCAACACATCATCGCCACCAAAACCGTTGATAATATCGCTGTCATTGCTGCCAGTCAAAGTATCATTATTGGGAGTACCGGTGACAGTATTAGAACCGCTGTCAAAGTCAAAAACAAAAATATCAGAAACATTATTCGTATCCCCCGGAACCAAATTGCTAGCCAGCGAATAAAACGCCACTCGCTTGCCGTCATTAGAGATAGCAGGAAGTAGGGAAATACCGTTAGCAATCTCCCCCGCAGCATCCGCAGACACGCGAGTAATAGTATTAGCTTGCAAATCCCGCACAAAAATATCGCTGCGGTTGTTCGTATCCCCCGGAACCAAGTTAGAAGCTTCAGAAGAAAACGCCACAAACCTGCCGTCATCAGAAATAGAGGGACGCTTGGAATCGCCGTTAGCGCGATCGCCCGCTGCGGACACAGAAACAAGTACAGTAGTATTCGCAGACAAATCCCGCACAAAAATATCTCGACTATTATTCCCGTCTCCCGCTACTAAATTAGAAGCAGCAGATTCAAAAACAACAAACCTACCGCTAGCAGAGATAGCAGGAGAAAAAGAACCTCCATTTGCCTCTCCGCCTGTTGCAGATACAGATACGCGAGTCGTCGCATTCGCCTGCAAATCCCGCACGAAAATGTCGCTGGCGTTATTCGCATCCCCCGCTACTAAGTTGGAGACTCCCGACTCAAAAGCCACCAATCGCCCGCTGGCAGAAATAGCAGGAACCTCGAAAGAATCAGTACCTCCGCCACTGGCCGAAACAGAGGCGCGATTCGTAGTATTCGCTTGCAAATCCCGGACAAAAACATCTGGAAGATTGTTCGCATCCCCCGACACTAAATTGGAACTATCTGAAACAAAAGCCACAAATCGCCCAGTTTCAGAAATAGCAGGGGCAGAAACAGAATTCCCATTTCCCTGTACTCCTGTCCCAGAAACAGAAACGCGAGTAGTAGTATTGGCTTGTACATTCCGCAAGAAAATGTCAGCCCGATTATTCGTATCGCCCGTTACGAGGTTGGATGCTAAGGATTGAAAAGCTATAAATTGTCCGTTATTTGAAATAGCAGGCAGCGAAGAAATACCGTTTCCCTGTCCGCCAGTTCCCGAAAGAGAAATACGAATTGTAGTGTTGTTTGATAAGTCGCGCGCGAAAATGTCCCCCGCATTATTCCTATCGTCGGTTACGAGGTTGGTGGCTGTTGAATCAAATGCTACAAACCTCCCGTTGCCAGAGATAGAGGGAAATAAAGAAGCAGCATTGGCAATTTCACCAGCCGAGTTTGTAGAAACTAGAGTTGCAGTCATATAGTTGATAGTTGATAGTTGATAGTTGACAGTTGACAGTTGACAATCCTCAATCTTCAATATCAATCGAAAATCGTTTGAGAGTTGATAGTTGATAGATGGGTAGGGGCGGTGGATGGTGCGTGCCCGCCCTCAGTGATTTTCAACCCAATAGCATTTTTCTAGCAATGCTCGACACAAATCTTAATATATATATATATATAACTTTACAAATACTTAAACATGGATTAATTAAACGTTACTGTTCGATCGAACAATATTCGATTGAAGCGTGAGAGAATTGGCAACAGAAAAATCCAATCGAACGAATCAATCACGCTAGATCCGCTGTTTTGGGATGGCAAAGTTTTGCGTGGAGAGGGTTCACAGTCTCGAAGAGATGAGAAAAAGTTGGATGCGATCGCGATCGCCCGCTGCCGATCGAAAGTGGGTAAAACTCAAAACCCATTTCTTAGAGTCGCGCTGGTTTGCTTGCAAAATTGATGCAAATTAAATATCCAATTGTCTGTTATCCAGGTGTACTGCCACAAGGCTGAGAGGAGATATGAATAACTTTCCAGACGTTTTGCTGCCTTTGAACGAGCCATTTGCCATTGATTCGCGATCGACGGCATCCAGTTTCTTAACGTCAGGAAATTTCCTAAATTCAACCCTCAATTCAAACAGCATTGCCGGCACTTCCAGCAGCATTCCCGTCCCAATTTCGCCAACAGCCACTGCCGGCGTTTTAGAATCGCAAAAATTTGAATCTGGCAAGATTTTTGAACAATTCTTAACGCAACTGCAACTTTTGAATGCAGTCTCCAATATCGCGCCCCCAGCCCCTGCAAGCAACAGCATCCTCACCGACGGCGACATCTTAACTGGCAAAAAATTAGAAACACCAACGGACAGCATCGCCGCCAGCCAAATTTCCCACCCATCTACTCCTGAAAGGCAGGCAAAAAACAGCATCGCCGACAGCCCTATTCCCGATACATCCGCCCCCGAAAGGCAGGCAAAAAACAGCACTTTACCAGTCGGAGTTTTCCAAGTCGGCGCCAGCGGACAAGTCAGCCTGGACTACCTGTTTGACGGCGGCTACTACCAAGGCGAACTGGCTATTTTCAGCCTCACCGGGATGTCCGCTTTAGTTCCCGGTACGGATGCCTTCATTTTTGAAGCATCCCGCAGGGCTCTTACAAGTTCAACTTTAGGCCACATCGTCCTCCGCGACTCTACCGAAGGCGCAAAATTTAGCGGTTCGATGCCGGGGGAATACAATTGGGGCTCGGGGCCCTACACCGGTGCCAAAACCTTCACCATGACACCGGGGGATACTTTTGGAGTCATGCTGATTCCCAACGGCACGGTACAAATATCCTACAACAACCAGTGGCTGTGGGATTTATTCCCCGAACACCGGCCCATGTTCTCGATCGTGCCAGCTAATTCTGCAAACAGCAAGTACCAAATGCCGATCGCAGATGTTACAGGAACAGGCAACACCGTAGCAGTTGAAGACGTACCGCCAAACCAAGCAGACGGAGACTACAACGACTTAATCTTCAGCTTTATCGGTGCCAGTGGCAACGCCACCCCTATCACTAGCGTTATCAACCCAGCCAAGGAATGGCGCACCACTCCTCTGGGACAGCAAATTATTACCTACGCTAACAGCTTAGTTTCCAGCGATACAACAGCGCCTGCAATTTCCGCCACCTTAACTAACGATACAGGAATATCTAATGGCGATCGTATCACAAACAACCCAGCGATCGCAGGTACTGTCACCGACACCAGCAGCATCGCCAGCTTCCGCGCCGGCTTCGACGACACCCCCACAGCCGAATTCACCAACATCACCTCCCTCCTCAACAGCAGCGGCAGCTTCACCCTCAGCAGGGCTCAACTCGAAACCATCCGCCGCAACCCCCTCAGAGACGGCAACTACACACTGCGCTTGATTGCCGCCGACACCGCCGGCAACACATCCAGCACCTTCAACCTCAACTTTACCCTCGACACCGCCGCACCCCAAACCGCCCTGGTGACACCAATTCCCGGAGGCAACCACAGCAGTACCGTCCGACTCATCGGCACCGCAGCCGACACCGGGACAAATCTGTCCAACCTGCAATCCTCCCTCGATGGCAGCAGCCCCAACACTTTGACTCCTGGAACCGATGGCAAATTCGACTCCTTGCCTCCCAACTCGCCGCTAGCCACCGGCAGCCACACCGCTGCCATTACAGCAACAGATACCGCCGGCAACCAAACATCCCAGACTGCCAACTTCTCCGTCGCCAGCAACTTCACCGTTACCCCCAATGGCAGTACCGGCTGGGCGGCAGCATCGACAAACACCGTACTCCTGGCCGAACGCAACAGCAAACTCGTCCAAGCCATACTGCCAGTACAGTTGGGGCAAGCCAAAGGCAGCCGCACCCTGCGCTTCCAACTCAAAGCCGACTTCGACAAAACAGATACAACATCAGCAATAGAAGACCTATTCCAGATTTACCTAGTATCCCCAAACAACCCCAACCAAACCCTACTGGATGGAGGCAGCCCCGGAACACCGCTATTTTCCCTAGCTGGTGGCAAAGCCGAATTCGCACCCGGACGAGTGCGGTACAGTGGCGACATAGTAGAAATCGATTTAACTGGTGTGACAAACAGCAGCAGCGGCAATCTGCTGTTTAAGTTAACCGACAGCGACACCGATACCGGCAGTACCGTAGAAATCAAAAACCTCACCAACACCGTCGATGAAGAAGGTACCGCCAGCCCGGTTTTTGTTGCAGCGCAGAACAAAGTTGCTGCTGGCGGCAGCCTCAATACCAGCAACCTGACAGCAGCCTCCGATTTAAAAGTAAACTTCTCTCAGGTACAGTTCGACTCCGCCACCGGCAACTACAAAGCATCAGTACGGGTACAAAACACAGGCAACCCCGTCTCGCGCAACATAGCAGTAGTTTTCCCGAATTTGCCAGCCGGAGTAACCCTGCAAAATCCCAGCGGTACCGACAGCAGCGGCAAACCCTACATCAATTTGCGCGGCGCAATTCCCGCCGGCGGATTGGATGCCGGGGCGATTTCAGACTCCGTAGAAATCACCATCAACAACCCCAACTTTCAGAAATTTTCCCTCACCGCTACCGCCATTGCCGGCGGGGCAAATCAAGCGCCAAGCCTGCCCGCAATTCAAACCATCAACGTTAAAGTTGGAGAGACTTTCAAACTGCCCCTCACCGCCACTGACTCCGACGGCGATGCTGTAAGTTTTGCCATCAAATCGGAAACTGCCTTACCTACAGGCAAAATCTCCGGTAACGGCATCTTAGAAATTTCTCCCACTCCTACTGAAATCGGCACTTACAACTTTACATTAGTCGCCAGCGACGGAGTTTTGGAAACTACTAGACCAGTTACAGTTAACGTTACCCCTTCCACTCCCGGCCGCACCCGGATTTCAGGAGTCATCCAAAACACCAACCAACAACCTTTAGCAGGTGTATTAATAAAACTCGGCGAATTGCCGACAGTAACTGCTGCCGACGGTTCCTTTGAAATTGTGCGAGTGGAATTCCCCGGTTTGGCAGCAGTGGGACTGCCCGACATAGTGCCGCCAGACACCCTGCAAATTTACGGCGACGGCATTACCGGCGAAGACAACTATCCCTACATTGCCGAAAAACTGCCCCTATTACTGGAACACGAAGTTTACCCCAACGTTAACAATATTATCTCCCGTCCGATATACCTACCCCCCATCGACACCGCCAACGGCAAAATCATCAACCCAGCAGCCGACAGCACCGTCACCACAGCAGCCATACCCAAAGCCTCCGTATTCGTCAAAGCAGGTACCATCAAAGACACCGAAGGCAACCCCTACACCGAAAACCTCAGCATCACCCAAGTCCCCACAGAATTAACCCCCGCCGCCCTGCCGCCCAACCTGCACACCGACTTGGTAGTCACCATCCAGCCCGGAGACATGGTGTTTACTACTCCGGCACCCCTCTCGTTGCCCAACCGCGCCGGATACGCACCCGGTACGACGATGGACTTGTGGTCAATTAACCCCACCACAGGCTTCTTCGACAACGTAGGAGTGGGAAAAGTCACCGCCGACGGCACCACCATCGAAACGGTTTCAGGAGGCATCCGCAACAGCAGTTGGCACTTCTTCGCGCCGCCCCCACCTTCGCCCAAAAATCCGGGTCAAAACCCCCGCAACCCCAAAGATAAGTGCAACGAATGCAAAGCAAAAGGCGATTTGACTTCCGAAGTAGAAATGCACTCCGGGGCAGTAATCGAAACCCACAACCTCGTACCCTATCAATCGATGGGAGAAAGCCGCAGTTTAACCCTAACCTACGATTCTCTCAGGGCAGACCCCAGACCAATAGTCCACTTCGGCTACAATAACGCGCCCGCCGATACAGCACAAAAGCTAGTTGCCAAACTCACCGTAGACGCAGCAAAATTCAAATATCAAATACCCGGATATTCCGGCAACCAATACGGTTTAACAGGAGGCGAACACTTCTGGTCAATGCCCTCGAATGGAGGTTCAATTGACGCGGCATTGCAAGTCGATATGAGTGCCTTGCCTTCCGGTCAGTACGACTATACTATTAACAGCGGCATCCGCCGATTTACTGGCAGTATATTTGCCGGTTCATCAACCGATACGAAGGATAAGTTGATTTCAGTCAATACAATCAACAGTCCTTTCGGTAGCGGTTGGGGAATAGCTGGATGGCAGGAATTAGTAGAAAATTCCGACTCTTCACTATTGCTGATTGACGGAGACGGCAGCGAATTGGTATTCGACAAATCCACATCAGCAGCAGGATACGTATCTCCTCCCGGGGATTTCTCCAAATTCGAGAAACTAACAGACGGCACATATCGCCGCACGTTAAATGACAAAACAGTTTACAGTTTCAATACCGGCAAACGCCTGGTTTCAGTCAAAGAAGCTAACGGCAACGAAACCAAGTATATTTACAATTCATCAGGTGAGTTGTCCCAAATCATCGACGTAGCTGGGTTGATTACCAAGTTGACCTATGCCAATGGCAAAGTCAGTCAAATAGAAGACCCAGCAGGACGGTTGACAAAGTTAGAATATGATGCTGCGGGCAACCTGCAAAAGATTATTGACCCGGATACCAAAGCGCGGACGTTTAGCTACGACGCGCAGCGTCACATCACCAAAGAGATAGACAAACGGGGATTTTCCGAACAAACATTATACGATTTTGCGGGTAGGGCGACGGGAGGAATTCGCAAGGACGGTTCGCAGTTGCAGGTGGCACCGGTACAGGTACAAGGACTTTATCGGGAACAGGATACAACTAATCCTTTGAATGCGCCTGTAGCTAAGCCTTTAGGTGCAGTAGAAGCGAGTTATGCTGACGGTAGCGGTGGGGTAGTTACTCAGGTTCTCGACCAAACTGGGCAAGTTGTTTCTGCAAAAGATGGTGGAGGATTGAAACCTACTTTTGAGCGAAATCAGAATTTGTTGGTGACGAAAAGAACTGACGCGCGGGGTAATACTACTTCTTACGAGTACGATGCTAAAGGGAATGTGAAAAGCATTTCTGATTCCCTTTCTGGAACACCTCAAACACCCCCAATTAACAACGGTCAGTTGTTTGGTACTAAGACTTACTATCAAACTGGGTCATATAATAATGCAGCAACAATCAAAGATGTCAATGACGATGGAAATTTTGATATTGTTACTGCCAATGATTATAGTAATAATGTATCAGTGCTACCTGGTAATGGCGACGGTACTTTTGCTCCAAAAAAAGATTTTTCTGTAGGAAACAATCCCAAGTCTGTAGCTGTAGGGGATGTAAATAACGACGGCAAAAACGATATTGTTACTACCAGTCCTTATGGGGGGATAAATTCCTCTAGCGGTACAGTATCAGTATTACTGGGCGATGGCACTGGTAATTTTGCTCCTCAAACTAATTATGCGGTAGGTTATGGAGCAGTATCCGTAGCTGTAGGAGATATCAATAAGGATGGCAGGAATGATCTCGTTACGGCAAATAACTATAGCAGCAATATATCAGTGCTTTTGGGCAATAGCACCGGCTCTTTTTCCCGAACAGATATACCGCTAAGTTTGGCGCCAGAATCTGTAATCTTGAAGGATTTAAATAAGGATGGCAACTTAGATATTATTACTGCAAGTCCCTATGGGACTACTTCTTCCACTGGCAGGGTGTCAGTATTGTTGGGTAATGGTAATGGCACTTTTGCTCCTCAAAGTAATTACACGGTTGTTTATGGAGCGAGGAGTGTAGCTGTAGGAGACCTCAATAAAGATGGTAGAAACGATATCGTTACGGCTGGTTGGGATAGTGGAAACGGATATGTATCCGTGGCATCTGTATTATTGGGTAATAGCAATGGTTCTTTCGCTCTGGCAATTAATTACCCACTGAGATCTAGTATTAATCCTACATCTGTAGCTATAGGAGATTTGGATTTAGATGGCGATTTAGATGTGGTTGTTTCCGGCAACGGTTACGGCTTAGAGAGTGTCATGTTAAATAATGGTAGCGGTATGTTAGCAAGCCCAACTGATAATCGGCTTGATTACCCCAACTACAAACAATTTGTGGGATTAGAAGACCTTGACTCAGATGGCTACTTGGATATGGTCTTGAGTAGCGATTATTACTATTACGGTGTTTCTGTCAGTCTGAATAATACTGGGAGAAACCAACAGGTAAGTGGTACTGGTAAGCGCAGTTATACTTACGACCCAGTGTTCAATCAAGTAACGAGTGAAACTGACGAATTAGGCCGCCAAACTCTTTACGAAATTGACCCGATTACTGGGAATCGCAGAAAGATGACGCAAGTAGTAGGCGCTGTTGGCGGCACCGATGATGTGGTTACTAGCTATACCTACACCAACAAGAATCAAATCGACACTGAAACTGACCCCAATGGACGGGTGACAGATTACGATTATAACCCTCAAGACCAGTTAATTAAAATCACTGTTGCTAAAGGCACTCCCGACGAAGCAGTGCAGCAATTTGAATACGATGCTGCTGGGAATCAGTCGGCAGTAATTGATGAAAATAACATCCGCACTGAGTCCGAGTACGATGCGATGAATCTCTTGAAAAAGACTACTTTTGCGAAGGGAACGGCAGATGAGGCATCACAAACTTTTGAGTATGATGGTGATGGGAATCAGACGGCGGTTATTGATGAGAAAGGGAACCGAACTGAGTCTCAGTATGATGTGATGAATCATCTGGTAAAACAGATTGCACCTGACCCGGATGGTAGCGGGCCGCTGACATCTCCGGTGACGAGTTACGGTTACGATAAGAATGGGAATCAGGTGTGGATGCTTGACCCGTTGCTTCGGAGGACTGAGTATCGGTATGACAGTCGGAATCGGTTGGTTGAGACGGTGAATCCTGACGGTACTGTGGAGAAGATGCGCTATGATGCGGATGGCAATTTGGTTTCAGTTATCGACCCGCTTAACAATCGAACTAACTTCGTCTACGATGCTCGTTCTCGCTTAATTCGAGAAGTCAATCCGCTGGGCAAAATTAAAAGGTACACGTATAATGCGGCCGATGAATTGACCGAAAAAACCGATCGCAATAACCGCGTTACTCAGTTTAAATACGATGACCTTTCCCGCTTGAAAACCGAAACTTGGGTGGGAACTGACCAAGTAATTAACTACAGCTACGATCGAGCAGATAACCCGACATCTGTCAAGGATAAGTTTAGTAACTTGACGATGACTTATGACAGTCGGAATCGTCCCAAAACAGCAGACAATACTGGCACTCCCAATGCTCCAAAAGTGCTGCTGAACTATACCTATGACAAAGTTGGCAATGTCGATTTAATGACTGATACAATTAACGGTCAACTTGCGGGTACGAATGATTACACTTACGACCCTCGCAATCGCATGACTCGGATTAATCAAAGCGGAACAGGAGTCAGTAATAAACGGGTGGATTTTACTTACAATAAACTGGGTCAGTTTTCCTCGATCGACCGTTATGCTGACAACAATGGTACTCAATTGGTAGTTGGCAGTAACTATACTTATGACGGTCTGAATCGACTGGCAAATTTGACCTACCGCAACTCTGCCAACAATACTGTTTCATCTTTTGGCTTTAACTACGATCGAGCCAGCTTAATTAACAAAATTACCGATGTTGATGGCCGGACAGATTACATTTATGATAAACGCAACCAGTTAATTGCTGCTGACCACACTAATACCAATAATCCTGATGAGTCGTACAGTTACGATAATAATGGCAATCGCACCAGTTCTCGCACCAGTTCGAGTTATCAAACAGGTGCAAATAACCGCTTGCAATCGGATGGAACTTACAATTACAGTTATGATGATGAAGGGAATTTGATTAAGAGGACGGAGATTTCAAGTAGTAAGGTACGCGAGTACAATTGGGATTACCGGAATCGTTTGGTTTCTGTAGTAGATAAAAACGCATCTAACGTTCAAACTCAGCGGGTGGAGTTTACTTATGATGCTATGAATCGCCGCATTGCTAAGAGTGCGAATGGTGCGGTGACAAATTTTGTGTACGATGGTGATAATGTTTTGTTAGATTTTGTGGATGCTGATGGTGTGGGTAGCGGGCAACCTATTTTGGATAAACGATATTTGCACGGTGCAGGTATTGACCAAGTGTTGGCACAGGAAAGTGCTCAGGGTAATGTAACTTGGCATTTAACTGACCATTTGGGTACGGTTCGGGATTTGGTGAATAATAGCGGGCAAGTGGTGAATCATCTTACTTATGATTCGTTTGGTCAGGTTGTTGCCCAGACGAATTTTGCTGTTGATAGTCGCTATTTGTTTACGGGGAGAGAGTTTGATGAGGAGACGGGGGATTACTTTTATCGGGCCAGGTATTATGATGGATTCAGTGGGAGGTTTATCGGTGAAGATCCGATTAGTTTTGCAGCAGGAGATAAAAATCTCTATAGGTATGTTGGAAATTCGCCTGTGAATGCGACAGACCCGACAGGGCTACAATTATCTCCTGTTATGCCGAGTATAGGGTCAGGTGTAGATTTTACATTAACAGGTGCTCAAGGACGAGCTGCTTTGGGTATTTTCATCCGAAATTTCCAGGATATGAAACGAGTAGGAGGTGATAAATATTTTCACTGTAAGGCTAACTGTGAAGCAGCTCAATTGGGTCCAGAAGGTGAATTTGCAGCCAAATTCATAAGTAATGCCAGAGAAAATACTGACTTCTTCAAAAATCTTCTCCTCAGGAGACATCCTACGGCTGAAGATCGTAAAGGAGTTGAACCATTTGTATTTTTTCTAAGAGATTGTAATCAAGATTTATCTGCCAATCTTCATGGACGTATGGGAGGTAGGAATAACCCTAGTGGCTCGTGTAAAACAATTTGTCAACCTTTCCGGCAAGCCAATTTACCAGCCCAATATTAAGGCTTACAAGCTTGCAAATAAGAACTCCGATGGCAGTTCAAATGTTTGGCGAAACAATAGCGAATCCTAAAAGCTTGAATTGGCAAACATTCTAGAACTTACTTCAAGAATTATCAGTGGGGAAGGGATGCCAAAATTGGGCATGGTAAGTCTGCCAGTTTACTGCGATCAAAAACTTTTCAAAAGTGTAGAAAATGTAGCCATTACGCTGAAGCTTAGTGCGCTCCTCACCAAGACCCTGTGCCGTAGACAACGGATGCCACTTGAGGTGGGTACGGAAAGAGTCAGAATCACGAGCAGCAAATCGAAAGGAACCACTACCCATGTTGAGGTCAAGATCGTAAGACTCAGTAATATCAAATGCTGAATCTGGGAGTATTTTTGGCAGTCGCTGACGCTTAAATTCATCACTTTTACGAACGTCGGCGATTGTGGGATAGTGAGAGTTTATTGTGTCACACGCAGAAAGAAAAAAAATTGCGGTAATCAGAATGATGTGAAAGAACTGACGACTCATACAGAATTTCGTTATACAGGAGACTGCGAGAAACATTTTATGATACCAATATGACAAATCTAAATTTACCCGATTAAAGTCCATCACGATCGTGTTAATCGGCTGGAGTACCTTAATCGCAGTCTGAAGCTACCGAACAACGGACTAATAGACCTCTTGCAAAAAAAACATATGTTATTCTTAAAAGTTGGCTCAAGTTTAGGTCAAACTTTGAATTATGGGGTTGATTGGCATCTCCTTAAACTTGTTCAGCCTGCTAGATTATAAAATTGTCTAAACCTTCTATAATAGCACAAAATTATTTTGCAAGAGGTCTAATGTACGAAGGAGCTTTTGAAGATGGTTGCAATGCGACCGCAATCCGCACCCTTCTCAAACTCAGCCCTGACCGTTATGTGGAGAAAATGCGGTCTTCAAGAATTATCAGTGGGGAAGGGATGCCAAAACTGGGCACGGTAAGTCTGCCAGTTTACAGCGATCGAGAAATGTTCAAAGGTGTAGAAAATATAGCCATTACGCTGAAGTTTAGCGAATTCCTCATCAAGACCTTGTGCTGTAGACAAAGGGTCCCACTTGAGGTTCGCGCGGAAAGACTCAGAGTCACTAGCAGCAAATCTAAAGGAGCCACTGCTTATGTTGAGATCGTAGTTGTAAGACTCGGTAATATCAAATGCTGAATCTGGAAGTATTTTTGGCAGTCGCTGACGCTTAAATTTTTCGGTTTTACGAACGTCAGCCACTGTAGGATAGTGAGAGTTTATTGTGTCACACGCAGAAAGAAAAAAAATTGCGGTAATCAGAATGATGTGAAAAAATTGGCGACTCATACAGACTTTTGTTACGCAGGAGACTGTGATAAACATTTTATGATACTAATATGACAAATCTAAATTTACCCGATTAAAGTTTATCACGATCGCGTTCATCGGCTGGAGTACCTTAATCGCAGTCTGAAGCTATTGAACAACGGACTAATGTACGAAGGAGCTTTTGAAGATGGTTGCAATGCGACCGCAATCCACACCCTTCTCAAACTCAGCCCAGATTGTTATGTGGAGAAAATGCGGTATTCAGGAATTGTCAGCGGGGAAAGGATGCCAAAACAGAGCATGATAAGTCTTCCAGTTGACAGAGATCGAGAAATGTTCAAAGGTGTAGAAAATATAGCCATTACGCTGAAGCTTAGCGAGTTCCTCATCAAGACCTTGTGCCGTAGACAAAGGATCCCACTTGAGGCGCGCACGGAAAGATTCAGAATCACGGGCAGCAAATCGAAAGGAGCCACTACCTATGTTGAGGTCAAGGTCATAAGACTCATTAATATCAAATGCTGAATCTGGAAGTATCTTTGGCAAATGCCCAAGCTTAAATTCTTTACCCTTACGAGCTTCAATGGCTGTAGGATAGCGAGAGTTTACTGTGTCACACGCAGAAATAAAAAAGATTGCGGTAATCAGAATGATGTGAAAGAACTGGCGACTCATACAGAATTTTGTTACGCAGGAGACTGCGAGAAACATTTTATGATACCAATATGACACAGCAAAATTCAATCTACGAACCTCCATTACATCGTGCCGCCCGCCTTGGCAATCTTGCGGAACTAAAACAACTAATAGCTCGGGGAGCAAATATCAATTCTCGCGCCGATATAGCAACCAATAGCGGTTCATTTTTCCGCCAACTCACACCGCTCATGGTGGCGGCTAGCTCTTGCGATGGTGCAACAATCGAAACTTTGCACTGGTTGATCGAACACGGTGCAGATATCTGGGCCCGATCGCAAGGGGGTACTACTGCTGCTTGGTACGCAGCAGGTAAGGGTGGATGGTTGGAGTCTCACAAATGTCCTGTTATGCACGATCGCGTCGATCGGCTGGAGTATCTTTTAAACCAAGGTTTAGATCCCAATGAATGTAGTGATAATGGACGATCGCTACTAAGTGAGGCTTGTGGGGTGGGCGATCGAGCTTGTGTCTCGCTGCTGTTACAGCGGGGAGCAACTGCTGCGCCACAATCTGAATCTGCCGAACCGCAGAGTTCCTACCAAATTCCGCTTTTTTGCGCGGCTGAATCTGGTTCAGCCGATTGTGTTCGCTTAATCTTAGAAGTTGGAGCCAATCCAAATACTAAAGACGACTGTAACAGTATCGCTCTTATGTATTCGGGAAGCCCAGAAGTAGCGTTGGTACTGATTGATGCTGGCACCGATATTCACATCACAAATAATTATGGAGAAGATGCTTTACAAGAAATACTTAAAGATAGCGATCGCGGTTCGGAACGCTTTGAAGTTGCTCGCATCTTGCTTGATGCAGGTGCGGATATCGAACGTCGCGATGAATACGGCAATACAAGGCTATATTCTGTTGCTTTCTTCCTTGCAACCGATGCTGTAGAATTTCTGCTTAACTGCGATGTCAATCCCCATGCTCAACAAAGTGAAGGAAAAACTCCACTGCACGCAGTTTGTTGGGGGGCGGACAGCCAAGATGCACAGCATGACTCTCAATCTGTTGTTCGTCTCATTGATTTGTTGGTTAGGGTTGGTATCGGTGTTAACACGCCCGATGTTGAGGGCAATACACCAGTGCACGAAGCAGCTTTTGGTGATGGTTGTAACGTGACCGCAATCCGCACCCTTCTCAAACATGGAGCTGAACAGGACTTAGCAGCAGCAGACGGGATGACACCTTTAATGCTTGCCGCATCTCAAGGGGCGATCGAGTGCGTCCGTACTCTATTAATGGCGGGAGCTAATTCAACAATAGCCGACAAACAAGGTATGACAGCAATTGACCATGCTAAAAAATACTGTGAAACTATGGTTGGTATCGATAAGGAATCACCAAATTCCAATTTTTGCTGTGAGGTAATTTCCAAGCAGGCACTTCAGCAAGGTACTGAATGCTTAAAGCTTCTTCAAGAAACAACTCATCCTTGAGACGGTGAATCCTGATGGTACTGTGGAGAAAATGCGGTACGATGCGGATAATAATCAGACGGCGAATGTTGATGCCAAAGGGCATCGGACAAATAAGGTTTATGATGCGCGGGGTCGGTTAATTCGGGAGGTTGATGCTACTGGAAAAATTACTCGTTTTGAGTACGATGCTGCTAATCAATTAAAGGCTCAAGTTGATGCGAATAGTAGCCGAACTGAGTACAAGTATGATGAGTTGGGAAGACGAAATACTGTAATTGAGGGAGCAACATCGACTGTTGCCAGTACGAGCAAGACTGAGTACGATAAGGTTGGGAATGTTACTGCTGAAATTGATGGGAATAATAACAAGACTCAGTATGTTTATGATGCCAGGAATCGTCAAACCAAAATCACTGATGCTTTAAATGGAGTCAGCAACTTTGAATATACTCCCACTGGCAATCTCAAAGCAGTTACCGACCCTCTCCTGCGTAAAACTTCCTTTACCTACGATTCTTTAAAGCGCCAAAAAACCGTCACAGACCCCAAACTCAATACTACTACCTACACCTACGACAAAGCAGGCAATAAAACCAAAATTACCGATGCTCTCAACCACTCCATAGAATACACCTACGACGGTCTAAATCGCCAAAATGGCACCACTGACGCCCTCAATCACACCACAAAATCTACCTACGACGCCAACAGCAACCTCCTCACATTCACTAACGAATTGGGAGAACAAACCAAATATACTTACGATAAAAAAGACCGAACTACTTCGGTTGTAGACCCCGTAGGTAACACAGTTTCTACAGAATACGATGCTAACGGCAATGTTAGTGCTGTCACTGACGGTTTGGGCAATACCACTCGCTACGGTTACGATGCTTTAAACCGTCAAACTACAGCTACTGATGCTCTCAATAAAATTACAACTACCACTTACGATAATGTCGGCAACATTGCTTCAGTTACTGACCCCTTAAATAACAAAACGAGTTTCACCTACGATGAATTAAATCGCCGTAAAACTGAGACAAATCTACCTCTGAACCGCACTCGCAGCTACACTTACGATTCTGTAGGTAATTTACTAACTGCAAAAGACGGCAATAACCGCACTCGCAAGTTTGTTTACGACCAACTTAACCGTCCCAAAGAGGAACAGTGGCTGAATTCAGCTAACACTCCGATTCGCACGATTAGCAATACTTACGATGCCGCAGGTCAACTTAAAAATATTAACGACCCGGATGCAAGTTATGCTTTGACTTACGATTTGGCTGGCAATTTGGAGACTGTTGATAATGCGGGAACTCCCAATGTGCCAAATGTTTTGTTGAAGTACACCTACAATAATGTTAACAATCCGATTTCTGTGACGGATACAATTAACGGTCAGTTGCGGGGAACGAAGTCTTTTACTTACGATGATGCGAATCGGGTGACTCGAATTACTCAAAGCGGAAATGGAGTAAGTTCTAAGCGGGTGGATATGGGTTACGATGCTGCGGGTCAAGTTAAGGATGTGACTCGTTACAGCGATTTGTCAGGGACTGGTTTGGTGGCAAAAAGTGAGTATGCTTATGACCGTGGTGGTCGTTTAACTCAGTTGAGTCACGCTAAGGGGAATACAATCTTAGCTAATTATGCTTGGACTTACGATTTTGCCAATCGGGTAACTGGATTTAATTCGCCGTCGGGAAACATTAGTTACAGTTACGATAAGCGAGACCAGTTGACTGGAGCAGATTACAGTTCTGGGAGTGATGAGAGTTACAGTTATGATGATAATGGGACTCGGAATAGTTCTAGTTATCTGACTGGAAATAATAATCAGTTGCAGTCTGATGGTGTTTATAATTATCAGTACGATGGTGAGGGGAATCTCACGAAGCGGACTGATATTGTGACTGGTGAGGTGACTGAGTACAGTTGGGATTATCGGAACCGCTTAACTCAGGTTGTTGGTAAGAATGGTGGCGGTTCTGTAATTAAGTCGGCTAAGTATAGTTATGATGGTTTGAATCGCCGCATTGTTAAGGAGGTTGATGCGGATGGTGCGGGAAGTGGAGTGTCTCAATTCGAGCGTTTGGTTTATGACGGACAGCATATTGCTTTGACTTTTGATGGGGGTGGAAATCAAACGCACCGTTATTTGTATGGGGTTAAAACTGACGAGATTTTGGCTGATGAAGGTGTTGGCGGTGGTGTGTTGTGGCCGCTGACTGATAATTTGGGTACTGTGCGGGATTTGGTTGATTCTAATGGGGCGATTCTGAATCGGATTGGTTATGATAGTTTTGGGAAGGTGAGGAGTCAAACTAATCCGAGTGTGAATTTCCGGTTTGGTTTTACTGGGCGGGAGTTGGATTCTGAGACGGGGAATTATTATTATAATTCGAGGTATTATGACCCGCAGGTGGGGAGGTTTATTAGTGAGGATACTGTTGGGTTTGCGGGTGGGGATGCTAATTTGTATCGGTATGTGGGGAATAGTCCGACTAATGCTACCGATCCAACAGGTCAACTTAGGTTAGTTGTGCCGAGAGTTGTGCCAAGAGTTGTGCCAAGAGTTGTGCCTGGAACTGGACCGCAGAATATAATAGTTCCTAGACAGATTCCTCCCGAAGTAAATCCAAAAAAATTCTATCCAAAGGATGGTAACCCTCTCCCTTCAAAGGGAAGACCATATCAGCTCAAGATAATGCCAAATCCCAAAGAGGCTCCCCTACCAGGCTCGATACCCAATCCAAATAAAGAGGAATGTGGCGGATGCCCTAAACCAACTCCTGTTTGGCAAATTGATGGTAGTGAAAACCAATATCCGAATCATGCTCGAATGGTAAGCGCTGCTCTCCGATTGAACCCCAGTTGGAAAACTCTTACGTATTATAAAACAGGTCACAGTCGTTCGCAATCCTTAAGGTATTGGGAAAAACGCTATGGTTCGTCTAATGAGTATGGTCGTTACGAGAACGACAGAGGGAAGCGACAAACCTTTTATAGTTGGGATGAATTTCCTTATGCAAAGAGTTATGAAGGTGGTTTTGGAGCTTACGCTGAGCTAAATCCATCTTCAGAAAACAAATCAGTAGGTGGATCGTTTGGGGCGTGGAAGGATAGAGTTGGTTTAAAAGATGGGTGTAAATTCAAAGTACAAGTAACCAATTATAAGTTCAAGAAAACCGATCCGACTGATATACCCATTTTTATTGGCGACCCTATTTATGAAAGGCTGTATCCGCAACTGCGACGTGGTTCGGGTGGAGCACCTTCTGGACCTGGCGGACCATCGCCCACAGCACCATGTTCTCCAATAGATGAATTACTTTTTCCAGGAAAATGTTTAAATCCTCCGATTTCCATCTAAATGAAAATACAAAAATTGCAAGCTATGGAGAATTTTGACTGTAAAAGCCGCATTCGAGAATGGAGTCGCAAGCAAATAGAATGCCTCAGTGAGTCAGAAAAAGAAGAGTTACCTCCAGAAATTCGGGAATCAAGTTATTTAGGCGGTCCAGGTGCCACTGAAGAGCAAATTGCTGCTGCTGAAGCTCGTTTGGGCGTGACTTTCCCGCCTTCTTACCGAGAGTTTCTCACAAATTCTAATGGATTACATTCTCCATCCAACAATGGCTTTTACTTTGAATTTTATCCAACTGAAGAAGTAGACTGGTATGTTCTGACCGCGCCAGACTTTGTAGATGAAATCCGAGAAATCTTTTCTGAACCGGTAACAGACAAAGAATATTTTGTTTACGGGAGTGAGATTCAATACGATTTAAAGTTTCGTCCAGAATATCTACAAACAGCCTTACAGATTAGTTATGAAGAGAACGGTGTGGTTTTTTTACTCAATCCTCAAATTGTTTTTTCAGAATCCGGCGAATGGGAAGCTTGGTGTTGTAATTTTTCAACAGCTTTCGGTATCTTTCGATATCGTTCATTTGCAGAAATGATGGAGCAATTAATATTCAACGCTCCAGAATTTCCTCTATAGGACTCTTATCTTTCCAACAGGACAACTTCGGCTATTTGTGCCAATAAGAGATAGATGACTGTTTCCATAAAATGTCCGCTCGATATCTAAATAAAAGTACAACAATTGCAAGTTATGGAAGCTTTTGATTGGGAAAGCAGAATTAGAGAATGGAGTCGCAAGCGGATAGAATACCTCATTGAGTTAGAACAAGAAGAGTTACCGCCAGAAATTATGGAATTAGGCTATTTAGCCTATGCAGGAGCGATTGAAGAGCAAATAGTTGCTGCTGAAGTTCGCTTGGGCGTGACTTTCCCGCCTTCTTACCGACAGTTTCTCAAAGTTTCTAATGGGTTGCGTTCTACATCAGACTACGGCATCCATTTTTATTCAACGGAAGAAGTTGAGTGGCACATTGTCGGCTATGAAGAGATTGTAGATTACTTCATGGAACCCGAACAAAAACCAGTAACAGATGAAGAATATTTTGTATATGGTGAAGAGCAATGCGATTTAGTTTTTCGTCCAGAGTATCTGGACACTGCGATAGAAATTAGTAGTGAAGACGAAAAATCTATCTTTTTATTAAATCCCCAAATTATTACCCAAGATGACGAATGGGAAGCTTTTTTCCGTAGTTGTATTCCTCCATTCTCGATTAATCGCTATCGTTCATTTAGAGAAATGATGGAGCAAATAATATTCAACGCTCCAGAATTTCCTATCTAGGTTTATTTCTGTTTAATTTGATGCCATTTTTTTAAGTAAATTACTAACTAAATAATGGTAAGCCTCATCCTGGCAGTCTTGCAAAATGTTGCTAATAGCAGCAATAGCCAGTGAATTACCCACACCAATCTCTCCTAATACTTTAACTATGTCCCAATAACGCTCGCTATTTTTCAAAGTGGGTAACACTGCAACTATCGCCTCAACTTTACATTCATTACTAATATCTAATACCTTCAAACTTTCAGTAGCGAAGTACCGCAAATTGAAGTCGTCATAAGTTCGCAGTAAATAAATTAAAGCATTAACAACCTGTGAATTAGTAACGGTCATTTCTCCAAAAACTTCAGCTACAGCGCGACATTCTTCTAAATCCTGACTCGTGCAAGCTAAATCAATTAAAGCATTCAGAACATCCGGACGATCGCCGCCAATTCTACTTAAGCCTCGAATAATAGCCGCACAATCCCAACTCTGCCTGTATGGTAGCATTTCCATTAAGGTGCCGATCGCATCAGGATTGCCAACAGCAATTTTCTCTAAGCTGGAGATAGCTGGTATCAGTAGTATTGCTTCATTTTGACTTCTATGCAGCAGGTTAATGAGTGCTTTAATTGCGCCTGCATTGCCGACATCAACATAGCCCAAACTTTCAGCAACAACCTGACACAAATGTTTGTTTTGGCTGTATTCTGCCAGCTTAATTATAGCATTAGCATCAAGTTTAGCGAGAGTCATGGCAATTGAGTAATCGCTGCGCTCGTCTAACTGTCCCGACTCTAACATTGCCGTTAACTGCTGAACTGCTTCGGCATTACCGATCGCAATTCGTTCCAAAATACTAAGGGCTAAAAATCTCGTTTGATGATTTTCTGCCTTGTGTACGGCGTGAATTAGAGCCTTTATAGTATCTTGGCTGCTATCTTCTAAGCGTCCTAAATTATCGATAGAAACTTTATGAGTATAATCGTATTCACTACGGTATATTGCATCAATTAAAGCTTGAACAGCATGGCGATAACCTTTACCAATTCGCCCTAAAACGTAAGCAATTGCTCCGCGAGTTATGTCGTCGGAGGTGCTTTTTTCTAAATTACTTAGAGCAGTAATTGCCTCTTGATTCCCAACAGCAATTTTTACTAAGTTTTTAGCTGCTATCTTACGAGTAGGTTCGCGAGCAATACTGAGTTGTTCGATGAGAGTTTGGATCGCCTCATTATTGTTAGTACCAATTTCACCCAAACTTTGAATTCCTACCCAACGAGTTGGTTCGTCAGGCGTAGTGCGGACTAAGTGAATTAAGGCATTAATAGCATCCGAATTCCCCGCACCGAGCGCCCCTAAAAGTTTAGCAGTTTGTTTGAGAATTGCGTTATCCTCAGTTGTACGTAACTGTTGAACTAGAAAAGGAATATTTTCTGGTTCTTGCCGATCGTTTGTGAGAGATGTGTTATCGGCCATAATGTTATATGGTAAAGATTTCAATACGGGTAAAACGATCGCACTTCCCTACATCATACCAGTCCCAGTTTTTTTCGCGCTGGTGATGGTAAACCGGATATTTCTGAGTATTTGTACTCGTCATCGCCCATTGCTTCTCACCCGATCGCCCGATCGCCCAACGCATTCCCCCCAACAAGAGCTAACATCAGATTTAACCCAAAAACATCAAAACTGTTTACCGAAAGTGCGATCGCCCGACGGCTTGGAAATCCCCAATGACCTCTCCAATCTCCATAATTACCACCACCTACAACCGAGAACAATACCTCAGCGCCGCCATAGAAAGCGTCCTCGCCCAAACCTACCCCAACTTTGAACTGATAATTTGGGACGACGGCTCGATCGACTCCAGCGTCACCATCGCCCGCAAATACGCACAGCAAGACACGCGAATTCAAGTAATCGCCGCCCCCCACCAAGGTCGAGGAATATCCCTCAAAAACGCTCACAAAGCCTGCAAAGGAACATATATCGGCTGGCTCGACAGCGATGACTTGCTCGCACCCACCGCGATCGAAGAAACCGCAGCCGTATTGGACGCACGGCCAGAAATTGGCGCAGTCTACACCGACTATTTAATTATCAATGAAAAAAACCAAGTAAAAGGACTGGGACACCGCAGCCAAATACCCTACTCTCCAGACAGACTGTTAGTAGATTTTATGACCTTTCACTTTCGCCTGTTTCGCCACCAATTGTACGATAGGATAGGTGGCATCAATTCCGAATACAACCGTGCGGAAGATTACGATTTCTGTTTGCGACTTTCAGAAATTACCCAATTCTATCACCTCAACAAACCTCTTTACTATTACCGCAAACATTCCCAGCATACAGTTCAACAGCAACTCGACCAAATTGTAGAATCTCAGTCAGCGATTACACAAGCAATTCACAGGCGCGGGTTGAGTGATAGATTTGAGTTAGAAGTAGATATCGTCAGTCGGTTCTTTCTGTATAAACGCCAGCATAAAGGAACAGTTGACAGTTGATAGTTGATAGTTTAATAACCCTATTTTTTGGTAAAATATTAACTTTGCTGAGAAAAGCCAAAAAATCTCTGCCAGTAACGAGATTCAATCCGCAGCCCGACATTCAAACCACAGTCCGACAGTCCGGCAGGGGTTTAAACCCCTGCCTCATAGCGAAAGTCGGTTAAAACCGACTGTTAATTACGATCGAAATTCCGATGAATTTTAGTCCTCTTTTAGAGGACTTAAGCTATGAGACAGGGGTTTTCAACCCCTGTCGGACTCCTGGAACGAGCGACCAACTGTCAAAACGATCGACCAACTATCAAAACAAACAAGAAAACTTCCTTAACTAATCATCAACTATCAATATCATCAATTCTTTAATCCCAAATCTAAAATCTAAAATCTAAAATCTAAAATCCTATGACTCCAATCTCCATTGTCATGACTGTCTACAATCGAGAACGCTACCTGAAAGCCGCCATAGAAAGTGTTCTCGCCCAAACATATCCCAATTTTGAACTCATAATTTGGGACGACGGTTCCACAGACAACTCTCTCAACATAGCCCGCAGCTACGCCAAACACGACTCCAGAATCAAAGCCCTCGCCGCCGAACACCGAGGCTCCGGCTATTCCCTCATGGCCGCCATTAGAGAAGCCACATTTCCCTACTTCGGCTGCGTGGATAGCGACGATTTCCTGGCCCCCAAAGCACTAGCAGAAACAGTCCCAATTTTAGATGCAAATCCTCAAGTGGGAGTTGTTTATACCAATTATTTACTCATCGACGAAAACGATTGCGTTGGTGGCGAAGGCCCTCTCTGTCAAATCCCGTATTCGCCGGAACAACTGTTAGTAGATCCGATCGTCTTTCACTTCCGCTTAATCCGTCGATCGGCTTATAATAGTTGCGGTGGTGCTGACCCCAAATTTGCCAGTGCTGTCGATTACGAATTGTGCCTGCGACTGAGTGAAGTTACAGAAATTAGAAAAATCCACAAACCGCTTTACTATTACCGCATCCACCAACAAAACATTTCTCGCCAGCGTCGGACTGAGCAAATATTATTGTCCCGCACCGCTGTCGAACAGGCGCTTGTGCGTCGCGGACTTGCCGATAAATTGGAGTTGGGAGTGGAAGTTCAAGGTCAATTTCGGTTGCGCCAGAAGCAAGTTAAGGATAAAATAGAACCCAGCAGTTTTTCGAGCGAAATCGCTAATTCACCCAGTAGTAAATCGAGCGAGTTTTTAGGCGCGAACGCTAATTTACCCAGTAGCAAATCGAGCCCATCCAGTCCGATTTTTATCCTCGGGGCCGAACGTTCTGGGACAACCCTCCTGCGCTTAATGCTAACAGCGCATCCAGCTATCTGCATTCCCCCTGAAAGTCTTTTCTTTGTTGCCCTAGAGTCGAAATACGGCACTGTCAGCGACTTGCTGCCTCAAATCGAAGATTTTTTAAATGACCTTTACAATAACGATTTTCACAGGTTTGGGGAGTGGAATGTCGATCGACAGCTTTTATTAAATAACTTGACAAATCACCAACAATTGAGTTACCAGACAGCAGTTTCTACAGTTTATCAAACTTACCGCCAGCAGTTTGACCCGACAGCTTCGATTTGGGGCGATAAGAATCCTTTTCACATTTATCAATTAGGAAAAATTAGGAGATATTTTCCTGATGTTAAGGTGATTCTGATTGTGCGAGATTTTCGGGCTTGTTACAGTTCTGTCAAAAAATTAGTCGCCAAAGAAGAAGAAAGAGGGGAAGTGTGGCCGGGGATAAAAACGGTAGAAGGACTGACGCACCAGTGGAATCAAGTTGTGAAAATTATTGACAAATACCATCAAAAATGGGAGCAGTTTTATTTGGTTTCTTACGAAGATTTGGTGAGGGAGCCGTCAGCACAGTTGGCTGAAATTTGCAAGTGGTTGGGGGTGGATTTTCAGGAATCGATGCTGGATTTTTATCAAAAAAATGCTGCTGAAGGTTTGGTTCCGCCGAGTCAAATGGTGTGGCATCCGAATACTCTAGAGCCTGTTGGGGTTAAGGGAATTAATTCTTGGCAAGATGAGTTGAGTTTGGCTGAGTTGGAAACTATTGAGTTGATGAATTGGAAGAATTTGGAGAAGCTTGGATATAAATGCAGTTCATTATTTTAGTGGTAAACTCGATGGGTGAGTTGTTGATTTACCCGATCGCCCGATCGGATCGCAAAAGTGCTCTCGGTACAAGCAGTAGCAACGATCGCCCGCAGTGCAGATCCTCTCCTGTTCGCTCTAAAATCTCAAATAACAAGTCAGTCGCACCAAAATTGCGCTAAACTCAGCAAGGCCCAAAACCGCCATCAATTCCATAATCTAAAATCTAAAATCTAAAATCAAGATGACTGTCCAACTAAGCGACATTGAAACTCAACTAGAAATCCTCGGCCAAGAGTCCAAAAGTGCGATCGCAACTGCGAATACCCTCGAACAACTCGAACAGTTGCGCGTCGGCTACCTAGGCAAAAAAGGCCAACTCTCTCAAATTTTAGGCATGATGGGGAAACTGTCAGCCGATCAGCGGCCAAAAGTAGGCGCGATCGCCAATACTGTAAAAGAAGCCCTACAAGCCGACTTAGAAGACAAGCGCGCCGCCCTCCAAAACGCCCAAATTGAAGCCAAATTAGCCTCAGAAACCCTCGATGTCACCATGCCGGGGATTTTTCGCCCCCAAGGCAGAATTCACCCCTTAAACGCCGTCATAGACCGCGCTCTCGATATCTTTGTCGGGCTCGGCTACACCGTCGCCAACGGCCCGGAAATGGAAACAGATTATTACAACTTCGAGGCGCTGAACACTCCGCCCGATCACCCGGCGCGGGATATGCAAGATACATTTTACCTGCCCGGTGGCGACTTGCTGCGGACTCAAACATCCTCGGTGCAAATTCGCTACATGGAACAGCACAAACCGCCGATTCGGATTGTCTCACCCGGCCGCGTTTACCGCCGCGATACTGTCGATGCTACTCACGCGGCAGTCTTCCACCAAATAGAACTTTTAGCAATTGGTGAAAATCTGACATTTACTGACTTGAAAGGCACGATTAAAGAGTTTTTGCGACAAATGTTCGGCCAAGATTTGCCGATTCGTTTCCGCACGAGTTACTTTCCGTTTACAGAACCTTCTGCTGAAGTTGATTTGCAGTGGAACGGCAAATGGCTGGAAGTTTTGGGCTGCGGTGCTGTCGATCCGAATGTTCTTAAAGGAGTCGGTTTAGATCCAGAAAAGTATACTGGGTTTGCGGCAGGTTTTGGTGTGGAGCGGTTCGCTATGGTACTTTATGAAATTGACGATATTCGCCGGGTTTATGCTAGCGATTTGCGCTTTTTGCGACAATTTTAAAGCATGGCTTGCGATCGGTTTCACGCTTTGTCTAGAGTTTTTGGTCAATGTATATCGATGTTTTGAGTTTCGATCGAGCAGACAAGGGCAAAAAACTTAATATCCTGTCCGAACAGATCCGTGCTAATCTTGGTTTATAGTCAGGACTTTAGTCCGGATAAAGAAAGACTAAAGTCCTCACTACAAACCTGTAAAAAAAAAATGTTTGTAGTCAGGACTTTAGTCCGGATAAAGAAGGACTAAAGTCCTCACTACAAACCTGTAAAAAAAAAATGTTTGTAGTCAGGACTTTAGTCCGGATAAAGAAGGACTAAAGTCCTCACTACAAACCTACTTGATTTATTTTCTACTTGCTAAAAGCACCTTTGATGCTGTCAACAGTCCGCTCGACGGCATTCTTTGTGTTATCAACTGCTTTTTGAGTGCGAGCTGAATCTTCCTCTGCTCTTTTCTCGATTGTAGCTGCGTCTTTCTTGGCTTTGCCCTCGGCTACACTACCATCTTCTGATGCTCGATCGACTTTAGCAGCGTTTGTCTTGGCTGTTTCCTTAACCTTCTCTTCTGTATCTCGGATGAAGTTTTTGGCTCTTCCAGCATCTTTGCTAGCTTTTTCTTGAACCGCATCGCCCATATCTGCTGCTGCGATCGAGTTTACAGCACCAGAGGCCATCGCTGCGTTGTTCGAGAAAAACCCACCCGACCAAACGAAGACCATCGCCCACAAGCAAAGAACAGTTGCAGCCATCCAGCGCCCGACAGTCGAAAGCCGTTTGGTAAAATAATTCAGTTTCATAGAATACCAAATGAGATATGACATTCTATTTTTACTCGATTTGCGCGATCGGCTAAACCATTCTCCAGATAGAGGTTATCCTGCGCCCACTTCTTAGAAAAAATCCGTCTTTTGATAGATTGAAAGAAGGAAAGTCAGTCGATTTTAGATTTTAGATTTTAGATTTGACTCCACAGCCGAGATGTGTGGATTCAACACTCTATTTTAGATTTGTTATTTGCGATTCAACAATTGACTCCACAGCCGCGGTTAGGGGACTTCAACTAATGCTAGCGATTGGCGCTCTTTGCGGTAATTTTAAGTAAAGTGCGATCGCCTGTCACACATTTAAACAGTGGACTGTTGACTCTCCCCCCTCTCCCCCTCTCCCTCTCTCCCCCTCTCCCCTCTCCCTCTCTCCCTCTCCGTCTCCCCTTCTCGGGTTCTACCATAACGAGCAATTTACAGGCGCAGCAGGTTAATTTTTCCTCGCGTGAACTACCAGACGCCGACCGTCTAACCGGTACAGCGCTGGCTTCCTGATTCAACGGGGATAGCGTCCAACAAAACCGAAGTTTTACCTCTTCGACTTACATCCCCTCCACAGGCATTCGCGCTAGTTCCTAACGCCAGAATCCGCAAGGCTTCATTTCTAATGTTGATCGCCGCATTTACATCACGGTCATGATGAGTACCACAATGCTTACAAGTCCATGCCCTAACATCAAGAGTGAGATGCTCAACTTGATTTAGGCAGATATGACAAGTTTTTGAGCTAGGAAACCATCGATCGATCTCAATGTATTGTTTACCTTCACTTTCAGCCTTGTACTTAAGCATTGTGCAAAACATACCCCAGCCAACATCGCTAATCGCCTTGGCTAAGTTATGATTCTTGACCATACCTTTGATGTTGAGATTCTCTACTGCAATAACTTGGTTTTCGTTGACTATCTTGCGGGATAGTTTCTGTAGAAAATCTTCACGACATCTGGCAATTTTGGAGTGAACTTTTGCCACTGCCAACTTTGCCTTTTTACGGTTTTGACTGCCTTTATTTTTGCGAGAAAGCTTTTGTTGTTTGCGCTTTAGATTGCGCTGACGCTTGACAAATAATTTAGGATTAGTGAACTTAGAGCCATCACTGGTAATCGCAAAATGAGTTAATCCCACATCAATACCAACAGCTTTATCAACTGGTACTGATTCAGGGTTAGCCTTGCCATCGTCAATCAAGACGGATACAAAGTATTTACCATCAGGATTGCGCGATACAGTAACAGTTTTAATATCACCTTCAAAATCACGATGACGCTTATAATGAACCAATCCTATCTTAGGCAGATTGATATAGTCACCGTCAAATTTGACGTTTTGGGGATAACTAATCGACTGCCGACTATGTTTTGATTTGAACTTAGGCAACATTGCCCTTTTGTCAAAAAAGTTCTTGTAGGCAGTGGATAAATTCAATGCGACTACTTGTAAACATTGAGAATATGGTTCTTTCAACCATTCATATTCTTTCTTGAGAGCAGGAAGTAAGCCTTGTATGTATCCTCTGGACAATCCTTTACCAGTATTTTTATAGGTTTCTTGACACAAGTTTAGAGCATAGTTCCAGAACCATCTCGCACAGCCAAAAGACTTGGCAAGCAAGTTTTCTTGCTCATTTGTGGGATAGATTCTATACTTGTATGCTTTATACATTTATCAAGAGTGTCGAATACTGATAAGATTATAACAGATAGAATTGATATTGATTCGCTATCGCTCAATTTGCTTCTGGCTGCGCTTTCATCCCGTCCCTCATCCTTGTAAACGGATAGAGTGCGGGACTTCCCGTTCGCGTTAGTTAAATCTTACGCTGCATTAATTTATACAAATAAAAATTGACTTGCAGGCAGTATTGTGTTACGGACAGCATTTTTCTGGAAGATAAATCGCTTTTTTTGCTATATTGACCAGCAATAAAGATAATGGTTTTGATTAGATTGAGGAGTTGAACGGATGAAAAACTTGAATTGCTGGAACAAACCCGCTGCATTGCTGGGTGCGATCGCCATTGTAGCCGGAAGTGTGCAGGCGACTGCGATCGGTGTAACTACCCCAGCAGCATCCACCAGTCAGGATGCAGAAAATATTTCCTTTGAAGACAGCGCCACCTTTCAAATCGCCCAAGCTGACACCCTTTGCCGCAAAGTAACTCCCAAAGAAGGTTTGACAGTTCGCCAGAACCCAGACCCCAAATCCGCGAGAGTTGGCGGTGTAGCCATGAATACTCAGGTCACGCTGTTCCAAGGCGCTACTTCTGTTAAAGCCTCCGACGGCCGCCTCTGGATTCAAATTACTGCTCCCGTAAAAGGGTATATAGCTACCGGATACCCTAACAACGAGGCTAATTTAGCATCGTGCACAATTAGTCAAGCTCCTTCCCCAAGTCCAGCACCTGCACCAGCACCAGCACCCGCACCAGCACCAGCACCCGCACCAGCACCAGCACCCGCACCCGCACCAGCACCCGCACCAGCACCTGCGCCCGCACCTGCGCCCGCACCCGCACCCGCACCTGCGCCCGCACCAGCACCAGCACCAGCACCTGCACCAACACCAGCACCAGCACCTGCGCCAACACCAGCACCAACAACGGGCCCCGTCAGCCTGTGTCGCCAAGTAGAACCTCGCGTAGCACCGAAAGGTCTGGCTATTCGTGCGGAGCCTTCAAAGACTGCGACAGTTAAAGGCGGCGTACCCGCTAACGGTCAAGTAACGCTTGTGCCGAATTTCCAGTTAGTCAAAGATAAGAATGGAGAAGACCGCAATTGGGTTGAGATTTCAGCCCCTGTTCCGGGATTCATCTCGGCTGGAAACTTGATCATGTGCAAGTAAACTTCTGAGTTCTATCAGATCGAATTTGGTTTGTAGTGAGGACTTTAGCCCACATTCAAGAAGGACTAAAGTCCTTACTACAAACCTTGCAAGCAAGAAGGACTAAAGTCCTTACTACAAACCTTGCAAGCAAGAAGGACTAAAGTCCTTGGTAGTGCCCTGAAGGAAAGGATCGGAGTAAGCTATAATTAGAGAAGTGTTTCCCATAGCGTGATATGACATTAGAAATTAGTTGCCCTAATTGTTG
>RDYN01000039.1 GCA_004293365.1 Oscillatoriales cyanobacterium | reverse complement strand
AAAACGGTTTGTAGTGCGGACTTAAGTCCGCAAAAACGGTTTGTAGTGCGGACTTAAGTCCGCAAAAACGGTTTGTAGTGCGGACTTAAGTCCGCAAAATGCACTCCGGCTGCGACTGAAGTCGGCACTACGAAATTTTTTCCCGACTGAAGTCGGCACTACGAAATTTTTTCCCGACTGAAGTCGGCACTACGAACTCATCTCTCGAATTTCGGAAAATGTGCCAAGTATCGGCAATCTAGAAAGTTGAGATCCAGAACATTTGGGCCTATCCTATTAACCTGAAGGGATCTCAAAAAATCCGAGCCACTAGCTCAGCTTTTGAGATGCCCCAAAATAATCAATAGCCAAGCATTTTTAAGAAAATGGCACAAAATCACAAGTCAACGGTTATCATCACCGGCGCATCCTCCGGCGTCGGCTTGTACGGCGCCAAAGCCCTTGCAGACAAAGGATGGCAGGTAGTCATGGCCTGTCGCGACGTGCGTAAGGCCGGAGACGCCGCCCAAGAGTTGGGCATACCTCAAGGCAGTTTCACAATTATGCACATTGACTTGGGCGATTTGGAAAGCGTGCGCCGCTTTGCTCGGGAATTCAAATCAAGCGGCAGGCCTCTAGACGCTTTGGTGTGCAACGCAGCTATCTATATGCCTTTGATTAAGGAACCGCTGCGGAGCCCTGAAGGTTACGAGTTGACGATGACTACCAATCACCTCGGTCATTTTCTGCTGTGCAATCTAATGATGGAGTGCATGAAACCTTCGTATTATCAAGATGCGAGAATCGTGATTTTGGGAACAGTGACTCACAATCCAGACGAGTTGGGCGGGAAGATTCCGCCGCGCCCGGATTTGGGCAAATTTGAGGGTTTTGAAGCGGGTTTCAAAGACCCGGTTTCGATGGTTGACGGCAAGCAGTTTGAACCTGTCAAGGCTTACAAAGATAGCAAAGTTTGCAACGTGCTGACGATGCGGGAATTGCACCGCCGCTTTCACGAATCGACGGGGATTAATTTCACTTCGCTGTATCCGGGATGCGTGGCGGATACGCCGCTTTTCCGCAATCACTATCCTTTATTTCAGAAACTGTTCCCGCTATTTCAGAAGAATATCACCGGCGGTTACGTATCGCAGGAGTTGGCGGGGGAAAGGCTGGCGATGGTGGTTGCGGATCCAGAATACAAGCAATCTGGCGCTTATTGGAGTTGGGGAAACCGCCAGAAAAAAGATGGTAAGTCTTTTGTGCAGAAGGTTTCGCCCCAGGCGCGCGATGATGAGAAAGGTGAGCGGATGTGGGAGTTGAGCGCTAAGTTGGTGGGTTTGGCTGACGGAGCTGCAATGGGTGCTGCGAGTGCAGGGCGTTCTGCATAATTCAAAATCAGGTTCGTAGTGAGGACTTCAGTCCTTCTTCTTGCGGACTAAAGTCCTCACTACAAACCTGTAGTTTGTGGGATGGGCGTCCCGCCCGTCTTTAAAGGACGGGCGGGACGCCCATCCCACAATAATTAAAATTCTAAGTTATTTAATTCGCGCTCCTAAGTTATTTAATTCTCATTCCTTACCAGGAAAAATTGGTTTAAATCCCCAAGCCTTGTAGGGAGAAATTAAAAAAAGACGATTGATTGCTCGACTCCTCTTCCTTTCCGGTAGAGGTCTCCCTCCTTTCGTCAAGTCAACTGTCAACCTGTATGCTGTCAACTGTCAACTGTCAACTGTCAACTGTCAACTGTCAAAGATATTTTTGCGGATCTGCATCCGGTTGCTGCGTAAGTTTTGGCGGATGAACCAAAAGGTCGATCGACTTTTTGGTTTTTAGCCGTTGGGAAATTCTTGGCAGCGCCCGGTGTTGCCTTTTTTTCGGTTAAGATTAATTGTTAGTTTAGGGTGCGCGGGTTCCTTAAAATATTTTCCCCCAATCCAGCGAGATAATAATTATATCCTATGAACTGTCGATCGCAAAAAATATTTTTAATTGCTGGAATCTTTGGCTTAGTTTGGTTGGGAAAACCGGCGAAAACATCCGCGAGCAACGTTGAAATTTTGACTTCAAATGTTGAGAATTTGGCAACAGTCAATAGCGGAGCCGATCGCGCTTTGCGAACCAACGACACGAATCTCGAGACCCCCGAAGACTTGCCCGCCACTGAGTCAGATCGATCGACTTTGGCACCTATTCTACCTGCGGAAACTCCCGAATTGCAGCCAGAAGTTGCCAATAGGGTCGATCGGACATTTGACACAAAAACTCAAGCAACCGAGCTTTCTAACCCGGGTAAAAAGCTAGAAGAAAATACCGGCACAAATCGAGATTCGCAACTGAGCCAACTGCCCAACCCAATTCAACCCAGAGAGCCAGAATTACCTGCACCAACACTCCCGCAACCTCCTCCGCCGTCTCCCCTCCAACCAACTCCCCCAACACCCGTTCCCGGCGATGCCAGACCGGGGATTCCGGGTACAATTAGGGTCTCGCGCTTTGAATTTGAGGGAAACACAGCTTTTAGCGATCGCGAACTCGCAGAAGTTACGCAACAGTTTGCGGGGCGCCCCATCACCTTTGCCGAACTGATCGCAGCAGAAGCGGCAGTGACTCAAAAATACGTAGCAGCAGGATACATCAATTCCGGCGCTGTAATCCCCGCCAACCAAACCTTTCCCAGAGAAGGAGGCGTCGTGAAAATTCGGATTGTCGAAGGCGGATTAGATGAAATTCAGATTAGTGGAAACAGGCGTTTAAATGCAAGTTACGTGCGATCGCGCCTAGAACGTGTCACCAGGCGGCCGCTGAATCGCGATCGCCTGCTAGAAGCCTTGCAAATGCTGCAACTCGACCCCTTAATTGCCAATATTTCCGCCGAATTGCAAGCCGGAAGCCGCCCGGAAAACAGCCGTTTGGAAGTGCGGATCAAAGAAGCAGACAGCCTCAGCGGCGAAGTTTTTCTAGACAACAACCGATCGCCCAGCGTCGGCAGTTTTCGGCGCGGCGTGCGGATAAATCAAGCAGATTTGCTCGGTTTGGGCGACGGATTAGAGCTATCCTACGCTAACACCGACGGCAGCAACGAATTCAACGGCAGCTACACAGTCCCCGTCAACGCGCGCAACGGCACGATTCGGTTTGCTGCGAGTGCTGCGAACACTAATGTCATCGAGGAACCGTTTGATCCTGCCGAAATCGAGGGGAAATCGCGGACTTACGAGTTAACTTACCGCCAGCCGATCGTCGAAAAGCCCGATCGCACTTTAGCTGCGGGAGTAACTATTTCGCGGCAAGAAAGCGACACATTCCTTTTGGGAGAAAGATTTGCGCTGTCAGCGGGAGCAAACGATCGCGGTGAAACGCGGGTTTCGGCGGTGCGGTTTTTTCAGGAATACGTGCAGCGAAATACCCGACAAGTGATCGCAGCGCGATCGCAATTTTCCCTCGGTACCAATTTTTTGGGCGCTACTGCGAACGATAGCGGCCCTGACAGCCGCTTCCTCGCGTGGCGCGGACAAGCGCAGTACGTGCGGCTGCTAGGGCCGGAAACCTTGCTGATAGTGCGTTCCGACATTCAATTCGCCGATCGCCCGCTGCTTTCCCTCGAACAAATCGGGATCGGCGGCGTGCAAAGCGTGCGCGGATACCGGCAAGATTTGCTGTTAACTGATAGCGGTGCGATCGCCAGTGCTGAAGTGCGAATCCCGGTGTGGCGCGTGCCGAAAGTCAATGGATTGTTGCAAGTCGCTCCGTTTGTGGATTTTGGGGTAGGCTGGAACAATTCAGGAGAAAAAGCGAATGCTGATTCTGACAAACTGCTGGGTGCGGGTGTGGGCGTAATTTGGCAAATGGGCGATCGGTTGAATGTGCGTCTCGACTACGGTATTCCTTTGATAAATGCTCGAGGAGGCGATCGAACTTTCCAAGAAAAAGGCCTTTACTTCCGGATTAATTACTTTGCTTTCTAACCATAAAATAAGTTCGTAGTGAGGACTTCAGTCCTCTCCAAATGCGGACTAAAGTCCTCACTACGAACCATGTCTCAAATATCACCTAGTTAATACAAGAGGGCTTGTCTTATGGTTCAGACAAAAACTAAACTAACATTTGCAGACTTTCTGCAAAACTACCCAGACGGATCGGGCATCTACGAACTTGTAAATGGAGAGATTGTCAAAGTCGAATCAACTAGAGCCGATAAAAATGTGTCACGATATCTAGTGCAGTCTTTTTACAGAGAAAGCGATCGTTTGGGACTTGACTATATTGTTGACAAAGATATAGTTATCAGAACCGTAAAAGCTTCAGGACAAGAGCAAGGCAGGAATCCCGATGTAGGCGTAGTTAAGGCGTCAGTATGGAACAGCAATGCACTCGGTTGCGGAGCTCTAATCGAACCTATCCAATTAGCAGTAGAAGTTACCTCAACCAACTGGGAAGACGACTATGTGGACAAGCTAGATGAGTATCAACGGCTCGGCATTGCTGAGTATTGGATTGTGGACTATTTGGCGATCGCTTCTCGGGCGTATCTCGGCAATCCCAAAGTTCCTACAGTTTTTGTTTACTCTTTGGAAAATGACCGCTATGCAGTTCAAAGTTTTAGAAATAATGAACGGATTATCTCTAAAACTTTTCCAGAATTGGAAATTACTGTAGAGCAAATTGTACTCAGCAGCCAAGTTCAAACACTTTAGATGAATTAGATGAGCTGATACCGATAATCTTTATCCTCTCGATTACAATAAAAAAAACAGTTTGTAGTGCGGACTTAAGTCCGCAAAAAGCTGCGGACTTAAGTCCGCTTTTGCAGACGAATCTTATTGGGGTTAATCGAGCGTCGCGCACAAAATCGCTCGCTGTTTGACTGCTTGTGTATTTTCCCACTCAGCTACTTAGGAGTTTTTTTATGCCTCGCTTCCATTCCTCCCTACTGTTTGCCTTTTTGTGGCTTTATCCCGTTAGCGCGATCGCCCAAATCATCCCCGACAGCACTTTAGGCGCCGAAAGTTCGCGCCTTGTACCCGATACAATCAACAACTTACCATCAGATCGAATCACTGGCGGCGCCACTCGCGGCTCAAATCTATTTCACAGTTTCCGAGAATTTAACATCAGTGAAGGCAGAGGAGCATATTTTGTCAACCCTAACGGGATTGCTAATATTTTCACCCGCGTCACGGGCGGACAACCCTCAAATATTTTAGGAACCTTGGGCGTGCAAGGCAATGCCAATTTATTTTTAATCAATCCCAGAGGACTTATTTTTGGTCAGAATGCGCGGTTAGATTTACGCGGTTCATTTATTGGTTCCAGTGCTGACAGTATTGTGTTTAATAATGGTTTTGAATTTAGTGCTGCTAATTCTAATGCAGTCCCATTGTTAGCGATTAACATTCCCGTCGGCCTCAGATTTAGAGACAATCCCGGTACAATTGTCAATCAATCCACAGCTACAGGAACAGTCAATCTCCCAGCAGCAACTCCCGTACCGATTCCGATTACAGAGCGAGTTGGTTTAGCAGTAGACAAGGGTCAAACTTTAGCACTGATTGGCGGCGACATCCAAATTCCCGGCGGCAATTTAACCGCCAGCGGCGGACAAATTTTGCTCGGTAGCACAGCCAGTCCCGGTTTAGTAGATTTGGCACTAACCCCCGGTGTTTCCCAGCCTGGTAATCTTACTTTAAATTATGGCAATATTCAAAACTTTGGAAATATTCAAATATCCAATGGAACGCTGATTAATACCAGTGGAACAGGTGGCGGTAGAGTACAAATTAAAGGTGGAAATGTCGGCCCAAAACGGCACGCAATTTTCTACTTTTACTCTCGGAGATGGTGCTGGAGGCAATATCAATTTGCGCGCTGCTGATTCGGTAGAAATGAGCGGGCTGGGAGTTGAGGGCTATCAACAAATTGTAATTAAATATCTGGTATCGGGAACTACAGACCCGTTTGACCCGCTATTTACGTTCTTTAATGCTAGTGCTGGTGCTGGTTCGGGGGGGAATATGACGATCGACACTCCTACTCTGCTGTTCAATAATGGGGTAGTTGGTAGCGGGATTACTTTTGGCGGTGGTAGGGGCGGAAATTTAATCATTCGCGCCAATACTTTTGAGATGGTGGGTTCTGGAGTCAACAACGGGACTGCAAAAGAAAGTACCGGTGCAGGAGGAAGCATGACTATTGATGTCAATCGATTAATCATGGGCGACGGTTCTCTTCTGGGGACGACAAGCTACAGCAGCGGCCCGTCGGGGAATATTAACGTTAAAGCTGCGGAATCAGTGGAATTATCTAACAGGGGCCCGAGAACAGTTGTATCCACTGGAATTAGCACGCTGAGTATCGGCTCTACCGGCCCTGCGGGAAATATTAATATTGATACGAAGCGGTTGAGTCTTTCTGGGGGTTCTGCGTTTACTTTAGGAACGGGTGTATTGATTGGCAGGCTTTTGTTTTCCCAGGAGGGAGGGCCTGCTGGAAACTTAACGGTTAAAGCTACTGAATCAGTAGAAATTTCAGGCATTTCTCCACTTTTGACCAGCGGAGTTCAGAATGCTAGCGGGCTGACTTCTGGAACTTTGAGCTCTAGTCGGGGCGGGGATATTCGGATTGATACGCCCAGCCTAACTGTGCGGGATGGGGGGATAGTTTCTACGAGTTCTTTGGGTAGGGGAGATGTGGGGAATATTACTGTGAATGCCGATCGCATTTTAGTCAGCGGCAGCGGCAATAACGGTCTGTTTGTCAGTACGATCGATGCTTCGGTTGGCAAGACATTCGGCACTAATCCTAATGCTACAGCAAATGCGGGTTCGTTGAATTTGACGGCGCGCGATCGGCTAACTGTCAGAAATGGAGCTACAGTCACGGTACAGGCTACAGGAACCGGGCGCGCCGGTAATATCAATATTGTCGCAGATGCGATCGCCCTCGACAACAAAGCCAGAATTGACGGCACAACAGTATCGGGTACAGGAGCAAATATTAACCTGCAAGCACAAAACATCCAATTGCGCCGCGGGAGTCGAATTACCACCGATGCAGGCAATTCTGACGGCGGCAATATCAACATCAACAGCGGCATTCTTCTCGCCCTCCCGCAAGAAAACAGCGATATTACTGCCAACGCCCGCACCGCAGCCGGCGGCCGCGTGAATGTGAATGTCCCGAATGTTTTTGGCTTTAGTGCAACTAGCCGCGAACAAGTCAGAAGCAGGTTAAATCTCAGTGACGCGCAATTTGCAGCCCTGCAAGTAAGTCCGACTTCTCTGCTTGAGAGTAGCGACATCGCCGCGATTTCCCAAAGTGGTGGCCCGGCTTTGCAAGGTACTGTTACTTTTAGTTCTTCTGGAGTGAATCCCGCTCAAGGTTTAGTAGAATTGCCGCAAAATGTGGTGAATCCGGCTGCATTAATTGCGGCTAATCCCTGCATCGAAGGGGCCGAAAACGAGTTTACCGTTACTGGTCGAGGGGGAGTGCCGCCCAGCCCCAATGACTCTCTGGCTAGCGCAGAAACACCGTTTCCGTGGATAGAAATAGAAGAGGAAGGAAGAAGGAAGAAGGAAGAAGGAAGAAGGGAAGAGGAAGGAAGAAGGGAAGAAGGGGAAAAAACTACTCGGGAAGTTGTTGCCGCGATCGGTTGGGTGGTGAATGAGAAAGGGGAAGTTACGCTGGTGGCTGCGGAAGCTGCGGGTCAATTTCCACAGCGCACGAGGCGTCCTGATTCTGTTTGTCAGCCTCGATAACCTAAACACAGCTTATGTTTCAAAATTTCTTGCCGAATGTCAGCTAACAAAAGGTTAATTATGCTGTTCCAATATCTCTACTTCGGGCAATTATGTAAGATTAACGAACTCAAAGACCGAGACAAATACTATACTTCAAGAGCGATTTACCTTTGCGATCGTTTCGGGTCGATTACTATAACAAAAACGGTTCGTAGTGCGGACTTTAGTCCGCAGAACAAGAGCGGACTAAAGTCCGCACTACGAACTTTGCTTGTTGCAAAAACGGTTCGTAGTGCGGACTTTAGTCCGCAGAACAAGAGCGGACTAAAGTCCGCACTACGAACCTTGCTTGTTGCGGTAAATCGACCGAACATGATATTATTTTCTATTTTTTACTTGTGTCTGTTTCCCGTTAGTGTACTGGGTCAAATCATCCCCGACAGCACTTTAGGCGCCGAAAGTTCGCGTACAGTTTCCGATACAATCAACAATTTACCCTCAGATAGGATCGCTGGCGGCGCCACTCGCGGCTCTAATCTATTTCACAGTTTTCGAGAATTTAACATCGGTGAAGGGCGAGGAGCTTATTTTGAAAATCCCAGCGCAGTTTCTAACATTTTTACCCGCGTTACTGGCGGCAATCCTTCCAAGATTTTAGGAACCTTGGGAGTGCAAGGCAATGCTAATTTATTTTTAATTAATCCCAGAGGACTTGTGTTTGGTCCCAACGCTCAGTTAGATTTGCGCGGTTCATTTGTCGCTTCAACTGCTGATAGTGTTGTATTTAATAACGGCTTTGAATTCAGCAGCACCACAGGGCAAACAGCCCCGCTGTTAACAGTTAATATTCCCGTCGGTCTCAGATTTAGAGACAATCCCGGTGCAATTGTCAATCAATCCACAGCTACAGGAACAGTCAATCTCCCAGCAGCAACTCCCGTAGCGATTCCAATTACAGAGCGAGTTGGTTTAGCCGTAGACAAGGGTCAAACTTTAGCACTAATTGGCGGCGACATCCAAATTCCCGGCGGCAATTTAACCGCCAGCGGCGGACAAATTTTGCTCGGTAGCACAGCCAGTCCCGGTTTAGTAAATTTGGCACAAACATCGAGTCCACAGCAGGGGAGTTTAAGTTTAAATTATGGCAATATTCAAAATTATGGCAATATTCAAATATCCAATGGCACGCTGATTAACACCAGTGGAACTGGTGGCGGTAGAGTAGAGATAAAAGGTGGAAATGCAAAACGGCACGCAATTTTCTACTTTTACTCTCGGAGATGGTGCTGGAGGCAATATCAATTTGCGCGCTGCTGATTCGGTAGAAATGAGCGGGCTGGGAATTGAGGGCTTTCAACAAATTGTAATTAAATATCTGGCATCGGGACTAATTGACCCATTAAATCCGCAATTTGTCTTGCTTAATGCTACTGCTGGCGCTGGAGCAGCCGGAGACATTAAAATCGATACTGGACGCCTGCTGATGCGGGATGGGGCAGTATTTGGCGGCCTAGCTTTTGGTGCTGGAAATGGTGGAAATTTAAGCATCCGTGCGAATACTTTTGAGATGCAGGGTTCTGGGAGCAACAACGCAACAACGAAAGGGAGTACCGGTGCTGCAGGAAATATCACTGTTGATGTCCAAAGATTGATCCTGCGCGATGGTGCTATTCTCGCCAGCACTAGCTACAACGCTGCCCGATCGGGAAATATAACAATTAAAGCTGCTGAATCGGTACAATTGTCCAACACCATTTCTCGAACTGCTGTCGCAAGCGGGATCAGCACGCTTACCATCGGTTCTAGCGGAAAGGCGGGAGATATCACTATCGATACAAAACGGCTGAGTCTTTCTGGGGGCTCCGCGTTCACATTGGGCAGCGGTGTTTCAGTTGGCGGAGTTATCTTCTCTACCAATGGGGGGCCCGGAGGAAACTTAACTGTTAGGGCTAGCGAATCAGTCGAAATTGCAGGTATTTCTGAAGTTTTGAGCAATGGGAATCAAGTTGCTAGTGCTTTTTCTTCGGGAACAATTAGTTCTAGCCGGGCCGGGGATATCCGCATTGACACGCGAAACCTGATTCTGCGGGATGGGGGCTTCATTTCTTCTAATTCTTCGGGTAAAGGAAACGTGGGGGATATTACGATTAATGCCGATCGCATCGAAATAAATGGTAGTTTAGGTAATCCTCGTTTTAACAGTTCTATTGATGCTTCCGTTGGCAAGGCGACGGGTGATAATCCCAATGCTACGGCAAATGCAGGTTCGGTGAACCTGAATGTCAATAGATTGATTGTCCGCAATGAAGGCAATGTGACGGTGCAAGCTTTGGGAACCGGGCGGGCTGGTAATATTAATGTTGTCGCAAATTCGATCGCCCTTGACAACAAAGCGAGCATTGATGGCAGAAGTGCATCCGGTGTCGGAGCAAATATTAACCTGCAAGCACAAGACATCCAATTGCGTCGCGGGAGCCGAATTACCACCGATGCGGGCAATTCTGAAGGTGGCAATATCAATATTAATAGCAATACTTTGCTCGCCCTCCCGCAAGAAAACAGCGACATCACAGCCAACGCCCGCACCGCAGCCGGCGGCCGCGTCAATGTCAATGTCCCGAATGTCTTGGGCTTTGCAGCAGTCGGCCGCGAACAAGTCAGAAGCCGGTTGAATCTCAGTGACGCGCAATTTGCAGCCCTGCAAGTCAGTCCTACTTCTCTGCTTAAAAGTAGCGATATCGCCGCCATTTCCCAAAGTGGGGGCCCGGCTTTGCAAGGTACTGTTACTTTTCGTTCTTCTGGGGTGAATCCCGCTCAAGGTTTGGTAGAATTGCCGCAAAATGTGGTGAATCCGGCGGCGTTAATTGCGGCTAATCCCTGCATCGAAGGGGCCGAAAACGAGTTTACCGTTACTGGTCGGGGGGGAGTGCCGCCCAGCCCCAATGACTCTCTGGGCACCGCAGAAACGCCGTTTCCGTGGGTGGAAGGCAGTTCGGCAACGGATTCTGGAACGGATTTAACGGATGTAATGGATAGAAGCAAGAGGGATGAAAGGGAAAAAAAAGCTCGGGAAGTTATTCCGGCGCGCGGTTGGGTGGTGAATGCGAATGGGGAGGTGACGCTGGTTGGATACAATCCGGGTAATGCTGCTGACTCTCGCAATCCTCGATCGAATTCTGTTTGTCCGCCGCGCTGAGAAGATATTTTTTACGGCGGATAAAGCCGGATTAATTGGTAATTGGTAATAAGGATCGTTCCTGTCAATAACTTACAATTTTAATGGTTATTGTGGCATGGGCGGGAGAGCCCGTGCAAAAAGGACGGGCTCTCCCGCCCATCCCACTTTCGTTGTGGAAGTTATTAAATTTTCATTCCTAAGTGATGTAAAGTGTACTGAATTTAAATTGTCTATTTTAATGCAATACAATTCAGAGCAGACCGCCCAGAGAGTAAAAGCCATGTGAAAAATAGATTCGGCGATTGCTTTCCTACGGATCGCGAAAGAAGAGCGTTCCTCGCAATGACAATTATCACCCAAGCGTATTGTATTTTAATGCCCTATTTCCCACTCGCCAAATCTTCTCCCTCTCTTCCTACAAGTGCTTTAATATGAAATTTACCCGATCGCTCCGACAAGCAATTCTATTATTTCTGATATCCTGTCTGCTAGCCGTGGCGGTTCCTCCCGCAGTTGCTCAGATGCAGTCACCACAGGGAGTGCAGCTTGTCCGACAAGCTCGAACTCTGTACGCTGCGGAACGTTTTGCGGAAGCTGTACCGCTGTTACAGCAAGCGGCGGCGCAATTTGAGGCAAAAGGTCAAAATCTCGATCGCGCTACGGCTTTGAGCAATTTAGCTGCAACCTACGGGCAATTGGCGCTTTGGGAACCAGCAGAACAAGCTGTGAATTCGAGTTTGTCCGTAGTGCGGGCGCAACCCAAAACTCCCGAACAGCAGCGGATTTGGGCGGAAATTCTCAACATTCAAGGACAGATTAAACTCGAAAGGGGGCAGACTCCTGATGCGATCGACATTTGGACGCAAGCTGCTAAAATCTTCGAGCAAATTGATAGCAAAAAGCAACTTGTGCAAGTTCAAATCAATCAAAGTCGAGCTTGGGAAACTCTCGGACTTTACCCCAGAGCTTGCAAAATTTTGTTAGGTTCTTTGAACCTGGAAAACAAAACTTGCGAAGTTTTGCCCGCAGGTTTGGCAAGCTTGAAAAATCAATCATTTTCTTCGGAAAACATTCGGGTAATTAATGCTTTAGGCAGAGTGCTGCGGGTTTTGGGACAACTCGAACGTTCCAATGAATTGTTATTAACAGGACTGGAAGCGGCCCGCAATTTGGGTCTGAGACAAGAGGAAGCGGCAATTTATCTAAATCTAGGCAATACTCAACGGGCGAAAAGCAATAAACCGGGTTTGAAAACGCCACAGCGGGCTGATTTAGAACGCTCTGCCTTAGAATATTATGCTCGATCGGCAGAGGGGATGCCGGAGAAATCAACTATCGGGATGCAGGCGAAGTTGAATCAGTTGAGTATGTTGGCAGACAGCCAAAATGCTTCGGAAGCCAAGGTTTTGTGGCGTTCTCTTGAACCTCAAGTCGCTCAATTTACCTCCAATCGTGCTGGGCTTTATGCTCAAATTAATCTAGCACAAACTTTGATTAAATTGGATAAATTACTAATCGGTACTCCTGGTTTGAGCGATATCGATAGAATGCTTTCCTTGGCTGTGGAATCGGCAAACCGTTTGGGCGACAAGCGCATACAAGCTTATATTCTAGGAGCTAGGGGCAAGGTTTACGAACTCAAACAACAGTATTCTGTGGCTGAAACTTTGACTGTTGAGGCTTTGAGTTTGGCACCGGCGTTTCAATCTCCCGATATTGCCTATCAATTATTGTGGCAACTCGGACGGATTCGGAAAGCTCAGGGGAATACAGAAGGGGCGATCGCTCAATATACTCAAGCTGTAAATGTACTGTCTTCTCTGCGCGGCGATTTGGTGACAGTCAATCCCGAAGTGCAATTTTCGTTTCGGGAAAGTGCCGAACCGGTTTATCGGGAATTAGTCGGGCTGCTGTTGCAAGATGAATCCCCGAGTCAAGATAAGTTAAAGCTGGCTCGCCAAACGGTGGAATCTTTGCAGTTGGCGGAATTGGATAACTTTTTTCGCGATGCTTGTGCTGATGCTAAACCAAAGTCGATCGAGGAAATCGATCCGGCGGCGGCGGTGATTTATCCAATTATTTTGAGCGATCGTTTGGAGGTAATTTTGTCAATTCCCGGCAAGCCCCTGCGCCGCTATACGACTAAGAAGTCTCAAGCCGAGTTAGAAACTGCCTTCAGAGTAGCCAAAAATACCATCAGACCTTCTGCTTTTGTGCGCGACAGGTTCCCACCTATTCAACAGGTTTACGACTGGTTAATCCGCCCCGCAGAAGCCGATTTGACTGCCAGCGGGATTAAAACGCTGGTATTTGTACTCGACGGTTACTTGCGAAATCTGCCGATGGGGGTGCTCCACGATGGCGAAAAGTTTTTGGTAGAAAAATACAGTATTGCTTTGGCGCCGGGATTGCAATTGCTGGCACCGAAACCGCTGAGTCAAGTAAAGTTAAAAGTGCTGACTGGTGGCTTGTCGGAATCGCGTCAAGGCTTCTCGGCTTTGCCGGGGGTGAAACAGGAACTCGAACAAATTTCAGCCCAGATGCCGGCGAGTGGGCTGCTGAATCAAGATTTTGTCAGCGCGCAGTTGCACGATCGCATTAAAGCTTTGTCTTACCCGATCGTCCATTTGGCAACTCACGGTCAGTTTAGCTCGAATGCGGCGGATACTTTTATTGTGACTTGGGATCAGAAAGTGAATGTTAAGGAGTTCGATCGACTTTTGCGATCGCGCACTGGGGAAAAACAACAGCCGATCGAGCTTTTGGTACTGAGTGCTTGCGAAACTGCTTCCGGCGATAACCGGGCGGCATTGGGTTTAGCAGGCGCCGCAATTCGATCGGGCGCCCGCAGCACAGTCGCCACCCTTTGGCAAGTCAACGACGAATCTACAGCTATTTTTATGACTGAGTTTTACCGGCAGCTTGCTGCTTCTAAAGCCAGCAAAGCTGAAGCCCTCCGCAACGCTCAATTAAGCCTGCTGCAAAACCCAGACTATCAAAATCCCTATTTCTGGGCGCCTTTCGTACTGGTGGGGAATTGGCAATAAGTTGACAATTGACTGTTGACAGTTGACAGGGAAGCAGTCAACTGTCATTGGTTCTTCGCCTGGACACCAGTATCTATAAGCTTTCCCTCGCCTAGGAACAACTTTTCGGACGGGCCGGAAAGCCCGTCCCACAAGCAAGAATAAATCTTGGTGGGATGGGCCGGAAAGCCCGTCCCAAGCAGAAAACACAACCTTTGTGAGATGGGCCGGAAAGCCCGTCCCAATCAATCAGCAACCAGGTTTCTCGGGCTTGGGCGCAAATCTTGGGAAAATGCCGATGCCGAGTTCGTGTTGGTTTTTTTTGACACTCCCCGTCCTATAAGGACGAGGATTCTTTCGTCACGGGGATTCCAACGAATTTACCCTCAGAAAGCATCTTGACCGTATGCCCTACGGCTGCAAGTCCTCTAATTAGAACTACTTGCGCTGCTGCCACATCTCTATCCGTCGTATAGCCGCAACTCGAACACGAGTGAACGCGCTCTGACAATTCTTTTTTACCTGTTTCAACGCCGCAATTAGGGCAAATCTGGCTTGTTTTGTGGGCGCTAACTTTCTGAAAAAATACGCCGTGCTTAAAACAAGCTTGCTCCAATATCGTGAAGAATTGCCCCCATCCCGCATCCAGGCAATGCTTACCTAACATTGCCTTAGATAGCCCAACTAGGTTTAAATCTTCAACAAATATCATGCCTGCGTCTTGGCAAATTTGGTGCGCCAATTTCCAGTGCCAATCCTTTCGGCTATTGGCTATATATTCGTGCAGCTTGGCGACTTTCTTCTGAGCTTTTTTACAATTGTTTGAGCCGAGCTTTTTTCGACTGACGCGCTGTTGCAGCAATTTAAGCTTGCGTTGCGCGTCAATAAAAAATCGCTGGCGTTTGATTAAAAGCCCATTAGAAATCGCAATAAAATTAGTCAACCCAACATCAATTCCCAGCCCTTCACCGTGAGGCAAAATACTTGGGATTGATACGTTCCATTGCAAGGTCAACATCACGCACCAACCGCTAGTTCTGCGAACTACCCTTGCTTGTTTGATGGTTGCACCATCAGGGAGCGGACGTGATTGATGGAATTTAACCACGCCAATTTTAGGAAGCTTTACTGTTTGATTTTGGATGGGGTTAGTCCCCATCTGTGGGAAGACAAACGAGCGCATATTTCCTGCTTTTTTAAAGCGAGGAAAACCGTGATTCTGCTCCCACATACTAACAAAAGCTTTTTCTAATCTTTTTAGTGTCTGCTGCAATACTTGCGATTGTACGGACTGCAACGTCTCGCTAGTTTTTCTATATGCAGTTAGTGCGTTGCACTGACTGGCATAGGTGGGGCGGGGTGTATCGGCGGGGATAATGTATTCAGAACGGATCGAACAAGCGTTAACCTGACAACTACGAGACTTAAACCAGTCTTTGCGCTCTGCCAGCGCGTAGTTATACACGCGACGGCATTGCTCTAGCCAGTTTTCAAATATGGCTAGTTGTTTTGCTGTTGGTTTAAGTTTGTATTCGTAGGTTAGGTTTAACATTTGTTTGCATCCTCCTGTTCCAGTATACAACATCCTTACCAAACGTCAAGACGCTTGTTAAAACAAAAGCCGTCCTATAAGGACGGGGCTTTAGACCCATTTTTTTGTAAAAAATTGTAAACTGTAACGAGTGCTTTCTGCATCTGATATTTTTTCGAGGAGTCCCATGAAGCAACTTTTGATGGCTGAGCGCTTTTGCTTGATAGCCCACGTCTTGTCAATGGCCTTTGGATTGGCAGGGTTGCTGCTGATTTTACCCCGTCCCGAATTGGTGATGAATTTACCGCCCGCCGGACAAACTTTGTTCCAGTGGGGGATGGCTGGGGGTGGAGTAGTTTATATCATTTTTGGCGCAGCGGCGGTTGCTCTCTATGCCTTTCGGACATTGGGCTCGGGTGCAACTCTGGCATTTTTGGTGCCTTCGGTGTTTTTATCTTTGAGTAGCGAGTTGTTGGGGACGAGTACGGGTTTTCCCTTCGGCCACTACCACTATTTGAGCGGTTTGGGCTATAAAGTTGCAGGGCTGGTGCCGTTTACAATTCCCCTGTCGTGGTTTTATCTAGGACTGGTTTCATATATAATTGCTCGCGCTGGAGTGGCGGGCGGTAAAGGCGAACTGAACTGGGTGCGCCAAATAGGCGCGATCGCCCTTGGCGCTTTATTATTGACAGCTTGGGATTTTGTACTAGATCCGGCGATGAGTCAAACTTCTGTGCCTTTTTGGGAGTTTGAGGAACTTGGCGCTTTCTTTGGGATGCCTTACCGCAATTTGGCCGGCTGGATGGGCACGGGGGCTGTGTTTATGTCTGTAGCAGCTTTCTTGTGGAGAAAAACTTCGATTAAATTAGAGCGATCCCAATTGAGTTTGCCGTTAATTGTTTATTTGGTAAACTTTGCTTTCGGAGCGATTATCACTGTCACTTCCTTGGATTCTCGGTTTTGGTTCCCAACATCCCTAGCTGTGCTTCTGGGTGTAGTTCCGGCGATCGTCCTAAGCTCGATCGCTAAACCCGCAGCAGATGACGTAACAGAAGCGATTCCGTCTTTAGAATCTGCTCTCAAAGCTGAAATTCCATCTCAGCGCGTAGGCGCTTTGCGGAAGTAAGCCGTTAATGATGAATCCTATCGTTTGCGATCGATTGACTGCAATAATCTTCGTCCGCAAAAGCGGACTTTAGTCCGCAACAATTGAGCGGACTAAAGTCCGCTTTTGCGGACCGTTTTTGTTGTGGCGATCGAGCGGACACGATATCGCGGCTGATTTGGCAAAAATTTACAGGAAATTTTGAGCTAATTTTAAAACCCGGTTTTGACAATAAACCGGGTTTTTCAGTAACTATATTTTCATGCCAAATTCCTGTAATATGTTTGAGGTCATATCGTGTCCTGTCAATTAACCGCAATAAGTAAGGTTCGTAGTGCGGACTTTAGTCCGCTCAATTGTTGCGGACTAAAGTCCGCTTTTGCGGACGATTTGTGTTGTGGTAATCGACAGGACATGATATCAAAAGTTGATTAAATTTTTTAAATTGACATCAATGGTTATTCCCAATTCTTCAATTTAAAATCTAAAATCTAAAATCTAAAATCTAAAATCTAAAATAGATATGATTTCTCCCAATATTTCAAATCTCCTGACAATCATCATCCCTGCCGCACTTTTGCTGCTACAATTACCCGCCGCCGCCCTTTTAATGTCGCGATTAATCAAAGGCCCCTCGCGCATCCCGCCCCTAGAACCGGATTCGCCGACGCTGGACTTGTTGGGTGCTTGTACTGCGGTGGTACCAACTTTGAACGAAGCAGAGAGAATTGCGCCTTGTTTGGAAGGATTGAGCCGCCAAAGTTACGAGCTCCGAGAAGTTGTGGTTGTTGATAGTTATTCGGTAGACGGAACCGGAGATTTAGTCAAAACTGCCGCCCAAAAAGACCCCCGGTTTCGCTTAATTAACGACGATCCGTTACCTGCTGGTTGGGTGGGGCGTCCGTGGGCGCTGAATTGGGGTTTTTTGGCAAGTTCCGAGAAATGCGAGTGGATTTTGGGCATCGATGCGGATACTCAGCCGCATCCGGGTTTGATCGCAAGTTTGCTCAAAACTGCTGCTGCGGGAAATTACGATTTGATTTCGCTATCGCCGCAGTTTATCCTCAAGTATCCGGGCGAGTTGTGGCTGCAACCTGCGCTGTTAATGACTTTGGTTTATCGCTTCGGCCCCACGGGAACTGGCGGCGATGTGCCGGAACGGGTGATGGCAAACGGTCAGTGTTTCCTCTGCAAGCGCGAGGTTTTGGTGGCTTTAGGGGGCTATGAAGTCGCAAAAGGTTCTTTTTGCGATGATGTGACCTTGGCTCGCTATGCTGCTGCTAAGGGCTTTAAAGTGGGCTTTTTGGACGGGGCGAAAGTGCTGAAGGTGCGGATGTATGAGGGGGCGATCGAGACTTGGAACGAATGGGGACGATCGCTCGATTTGAAAGATGCTGCTTCTAGCGCTCAAATTTGGGGCGATTTGTGGCTGTTATTGGCGGTTCAAGGTTTGCCGGTGCCGATCGTCCTGTGGTATTTGCTATCCGGTTCTGTGCCTGGGGTGGGCGTGTTTCCGCAGTTTGGGCTGTGGGGATTGAATGTATTTTTGGTTGCAGTGCGATCGGCTTTGTGTTTTGCGATCGCTCCGAGTTACGATCGAACTCAAGCATCGGGTAAATGGCTGTTTTGGCTATCACCTTTAGCCGATCCGCTGGCGTTTTTGCGAATTCTCATTTCTGCCTTAAATCAGCCTACCCAGTGGCGCGGCCGCAAGTATAGTTAGCTGATAAGTGCTTCAGAATATCAGAATAAAGGTACGTTGTTGCGCTTGAGCGCTCTTCATAAATATCAGGAAAGAGCGCTCAAGCGCAACAACGTACCTAAGTCTATAACCGAAATTGATATGAAACGTCCGACAATTTCCAAAATAGCAGGCGGTTTCAACCGCCTTTTTATTTTTTCAAGCCTTCAGCAAAGCTTTAGATGCCGATTCCCCTGCGATACGGAGTTGCCGCCTCAATTGCAAATTCAGCAGCACCAACACAGTCCACTGGCCCAGGATCGAGAGCAAAATAGTATGTATTGACTCGCTCAAACCAGATGATCCAAAGATAGGAAATACCACAGACATCCAAATGAAAGGAGCTTTTGCTGGGTAGAGGGAAAGCATAGATAAAATAAGTGGTGGTAAAAAGATAGCGCCTCCGACTGTACAAGTCGCCCAAACTGCCTGATTTCGGATTTTTGCAAACATGAATAGCTGGGTGATTGTGGCGTAAATCAAAATGATATTTACGAACAAAATCATGCAGCGAAAAGCGTTGGGATTCACCAGCAGCCAAGGTGTTAATATGACTGTCGAACTGAGGAGATTGATTGTTATTGCAACTAATGCTGGACTTTTTTCGCTCCAAATCAAATCGAGAATGGGGTATTTGCGCCACAACTTCTGACTCCTAGTGGGAACTATTTGTCTGCGATACCTCGCCCAATCATACAAAGCTTGTCTTTCCGGTGTTAAAGCTGCAATTAAAGCTAAAAACACCATCAAGTTTGGAATTAATAAAAAGGCGATAGTGTCCAGCGAGTACCTATTTGATTGGAGTGCAAATCCTAAAATTATTGACTGATAGCACATCACCAGCAAATAACTTTGCTTTTTGCTCAAAACAGTAGCGGTGGGATTGGGAAAGCGACGCTGCCATCCCTGCCACATCCAGTAGGTTGCCACTGCACAGATCAATAAAGATAAGGCGGTAGAAGACACAAAATTTTTGCCAATCTGCAAATGAAACCATTCCAGGCGATCGAACTCTCCAATTAACCAGTTAAGGTTAGAATGGGATGACTTATTAACTCGATCAATTACCTGTTTCAGGACAGCAGCCGGAGACAAAAATGTTAGTAAATCCGCAGAATTTCCGACTGAAGGTGCATTAAAAGCTGTGGTAATAAAACCCAAAACCGCAACACTAGCCAGCCAAGGTTGAAACCCTCCCAACCAACTGGTTGTTAAGCCAAATAGCATTGCGCCGCTGTAGAATAAAGCACAGCTAGCTAGCATTGCTATGTCGAAACATAAAATATGGTGCAGAGGTATTTGAGCTGCTAATCCGCTGTAAATGTGTAGCGGTAAAGCCAGAATTGCTGCGAGATACAGTAAGATTGGGACTCCGAGAATTTTGCCGAGAAAAATTGTGGTAGCAGATTGGGGGCTGAGGCGAATAAAGTTGAGTGTACCGCGGCGTTCCTCTTTGTCTAAATCGCTCACAAGCATATAAGTGCCGACTGCTAAAAGTGCGATCGCACTAAATAGGCTCAGGTAAGCGAATATTTCTAGCCACCAAGAGGGCCAGTTAATGATGAAATTTCCTGCCGCATCTTGGATGCACTTGGTTCCATCACCTGTGGCATTGCCAGCAAATCCAGTGCAGAATCTGTGATGAGTGGGGTACTTGTACTCACCGACAGGAGGAGCAACGGGTATCTGGCTGCTCCAAGACAAAAACAGCACCAGTTGACTGCTGAGGGAAAGGACGCTGGCGATCGCAATATGCCCAATTTTCAGGCGGCCTTTAAGTTCTCGAAATAACTGGGAATTCCAGTTACCGATTGTGTCTAGCAAGTTGAGAGTCATAGGTAATTGTTTTGAGTTGTGATTGAACAATTGGAACTCAGGAAATTTAATAGTCTGGGACGCATTTTGACCGCAGAAACCGGGTTTTTTGCTGAATCTGGTGGCTCGGATGAAAGATTTTGATAAAAACCAGGTTTCTGACCGCCCGTCCGTCCAGGACTATTTAAGATGCTTGTTTGTGTCCCATCTTCAGGAAGATGGTTTCTAAGTCTTCTTGGGTGCAGTGAAATTCTGTGAGGGGAATGTTGGCGTTGACGAGCGATCGCAGTAAATTCGCCGCATCTTCCCGGTTTCCTGAAAAATGAGCGCATACCTGCTGAGTTTCCGGCAATATTTCCCAACTTTCAACCCAAGGAAAGTTTTTGAGTTCGGATGTCAGCGCTTCTATATTGCCCAAAGTTGCCATGACAATTTGCTGTTTTCCGAGGCGTTTGTAAAGTTCTTGCAAAGGGGCACTTTCGACAAGATAGCCCAATTCCATAATCCCTACCCAGGTGCAAAGTTCCGCTAAATCGCTGAGAACGTGGGATGATATGACTACGGTCATGCCGCCTTGCTGCACAGCTTTGATGATTTCGCGAAATTGCGATCGCGCGATCGGATCTAAACCGGAAACTGGTTCATCTAACAGCAGCAACAGCGGTTCGTGAATAATAGTGCGGCCCAAACTCAGGCGCTGTTTCATCCCCCGCGACAGAGTAGAAATTAAGCTGTTGCGCTTGTTGGTTAATTGCACGAGTTCTAAAACTGCATAGATGCGTTCTCGGCGCTTGGGTTGCCGCAAGTTGTACAATCGGGCAAAGTAATCTAAATAATCCCAAACAGTCAGATCGTCGTAAAGGGGAAAGTCATCGGGAAGAAAGCCGATGTGCTGTTTGAGAGTGGGGTTAGATCGATCGCGCAACAAGGGACTGCCGTTGATGTAAATTTCCCCTGTAGTCGGTTCTTCGGCGGCGGCTAACATTCGCAGCAAGGTAGTTTTGCCGGCACCGTTGGGGCCGATCAGCCCGCAGATTTCCCCGGCGGCGACTTGCAAGTCGATGTCATTGACGGCTATATGGCGATCGAATTGTTTGGTAAGTCCGCGAGTGTCTATTGCTAATTCTTTTGCCATAGTTAAAAGGCGAGTGAAATTGGCTGCGGTTTGTCTCTAGAAAAGGAAGTTTAAGCTTGTAGCTAGCTTAGCCTTTTGATACAGCAGTTGTCAGCGGTATTGCGGAAAATTAACTGTTAAATATTAAAAAGATTACCATTTATGTTAAGAAATCAGCTCGCTCAATATTTAACACATCTGACGCAGGGGTGCCCAGAAAGCGATCGACGGACTTGCAAGGTGCGTCAGATTGAGACTTTGTGCCAACAATTAGAGTTTGCCTCTGACGCACCCTACAATATAATAGGTGCCAATTGCGTGATTCATCAACTACAAAACTGCCATCACAATTAAGGCTACCAAGCAACTTAACTGAATCCCTAAGCTCCATACCCTAAACATGGGATTGAGGCCGGCGATGTGAATCATTGAATGCACCAGCCGAAATACGATGTACGCGACAATCAGCGAATCTACGGCTGTTCCAGAGACGCCCCTAACTGTTAGCAGAAAAACAACTCCCAAATACAAAGGCAGATTTTCTATCAAGTTGGATTGTACTCGAAATAGTCGCCACAGCAAGCTTTCATCGTTTGGTGTGCCGAAATCTTTGGGAGATCCGCCCGCAGATAGATGCCGAATCCTGACTGCGATGAGGGCGATGACAATTGCGATCGTCCACAAAATGAAAATTACTAAACCCCAGAGAGGGAAAGTCATATTTGTCGGTTCAATTTGGATCATCTTTCTAGGTTGCGAAACTGCTGCTAACACTTTAGAAAATTTACCAGTCAGGAATCTAGGAGAAAGTTGCAGAATTTTAGTAAATTATTGCCTTCGCCTTGCACTTATTGCAGCAACAGCAGGATCTCGTCACACCAAGCTAGCCAGCCTGTTTCGTAGTGAATCCCGCGCAGTAACGTCATGTACTGAAATTTTAGGCTGTTTGACAACTTTTGGGGATTTGTAAATTCCTGGGTTTTAATTTGTTGATAAATCGTTAATCGCTGCTGATGTTGCTGGCGGTGCGCTTCGAGTTTTGCCGCGATTATCTGAGGAGACACCAAATACCCAGCATAGAGTTTGACGAGCAACTCATCCTTGATTGCGGCCATCTCTTCCGACTCAGCAATCCATTGACACAACTGCTGTTTGCCCAATCCCGTCACGGTATAGACACGTTTGTCTGGTCGATTTTCCTGCTGTACGGATTCGGCTTGCAGCCACTGCTTTTCTTCCAGGCGGTTCAATTCTCGGTAAATCTGCTGGAAGCTGGCACTCCAAAAAAAACCAACCGATCCTTCCACAGAGGGATTGAAGCGCTTGGCCAGGTCGTAGCCACTGCTGGGGGCGCTTACTAAGACTGACAGAATGGCATAGCTAAGAGACATAAGCTAGGGGTTGACATATTCACTAAATTGAATATACCATAGATTTTATATTCAATTTAGTGAATAGTCATGAGATTGAATAAACCAATTACAGATAGCAAGATTGTCAAGGAGTCTGAAGATGGCAAATGCAAACAGATATTCCATTTACGAGATCGATTTGCCCGATCGCCCGGAAGCAGTGGTGTTTGTCAACGGCTTTGTGGCACGCGATCGCGCGGGGTTTTTCTGGATGTGGAAAAATCTAGTGTGGATCGGCACTTCGACTGCTAAAGCTGAAGGCTGCGTGCAAATGAAAGCAGGAATTTGTGGGCCCAAGGAAGTGATTATGGTGAGTTACTGGCGCTCAGAAGCCGATCTGAAACAGTTTTTCCGAGGTGAAGCCCATCGGCGGATGATGCAGTTTGTGGTGAAAAATCCCGATAGCCTCTGTTTGTATAACGAGACATACACGCCTTCGCAAAGTGGGAAATACAGCCATGAACCGCAAGGGATGGCAACGCTTTATCCGAGTTTTGCCAAATAAACTAATTATCAGATTAATGAAGCTTGCCGCAGGTTTCAACCTTGCAGAAGTTGTTTCGGCGTCACCCCAACAATCCGCTTAAAATATCGAGTCAAATGACTTTGATCGCAAAAACCCACAGCGGCGGCAACTTCTGCAATACTGAGTTCGCTTTGCAGTAAAAGATACTTAGCTTTGGCAATCCGACGCTGCAAAATGTACTGATGCGGTGTCATGCCGAGACTGTTTTTAAACAAACGTAAAAAGTGATACGGACTGATTTGGGCGATCGCAGCAAGCTCAATTAACTTTACTTCTCGATCGAGATTTTCTGCGATATATTCCGTTACCTGTTGCAGCTTTGCTTTGGATAATCCACCCGCGTAGCTTCTGGGCTGCGGTGGCGCGGTGCAATATTTTCGTAACAGGTGAATCGCTAATGTGGTTTTGAGACTGTCAACGAACAAATAACCGCCAATTTTGGCTGATTCTACTTCGCCTCTCAAGGCCGCGATAATACCTTGGAGCAGAGGATCTTGCTCAGTCATATAATGGGGGATGAGTTCAATGCGATCGCGATCGACCAAATCTTGACCGACTTGTTCCAGGAGTGCTGGATCGATCGCCACAATCGTAAACTGAGATAAAATATTCCAGATACAGCGGTGGGAAATACCCGCCGGAACAATCGCAATGTCACCCTCATTCCGCGCTTCTGTTTTCAACTTTCCATCCAACCAGCGATCGCCCGATCGCGATTTTGATGTGCAAAAAGGCGGACAATGAGCAATAACGTGCCAAGTAGCTTGATGTTCGGGAGTGTCAAACTTGGGTTGTTCGTGCAATTCAAAATGGATATTTCCCCATCCCGAACTTTTCAGCAAAGCAGGCTGAGGTAGCAGAAAATCTGATGTCGGTTCTCGGCTAAAATCAATGAGCTTGACTTGCTTTTTCTCTTGTGTTCTCATCTTTAACTAAACAGATTGATATACGAATGGGCATGGGGTCTAGGGCATGGGGTCTAGGGTATGGGGCATACCTCACCACACTTGAGAACTGCTATACCTTTATTCTAAACAAGATTGTATAAATCGCTTTTCTATCCTAAAATTATCTGTTTTTAACAATTTATAGCTGAACTCAGCCCGACGTGTTATAACTAACAAAGTTGAGTTCTACAGAGATATTTCTGTAGCAATTTTATGTCAATTCAAATCTCGGTTGTAGAGAGCCAAATGGCTCCACAGAAGGAGGATGGCTGGAACCTTTAGTACCAGCCCCGCTCGGTCAGAGGTTGAGGCTGCCCTGGCTAGAGTAGAAAGGCTCCAATTCGATCGCACCTACCGCGATCGCCACAGCCTGTTTTATGTCGAAGGCGTTCGGAATTTTGTGCAGGTAATCGATCGCAAATTCGAGATTTCAGCAATTTTGTTCAGCGAAAAATTGCTGATCGCCCCGCTGGCCCGCAAAATGGTACGCAGCGCCCGCCGATGCGGAATTCCCACTATCTCTATCACTCCCGAACAATACCGGCGCGTTTGCAGAACAGATCGCGCTTCGGGTGTGGGCGCGATCGTCCGCCAGCAATGGTCTAAATTGGACGATATCTCGCCCCAAGCCGGCTTGTGCTGGATAGTTGTGGAAAACGTGCGATCGCCAGGTAATTTGGGGACATTGATCCGCACTTCGGAAGCAGTGGGCGGTGCTGGGTTCATATTCGTCGGAGGGCGGGGCGATCCGTTTGATGCGGATGCGGTGCGGGCCTCAATGGGCGCGCTGTTCGCCCAGAAGTTGGTCCGCACGGACTTTCGGGCCTTGGGCTGCTGGATGCGCCGTCACGGCTGCCGCGCCATCGGTGCGTCACCTGACGGAAGTGCGGATTTTCATTCCTTTGATTATCCTCGATCGACTGTACTTTTCCTGGGCGAAGAACGTCAGGGGCTGACTCAGCAGCAGCGGGATTTCTGCCAGGATTTGGTGCGGATTCCGATGCTAGGTGCAGCAGATTCTCTGAATCTCGGCGTAGCAGGAAGTTTATTGATGTATGAAGTTTATCGATCGCATAAATTATGCGGTTCTCCTGACATCTTGAAGACTTACGCACGCGACTAAAGAAACCCGGTTTCTGGCAAAAATATCGCGCTGAAACCTATATTTATTGTTCAGAAACCAGGTTTCTCTAACGTTTAGTCCCGGACGCACCACCATCAAATAAACCGGGTTTTTTACTCTTTATGTGCGCTACAGCGCGTCTTTTCGTAAAAAAACCAGTTTCTGGCAACTATTTTTGCGATTATTTTTGCGATGCCTAAAACTCAGGAGAGACTACTTATCCGATCGCTCCAAGATATTTCAAAGCACATACTACAGCCTCCGCACGAGTTTGTACTCCCAGCTTTGAGTAGATATGTTCTAAATACTTTCTGACAGTACCAATGCTCAGGCTCAGTGTTGCCGCAATTTCTGGATTAGTCTTACCTTGCGTCACCTCAAATAACACTTCTGTTTCCCGCTTTGTTAAGCCTAGCACTTCTAAAGATACGGATGATAGAGTCAAAAAATCCTCTTCTTCAAGCAACAATAGATATTTTTCCAGCGGTTGCTCAGTCAGAAAGCGCACAACTAATTGTTTTCCTGCCTGTTCTAATTTTAGCGGTAAATGAGGAGCAGGAATTTCATCACTGGGAATTACCAGCGATAACTGATATTTAACCCATCGCTGCAAATTATCTGGCAAACATTTGGTTGAAGATTGTGAGTCTTGAAAATAGTGTTTCAGCCAATGGAAAGCTCCTTCGCTCATGAATAAAACTTGCCCATCTCCGTTGAGAGAAATAATTCCCAACGCCTCCAGAGTATGACGCTGCTGTACCCACTCCTGTTCTATCTGGGTAAACTGATTCATGTTTTGTTGGGCTTGTAGCAGATGAGGGTGCAGTAAATTGAATAAATAGCGATCGCGCTCAGTAAAAATCCGGTCTCCCAAAAGAGTAATCGCAATAATATCATCTTGTCCAGAGTAGAGCTTGCTCGCAGATTTAGCAGCCAAAGCCAGAGGTAGTGAAACTGCGATCAGATCCTTGATTCCTCTAGGCTGCATCAGCTTTCCATACAATCCTTCCAAACGATGCAGTTGCTGCTCGTTTAAGAAGTCTGAAACCTTATGCGCTCGATGGTCGCGAGTTCGGAGATAATTACCGACTAGAGGGTTTTCGTAAAAATGCTGGTGTGCAACTTTCTCAAAATTTGCTGTATCAAGGCGATCGAACCCCGGGGCGGGTTTATAGTCGAGGGTGGTAGTCTTGCTGTTCTCGAAGGAGAGGGTGGTGTATGTATAATCTACTGCGGAAATAACCTTCGAGACGATCGCCAGCAGATGAGATGAGAAATCCTCAACACTACAAGTTTTGTATAATTCCTGCAGGCATCCTGAAAAAATTTGAAAATCATTCTGAGTTAAGTGTTGCATTGTCCCTGATAAATTAATCACCAATCATTCGGACTCGATATAGAGTAAGACGAGTTGCGAGGAGAAATAGATGCTTTTGTATCGGTTTCTTAACAATTGACTACGGCAAATGACGGGTTGAATCTGGATTTGAGATATGACAAGCTTTAAAAACAGTTGACAGTTGACAGTTGATAGTTGAGATCGTGTCCGGTCGATTACCAGAAAAAAACGGTTTGTAGTGCGGACTTCAGTCCGCTCCCTTTTGCGGACTCAAGTCCGCACTACGAACGGTTTGTAGTGCGGACTTCAGTCCGCTCCCTTTTGCGGACTCAAGTCCGCACTACAAACGAATCTTACTGTCCGCTCCCTTTTGCGGACTGAAGTCCGCACTACGAACGAACGAACGAATCTTACTGCGGTTAAATGAAACTACGAATGTAACAACAAGTCCTAAGTTCAAGTTGGAATAGTTGAAATAGTTAAGATATGACTAAACTGCCGCAAAAGCGCAAGCGCCGAGGCGTGATTCTATCAGATTGGGGTTTGCAGCGTCTACAGAATACCCAGGAACAATTAGCCATTGCTGAAAATGGCGGTTATGCTTACACATTAGAGCGATTAAGCAATTTGACAGGGCTCAGTGCTCGATCGATCGGACGGTTGCGAAGTGGCAAAGCAGCAGTCGATCGCCAAACCCTAGAAGAGCTATTTCGCGCCTTTAACCTGACTATAACCGAGCAAGACTACATCCAGCCAGAACCCGAAGCCCCACAGCGGCAGCCAGTGAAGTCGATCGCCCAAAATTGGGGAGAAGCCATAGATGTTTCTCGCTTTTACGGGCGCACCGCAGAACTTACCACCCTCACCCAATGGATTCTACAAGATAATTGTCGGTTGGTGGGTATTTTTGGGATTGGCGGTATTGGTAAAACTGCTTTATCTGTCAAATTAGCAGAACAGCTACACAACCAATTTACCTACGTCATTTGGCGAAGCCTCCGCAATGCCCCGTCGCCGGAAATTTTATTAGCAGAATTAGTCTCATTCCTCTCAGGACAACAGGATACAAAAGCAGAAATTAGCAGCTTGATTCAATGTTTGCGGAATCATCGCTGTCTGCTGGCGATCGATAATACCGAAAGCCTGTCACAACCTGGGAATCAGAGCGGACAATATCGTCCCGGTTATGAAGCTTACGGAGAAATGCTCCGCGCGGTGGCCGAAACTCCCCATCAAAGCTGTTTGGTGTTAACCAGCCGGGAAAAATGCTCTCTCTTCGCTCAATTGGAAGGAGGCGAATTAGCAATCCAAAGCTTGTCACTAGGCGGCTGTCCCGAAGCAGCAGCAGCAGCGATCGAAACCACCGGTTTAACTGGATTAGAAAGTCACAAACAGGAATTGTGCGATCGCTATCGGTGCAATCCTTTAGCAGTAAAAATTGTCGCGACTTCAATTCGCGATTTATTTGATGGCGAGATCCAACTGTTTCTGGAACAGGAAACCTTAGTATTTAATGGATTGCGCCGGCTGCTAGACAATCAATTCGATCGGCTCTCTGAATTAGAGCTAAATATCATGTACTGGCTGGCGATAAATCGAGATTGGACGAATATCTCGCAACTCCAAGAAGATATTATCCCCACTGTTTCTAACGCTCAAGTGTTAGAAGCACTAGAAAGATTATCTTGGCGATCGCTCATTGAAAAACGCTCGGGCAATTACACGCAACAGCCCGTAGTAATGGAATACGTAACCGAGCGATTCATTGAGCAAATTGTGACAGAATTGGCAGATGGCAAATTAAATTTGCTCGCCAGCCACGCCTTAACCAAAACCACCGTCAAAAATTATATCTGGGAAACTCAAAACCGACTGATTTTAGAGCAGATAGTTTCCAGATTAATCAATAAATTTGCCACATTCCAACTCTTAGAACAAAATCTGCGAGAACTGCTCGATCGACTGCGCCAAAACTCAGATACTTTCGTTCAATCCTATCGGTATGCTGGAGGAAATCTATTCAATCTGTATCGTTTCCTCAATATCGATCTCGCGGGCTATGACTTCTCAAATTTAGATTTGTGGCACGCTTGTTTGCAGGATCTGAATTTACATCGCGTCAATTTTCAAGGCGCAAACTTGACAAAATCAGTCTTCAATCAAACCTTTGCCCTGGTTTTTGCGGTAGCCTTCAGCCCTGACGGTCAAATTCTGGCAACAGGTGACAGTCACGGTGAAATTCGTTTGTGGCAAACTCACAACCAGCAACTCATCTCTATTTTAAAAGGGCATACCAATTGGATTTTTTCCCTTGCTTGGAGTCCAGACGGACAAACTCTAGCTAGCAGCAGTATCGATCGCACCGTGCGGTTGTGGGATATCAAAAGCGGGCAATGTTTGAACATTTGTCAAGGCCATCTCGACTCAGTTTGGAAGATTGCTTGGCATCCCACAAAACCGATCGTTGCTAGTGCCAGTGCAGATCGAACGATCCGACTTTGGGATACTGCGAGCGGTCAATGTTTGGAGACTTTGAACGGTCATCAAAACTGGATTTGGTCGCTGGCTTGGAGTCCAGACGGAGCATTTTTGGCAAGCGGTAGTGACGATGAAACGATCCGATTGTGGGAAGCGCCTAGCGGTAAGTTTCTGAGGGCGATCGAACTGCCAAACGATCGCATTCGATCGATCTCTTGGCATCCAGACGGCACGAAAATTGCCATTGGCGGCATCAATTTCTATGTCACAATTTGGGATATTGCCAGCAACCAATGCTCGCATATTTTGGCAGGACATCAAGATTGGCTGAGAATGGTTGCTTGGAGTCCCGACGGCAAAATTCTTGCTAGTGCAAGTGACGATCGAACTATTAGATTGTGGGATGTGAATAGCCAGCGTTGTTTAAAAATTCTCCAGGGTCACAGCGGCCCAGTTTGGTCTGTGGCGTGGAATGCAGACGGACGAAAACTGGTCAGCGGCGGTTTCGACAGAACCGTGCGATTTTGGGACACCGATAGCGGTCATTGTCTGAGCGTGCTTCGAGGACACACTCAGTGCATCTGGTCGGTAGCTTGGAGTCCCGACGGACAAACCCTCGCCAGCAGCGACGCTCGAAAAATACGCTTGTGGAATCTCGATCGTACCCAGCCCACCGGCGTGCTTCAAGGCCACAGTGACTGTATCTGGTCAGTAGCTTGGAGTCCGGACGGAAAAACCCTCGCAAGTAGCGGCGCCGATAAAACCCTACGGCTGTGGGATGTTAAAACCGGGCGCTGTTTGAAAGTGCTATCGGGACACCGCCATTGGGTGCGATTTGCAGCCTGGAGTCCCGACGGACAAATTCTCGCAAGTTGCGGTACGGATCTGACGATCGGGCTTTGGGACGCTCAGGGCGGTCAATGTTTGAAGATTTTGTCAGGACATACCGGTTGGGTTTGGTCGGTTGCTTGGAGTCCCGACGGCAAAATCTTAACAAGTTGCAGTACCGATCGAACGATCCGTTTTTGGGATGTCAATAGCGGTGAATGTTTGAATGTTTTGTCAGGACATACAGGTTGGGTTTGGTCAATTGCTTGGAGTCCCGATGGCAAAATCTTAGCAAGTTGCAGCGACGATCGAACCGTGTGTTTGTGGGATGCGATCGGCGGTAAGTGTTGGCAACAATTGACAGGACACGGTGATTCTGTGCGATCGATTTCCTGGAGTCCCGACGGGCAAATGCTTGCCAGCGGGGGAGCGGACAAAACTACGCGCATTTGGGATATTAATAGCAGTCAATGTATCAAGATTTTGCAAGGACATCGCAACTCTATTTGGTCAGTTATTTGGCATCCAAATGGTGAATTGCTTGCCAGTACGGGTGAGGATGAAACGATTAAGATTTGGGATTTCAACACAGGTGAATGTTGGAAAACTCTCAAAGCCGATCGACCCTATGAGGGTATGAATATTGCCGGAGTCACGGGAATTACAGAAGCTCAGAAAGCTACTTTGGAGGTCTTGGGGGCGATCGCAAACAGTTGATAGTTGACACTTGACAGTTAACAGTTGATACCAGAAACCCGGTTTCTTAAAGAAACCGGGTTTCTATGCAGGGCTTGCTGAATAAAGGTAGAAAGCTTACCAGATAAGGGGTTTAAACTTTTTTTGCTTGAAAAAGTGCAAGTTATAGGATTATAGAGACTCAAAACCCTTGCAATGAAAGTTGTTAATTTCTGGCGAAATTTGGAAATGCCAGCAATAAACCTACTATTTTTTAAGCTGTGTAGCCTCGTTTTTCCACTACGTACACTTTTTCAGCAAGTCCTATGTACCTCACGGGTTTCTATGTACCTCGCTTACCACCACACCGGATTTGGGATCGTGGAAAATTAAAATCCTTGAACCGATATAATATTGCCTTGAATCTGGGCGGGCGTTACACCATCAACAAAACCCAACATCTCGCCGGAATTTTTAACTCTGATTAAAGTTCCTGAAGTGACAATGGGCCCAGGATTGAGTATACCTGGCTGAACACTGTTTTTTAAGGCTTGCGGCCCGTCAAACTCCAAGACAATTGTCACATTTGTCAGGCGTTCCAAAACTATATCGCTAGCAGTCAAACCCCCTGCTAATCCAATTCGATCGCCAACTCCTAAAAAAGCGATCGTATCCGCATTATTGAGATTTGAAACTCCTGGTTCTGCTTGCAGGACATACAAGTTGCTGCCGATTTTAGGTAAAGAAAGATTGTCACTCGCGCCCATGAAAAAGTCTCGCCCCAAACCCCCAATTAAAGTATCATACCCGTCACCGCTAATTAAGATATCATTGCCTCTACCGCCCTGTAAAATATCGTTTCCCCCAAAGCCATAAATCAAATCTGTATCCTGTCCTCCGCTGAGATAGTCATTTCCAGCATTTCCACCCAGCATGTCTTTCCCCCTTCCTCCGAATAAGGAATCGTTACCCAAATTTCCCCTGAGAATGTCTTCTCCTTCATTGCCATAAACCAAATTGTTAGCTACTGAGGTGTCTACTGTATCGTCGCCTCCGAGCATTGAAACTCCCAAAGGGAAATTATTGGCATCTGCGATCGACAAAAAAACAGTTTCGGATGTATTGTCACCAATTAAGCGGCGCGGTTCGGATGGATCTGTTTGTAAAGCCATGATGTCTTACCTGATAAAAAGTTGTCATTAAAATGATGAAAATAGAATTGGTTTAACAATAAGTAAAGGTCAAATAATTACAGCGTAGTTAAACCAATAGGTAAGGTAGAATGGAATTTGCAAGCTGACTATTTATAGGTCGCAGTGCCTATAAACAGACTCAAGCTTTTGATTAAAGTTCTGACAAATTTAAACAGTGCTGCGACTTATCAGCACATCAACAAAATAACTCAACTCCCGGAATCATGTCCAGGACAGTTAGCCACTTAAGCTAGCCACTTAAGAAATGCTACTTTACCGTAATTGCTGCTGGGCTAAACCCCCACAGACGACTCAATATAAATTGCCCGTCTGCCGACATGGATTGACTACCGCCGGAGCTGCTGTTTCCCTGGTTGCCTGCTGAGTCAATGGTTAGGCAACTGGTTAGTAGGGAAAAGGACAACTATTCATCAGCTTCGCTCACTCAAGAATTACTGCTTTTATTCGGTAGTTCAGAAGTTCCATCATCCTGATTCAAAATATCAAGGTACTCCTGATAGAGGTACACCTTATTCCTGGGCTTGCCTGTTACTTCAGTCACGATACCAAGTTGTTGAAGGTCTTCTATTGCACGTTTAACAGTTGGCTTTGTTGTTCCACAAGCGTCTGCGGTTTCAGGAATTCGGATTGCTATCTTTTTCTTTAGGTAATCGTAGACTGTCAAGTTGGACTGCACCGCAACCGACTGGTAAATCGAGCCTTTCCGCGACTGCTCTACTACTTTCCGATCTCGCTCAAACAGCGCCATGAGAGCACGGATTTTCTCCGTAGCCTGATTAGCAATAGTGGTAACACCTTCAAGGAAAAATATCAGCCACTCTTCCCAATTCCCTTGGGTTCTTACTTCTTGAAGTAGACGATAATACTTGTCACGGTGCTTTTTAAAATGAAGGCTCACATAAAGCCACGGTCGTTCCAAAACTCCTTCTTCAACGAGCATGAGTGCTATGAGCATACGACCTACTCGACCGTTACCGTCAAGAAAAGGGTGAATTGTCTCAAATTGCCCGTGTGCAAGTCCGACCTTAAGCAAAACAGGATATTCTGCAGAGTGGAGAAATTTCTCGAACGCACTGAGTATATCTGGTAATTCATGGGGTGGTGGTGGTACAAACATTGCATCACTTGGTTTGCTTCCCCCAATCCAATTCTGGGAACGCCTGAACTCTCCAGGTGCCTTTCGATCGCCGCGAGTTCCACGAACGAGTCGCTCATGCGATTCACGAATTAGGCGTAAGCTGAGTGGCAGCGTTGAGAGCCGTTCAATACCATAGCTCAACGCACCGATATAGTTGGAAACCTCTTGAACATCTTCCAAGACAACTCCCGGTACTGCCTGATTCTCATGAAGAAGCAAATCAGCAATCGATGACTGAGTTCCCTCAATCTGGCTTGATAGCACTGCTTCCTTGCGAATGTAACTATATAGAAGTTCTTCTGGTCCTGGTAGTAGTCGCCCAATCCCATCAAGCCGTCCTAATGCAAACCCAGCGGCTTCCAGCCGTCGCTGAAGCGCTGAATCTACCATAATTGCCGGATCGGGAGGTAGGGGTGCAGGAATGAAGGCTTCATAAGAAGTTTCACCACTGCCCTGCCGCACCCACTGCCCTGCCCGTTCCGATTTCTTAGTAAAGGATGGCATACTTAAAGAATCTCTAGTAAAGTAAATCGATGTTTACTTTACTAGAAATCGTATTGAAAGGCAATTGCGCCTGTTGGTAACTTCGTCAGTTGTCCGACGCAGATGCCATTCATTAGAACTTTGAGGCGATCGACAGGTTTTGATGTTACCATTCTCGATCCCAGCTTGAGGATTTAGTGCCTCTAGGTACCACGTGAATTTCCAAGTTCAACGCGGACAGAATGCGGAATAGCGTGTCGAGTTTGGTGCGATCGGGTTGATTCTCAAAGGCGGAAATGGTTTCCTGGCGCAATCCTACGCGATCGGCGACATCTGCCTGACTGAGCCGATCGATTTTGCGATACTCTCGAACGGTAACGGCTAATTGATTTGCAGAGGTGACTACCATATTTATCCTTTTTATGTGCTATAGCGCATACATCTATTTCTATGTATTATAGCGCATAAAAAACGGGCGATCGATAGACCGAGGCACCTTGATGCGATGCGATATGATGTCGGCGATGGCTATTCTGCAAATCCTAATTTTTGCAAGTGCGATCGAATTGCCAGTGCTCTCTGAAATGTCTTAGCTATTTCGCTAATATCTTGACCGCTAGCATACTAAGGAATGAGAATTAAATAACTTACAATTTTATTATTCTTGTGGGATGGGCGTCCCGCCCGTCCAGAAAAGACGGGCGGGACGCCCATCCCACAAATATGTGTAAGTTATTAAATTTTCGTTCCTAACTATACTTCGGCCCGGCCTAAGCAACCGAACTAAAAAAACCGGGTTTTTTACAAAAACTGCCGCATAAGTGCCAAGCATTATCGTAAAAAACCCAGTTGCTAGCTACGGGTGCATCTCACGCAAGGCGAATATATCCGTAGGGGCTCTCGCATGACCGCAGTCAATATGAGATGATAACTAATAAGTTATATGCGGTCATGCTTCGCCCTCTTCCTTGCGCCAGATGCACCCCTAGCTACCCGTAAGTAAATGCCAAAAACATCAAAGTTTTCAAACAACTTCTAACCAGAAAGAAGAGTCCTAAGGAACGAAAACGATATCCGAACTGGGACGGAATCCACCCGGTATTTTGGCAAATTGCTGGTTTTTAAACGACAGCGCACCAGTGCTGTTGTTGTATTGGAAATCATTGATTGAAGACACTCCCATCCCACTCCTAGAAATTTGAACTTTATCACCTTCCCAGTAATGAAAGTCTTGGATTAAATCAATACCTTCATAGGCGGGGGTGGAGTAAAAAATGAAATTATCTGCTCCAGCACTACCGAAGAGAGTGTCATTTCCTGGTTCACCAGAAAGATTATCGTTGCCATAACCACCGTCGAGGTAGTCATTACCGAAGGAACCAAGTAAGAGGTCGTTGTCATATCCACCGTCAAGGGTGTCGTTACCAGTCCAACCATCTAAGGTGTCGTTACCCCACTCGCCGTAGAGTCGATCGGCAGAATCGTTATTATAGTTAAATAAACCATTGCTACCGTTGATGTAATCATTACCTGCGCCGCCCCAGACGGTATCCGCGCCTTCTTCGCCATAGAGATAGTCATTATCCTCTTCACCGAAGATCTTGTCATTGCCGAAGTATCCCCACAAGGTATCATGCCCAGATCCTCCATACATCGTATCGTTGCCCGCCCCGCCAGATGAGGAGTCGTTACCCGCTAAGGCATAGATAGTATCAGCCCCGCTAGTACCATCCAAATACGTATCGTTGAATGATGTACCGATAATTGGCTTTGCCATCGGAATTTCTCCTGAAATTTATAGTTTGTTTGGTTGTTTGCTCTGATTCTCAAAGTTCAGAACCAATCTGCCAATTGCGAATTAGATTCACAAGCGATCGATTTTGCGATCGAGCAGATACAAGCTGCCGCGATAGGTGAGTGTCGCACTAAACACATTGCTATGAATCTGAGTTAAATGCGAATTAGAACAATCGGAAATGCCACAATAATTAAACATTATTTAGGTAATTTCCTGATTGGTTGAAATCTAACGCTGCACGCTGATATATCTACTTTGTCCTTAGTGACAGCCAATGTCCAGGACATTTAGACAGTTAAGCTAGCCACTTAAGCTAATATCAAAAAACCACCTAGAGATTAAGATTGAAAGATAAATATTACTAATATTTAATTTGTTTTAGCAGGGTTAGATTCAGCTATTCAGTCAGTTATGCTGTCATCTAAACAAACAAAAGAGTGCCCAATGGGTACTCTTTTGTTTGCATCCAGTATTGTAACTAGCACGCTACTATAGACTTGTAGGGTGCGTCAGATTTTTATGTTTCCCAAAAGGTAGGTTGTTGCGCTTCAGCGCTCTTTCTAAATATAACACTGCGAGCTAAAGATTCGCGGACGCTGTTGGGATGAACTCACTCCTTAGAGTTATTGTGTAGCAAGGTATGCGCCTAACAACTCGATTTACAGTCATACCTCATCTATCGCTCGAAAGGCTATATAAAAGAGCGCTTAAGCGCAACAACATACCTGAAAAGAGCGCTTAAGCGCAACAACATACCTGAATTTTGAAAGAGCGCTTAAGCGCAACAACATACCTGAATTTTGAAAGAGCGCTTAAGCGCAACAACATACCTGAATTTTGAAAGAGCGCTCAAGCGCAACAACATACCTAAGATTTAGTGGGGGCAGAACATCCTGTCTGCCCCGTAAATTGCTGATTGAAAATGGTGTAATATCTGAGTTAAACGGACTTAATGTCAAGTCTGTTTAACTCAGATACAATTCAATTCATCCTCATGGTAATAGCACAATATCTCGGGATACTAAGAAGTCTGCTGGCTTATTCTCAAGAGTGGCAAACTTAACTTGACCGAAGAATAAATCACCAGTAGTCTTGCTATAGCTAAATTGGTCGAGGGAAGTAGCACCAAAACTGCGGTGAATTTCAATTTTGTCAACTTCACTCTTCTGGAAGTCTTTAATGGTGTCAATCCCTGTAGGAGCAAAATAGAATCTGAATCCATCTGCGCCTGCACCACCCCACAGAATGTTATTGCCGGCAAGGTCAATATCGCCACCACCAGCTAAGATATCGTTTCCATTACCCCCATAGAGGATGTCGTTGCCACCACCGCCGAAAAGTCGGTCATTATCATCGTTGCCGTAGAGGATATCGTTACCCTTTAAGCCAGAGATGAAGTCATTTCCACTATCACCTAAAAGTGTGTCATTTCCATCATCACCAAGAATGTTATCATTGCCGCCTCTACCATTGATTTTATCGTCTCCACCCTCACCTCTGATGAAGTTCTTGCCGGCGTTACCTAGAATATAATTATTCAATTCGTTACCGGTACCATCAGCAGCACCTGCATCAGTCAATGTCAGGTTTTCGACGTTTGCGCCTAAAGTATAGGTTTTGGCGGTGACTACTGTATCAATGCCTTCACCTGGTTTTTCGGTAACTAAATCGGCATCATTATCAACAAGAAATTGGTCATTACCTGTACCACCATACATTTCGTCGGCGCCAGAACCACCATAGAGTTGGTCATCTCCAGTACCACCATAGATTTGGTCGTCTCCATCGCCACCATTTAGGAAGTCGTTACCGCCTGCACCAAATAAGTAGTCGCGATCGCCCAAACCATACATCGAGTTGTTGGCATCGTTGCCTACCATAGCATTGTGGGCGTTGTTGCCCGTGCCGTCAATGGCTGCGGTTCCTTTCAAAAACAGGTCTTCGACATTTGCTCCCAAAGTGTAGCTGACGGTGGATTCTACTCGATCGATACCTTCGGCAGTATTTTCGACAACTACGTCAGCAATATTATCGACAAAGTAGGCGTCATTACCGCTACCACCATACATTTTGTCTGCACCAGAACCACCATCAAGCTCATCCTCTCCGGCTTTACCGTAGAGTGTGTCGTTACCTGCAAACCCTGTGAGGGTATCGTTGTCAGGTGTGCCATGTAGTAAGTCGTTATTGGGAGTACCTGGAATGTTAGCCATCTTAATTTTCTCCAAAACAATGATGAATTTGTCTGAACTGTATCGGGCGATAGAAAGTGTCGCGATACGTTAAGAACTTATCTGCAATTTGTGAATTAGAGTGGCAATTTGCAGATACAAGCTGCGGCGATAGGTGAGCGTCGCACTCAAAACTTTGCTGTGAATTTGAGTGAAATGCGAATGGGAACAATAGGAAATACTGCAATACTGAAACAGTATGAGGTAGATTTCCTGATTTGTTGAAATCTAACGCGGCACTCGATATATCAACTTTCTCCTGATTTATGGTGAACGTCCAGGACAGTTAGACATTTAAGCTAGCCACTTAATTTTTGCTGCACTAATTACTGAATCGTTAAGTCTGAAAGCTACGTCATGCAAGATTTTTGGTTTTTACAAAGATGGTCGTGTTTAACGATTCAGTCACTTAGGGTGTAATTCAAAATAATAAAAAATACTTATTGGGTGCAGGTGCATCTCAATGAATGTAAATTTATGAAAAAAGGGCTATAATGAAAAGGCAAGTAAGAACGAAAAAAAAATCAGATAAAAAATGATATGGTGGTTTTCAGAAAGATAAGGTAGGACTGACAGATTCTAGAACCTATAAACGTATAGGGCTAAAGCCCAACAACATACCTCATATTTTTGATAGAGGCTATAGCTTAACACTAAGAATATCTAAAATTTTTTAAGTTATTTTAGGAGTTAAATTGAGGGCTGATGTACAAGTTTGCGGCGGCTGCGGAGGATGAATTAGTTGTGTTTGGTGCTGCCAAACCGGGATACCGCGATCGCGAAGTTGCTGGCTGGATTGATTTTATGCGGCGCCAGAAGATCGATCGAGTTTGCTGCTTGCTTCCTGAGAGACAACTCATCGGCTATTCTGACTTGCTGGGAAGCTATGGAAATGTTTTTGGGTGCGATCGCGTTTGCTGGGCTCCGATCGCAGATTTTGAATTGGCCGATCGCGAAATTTTAGTCGATCGCATTTTACCGTTTTTGGCATCGGCAAATCGATCGGGCGATCGCGCGGTGGTTCACTGCGGTGGCGGAATTGGGCGCACAGGACAGGTTTTGGCTGCTTGGTTGGTTAGCGGGCGGGGTTTTTCTAACCAAAAGGCGATCGCGGCTGTGAAAAAAACTGGCAGAAATCCCTATGAAGCTGCGATCGCTGCTGTTTTCAAAGGTAGAAATCCGTGGAAAGTCGCTGCTGAACTTGATGCTTTGTTGGATGATTGCCGTTGTGCTTTTGATACGGTTGGTAGTGCGGACTTCAGTCCGCATAATGCTGCGGACTGAAGTCCGCACTACGAACCAATCTGATTGTGGTCAATCCACCGGACATGACTAATGACTAATGAGTGATGACTAATCACTAATCAGTGCCGCCGCCACCGCTTCCGCGAAGGGAACCGGCGCATCGAGCTGCAACCAGTGGCTGGTTTCTGGTATCACGGTGGTGGCAATTTGGGGGCGGAGTAGGTGGAGGCTGAAGGGCCAGGAGTTGGCCGGCGCGAGGACTGCTGAGATTTGAGTGCCCGGAGTTGCAAGGATGCGATCGATCGCACCAACTGCATTGTAAGCAAACATACCTTTGTACATACCGATGAGGCGATCGCGCGGCGTGGCCCGGAGGCGGGCGATCGTGGTTTCGCGCGTCGCAGTTGTACCGCCTTCGAGGGCTTGGACGAACTTTTCCTCTGCTGCTGCGCGGTAGCCGTCGCCCGCTAGGGCTGCGAGGAAGGGAACCATCTGTTCTTCGTATACGGAGGGTGGCAGGTAGTTAAAGTCACCGGGAGGATCGGCTAGGATGACGCGGGTGATGCGGGTTGGGGCGGTGGATGCGGTGGCGAGGACGACGAGGGCCCCGAAGCTGTGCCCGATGAGGGCTACTTGGGGGATGTTCAGTGCGTCGAGGACGGCGATGATGTCGGCGGCGCAGCTATCGGGGGTGTAGTCCCCGTCTGCGGGCGGATCGGATGCGCCGTGGCCCCGGAGGTCGATCGCCAGAATGCGCTGGTTTTCTGGTAAATTGGCGCGCAAAAGTGCGATCGTCTCGTCCCAGACTCCGAGGTGGTATGCCATACCGTGTACTAACACGACGGGGATGGGTTGTGGTTCTGCGCTGCTTGCTGCGATCGTATCGGTGAGATTGAGTCGCCCCGCTGGGCCGGTGACAGTTGCAATGTGCATAAAATACTTGGACTTTAACGTTGTTCGGATTGGTCCGCAAAAGCGGACTTCAGTCCGCAGCATTATGCGGACTGAAGTCCGCTTTTGCGGACCTTAATCTGCTGTCGCCCAGCCACTTATTTTACTCAACGATCGCCTCATTTAAGCTTGTTTTTCTTAAGTCGGCTCTCCCTAAATTTGCACCTCTTAAATCGGCATTTTTAAAGTTAGTATTGCTTAAATCTGCCCAACTCAAATCTGCACCTCTTAAATCGGCGTCTGATAAATTAGCACCAGCTAAATTAGCCCTCACAAGTTGCGCTCCACTCAAATTGCTGCCGCTCAAATTTGCTCCTGGCAACTGTGCTGCTGTTAAGTTGGCTTTGCTTAAATTAGTGCTGCCCAGGTCAGCTATATTCAATTTGGCATAACTCAAATCAATATTTTCCAAGCAAACTTCACGCAATTGGGCGCATCTCAAGTTGGCATTAATAAAAAATCTTTCTCCAACAGCGTAACGGCGCAGAAATTCGTCAACTCCCAGTCGAATTAAAATTGTTTCGCAAGCATTTTGGTAGCACCACGATGTCTCCACCAAACTAGCGGCTGCTTCAATTGCCACCTTGTCAGATTTAGGTATAACCAAGCTATTGCAGCCATCCCAGTCACCGTTGAGCATGAATGCCATGTCAGAAGCTGCTGCAATTGAGTCGCACAGCAAAACGGTTTCTTGCTTGGGTTGCAGCCAGTTCATTAAACCGAGCAAACTCTGGTTTTTCACTGTTTATTCATGATTTATTTATCTTTCTTAATTATAGGTGAAATTATTTTTAATGTCTTGAAATGGGTAAGGTGCGCCTAGCGCACCTACCCTTAGAGTTCTGGAAATTAGTCTTAGATATCGCAGCAGCCAGAAGGCACTTGTCAGTATCTGACTGATGGCTGACGACTGAGGACTGATGATTAATCAGTTGTACTAACGTGGTCGATGCGTTCTAATTGCCAGAGAATTTGGTTGCCCTCGCGGCGCACGCGAGAAACTACCCAGTTGCGCCACACCCAGTTGTCTCCGCGGCTGGTGACAGCGCTGGCATTTACATCCATCAAATCAGCCAGTTCAGAACTGGTAATCAAGTAGCCTTTGGTGGCAACTTCGTCAGCTATGTGCAACGTCTCGATCAGGTTGCGGAGTTCCTGAACCCTCACCTCGCGGGGTAAGTTCTCCAGGGTATCGGCTGTTGAATCCATCATGGTAGAGTTGGAGATCGGAAGGTCAGAAGTTATGACATAGGATTCTATCGTTTTGTTACCAGTTGTGTCCGTTTCTTCCAAAACAATTGGGTTTTCAATGTCTGGGGGCGATGCCTCCCTGTTCGCCCCAGCCTCATCTGCTGTTGGTTTGTGCTGTTGCAGTTGGGGGGTGCGATTGTGCGAGAAGCTGCGGGCGATTTCGTCGCACCTGTCGTTGTAAAAGTCGCCGGAGTGGCCGCGGACGTGTTCCCATTTGATTTGGCGCGAGTTCAGCTTGTCTAGCAGGTGCCAGAGGTCTTGGTTGACGACATCTTTGCCGGTTGAGGTTTTCCAGCCTTTGTTTTTCCAGCCTTGAATCCATTTGGTGATGCCGTTTTTAACGTATTCGCTGTCGGTGTAAACGGTGACTGGTTCGGTTTGACCGGAATTGGCAAAAAATTCGAGTGCAGCGACGGCAGCCTGCATTTCCATGCGGTTGTTGGTGGTTTGAGGGTCTCCCCCTCCGAGTTCGTGACATTTGCCGTCGGCGAAGCAAACTACTGCACCCCAACCGCCGGGGCCTGGGTTGCCGGAACAAGCGCCGTCTGTGTACAAGCTTTTGATTGTGGGAGTTGTCATGGGTTAATTAATTTGTTATTTACGATTATTTTGTTCGCGGGTGCGATAATTGAGGGAAATTGCGATCGACTGTAGCTGTTATGAAAAACGCCAACTTAAAGATTAAAAAGGTCGGGCTATTTATTTGTCCGTTTTCTTTGTTAATTTTTAATACTTTCGCACAGGCGCAAACAGTCGTGCCTGCTGCTGACGGTACTGGCACTGCTGTCACCCGCAGCGGCAACCGCTACGATATTAACGGTGGCAGTTTGTCGGGAGACGGGGCGAATCTTTTTCACAGTTTTGGACAGTTCGGCTTGAATGAAGGTCAAGTTGCTAATTTTCTGACTAATTCGGCTATTCAAAATATATTAGCTCGCATTGCTGGCTCGAACCCTTCGCTAATTAATGGTTTAATTACTGTCACGGGCGGCAATTCTAATCTGTTTTTAATTAATCCGGCGGGGATGATGTTTGGCCCGAACGCGAGTTTGAATGTGCCGGGTGCTTTCACTGCAACTACTGCGACGAATGTCGGTTTTGGTTCTAATTGGTTTAATGCGGCAGGTACCAATAATTTTAGTGCCTTAGTTGGTGCGCCAAATGCTTTTTATTTTGGGGGGAATCAACCGGGAAGTATTGTTAATGCTGGCAATTTGGCTGTGACTCCGGGGCAGAGTTTGACTTTGCTGGGCGGTACTGTTGTGAGTACGGGGCAGTTGTCGGCACCGGGCGGGCAAATTACTGTGGCTGCTGTTGGGGGCGAGAATGTTTTACGCATCACTCAACCGGGGCTTTTGTTGAATTTGGAAATAGCAACTAATCCTAATTTAGGGAATTCTCCACAAGGTTTAAATGCTGTTTCTTTGCCGCAGTTGCTGACAGGTTCTGGCCAAAATCAGGCGGCGGGTGTTGCGGTTGCTGCGGATGGTAGCGTGCGGCTTGTGGACTCTGGTTTGCAGGTGAATTCTGGGGATGTGGCGATCGCTGCTGGGACTACAGCAGATTTCAGCGTGGAGGGCGGGCACGGGGGCACCGCCCCTACGGAAACCGGCTTGTCTGTACTTCCGCAGGTGAATGCGGGAAGTGCGACTGTTTCGGCTGCGGGAAATCTGACGTTAGCGGGGGCTAGGCTGCAAACTGCGGGGGATTTGAACTTGCTGGCACGGGATGCGGTGCGGGTTCGCGATCGCGTGCAGAATCCTTTTTTGGCACAAGCTGGGGGGAATTTAGAGATTCGGGCCGATCGCGCGATCGACATTCTCACCTTAAACGCTACGGGCGGCTTATCTCTTCCCCCGCAATTCCAAAGCGGCGGCAATTTGAGTTTAGTCAGCAACGGTGTAATTTCTGGGGATGCTCACTTTGCTTCGAGGGGCAATTTTTCGGTGCGGAATCTGTCGGGAATGCCGGGAAATTTTGTCAGTTTATTTGACCCGATTATCAGTTCCGAAGGTGATGTTTTCTTTGGAGATTATACGGGGGTTTCGCTGAAAGTTGAGGCGAGGGGCAGCATTGTGGGCGAGGAAATTACAATTACTGGCCCGGATGTTGCATTGCGGACTGAAAATGCGAATCCCGACGATCCAGATATTGCTATTTTAACCAGGAGTCCGGCTTTGATTCTGCGGGCGGGAGTAGCAAATTTGGCAAATCCGGTGAATGTTTCTCCTGACAGTTTGGGCGAGGATGCCAGTTTTACTCCCGGGCCTGTTTTAGGCAGTAATTTGATTGCTGTGGAAAATATTGTAGCAGGCGGGCCGGTGATTTTGTCGGCGACGGGAAATGTGGCAACTAGAGATATTAATGGCGGTCAAATTAATCTCGAAAGCAGGCAAGGGGCGGTGATAGTTGGAGGTAGATTAACGTCTGGTTCGACGATTAATATTCAAGCTGTTAATAATATTATATTGAGAAATGACATCGCTCCGGCTGATATCAACGGCAATATTACTGTGAATTCGACTGCGGGTAATATTGTAACGGGTGCGATCGACACTGGGAATTCTGGGGCGATCGCACTTACAGCATCCGGCAATGTCAATTTTGGGACTTTGCGGGGTTCTCAAGTTAATGTTACCAGCAACTCCGGCGCTCTGGGAACGTTGAACGAACCCAATACAATTGTGCCGAATACTTCACCTGCCAGCGTTACAGCCACCGAGAATCTCAGTTTGACAGCTCCTGGAGGCTTAAACGTGGGGAACCTCACGGGTGCGACTGTTACCGCCACCAGCAGCACCGGAAGTGTCGCTACGGGTGCGATCGCCTCTGCGGGAGATGTCAGAGTTGTAGCGGGAGGGCAAATCAGTACAGCGCCCATCACTGTTAATCCGGCCGCCACAAATCCCGTTAATCCTACTACTCCCACAGTCAATCTGGACGCGAACACTAATATTAATGTAGCCTCGGTTAATGCTCCCACTGCCACCGTTGCTTTGAGAGCAACCAACAACTTAACTGCCGGAAATTTGCAGGGGGGAACCGTGGATGTTTCCAGCACTGCGGGGAATATTACAACTGCTAATACTGCATCAACAGGAAATATCAATGTCAGAGGTGCGGGGAATGTAATTTCAGGAAATTTGCAGGGTATTGGAGTTAATGTCACCAGCAATTCGGGAACTGTTACTACTGGTAATACCAACGCAACAGGTAATGTTGATTTGACGGCTTCGGGCAATTTAACTGCGGAAAATTTGCAGGGAGTTGGAATTAATCTTAACAGCACTGCGGGAAATGTCACCGCTGGTAATATAACCGCTTCCGAACAAGTTGGGATTTCGGCGGGGCAGCAAATTCAAACCGGGACTGTTAATATTACTCGCCCTACCGCACAGCCTGTTAATCCCCTGGCGGCGGTAAATCTCAATGCTCAAAATAATATTAGCGCGGCCGGGATAAATGCTCCTGCTGCGAGCATTGTTTCGAGAACACCTACTAATTTTACTGCGGGGAATTTGCAAGGAAATACTGTTGATGTTATTAGCGGTGGCAATATTGCGATCGGCAATACTGTGTCAACGGGAAATGTCAATTTACAAGCTGCGGGAAATGTGACTGCGGGTAATTTGCAGGGAGTTGCTGTTGATGTTAATAGCCGCCGGGGAAATGTTATCACTGGGAATATTAATGCTGCGGAAATTGTGGAAATTTTAGCGGCAGGGCAAATCAGAACTGAGGCAATAAATGTTAATGTTTTGGGACGCGATCGCAATCCCGCAGTCAATATTAACGCTCAAAATGATATTAGCATTGCATCAATCAATGCTCCGGGCGGTACGGTGAATATCGAGACTCCGGGTTTGGTGCGAGTGACGGGTACTTTTGACCAAAACGGCACTCCTGTGAGTATCTCGACTGTTGGCGGCACTCAACCGGGTACTGTGAGGATCGCCCACGGGGGCGGGGATGTCAATCCGCCGACGCCCTTTGCGGTGGGAAATCCGACGACTAACGGGACTGCTGGGGCGATCGCGAGCAATGCTTCTGGTACGATTACTGAGGGACAATCTTTCATCAATTCTTACACTCAGGGCAATAGTGCGATCGTCACTACCAACCAACCAATTAATCCCGACAATCCCAACAATCCCAACAATCCCAACAATCCAAATAATCCCAACAATCCACTGAATCCACTGAATCCAAATAATCCCAACAATCCAAATAATCCCAACAATCCGAATAATCAGAATAATCAGAATAATCCACTCAATCTCAACAATCAGAATAATCAGAATAATCCACTCAATCCAAATAATCCACTCAATCCCATCGATCGCAATAACCCAAATTCGCCGCCACCATCCCCAAGCGGTAGATTTCCCTTAGATAAATCGCGAGCGATTTTTCCCGATTCCAACCAACCCTTTAACCCCGAACAGCGGCAGAACCAAAATAGAATATCCCGAGATTTAGGAAAACCCGGAGAAAGGATACCACCGGAAAGAATGCAATCTCCGAGAGGACTCAGAAATTTCCTCAGTGGAAATCCCAGAGAACCCGTTTTTGGGCCACCATTTCGCAGTGACATCAGCAGGAACTTGGATGCCGGCCAAATATCCGCAGCTTTACCTCTGCTGGAAAAATCTTTTGGTCAAGAATTCGAGCAATATTTCGGTCTTAACATCAGCAAGGATTTACTATCGGCAGACGACATCAAGAAAAAATTAGTATCGGTGGGCGCAGAAACGAAAACGAAACCCAGCTTAATTTATCTGTTTTCGCGATCGGAAAAATTAGATTTAATGTTAGTAGATTCTTGCGGTGCAGTGGTTCACAAAACTGTGCCGGAAGCGCACCGGGAAGAACTGCTGAAACTTGTAACTACGTTCAGGAATGAGATTACTAATCCAGCCAGACGTAATACTACGAGTTATCTATCATCTGCCCAAAAGCTTTATAAGTGGATGGTTGAGCCTTTGGAGGAGAATTTGAAAAAGTGCGAAACTGATACTATTTCTTTTGTAGTCGATCGCGGTTTGAGAGGTATGCCCTTTGCTGCTTTGCACGACGGAAAGCAATTTTTGATCGAAAAGTACAATCTCAGCCTCATGCCCAGCATTAACTTAACAGATACTCGCTACGTAGATATCAGAAAATCTCAAGTTTTAGCAATGGGTGCGGATCAATTTTCGGAGTTGAATCCTTTACCGGCGGTTCCTGCGGAAATAGCGGCTATTTCGCGAGAATGGCCGGGAGTTAGTTTTCTGAATGAGGGTTTCACCTTCGATAATTTGAAGCGACAGCATCAAAGCCGACCTTTTGGGATTATTCACTTAGCTACTCACGGCGAATTTCGTCCGGGGCTGCCGAATAATTCTTTTATTCAGTTGTGGGATAGTCGGTTAAGACTGAACCAATTGCGTGATTTAAGATTGAATAATCCGCAGGTAAATCTATTAGTTTTAAGTGCTTGTCGGACTGCGGTGGGTGATGAAAGTGCGGAGTTGGGTTTTGGGGGTTTGGCGCTGCAAGCGGGGGTGCAAACGGCTTTGGGGAGTTTGTGGTATGTTTCGGATGAGGGTACTTTGGGATTGATGGCTGAGTTTTACCAGCATTTGAAGACTGCGCCAATTAAGGCGGCGGCACTGCGAGAAGCGCAAATTGCGATGTTGCGGGGAGATGTGCGTTTGGAGGGCGGCAGGTTGCGGGGTTCGAGTCGGGGTGAGGGAGTGGAGTTGCCGCAATCTTTGCAAGGGTTTGCGGATTTGCAGTTGTCGCATCCTTATTATTGGTCGGCTTTTGTAATGATTGGGAGCCCGTGGTGAAGCAGGATTAAAAATTAATGTAAGGTAGAAATTTGCACCGGACTTTCAGGATTAATTAATTGACAATATTGGTAAAGTAAAGTAAGATGGAAAACTAGATAGTTAACTATAAGATATTAGACAGAAAATGACAAGGAAGAAAGTCATAAAGGCATCATAAGTAGATTGGTTCAATCAAAGACAAAATATTCGATAGTGTAGGAATCAATTAAAATAAAATGAGTAACCTAGCTGAGCAAAAATCAAGTAGCAGTCGAATTTCTTGGATAGACAATTTAAGAGCTTTTGGTATGTTATCGATCATCTTGGTGCATACAGGGCGTCTAGATAGTAAATTTGATTTATATGTAAGTGCATTGGTTATGCCTTTATTTTTTTTAATTTCTGGATTTTTTGTCAAAGAATCTATTAAACAACAAAAATTTATTGATTTTGTCAAAATCCGGGCTCAGCGGCTACTAATTCCTTATCTAAGTTTTGGCATTTTTAGCTACATCATGTGGTTTTTCATAATAGGAAAAATCAAAAAAGATGTGCTACCTATAAATCCAATAGTACACTTTTTGACTAATATTTTTTACGGGGTTGGAGGTTGGGGATGGCTAGATTTTAACATTACGCTTTGGTTTTTTCCATGTTTGTTTGTCACGGAAATACTCTTCTTTTTCCTAATTCGTTTACCGTCTCGTAAAAGCCTAGGAGTTGCGCTGTTTAGTTTATCTGTTATTGGCTACTTTTTGTTTGAAGTAGTCGATAGCGAAAAATTTAGACTGCCCTTTGGCCTTGACATTGCCTTAACAGCAGTAGTTTTCTACGGTTTAGGCTATTTAGTTAAACCTCATGTTTTGAATGATGGCTTTAAAGCGTGGTATCAATGGCCATTTTTGCTACTGGGAACATTAGCTTATATCGTGTTTTCAAATCTCAATGAGCCAAGTGCTTTTATTATTGGAAATTTTGGTAAAAACTATTTCTATTTTTACTTAGCTGCACTGTCGGGAATATTATTTTGGGCACAGATTTCTCGATTGATTAAGCCGAATAAGCTTTTTACAGAAATCGGTAAAAATACTCTGGTAATTTTTCCGTTGCATCTGTTGCTATTTCCATTTTTTACAGGTGTTTTAGTCTATGTGTTTAAAGTACCTAAGAGTGCGATAGAACACTCAAATATTGTTGCCTTAGCTTACACGATATTATCTGCATTGATCCTGATTCCGATCGCTTGGGGTTTGAATCGCTATGTGCCATTTTTACTGGGATACAGCCCTCAGAGAAAAAGTATCAATCAGTGAATGCTCGCACTTGTGCTGAAGACATTTATAGTGAAGTTAACTGGTTTAACTGATTTTATCGGGAAAGGTCGATCGCCCGTATGTTGCAGTTAGCAGGGGCGATCGACCTTTTGAGCTATTTTTTCGGTTTTGTGCGCCACCAGGTGATGCTGGCTGAGAAAAGGGCGATCGCGCTTTTTGAGAATTTGGGGTAAAAGAGCGATCGCTTGACTCAATCTTCACCAAGAAGATTTATTTATTATTGACTGGATCTGAAAGAGCTGGGAAGGGATGAAGGTGTTAGGTTATAGCCATCAATGCTAAAGTTTTTGCTAGGAAATCCCATGTGAAGATGAACTCCCGTCCATACAGCGCACTTCGGGTTTAAAGGGGCTAAAGAAGCAACAACACCAATTTGATCTCCTTGATTATAGGTTTTACCCCTCGAAATACTACTAGCAGCGACGTGAATTAATGAGTAATATTGCCCATTAGAAGCTTGTAATTGGATCGCCCAATGATTATTGCCAGCATTGCAAGCGGATATAACTGTTGACTTAATAGGAGCAAGAACTGCTTGACCACCGTTTAATCCGAAATCCAAACTGCTCAAACCATAGCCATCAGTATGCCAAGTTTGATTGCGCGAAACCGGCCCTCCACGCCAAGGCAGTTTCCATGTTGTTGCTACAACATTAGCACTGCTTTTCCAGCGTTGGTTTGCATTATTACGCTCGCACTTAATTAGATGAATTCTGCCATTATTACTACGACTAGGAGAATCAACACAGAAATCACTTTTTCCACTATTTCCCGCACTACGGCGGATCAAAAACTCTCCATTGCCAACATTTTCTAAATGCCAGTTTTGATCGACATCGTTACCATTGCAAGGCCAGACATTAATTTCCCTATTATCGGCAAGATAATGAGCATTTAAGCACTTTCCTGTAGAACGATGACGTAACAGTGTTCCCCATTTACCATTCGATGAGATGTCAAATTGTTGGTCTGGATCGTTACTATTATGTTGATAGATAGACATCCGAGGATTACCCTCAATTAACCGAAAAGAGTTATTTGTATTCAGTGCATATCCGCCATTTACCTGAAAAGTTTCCCAGGCTTGAGCTGCTGCTTGTGCGGTAACAGCTAAAAAAAGACTAGCAATGGCGATTGCAGCAATTTTTTGAATTTTATTGAAATTCATTGTCATACTCCTTTAATGCTGAGTAATTGGATTAGTTACGACGGGAATATTCCAGCCCATTTTTTTTGCAGTATCAGAGCTAAAACAGGCAATATCACCACCTTTTTCCCGACAGACTTGGGCATTCAACCAATAAGGTTTACTCCATTTATCCCATTTAATATTGGCAGTAGCATTGATTGTTTTTGGTTGAGCTTCTGATTCTACATCAACCGGATCTCCACCTCCTGCTTTGGCTGTATCACCTGAAAACACAATAGCTAATTCCAGAATCAGTAAAACAGTCAATCGCAATACAATATTTAGTGATTTTGACATTTTGTTTTGTCTAGCGAGTTTTGGGTTGACTAGGAAAACAGCGAGGATGAAATCAAAATTACCAACTTAGAGTTTTCACTTAGGTGATTCATACTTGAATTGCCTAATAAAACTATATTGCAATGGCTATTCAAAAAAGGCAATACATAAAGTTCACCATCTTTTACCCTCTGTTCAGTGATAAAGTTCATAAATTTCATAAAGTTAATAAATTTTTTGGTATAATTTTTATAAGAAATCTGGAGTTGGCTAAATTATGGATATTGAAGAAGTGTTAAGATGGTTAAATCTGTCGGTAGAGGAGTACACAGGAGAGGAGCTAAGCGTACTGCGAAGGGAGATTATTACCCAATTCTGGGAGGGTAAGACATATGAGGAGATGAAGGTTTCTAACTATAAGGTTAGCTATATAGAAACAAATTTAGGTCCCAAGTTATTGAAACTACTTTCAGAGGTGACAGGAAAAAAGATAACTAAAAAAAACCTTCGCATAGTTCTGGAAGAGGCCATGAAGGAACGATCGCACGCCTCACCTCCACAGACACCGCCGCCGCAAGTGGCGATCGCTCACCCCAGTCAAGCTCAACACGATCAAAGCTTTGCACTCCCTGAAAAAATCGCACCTGTCAAGAATTGGGTAGGGCGATCGCGCGAACTCGATACCCTAAAATCCCAGATTTTCGATCCAGATACCAGGGCTATTACAATCACCGCCGTTTGTCTCGTTGGTTTAGCTGGGATTGGCAAAACCACTCTCACCAGTCAGCTAGTCCGCGAGCTACAAGCTGAAAACGCCCCTTTTACCGTTGCAGCTTGGGAAACTTTGCGATCGCCCACTGGCAAAGCCCCTGGATTTGATAGCATTATTGATTCTCTATTGTTCACCCTTTCAAATGGCGAAATTTCTGCCGCTACTACTCAAAATGACTGTCGTCAAAAGACAGAGATGTTGATAAGATTATTGAAAAAACAATCTTGTCTAATTGTGCTGGATAATGTCGAAACTGTCTTGCAAACGGGGCAAGCTTCCAGAACAGGGTATTTTGGCTCTTCTGGGTTTGCGGTGAAAACTGTATAATATAGGAACTTTACGCTAGAGGCTAAGCTTATGGATTTTCATCTTGACGGATTACTCAATTTG
>RDYN01000177.1 GCA_004293365.1 Oscillatoriales cyanobacterium | reverse complement strand
CCAATGACCAATGACCAATGACCAATGACCAATGACTAATGACCAATGACCAATGACCAATGACTAATGACCAATGACCAATGACCAATGACTAATGACCAATGACCAATGACCAATGACCAATGACCAATGACCAATAACTAATGACCAATAAGAAAGGAGACAAGATTTATGACGATGACACCGATGAAAGCTCCGCCTCTGGTTTCGCTGCAAAGTCCTAAAGATGTGTCGATCGACCAAATAGAGGCAGAACTGAGTAAAATTTGGGAAAGTTACAGAGACCCTGGGTCAAAGGGCGATTTTCCGATCGCGACTAGGGCAGCAACTTTTACTTTTGTCGTGTACGAACCGGAAGAAACCCAGCAATTATTGGCGGATCTGGGATTTTATGACGGGCCTGTCGATGGTATTAGCGGGCCGATGACAGCATCTAGCATCAGGGCTGCTCAAAAAGCTTACGGAATGGCGAGAAGTGGCAAACCTAGCGCTGAATTGCTGGCGATGTTGCGCGAAGAAGTGGCTCGCAAAAATGCCAAGGGAGAGCTTTTGGGTTCGAGTGGCTTGGGTTCCGCGGGATCGGGGGTGGCTGATGCGATCGTAGCTGCCAATCCCTGCCGGATTATTGCTCTGTGCCCGACGGCGGGAGAAGATACGGGCGTGCAGGCTCAAGTGGCTGCTTACTGTCCGGTGCACAAGCGCGGCAGCGGCAATCTGATCTGCTGCGAGTATATTACGCTGCGGGGTACGGAGGCTGCTTTGGAACGGGTGAGCGCGATCGTGACAGCGCTGACGATCGCGGATTTGCCGACGCTGCTGTGGTGGAAGGCGAATCCAGATGCCGATCGAGGTTTGTTCCAGCGGCTGGCGGAAACTAGCAGTTCTGTGATTATCGACTCTAGCAGTTTTGCCGAGTCCGAAGCGGAATTGCTGATGATGCAAAGTCTGATCGAGGAGGGAATTCCGATCGCGGATTTGAATTGGCGCAGGCTGGCGGCGTGGCAGGAGTTGGCTGCCGAGGCCTTCGATCCGCCGGAACGTCGGGCGGCAATTCGGGAGATCGATCGAGTGACGATCGATTACGAACAAGGCAATTCTACTCAAGCGCTGATGTATTTGGGCTGGCTGGCGAGCCGGCTTCAGTGGCGTCCGGTTGCTTTCAAGCAAGAAGAGGGCGATTACCAAATTAAGCGCATTAAATTCGCAGGTGCGGACGAACGGGTTGTAGAAGCCGAGTTAGCTGCGATTCCTACTGCCGATACAGGCGATGTCCCCGGCGATTTGATTGCTCTGCGCTTGAATTCTACGAACGAGAAGGCCGACTGCGGTACGGTGCTGTGTTCGGAAACGGGGGGCTGTATGCGGATGGAAATGAAAGGAGGCGCTCAAACCGATCGATTTAACCAGGTGACTCCTCTGTTCGATCAGGTGACGGAACAGTTGCTGGGCCAGCACTTGCAGAGTTGGGGTCGGGATATGCTGTACGAGGAAAGTTTGGCGGTGACGGCTCAAATGCTGAAGTTGGCTAAGAGGTAAAGAGAAGTTCGGCAACGGATGCAAGTAACGGATGTAACGGATGTAACGGATAGAATAAGGAAGAAGGAATTGAGTTAATATAAAGTAGAGCAGGCAATGTCTGCTCTACTTTATATTCTTCTTTCTTTCTTCGCGTTCTTCGTGTCTTCGCGGTTCGTTAAAGCATTATTTAATAGATGAGAGAGCTACACTCATAACTTTATCAACTATCTGTTTTCAGTATTTATTGTAACTAACTATAACTATGGCTTTAGTAATTGCTGGCGAACGAAGCGGGGCAGGAAAGACTACTGTAACGATCGCCCTTTTAGCTTATTTAATCCGCCGCGGCTTGAACGTGCAATCTTTTAAGGTCGGCCCTGACTACATTGACCCGATGTTTCATGCTTTTGTGACTGGCCGCCCCTGTCGGAATTTAGACCCGGTTTTAACGTCTGAATCTTATGTAAAAAAGTGTTTTTCCCGCCACATTCAAGATGTCGATTGTGCTTTGGTTGAAGGGGTAATGGGTTTATTTGATGGGGTTTCTCAGAAGAAGGGTTCGGCAACGGATTTTGTAACGGATTTTGTAACGGATGTAACGGATTTAATGGATGTCAGGAAGGCAGAAGGAAAAGAACATTATTCTATTTCTTTTGCTTCTACGGCTCATGTTGCTTGTTTGTTGAATTTGCCGGTATTGTTTGTGATTGATTGCAGCCGGCTGTCTGGTTCTGTGGCTGCGATCGCCCACGGTTTTCGTTCTTTTAACCCAAATCTTAAGTTCGCGGGTTTGGTGCTCAATCGGGTGGCGAGCGATCGACATTTGGAGCTGCTGACAGATGCTCTGGAACCGCTCAATTTACCGATTTTAGGAGTTTTGCGTAGGGATGAGGCTGTGACGATTCCCGATCGGCATTTGGGTTTGATTCCGGCCGAGGAGTTGCCGCATCTTCACGGTGCGATCGATAAATTGGCTGATTTGGCTGCTGTTAGTTTTGACTGGGAGCAACTTTTACCTTTATTGGCTGCAACTCCTCATGGGGGGGGTGAGGGGTCTGAGCAACTTTTGGGTAGATACAGTCTCCCTTACTCAATTGTAACTAAAAAAGATGATGTTGTCAACTGTTTGGAAAAAAAGTTTTCGGTGAGGATTGCAGTTGCGCGCGATCGGGCTTTTAATTTTTACTATCAGGACAATCTTGATTTGCTGGAAGAGTTGGGCGCCGAGTTGGTATTTTGGAGTCCGTTGGATGACTCGGTTTTTCCTGAGAATGTGCAGGGGTTATATTTTGGCGGCGGTTTTCCCGAAGTGTTTGCTGGGGAATTAAGCGGTAATGTTTTAATTCGGGATGCTGTCAGAAGTGCGATTTTTTCGGGAATGCCGACTTATGCGGAGTGCGGCGGTTTGATGTACTTGTGCGATTCGATTGTAGACTTTGATGGGAATTCTTGGCAAGGGGTGGGTGTGTTGCCAACTGCTGCTGCGATGGGAAAGCGCTTGACTTTGGGATACCGGGAGGCTGTGGCGGTGAGGGATAGTTTGGTGTTAGCTGCGGGGGATGCGGTTTGGGGACATGAGTTTCACCGATCGCACTTAACTATAGAACCGACTAATCCAGTTTATCACAGTTGGAGGTACGGTAAGCGGGGGGAAGTTGAGGCGGTTGCTGAAGGTTGGGGGGTTTGTCGGGTACACGCTGCTTATTTGCATTTGCACTGGGGTGCGAACCCTGATATTGCGGTTCGTTTTTTGCAGCAGTGTAGTGATGCGTGATTGTAAGGGTGTTTTGGGCGATCGAGTGAATTAGATTTTTTTAACCGCAGAGGGCGCAGAGGGCGCAGAGGGAGAGATAGAGGAGTATTTGTATTATGCTTTTGATGAGATGAGCGAGGAGATGTTGGGATTTATGAGTACGTTAGTTTCAGTTAAGCAATTGTCGGCACAATGGATAACATCGGAGAGTTTTCGGAGTTACGGTCAAGTTATTTCTGCTAGTTTTGATGGTAAGTTTTTTGATGATGAGGATGCTCGGTTAAACTTAAGCAATGGTATTCCTAGATTTTATATTATGCGGTTGCACGAGAAGGGTCGCAAGTTTGGTAAAATTACGCGGCACGTTCAATGCACGCAGTGTTTGGGTTCTCTGGATGGGAAGGATTGGTTGATGGCGGTTGCACCTCCAGGAGATGGCGATAAACCGAGTTTGGATGATATTGTTGCTTTTCGGATTCCGGGTGATTGTTTTATTAAGTTAGATTTGGGTACTTGGCACGCGGGGCCTTATTTTGATGCGGATTTTGTGGATTTTTACAATCTTGAATTGAGCGATACTAATGTGGTTGACCATTTTAGTTTTGATTTGGTGAAGGATCACAATCTGGAGTTTGAGATTGTCTGACAAAACTTACACGCTCTATTTAAGAAAGGACTGAAGTCCTTACTACAAACCAGTAGGTAAACACGCCATGTCTGAGCAAAAGTATAGCATAGTTCTGCGCGACTGTCGTTTGTTGGGTGCGGGCGATCGCGAAACGGTGGATATTGCGATCGAGGATGATACAATAGCTGCGGTATCGCCGCGCATCTCAGGACTGGGCGATCGCGAAATCGACATTAAAGGTAAGTTAGTTTGTCCTCCGTTTGTGGAGTCGCACATTCATCTCGATTCTGCTTTGACTGCGGGGGAACCGCGATGGAATCAAAGCGGTACTTTGTTCGAGGGAATTCAAATTTGGGGCCAACGCAAGCAAGGTTTAACTCTGAATGATGTCAAAAAACGGGCGATTGAAACTTTAAGGCTGCAAGCGTCTCAAGGGATTTTGTTTGTCAGGAGTCACGCTGATGTTAGCGAACCGACGCTGACTGCTTTGCAAGGACTTTTGGAAGTTCGAGAAGAAGTCAAAGATTGGATGACTTTGCAAGTTGTGGCTTTTCCCCAAGACGGGATTTATGGGAGTCCTGGAAACGACAAACTTTTAGATAAATCTCTGGATATGGGTGCGGATGCTGTGGGCGGGATTCCGCATTACGAGTTGACACGGGAAGATGGAGTAAAATCGGTTCACCGCATATTTGAACTTGCAGAAAAATACAATAAATTAATTGATATCCACTGCGATGAAATCGATGACGAACAGTCGAGATTTTTGGAAGTTGTAGCAGCTTGTGCGATTAGAAGCGGTGCGGGTTCGCGGGTGACAGCCAGTCACACGACAGCTTTCGGTTCCTACAACAATGCCTATGCTTTTAAGCTGATGGGAATATTGCAAAAATCCGGCATTAATTTTATCGCTAATCCTTTGATTAATATCACTCTGCAAGGGCGTGCGGATAGTTATCCCAAACGTCGCGGAGTGACGCGGGTTAAGGAGTTGTGGCAGCATGGATTGAATGTGAGTTTGGGGCACGACTGCGTGCAAGATCCGTGGTACAGTTTGGGTACGGGAAATATGTTAGATGTGGCTCACATGGCGGTTCATGTTTGTCAGATGACGGGAATGGCTGAGATTGCAGCTTGTTTTAATATGGTCACTGTCAACGGTGCTAAAACTCTCTATCTGGGAGATGATAATTATGGGATAGATGCGGGGAAACCTGCAAATTTGATTGTGTTGGATGCTGAGGATTGTTATGATGCAATTAGGAGGCGCGCTGCAATATGAGTTGTAAGCCTTTTCTAGCAAGGGTTTCACTAATCAAGAAATTTCGTAATTGTATCCAATAATACAATATTTACCCTAAACCCAGAAGAGCCTTCGGTATGTGATTTCGCGGGGTAAGTTGCTAGCGGAAACTGTCCCAGCAAAAACTTGTTTTTTCTGACTGTCAACTTGCGGTTTTTTTTAGTAGTGCGCTGTACAAACAACAACTTTATCGATATAAAATATCAAGGGTTTTAGCTGGAAAAGCAACCTTGACTAATATCGTAAAAAATGATAGCTTTTAGATAAAATTAATCCTTCAAACACATATGAACGCTAAGTTTCAAGACCTAGAGTGCGATACAGATATTTTGCTTATAGAGAAAGATACTTTTACAGTTGAAAGATTTAAAGACCTAATGCGACAGAAGCTTGCTAAAAACCTTAATGAAATAATACCCAACTCGCGAGAGGTAAGAATGTTTTTTAAATTGTTTTATGATTGCTCTATTGGTGAACTAGATCTAAAAGTAGATAAAGGTCAATGGATTTTTCCTCCTGCAGGAATGACCTGTCAGCTTCTCAAAATCGGTTCCCAAGCTTGGCAAAAAGGTAAGCTAAGAGTAAAAGCCTATTTAAAATTTAATTTCTCTAGCGTGGAAGTGCAAATAAGTTGTGATTTTTGTCCTGATGAACCTGCCGAACCAGAATCTATTCTAGATGACATCCGCCAATCTGAAGAGTACAAAAAACTCGCTAATAACAACTGACCTCTGAAACTGCTAAACTATGAGTCAAGGTGCTATTCCCGATGAGAGTCCGAGAAACTTGCCAGAGCAACTGCTTCTGCAAGATGCAGTTGCTGGAAATAGCAAAGGTATTCAAGGCGGAGTGAATAATATGCTGGGAGATGCTCCCAGACTTGTGGCAATCTATGGTGGATATCCTGAACATTGGTATAAAATGACCAGCATTCAGTCTTTTATGATTGATGGAGCGTCTGTACAAGTTCATTGGTTTCGGAATAGTCAGACTCAGGAAAATGTAGAGTACAAGTTCAAACGTCAGTACCCGAAAATAGCTCCCAAGAATCTGTAATTAGGAAAGAAAAAAATATGATAATTCGCTGTATCGCTAATACAGGTGCATTGCTTCCTGATGATTACATAGAACCTACTATAGGTTACACAAGACAACTACAGTTCTCATTAACGGTAGGTCGTGAATATGTTGTTTATGCTTTTAGAGAATGGCGGGGAACTATTTGGTATTATATCTGCGATGATAATTACAGCTATTATCCCATGCAGAATCCGGCGCCACTGTTTGAAGTGGTTGATGACAGAGTTTCTAAGTATTGGCGGTTTAAACTTTCGCCCAATGGATTCTTGATGATAGCATTTGAACAGTGGTTTACCGATCCTTATTTTTATGATAAGCTGACGGATCAGGAAGAGGCGGAGGTTGAGATTTTTGATAAGGTTAAGGAATTGATGGATGCTGAGGATTTTGATTTGCCTCCCTTAGATGTCGCCGTTGAAAAATTGCGGGAAGCTGTCAGTGTTTGAGTTGAGAAAGAGAGAAGTTCAATTTAGTCTTTTTCGTGTGATTCACATACTTTTTCAACAAATGACATCGGAAACTGTTAAACTATGAAGCAAGGTGCTATTCCCGATGAGAGTCCGAGAAATTTACTAGAGCAACTGCTACTGCAAGATGCTAAAGCTGGTAATTGTAGAGCCATTCAGGGCGGATCTGACGATATACTAGGGGATGTTTCCAGACTGGTTGCCCTCTATGGAGGTAATCCCGAAGACTGGTACAAAATAACCAGCATTCAGGCTTTTGTAATTAATGGAGCTTCCGTACAAGTGCACTGGTTTGAAAACAGGGAAATTTTGCAACAAGTTGAATTAAAGTTTAAACGACAATATCCTAAAATAGCCCCTAAGAATTTATAGGTATACAAGTTATGATTGTTCGCTGTATTGCTAATACTGGAGAACTTCTACCGGAAAATTATATTGATCCGGTCCGAGGTTATACTAAAAAGGTTGAATTGCCGTTGACAGTTGGCAAGGAATATGTTGTTTATGCAATCCGATCGTGGCAGGGAAGAGTTTGGTACTATATTTGTGATGATAATTACAGCTATTATCCCATACAGACTCCGGCACCGCTGTTTGAAGTAGTTGATAACCGAGTTTCTAAGTATTGGCAGTTTATGCTTGATCCGAATGGGGTGTTAAGGTTTGCTTTTGAGCAGTGGTTTACTGACGCTTATTTTTATGATAAGCTGACGGATCAGGAAGAGGCGGAGGTTGAGATTTTTGATAAGGTTAAGGAGTTGATGGATGCTGAGGATTTTGATTTGCCTCCGCTGGATGTTGCAGTTGAGAAGTTGCGGGAAACTGTCAGTGTTTGAGTTGGGGAAAGAGTGCAGGTCAATTTAGTTTTTTTGGCTTGACTCACATCCCTTTAAATAGTATTAAAGGGGAAGTAGCATAATTGTTAAAAAAAATGAGCGAAAATATTGAAGCCAATCAAAGATATGAAAAGCTAGAGGGCGCTAATGATGTTTTGTTGTTGAATTATCAAGCTACTTTTACAGTGGGAAAGTTTAAAGAGTTAGTTGCGGCAAAGTTTAATGAAATACTTGTGCTTGACGCAGCAACTCAATCTCGCCGGGACTCAATAAATGGTTGGATGCAAAGGCTGTGGATTAGCGAAGAAACAAGTACAATAATTAGTGGAGGGGATATAAACTGGAACTCCCCTAAAGAAGGAATCGATTGTCAAGTTCTCAAAATAGGTTCCAAAGGTTGGCAAAAAGGAAAGATGAAAATCGAAGTTAATAAAAGTTTCGAGCCTTATGGTAAAACACGGGTATGTATAAAATTTTGTCCTGATGAAGCACTAGAGGAAAAATCGCCTTTAGATGATATCAGACAATCAGAGGAATATAAAAAACTGAGCAATAACAACTGACAGCCCGATCGCGATTACAATACAATAATCGATCGCACCCCGCCGCACTGATAAGGGAAAATAGAAAAATGACAAATATAGAAGAATATGTCGATCGCACCGCCGAACTGATAAACTTACCCTTAGACCCGGAACATCGCCCCGGCGTTGTGGTAAACTTCGAGAGGATAGCGCAGATCGCCCGACTCGTTACAGAATTCCCCTTACCCCCAGAAATCGAAGCTGCACCAGTGTTTGAACCTTAGATTTTTTACCGCCGATGAACGCAGATGAAGCCAAATTTTTAGCAGGAGCGGATGCAGTCGCTACAGCATCCGCTGTTAAAAGTGGTAAAATTGCAGCGACAGCGGTTGTAAATGCTGCTTTAGAACGAATTGCCGATCGAGATCAAACACTCAATTGCTTTACTGCCATCACCGCAGAAAGTGCGATCGCAGCAGCCGAAAAGATAGATAATGCGATCGCGCGCAACGAAAACCCAGGCCCTTTAGCAGGCGTTCCCTTCGCGGTCAAAAACTTGTTCGATGTCAGCGGAATTACCACTCTAGCAGGGTCAAAAATCAACGCTGACAACCCTCCGGCGAGCCAAGACGCGGCGGGGGTCGCCCGACTCAGACAAGCCGGGGCTGTGCTTGTAGGCACGCTCAACATGGATGAGTACGCCTACGGTTTCGTCACGGAAAACAGCCACTACGGGCCAACTCGCAATCCCCGCGATACTGCGCGCATCGCCGGCGGTTCTAGCGGCGGTTCCGCAGCAGCAGTCGCCGCCGGTTTAGTTCCCTTCACCCTCGGTTCCGATACTAACGGTTCCATCCGCGTACCGGCTGCTTTGTGCGGTGTGTTTGGCTTTAAGCCTACTTACGGCCGTTTGTCAAGGGCCGGTGCTTTTTTGTTTTCGAGTAGTTTGGATTGCGTGGGGCCGTTCGGGCGATCGCTCCGAGATATGGCGCTGCTGTACGATATCCTGCAAGGCCCGGACGATCGCGATCCAGTTTGCACTCAACGCGCGCCAGAACTTTGTTCGCCGCAGTTAGATATAGGAATTGAAGGATTGCGAATTGCCGTTGCTGACGGCTATTTCGCCCAAGGGGCCGAACCGGAAGCGATGGCTGCTGTAGAAATAGTTGCCCGAGCCTTGACAAATGTCTTGAATTGTGGTATTGAGTCAGAAAAGACAACAACAAACCCCCCAAAAATCGGGGGGCTTGCAACTGTTAGGATACCGGAATCCGATCGCGCGAGGGCGGCAGCGTTTATAATTACTGCTTGCGAGGGTGGAAACTTGCATTGGGAGAATTTGCGATCGCGCCCTCAAGACTTCGATCCGGCAACGCGCGATCGTTTTTTGGCTGGAACCCTGATTCCTGCGACGTGGTACGTGCAAGCGCAGAGATTCAGACAGTGGTACCGCGATCGAATTAGGGAAATATTCCAACATACAGATATCATTCTCGCACCCGCCACGCCGATCGCTGCTCCTGAAATTGGTGTCGAGAAAATGGTCGTCGCCGGACAAGAAATCTTAGTGCGTCCCAATCTGGGACTGTTCACCCAACCGCTATCATTTATAGGCTTGCCGGTGCTTTCCGTGCCCGTACAGCGGCCCGGCGCTTTGCCCTTGGGGGTACAAATTGTTGGTGCTCCCTACAGCGAAGCGGTGATTCTCCGAGTCGCTGCGGTACTAGAATCGCAAGGCATTATATCTGCCGAATCAATTCATTGCTAGTTCTAGGGTTTGTTGTTGCGGTGGAAGCGTCTCTTAGTCCTTCTAGCAATAGCTTTGCGCTTCTGCTTTTCGAGGGGGGTTTCAAAGTGGCGGTGTTTTCTCATGTCGGGGAAAATTCCCGCTTTGGAAACTTGTCGCTTAAACCGTCGCAGGGCTGACTCGATCCCTTCATTTTCGCCGATTACAACTTGGGTCATTCTTTCTCCTTAGTGTTTGTTCGATCGAGTTTTATCATATCAAGATTTTTGGCGGCGCGACCTGTTGGATGTCGGGCGATCGACCAAAACCTTAAAATCATACCAGAAAATTGGTTCGTAGTGAGGACTTTAGTCCTTCTTTTTTGCAGAAAATTGGTTCGTAGTGAGGACTTTAGTCCTTCTTTTTTGCGGACTGAAGTCCTCACTACAAGCCTGGTTCGTAGTCAGGACTTTAGTCCTTCTTTTTTGCGGACTGAAGTCCTCA
>RDYN01000176.1 GCA_004293365.1 Oscillatoriales cyanobacterium | reverse complement strand
TAGCCGGAATCTGAGTTGTAGTAAATCGATTTTCAGGATGGCAATAATTGCGTCATCCAGCAGCCATGCGGTAGCGCTGACTATGAGTTTGAGAGCAAAAAGTGCCTGCACGAACAGTAGCAGGTTCGGGTGAAGCGATGCCATCCAGCAGAGGAAGCTGGAGGCGATCGCAGTCAGCAAAAAGTTGTTACCGAGTGCGATCGCCTTTATCATTCTTTCACCCCGCCCAATAGCTTGGTTTTGATGTCTTCAATCCGTGCAGTAGCTTGGTTTTCAGCTTTTTCTAATCCAAAACCCAATCGGGCACTTGCCAGGGCGCAACCCTTGCAAGTGTTTGCCTAGACTTGCATCAGCTCTTAAACTTTCAATTGTCCACTAAAAACTCGGGTTCTGACGCACCCTACTAACCCTTACATTCTCAACCCTCAACGCGCCACAAACCGGAAAAGTTCTGCATCTGTTGATATGTGGGTATGTTAAATTGACACAATCATGAACTACAGCAGAACAATTCCGGCTATTTTGAGTGCTGCGATCGCCCTGAGCTCGATCGCCCTCATCCCACTCACATCACCTCCAATCGCCCTAGCCTTAACCGCCGACGCAGTTAAAACCGTCGCCAAACAAATCACCGTGCGGATCCAGGGAACAAAAGGCGGTTCGGGAGTAATTTTAGAGAAACAAGGTAGCACATACTATATACTCACCAACTGGCACGTAGTCGATAAACCAGGCGATTACGAGGTTGTAACTCCCGACGGTCAAGCTCACTCTGTATCATACGGGCTAATCCGGCGAATGCCCGGTGCGGATTTAGCGATCGTCCCCTTCAGCAGCCCTCAAAGCTACCCCCTCGCTCAATTAGCCAATTCCCCAGCAACTCCCGGAAAAAAGGCCTATGTGGCTGGCTGGCCGATATCCGGCGGTTCCCTGAGACAGCCGATTTTCATCGCTACGGAAGGTCAATTTACCGGCCGCCAAACTCCCTTGAACGGTTATACTTTGGTATACAACAACTTAGTGAGAGCGGGCATGAGCGGCGGGCCAGTGCTCGACGATGCGGGAAAAGTTGTCGCAATTAACGGCATTGTCAGGTTAGAAGACAATTCGGATAAAATCGTGGCGGCGGGAGTAGAAATCAATACTTTCATGAAATGGCGATCGACTGTTTCGCTACCAGTCCTTCCCCAATCGCCAACAGCCGCAAATCCGAAAACTCCGGCGAATAATCCGCCTCCCAAGCCCGGAAGTGCGATCGCCTTTGCAGCCACAAATACCCTCAAAGGGCCTTCAGAAGTTGTCAGTTCCCTTGCCCTAGCTTCCACTACTTTTACCACAGGAAATAGCAACGGCACAATCTCTGTTTGGAACTTTCCCAGCGGGCAATTAAAAACTACCGTGCAAGGACACACAGAAGCCATAAATACCCTAGCAGCGAGTGCGGATGGAAACCTGTTAGCTAGCGGCAGTGACGACAAAACAGTAAAAATTTGGAATTTAGAAACAAACGCGGTTGTTCGCACTTTGATCGGTCATTCTGGTGCTGTTTCGAGTGTTGCAGTCAGCCCCGACGCTCAGTTTGTGGTCAGTGGCAGTTGGGACAAAACGATTAAGATTTGGAATGCAAAAACAGGGGAATTGCTGCGGACTTTAACCGGGCATTCTGGATTAGTGAATGCTGTGGCAATTAGTCCCGACAAGAAAACTTTAGCTAGCGGTAGCCAAGATGGTTCAATTAGATTGTGGAATTTAACTACAGGTCAAGCAATTCGCACGATTGGTGGCAAAAACTTGTCTGTTTTGTCCCTAGCTTTTACTCCCGATCGCAAAACTTTGGCCGCCGGCAACAGCAACGGTACTGTTGGGTTGTGGAATGTCGGAAACGGCCAATTAATTCGGCGTTTGAGCGGACATACCGATGGAGTTTGGTCTGTGGCAATCAGTCGGGATGGGAGTATGCTGGTTACTGGGAGTTGGGATAAGAGCGTAAAACTGTGGGATGTGCGATCGGGTCAATTGAGAGGTAATTTGAGCGGACATTCTGGCTATGTTACTGCTGTAGGAATTAGCGCTGATGCTAAGACTATTGTGAGCGCGGGTTGGTTGGGAGAAATTAAGATTTGGAAAAGAATTTAGGATTTTTTAAATTAACCGTAGAGGGCAGTAAATTCGCTATTCAAACGACGTAATGAAGGAATCTAAATGAATGCAAATCTATCCAAAAATGGCTCATCATATCCGGTCGATTACCATAACAAAAACGGTTCGTAGTGCGGACTTCAGTCCGCTTTAATGCTGCGGACTGAAGTCCGCACTACGAACTAATTGACACTACGAACTAATTAACACGAACTAACTTTACTGCGGTTAATCGGTCGGAGACAATATCTAACAAAAAATCTAGTAAAAATCAAAAAAGCCTGAGGCAATATCACAAAAAAAAGGCACGGGATATTATATCAAATCCCCTCATCATCGAAATGATTCCTCTCTCTATTTTATCTCTCTGCGTCCTCTGCGCCCTCTGCGGTTTAATCACTCCCCTACAGCCGGATATGATAGTAATGCAAAAACTATAAAACCGTCCTATAAAGACGGAGTTTTCAACCCAATTTCTTAGTAAACCGGAATCCGTTACAATATATCAAACTCAATATTACAGTCAACTGGACAGGGATAATGTCAATAGCCGATCGCGCGCGCAGTTTCGGTGCGACTGGGATTAAGCGTTACGGATTAAAGCTTTCACGGTTCAGCCAATACAACAGAAGAGCTTTGATCGATGCTATAATTGGGCGAACACTGGGACTCTACGCACTCAACACTAAAACCGCGATCGCGATCGCCCTTGAATTTGCATTCAGCACAATGTTCAGGGATACTGCATAATTAAAAAGCTTTATTTTTAGTCCATAACCCCCAACCCATGAGAACTTACTACTGCGGCGAACTGCGAAGCAAACACATCGGAGAGACTGTCACCCTTTACGGCTGGGTGGATCGCCGCCGCGATCATGGCGGGGTGATTTTTCTCGACGTGCGCGATCGATCGGGTATCGTGCAAATTGTCAGCGATCCGCAACGCACCCCTGACTCCTATAACGGCGCTGAGGCTTTGCGCGGCGAATACGTGGTGAAAATTACCGGTAGAGTCACCAGCCGCCCGGAAGATTCCCTCAACCCCAAATTACCTACGGGTGAAATAGAAATTTACGCCTCGGAGATTGAGTTGCTGAATGCGGTGCGGAAACAGTTACCGTTTCAGATTTCGACGGCGGATAGTGAAAATGTGCGGGAAGATTTGCGCCTGAAATATCGGTATTTGGACTTGCGGCGCGATCGGATGAGTCGAAATTTGCAGCTTCGCCACCAAGTTGTCAAAGCTATGCGCCGCTACCTGGAAGATGTTGGTGGTTTTATTGAAGTTGAAACGCCGATTTTAACGCGATCGACTCCCGAAGGTGCGAGAGATTATTTAGTGCCCAGCCGCGTCAACTTGGGCGACTGGTACGCCTTGCCGCAATCGCCGCAATTGTTCAAACAATTGTTGATGGTTTCGGGTGTGGACAGATATTATCAAATTGCGCGCTGTTTCCGCGATGAAGATTTGCGCGCCGACAGACAGCCGGAATTTACGCAATTAGACATGGAAATGAGTTTCATGTCTTTGGAAGAAATCATCGAATTAAACGAAGGTTTGGTTTCCCAGATTTTCCAAAGCGTGAAAGGCGTAGAATTGTCTCTTCCTTTCCCGCGCTTGACTTACGCCGAAGCAATGGATCGCTACGGTAGCGATAAACCGGATACTCGTTTCGGTTTGGAATTAGTCGATGTTTCCGATTTGATGAAAGATTCGGGATTTAAGGTATTTTCCGGGGCGATTGCTGCGGGCGGAATTGTGAAAATTTTGCCAATTCCGGGCGGGAATGATGCTTTTTCTAATGAACGGATTAAAAAAGGCGATTTGTTTAAGGAAGCCAGCGAAGCCGGTGCGAAGGGATTGGCTTTTATTCGCGTGCGGGAGAATGGCGAAATTGATACTATCGGTGCAATTAAGGATAATTTGACGGAAGCTCAAAAACAGGAATTGCTCGATCGCACTGGCGCAAAACCCGGTCATTTGTTGTTGTTTGCAGCAGCCGACGCGACAACTGTCAATAAGACTTTGGATAGATTGCGTTTGTTCGTCGGTAACGACTTGGGATTGATTGACAAAGAGAAAATTAATCTGCTGTGGGTGACAGATTTCCCGATGTTTGAATGGAACGCTGACGAGAAGCGTTTAGAAGCCATCCATCACCCGTTTACTGCGCCGCATCCTGACGATATTCACGATTTGAAGACGGCGAGAGCTCAAGCTTATGACTTGGTGTTAAATGGCACGGAAGTGGGCGGCGGTTCTCTGCGGATTTACCAGCGGGATGTTCAGGAAAAGGTGTTTGAGGCGATCGGCTTATCGACTGAGGAAGCTTACAATAAGTTCGGCTTTTTGCTGGATGCGTTCGAGTACGGAACTCCTCCCCACGGAGGTATTGCTTACGGCTTGGATCGGTTGGTGATGCTGTTGGCTGGCGAGGAGTCGATTCGCGATGTGATCGCGTTTCCGAAGACGCAGCAGGCTGGTTGTTTGCTGACGAATGCGCCTGCTGGGGTGGATGAGAAGCAGTTGAAGGAGTTGCAAGTGCGATCGACTTATACACCCAAGTCAGAGTCTAAGTCATAGTTATTGTAGGGTGCGGAGCGGCTTGAATGTTTTGATGCACCCTACAAACTCAACTAAGTCATAAGTTTATGAAACACCTTGACAATTTAACCATCCATCGGTTCCGAGGCCTGCGAGATTTGAACTTGCAGGACTTAGGTCAAATCAACATCTTGGTTGGCGGGAATAACTCAGGAAAAACCAGCGTTTTAGAGGCGATATCAACCTATTGTCGCCCCTTAGATCCGCTGGAATGGCTGAACACATCGTGGCGCAGAGAAATTAAATATTCTCGCAAACCCCAGCTAGATGCTCTTAAATGGTTGTTTCCTCAAAATAAAGAACAAGAACAATTTGATGCTTACCAAGGAGAAACTCGTGTTTCGGGAAATGGTAAATTTGCAGTGAGAGAGTCGAGAGCAATTTACCAAGAATTTGAAGGAGTAGAATTATCCGAAAACGACGCTTTAGATATTAGCGAGAGGGAATTTTACAATTTTTTGCGTGGTGCAGAAATTGGTAGTGCCCTGAAGGAAAGGATCGGAGTAAGCTATAATTAGAGAAGTGTTTCCCATAGCGTGATATGACATTAGAAATTAGTTGCCCTAATTGTTG
>RDYN01000038.1 GCA_004293365.1 Oscillatoriales cyanobacterium | reverse complement strand
CACCACTCCGATTCCATCCCGAACTCGGTTGTTAAACGCTGCGGTGGCGAAGATATTTGGCGGGTCACTGCCTGAGAAAATAGCTCGATGCCTGGGATTCTATTATAAGATAAAGCCTCTTTCTGATCTCAAGAAAGGGGCTTTGTTGTTTGAGAAGATTAAGCAAAAAATAGAGAAAGGATACCGATCGGGGTTGTTGTTATGTTGAGCTCTTTGCTGAGACTAATCTAGATTGTTCACATCTTCATGTTTGTTTGCTTCTCTCAATTTACGACCCAAATATTTAGCTCCTCTACGGCCGACAAACTTAGCTCCTGCTGATAAAATGCTTTGGTCTTGTTCCTGAGAATTGTTTGGGTTTTGGAGTTTTTGTTTGTCTCTCCCAAAACTAGCAATAAATTCAAAAGCTGGTATCAAGCCTACTAGCAATATTAGCACAACCAAAAATATCGGCATCAGCAATAATCCCAGCAATAGTACAGCACCCTTACCCTTCAGACTAACCAAGATGATGGTGATAATGTTCTCCCACCAAGAACAGCCCCAGCGTCCACAAAATTCTGCCAAAATTAGTTGCATGCTTATTTTTACTCCTTAAACTGTATGTCCCTAACTTTTTTGTTGCAACCGCGCTTCGTGCTTTCCTAAATAAAAGTAGCGATCGCACTTTTGTATCTAAATAAAATAAGTGCGATCGCACGTTGGTAGAAATAGCGATCGACCTGGTAAATTTAGCTAATTGTCGATCGCTTTGGCAAAGAAGGTGGTGGGGGTGCAGGCTGAGAAGGTCGGGGCATATAGCTCTGTTTGGGACGACAAGCTTCTATAATTTCATTGCGAAACAGGTTGAGTTTATCATTGTTGTTTCCAAACAGAATCAGATTAATTGTACTCGTGTAAATGACAATATAACGCTGTTTGACAACAAAAGCTAAGACAATGAAGATAATACCAATGAAGAATATGGTGAGGGTTAAAATTCCTAGTCCGAGCAGCCACCAAGTACAGCCTTCGCCAATTTCAACTGCTTGGACATTTTGAATGGGAATGACAATTTCTTTGATTTCTAAGCCAAAAAATGAAGTAAAATTTCCTTGTAAGGTGTCCCCAACTATTTTAATAGTTCCTGTACCACTGGTTCGGAGTGGAACTACACCGACTAATTGACCGGGAAGACCGCTGATTTGCGTAACTGATTTAGACTTCATTTTCTTTGATTATTATTGAGATAAGAAGGACATAACTCGTACAATTCCTGGTAGGGACACGGGCTTTAGCCCGTGTCCTTACACCGATCGCTCTTCTCAGTAGGTATTACATTAAAGCTTGAAGTCTTTCTAGTGCTTTATTCAAATACTCAATGGCTTTTTTGAGATTTTCGATTTTTTTCCGATCTTTTTCTTCTTCACGAAGTAGAGCGTCGCGTTGGTCTTCAAGGGAGCGAATACCTAGCCTTAGTTGTTTTATAATTTCTTGAAACTTGATATTTGTTTGAACTTTGCTAGTATTTTTTTGAAGGTAAATAATCTCTTCGATCACAAATTCCAGTCCGACTGTACCAACTAACCAAGGATTTATGCCGCCGTTAATTCCTCTGATAATTTCTTTGTAGTTCGACTTAAACCGGATAATACAATTTGGATCGAGGTCTAGTTTTGTAGCAAAATACCTGAGCTTTCCGGCGAGTCTTTCTTCATTGTTAATTTTCAAATCTTTGAATGATCGATCGCGACTATCACCCAATGGGTAATAGGGTTGAAACAGTGTTACTTCTAATAAAATTAGATACCGGGTCAATTGATTTCCAGCAGCGATTAGGCTGGATTTTACCGAATTTTGGAGACCTTCAAAATTAGTAATTAATTTCAATGAACTGTTATGTGGAGTGTCAGGTGTAATTTGGCTGTTCAAAAAAAGCGTGGCTGAATTTTCCCACTTGCGTAACCACTCTTGCTTAAGAGATTTTTTACTGTAATCCGATTCTTGGTCAATATCATCTTGCACCAAGTGGTACTGATAGCTGAACATAATTCTAGTTTTTTCTAGAGTCAACCCCAATTCTTTCATAGCTTGCGAGTCCTTTTGGATCGCAGAAGATTCCGTCGCAATGCTATCAGGATCAGTTGTAGTTTCGTCGGAATATAATTCTGATTCCTCTTCCGATTCATCCCGGACTCTGAAGTAGTAAAAAAGATTAGCAACAGCCAAATTAGATGCTTTTTCCAAGTTCGACGCTACTAAACTTTTATGACCCCCTATTTCCCCTTGCTCGATGATATAATCTTCGTAATATTCACGTCGCTCCGGTTCCAGCATCAATTCCAATTGAGTGCGAAGCGCATAAAAATGAGACTTCGGCCTCAAATTCTCATAAACTAACTGTTCCTCTGGTATTGCTAAAGCTGTTGCGGCTGATTTTTTATCCTCAACAACAGTCAAGTTTGATTTGCTGAAATCAGCACTCTGCAACTGCTTTAACTGTGTTGGTGGCAAAGCTTGAGTCCATTCAATCTGATTTAGCCAAATGTCTAATGTGGCTAAATCGTGATTGTGAATTCGCGCGATCTCAGGAAATAGAAAATCAAGCTCTTCGTCAGAGTCACAGCATTGTATGATACTGATGCCATCTTGACGGATTTGTTGTTGAAGTTGAGAAAGCCGATCGCCCGCAGCACCAAATTCATTCTGCACCTGATACGTGCCAATAATACTTTGCTCGATCGCCCAACTGCACTCTAATCGGCGCAACTGTCCCGCCGCACAAGTTTCTGCCAACAACTGCGGATTTTTGTAATCTGCTAAAGCTTCAAACAACATCCCCCGCGCTGCATCAATTTCAGCATTCCGGCGGTTGATATCTTCCACTTGCAAAGCCGATCGCATTCGTTGAATTGCTTGATTAAATAACCCGTAAGCCCGCACTAAAACTAAACGGTGGTTCTCAAATTTTAGATCGGCAACAACTTCGGCAATTAATTGCTTAATTTCCGCGCCTTGGCCTTTCACAAGTTGTTCTAAATTGATGAAACCATTTTCAACTTTAACATCCAGCCTTTCTACTGCTTTTTTTAGTTTCAATGTTTGGTGCAAATTTACCGCCGACAAAGCTACCCCAGCCGCAACTCCCACACCAATGACGGCTGTTGTCGCTTGCAGCACCCCCAAACTCGCTTGCACGGCTTGAAAGCCCATGTGGTTTTGATACATCTGCAAGCCGCCCATAGCAAGCTGCACGGGAGACACTAACGGCGATAGCGGGCTGTTGTTGACAACCGCGCCAACGGCATGGGCAGCAAACTGTCCCGTCGCTGCATCTCTCGCCATGCCGATCGGCACTCCGGCAGATGTAAAAACTTGTACGTACTTGCCAGCCTCGATCGCAGCCTGTACCGCAGGGGGAAATACAAAGTTCACCATCGATTTTTACCCCGTAACATACCCAAAGAATTACTAATCAATTATGATACATTAAATAAAAAAAAGTTATCTAAAGGCGCGGCAAATGGACACTTCGCTAATTAGTTCGCAAACTGTTGAGGTTGTTTTGCGGCTGACAGGGCAAAACCTCCGCAAAGAGGATATTAATCCTCCGATTCTGTTTCTGGCGGCGCTGATAACTGTGTTGCTGGGAGTCATTAATGCCGACGGTACTTTTGGCGCTGAAGAAAAGCAGCAACTGGTGACAACTTTGAGGGAACTTATTCCTGCTAATAACAGCTTGCAAAAATTGGTAATGCCAATGGTTAAAAGCGTGACGCAACATCAAGTTTACAATAAATTTCCGGTGTTGTTGGCGCTGACAGCGTGTTTTTCTGAGGAGGAAAAACTGCTGCTAATTAGTTTTGGCTATCAGATGTCGGTCGCAGATGGATCGATGGACGAGATCGAAAAACAGTATTTGAAGAACGTTGCCGATCGACTCGGAATCGATGGGCGATATTTGACTGTTTTGGAGGCGAGTTTTAGCAGTAGGGCTATCGAAGATACAGCAGCTTTAGAAAAAGTGCGATCGTTACTAGATCCGGCACAATTTCAATCTCTCGATTCTATGTTTGTCCGTGCTGCAAGTCACATTCTCCAGCATTTGCCAGCAAAACCGAAACAGCAAAAAAATCAAAAGCATTCAGTCTCGTCATATCAGGAGTTGAAAAAATTTCAGGAGTACCGGCAACAACTAAATGCTGTCTGTCAGCCGCTGTATTTAACCCTGCAAGATGGGAGCGATCGCAACGTCATATCTCCTAATTTAACAGAAGAAGTAACAAAAATATCTCGTAAATTAGAATCTCAATGTTTCCGCGTTGCTGTTGTCGGTGACTTTAGTAAGGGCAAATCAACCTTACTAAATGCTTTGGTGGGCGAGAAAATCCAACCAGTGAGGGCTACTCCCTGTAGCGGTACGGTGACTATTTTGAAATATGGGTCGAAGCGGCGGGTTATTTGTCACTATAAAAATGGATGTAAGGAAGAGATTTCGCCGGAAGAATATAAAGAGAAAGCTGCTATTTCTAAAAAGGCGGCTTCTGGTTCTATTGCAGATAAAATAGCCAAATCGGAAATTGCAGAAATCGTTTTTGAGCATCCCGAATTAGAGTTGTGCAGCAAGGGCGTAGAAATTATTGATACTCCCGGATTGAACGAACAAGCGGAACGCACATTGGCGACTCAGCAAGTTCTGAAAACGGCTGATGCTGTTATTTTTTTGACTAATGCTAACAATGTTTTACCACAGACAGAAGAAGAACTGCTTTTCTACTTGAAAAAAGAATTGAATTATGGTAAAGAAGATGAAGGTGCAAGAAACATTTTTATTGCAGTGAATTTTTTCGATGGGCTGGAGACTGAAGAGGATCGCCAGGATGTAAAAGAAAGGGTAGAAACAATTGTTAATGGGGCAAAACCAATTATTGCTGGTGAAAACCGGATTCATTTTATTTCTGCTAAATCTGCACTTGAGGCGATTTTGGATGAAACGGAAAATGAGTATGTGAAATCTTTTCAGGATTTTACCAAATCTCTGGAACAGTTTTTGACAGTTGAACGGGGGGCGATCGAACTTCAGCAATCAGCCGCCGGAATTCAGCAAATTATTGACACTGGTTGTCAGGAATTGAATCAATGGCAGAAAATGTCAGAGGGAAAATTGACAGTTTCTGAAGGAGATAAGCAGAAAATATTTGAACAAATGGCGGAAGTGAGCGGTCGCGAGGTTAAAATCAAACTTTTAGCGAATGAATTGATGGAGCAATCTTTAGAAGAAGCTCTTGAATCTTGGCATGAATGGGTGGAAGGATTGGGAGAACGCCTGAGGGCAAAAAGTCATCGCTGGACTTCCGAACACGGACACATCATGAGTCAAGACAAGTTGACTAAAGATTATGCAGATCAATTTGTACGAGACATTACCAAAGAAATTGATGACTGGGGAAATCAAAAAGTACAGTCAATTTTAAAACAAAATATGGGAGTGCTAGACAGCCAAATCGGTGAAGATATTTATGCAATACGGCAAGAATTTCAACAGTTTGACCAGCAACTCAGCACTAGCCTTGTCGCTCAATTCAATAACTTAGGAACAGCAGGTAGCTTAGGCGGAATTAACAGCAGTGGAAGCAGAATAGCTTCATCAATTGGCGAGATTGAGGATGGTGGATTTTTGGGGGGTTTAGGAATTGGTGCAGCAGTTGGTGCTGCGTTGCTATTTTTTACAGGACTTGGTTTTATAGGAGTTGTTTTGGGTGGCTTAGCCGCTGGTGCTGGTGGCGGTTTGGGCTGGAGTTTTTTAGATGGCGATGCTGTTAAAGCTCAGATTAAGGAAAAAGTTTGTGAGTTAGGCTTTGAGAAATTTGGCGAATCGGCAGAGTCTATTTTTGAGAAGGTACAACAAAGAATTATTGCAGTATTTGCCGATCGCGCTGATGCGAATAGCGATGCGATGTCAAAAGCCATCGCGCTGTGGGAAAATTTACTAGAACAGCAGGAAAAGCGCGATCGACAAAATCAAGCAGAATGCGAAGCCGAAAAAGCTTGGCTGGCTGACAAACGCCGGGAATTGGAACAAGTACAAAATCAAATTGAAACAATCCTAAACCGAAGCGATCGCTAATATCATGTCCGGTCGATTACTCGTAATAAAAACGGTTCGTTCGTAGTGCGGACACCAGGACGCTCCCTTTTGCGGACACCAGGACGCACTACCAAAAGCGATCGCGCTGTGGGAGAATTTGTTAGAACAGGAAGAAAGGCGCGATCGCCAATGCTCGCGTCCAAGTCGCTCAACAGGTAGGAAGGTAAGATGATACCGCAACATCTGATTGTGCAACAATACTTCGCATTGAAACTTTTGTCTGCGCTGGGCTGCGGGCTGATAGCCGGAGTCTTCTTTGCCTTCTCAACCTTCGTGATGAACGCCCTTAGCCGACTCCCGCCGGCGCAGGGCATTGCGGCCATGCAGTCGATCAATATTACAGTCATCAATCCGTTGTTTATGACGGTGTTTCTGGGAACGGCTGCGGCTTGCATCTTTCTGATTTTCTCCTCATTAAAGTGGCATCAACCGGGCATCCCCTATTTGCTGATTGGTAGCTTGTTGTATCTAGTTGGCACGGTGGGAGTGACGATCGCACTCAATGTACCGCTAAACGATGCGCTGGCGAAAGTCGAGCCTGGTAGCGCTGAGGGCGCGAAACTATGGGCTAGCTACCTTGTTAACTGGACTTTTTGGAATCATGTGCGGGCGTTAGCAGCGTTTGTGGCAGCGGCATTTCTGACTATCGCCCTCCGTTACCCTTGAAAAGGCGACAGTCAAGATAAGGAGGCAAATATATATGGAGTTGGAGGCAAAACCGAGTTCGATAGGAACGCCGATATCCGAAGTCGAAATAGATGCGGCCCTCGTCTACAGATTGTTAGAAAACCAGCACCCAGATTTGAAACACTTGTCGGTGCATCTCGTTGATTCTGGTTGGGATAATGCAATGTTTCGGCTGGGCGACGAGTTGTCTGTACGACTCCCGCGCCGCAAAATAGCAGCCTCCCTTCTCGAAAACGAGCAAACTTGGCTGCCGCTTTTGGCCGATCGACTTTCTATCCCTGTTCCAACGCCTTGCAGGGTGGGCAAGCCGGCAGGGGGTTATCCTTGGCGGTGGAGTGTATTGCCCTGGCTGCCCGGTGTAACTGCCGATCGACAAGAACCCCATGCCAATCAGGCAAAACGCTTTGCTTCATTCTTGCGATCGCTGCACGTACCTGCGCCATTCAATGCGCCATCAAATGCCTTTCGCGGCGTACCGTTGCCTTCTCGGGCGGCTTCTGTTGAGGAACGGATGCAGCGACTGAAGGCGAAAAATAACCCGATCTATCTCTCGATCGAGAATGCTTGGAATGTGGCTTTAAACGCGCCTGTTGACGTTGAAGCAACATGGCTGCACGGCGACCTTCACCCGCGAAACGTGCTGGTTAAAAACGGTGCGATCGCCGGGATTATTGATTGGGGCGACATGACATCAGGCGATATTGCCACAGATCTTGCTGCTATTTGGATGCTTTTTGGCGATCGAAATGCACGCCAACTGGCGATCGCAGAATATGCAAATATTTCGGAAGCAACACTGCAACGCGCCAAGGGATGGGCGGTACTTTTTGGTGTTGTGTTACTCGATACAGGATTAGTTGATAATCCAAGGAACGTGCTAATTGGGGAGAAAATATTGCGCCGTGTTTCTGAGGATGGATAATATTATGTCCTGTCACCAACCAGCAATCAACACTGTTCGTAGTGAGGACTTTAGTCCGCTCAATTAGAGGACTAAAGTCCTCACTACGAACCTGTTCTACAGTTGATCCTGATGATTTTTCTGTTCCGAACTATGCGGACTTTAGTCCTCACTACGAACCTGCGGACTAAAGTCCTCACTACGAACCTGCAAAATAGTCTTGTTTGCACTGTTTCCATTGTTGGTCAGACCGTGGCACTCCCTGAAGTCCGAATGCGCTGTTTGCGTTGCCATTCCAAGCAGCTTCGGCATCTTGCAAGTAAGATCCAAATTGCTCGTTGGTAATTTCAATATTCTCAAACCCGATCGATCGCAAAATTTGGCAACATTTTTCGTGCGTCCCCAGTAACTCGTTGGGATTCGGGATGGTAATGCCGTATCGCTGCACGACTTCCCGAAACAATATAGATGTGGTTGGAGATGTTTCTGCGAGACAGGAAAAGGCGACAACTCCGCCCGGTTTCAGAGCATTGTACCATTTACGGAGGGCTTGGGGAATATCTGTCAGATAGACGATCGCACTGGAACACAAAATTGCATCAAATTGGCTTTCGGGAAATTCTTGTTCGTCGGCCTCTGCTGCCGCAAACTCGATATTCGTCAGCCCTAAATCTGCAACTTTTTTCCTCGCTTGCTGCAACATTCCCGCAGCAAAATCCGTTCCCAAAACACTGCCCCCGGGCCCAACAACCTGGGCCGCCGCAATCGCCGCTAAACCGGTTCCGGTAGCAATATCTAGAACTTGCTGGTGCGATCGCAATTGGGCCAATTCTACTAACCGAGTTGCCGCCCGTTTGTGAAACTCAGTTTCGTAATCCGGGCGGTTGTTAAAATCATTGAGAATCTGCTGCTTGTAGGCGGTTAGCGAGTCAGTCATTCCGAGTGATTGGTGGGATTTTCTATATTGTGGCAGATTGAGGTTCGATCGTTCGGAATGCGAGTCCGCATCCATAACGGTTGAGTAAAGTCCAAACGATCGAACCCATCTGATTGCCGTAGTTCTCTTGGGGCACGATATTACCTCTAAATTCTTCAGTCTGCGGAGGCAGACATTGTTTGTATAGAAGCGGTTTCAACCGCCGACTCCCCGCCGACTCCCCGCCGCATCCCGCCGACTCCCCGCCGACTCCCCGCCGACTCCCAGGCAACAAACACCGCAAAACTGGGATCGCGAAGCTGTAATCAGCTACAATCCAGTTTGGTAAAGAATTTTTACGAGCTCACAGCCCATTACAGCCTTTTGGGCCTGTATTACCCAACCTGACTGAAAATATGGATTTTGCTACTCTTGCAGCCCAGCTAAATGCTGGAACTATCTTACCCGAGGGAATTGTCATCATCACCCTCTTGGTGGTTCTCGTCGGCGATTTAATCGTAGGGCGCAGTTCTTCTAATTGGACTCCCTACGTTGCCGTTGCGGGTTTGCTGGCCGCCGTCGCTGCTTTGTGTTTGCAGTGGGATAACGCTAACACTATCTCGTTTCTGGGCGGTTTTAACAGCGATGCCTTGAGTTTGGTGTTTCGCGGAATAATCGCTTTGACGGCGGCTGTCACTATTTTGATATCCGTCCGCTACGTACTGCAAACGGGTACTGCTTTAGCGGAATTTATCGGCATTTTGCTCAGCGCTACTTTGGGGGGAATGTTCCTCAGCGGCGCTGATGAATTGGTGATGATTTTTATTTCGTTGGAAACTCTGAGTATCTCGTCTTATTTGCTGACGGGTTATACAAAACGCGATCCGCGTTCCAATGAAGCTGCTTTGAAATATTTGTTAATTGGTGCATCTTCTTCGGCGGTGTTTCTCTACGGTATTTCGCTGCTGTACGGATTGTCTGGCGGCCAAACTACGCTAAGCGCGATCGCAGCTAACCTTTCTACAGTTAATAACGGTGAATCTCTCGGTTTGGTGATTGCATTGGTTTTTGCGATCGCCGGAATCGCCTTCAAAATCTCCGCAGTTCCCTTTCACCAGTGGACTCCAGACGTTTACGAAGGTTCGCCGACACCAGTTGTCGCCTTCCTTTCAGTCGGTTCCAAAGCCGCCGGTTTTGCCCTAGCAATCCGGTTGTTAACAAGTGCATTCCCCGCACTCACAGAACAGTGGCACTTCGTATTTACAGCCTTAGCCATACTCAGCATGGTATTGGGCAATGTAGTGGCCCTCGCCCAGACTAGCATGAAGCGGCTTTTAGCTTATTCGTCGATCGCCCAAGCCGGATTTGTAATGATTGGTTTAGTCGCAGGAACCGAAGCCGGTTACTCCAGCATGATATTTTATATGTTGGTTTACCTGTTGATGAACATGGGCGCATTCGCCTGCATCATCCTCTTCTCCCTGCGGACAGGAACCGATCAAATCAGCGAATACTCCGGTTTGTATCAAAAAGACCCGCTGCTAACATTAGCCTTAAGTATTTGCCTGCTTTCCCTCGGCGGAATTCCGCCATTGGCTGGATTCTTCGGCAAAATTTATCTATTCTGGGCAGGCTGGCAAGCAGGACTTTACGGCTTAGTTATCCTGGGATTAATTACCAGCGTAGTTTCAATTTACTACTACATCCGCGTCGTCAAAATGATGGTAGTAAAAGAACCTCAAGAAATGTCGGACGCAGTGAAAAACTATCCGCCAGTTCGCTGGAACCTTCAGGGAATGCGGCCCTTGCAGGTCAGCGTTGTAGTCACCTTAGTAGCAACAACACTGGCAGGAATTTTATCGAATCCTTTGTTTAACTTAGCAAACGATTCTGTCACCAAAACTCCCATGCTGCAATCGGCATTGACTCAACTTGTACCAGTTGCAACTGCGAAAGTTGAATCAAATCTTGTGTCTCGCAACGATTAATTTCAGCAAATTTTGAAAGATGATATAGCGCCTAACTGTAACAAGTGAGGCGCTTTTTTTCTGTAAAAAATACGTTCGTAGTGAGGACTTCAGTCCTCATAATTTGATGCGGACTAAAGTCCTCACTACGAACCGATCCTGTGATATAATATTAATCATAATTTTTATGAGTAAATTAATATAAATGAGCAAAGAACACACCTACCGCATCCATACAGTTTGGACAGGTGCCAGTCAAGGTTCTACTGCATCTTATGATGCTTATTCTCGCGAGTATACAATAAATATCGAGGGTAAGCCACCATTCCTAGGTTCAGCAGACCCAACTTTTAGAGGCGATGCTGCGCTGTACAATCCTGAAGATTTATTGGTAATGTCGCTGTCAGCTTGCCATATGTTGAGCTATCTTGCTTTGTGTGCTCGTGCGGGGATTCGGGTAATTTCTTACTCGGATGAAGCTACGGGAAAGATGGCACAAAAAGATGGCAAAATTCGGTTTACGGAGGTAATTTTGCATCCGCACGCAACCATCGAAGCTGGTAATGATTTGGAAAAAGCACGCAGTTTGCACGACAATGCACATCATGTTTGTTATATTGCTAATTCAGTGAATTTTCCAGTGCTACATGAGGCAACAGTTATTGAATTCAAGGCTTCTCAAGTCAATAATTAAAAAATAGTCGCAACCGTTGAGGTCACAATGTTAGTAAAAACCAAGCCAAAGTTTTATACTCCCGATGAGTACCGGCAATTAGAAGAAACTGCCGAGTTTAGAAATGAATATCGCGATGGAGAAATTGTACAGATGACAGGTGGCACAATTAATCACAGCCAGATAATAGGTAATATTTATGCCTTTTTGAAAGCTACTTTGCGGGGAAAGAATGCAAGACCATTTATGAGTGATTTGCGGTTGTGGATTCCTCGACACCGACGGGGAACTTACCCGGATGTGATGGTAGTTGAAGGAGAATTAGTTTGCACAGAGGGACGCAAGGATGAGATACTCAATCCGGTACTGATTGTGGAAGTGCTTTCTAAGTCTACGAAGGATTTCGATCGAGAGGATAAGTTTCGGTTTTATCGATCGCTCCCTAAATTCCGCGAGTACGTATTAGTCAGCCAACAAGAATTTTTAGTGCAACAATATATTAAAAATGAATCAAATCAATGGTTGTTTCAGGAATATGAGGGAGAGTCTGCAACTGTTTCTTTCGCTTCGGTGGGAGTGGAAATGTTGATGAGTGATATCTATGAGCTAGTTATATTTGAAACCGAGGAAACAGAAGTGCATCAGTAATTAGGTTCGTAGTGAGGACTTCAGTCCGCATCAAATAGGTTCGTAGTGAGGACTTCAGTCCGCATCAAATAGGTTCGTAGTGAGGACTTCAGTCCGCATCAAATAGGTTCGTAGTGAGGACTTTAGTCCGCATCAAATAAGTTCGTAGTGAGGACTTCAGTCCGCATCAAATAAGTTCGTAGTGAAGACTTCAGTCCGCATCAATTAGGTTCGTAGTGAGGACTTTAGTCCTCTTCAAATAAGAGAGGGCTAAAGCCCTCACTACGAACACTTATTCAACTAAAAATAAAATCGCATGAATGTAATCTGGCTACTCTTAAAAGCTTCTTGGTTGAATGTTTCCATCGCCATACTCACAGGCTTAATTAGCGGCGGTTGCAGCGCGCAGTTAATTGCTTTCATCAACCGCGCCATCAGCGACAATTCCAATCAGAATTTAGTCTGGTATTTTGCTGGATTGGCAGTTTTAGCCCTCGTCACCGGAGTTATTTCCCAATTTTTGTTAATCTACCTTTCTCAAGAAGCTGTTTACAATCTGCGACTGAATTTGAGCCGAGGGATTTTGTCTTCTCCTTTGCGGCACTTGGAAGAATTGGGCGCTAATCGGTTGCTGGCTACTCTCACCGATGATGTGGGAACTCTTTCTAATACTATATTTTTGATTCCTTTTCTCTGCGTTGATATCGCTATTGTTGTAGGATGTTTGACTTATTTAAGCACGCTTTCTGGAGCAGTTTTTGCAGTTGTATTTGCTTTTTTAGCGCTGACTATCGCCACTGTACAGCTCTTGCTAAACAGAATGAGAAAATTCTTCAATTTAGCCAGAGAAGAACAGGATAGATTGTTTAAACATTTTCGCAGCATTACTGAAGGAATTAAGGAAATCAAACTGCATTCGTTGCGCCGCAAAGAGTTTTTTGATGAAGAGTTGCAGGTAAGCGCTGCTGATTCTCGCAATTACAATTTGCAGGCGCTGAATACCGCAGCAGTGGCGACGGGAGTCGGACAATTGCTATTTTTTATGCTGATTGGTTTGCTGCTGTTTGCTTTGCCGAAATTTGTGCCAGTTTCTACGCCTGTTTTGTCAGCGTATATTCTGACAAGTACCTATTTGATGTCTCCGTTTCAGAATATTTTGCAAAGGCTACCGCTGATTTTTCGGGCTAATACTTCTGTGGAGAAGATTGAGAGAATGGGATTGGCTTTGGCGAGTCAATCTGAGATAACTGCTGCGGTTAAATTACCTGAGAATTCTCGGTGGGAGACCTTGGAGTTAAAAGGAGCTACTCACAGCTATCCTGGAGATAAGGAAGATAGCAATTTTGTTTTGGGCGAACTGAATTTGAAGTTTCATTCCGGTCAATTGGTGTTTATAATTGGGGGTAACGGTAGCGGTAAGTCTACTTTGGCTAAGTTGCTCGCTGGTTTGTACATTCCTGAATCGGGAGAGATTCTCCTAGATGGACAGACGATTAATGATGAAAACCGTGAGTGGTACAGGCAGCATTTTTCGGTGATTTTTTCTGATTTCTATTTGTTCGATCGCCTTTTGGGAATGACCGATCGCGATTTGGACAATCAGGCTGCTGAATATCTGCGAGAGTTTCATTTGGATAATAAAGTTAAGGTGAAAGATGGCGTTTTGTCAACCACGGCTTTGTCTCAGGGACAGCGAAAGCGGCTGGCTTTGCTGACGGCTTATTTGGAAGACAGGCCGATTTATTTGTTTGATGAATGGGCTTCGGATCAAGATCCGTTTTTTCGGGATATTTTTTACAAGCAGTTGTTACCGGAGTTGAAGCAGCGGGGGAAAACTGTGTTTGTCATCAGTCACGACGATCGCTATTTCGATTTAGCCGATCGCGCAATTAAACTAGATTACGGTAAAATTGAGTATGACCGACAAAATGGATAAGTACCGAATCGTGGAAACTTTGACTGACAGTCAGGTTTCCGACTTGATGGATTTGTACAAAAACGAGTTTTGGTGCAACAAGCGGACGCGGGAGGATGTGGTGAGAATGCTGGCCGCGACTGATGTTATCATTGGTTTGGTCGATGAGGGCGATGGCGTCCCGCCCCGCAAGCTACGATTAATTGGCTTTAGCCGCGTCATGACTGATTTTGTCTACAGAGGCACGATTTTTGATGTGATTGTCCACCCAACATACAGAAAGATGGGACTGGGTAAGGTGTTGATGGATGCAGTTTTAAATCATCCCCAACTGCAAGCCGTGGAGAATTTGTCTCTTAACTGTTTGCCGAAAATGATACCATTTTACAAACGTTGGGGTTTCACTGATGATATCGGTGAAATGAAGTTTATGCGAAAAATGCGCTGAACTTAGGAGCGTGAATTAAATAATTTACACATATTTGTGGGATGGGCGTCCCGCCCATCCCACAATAACAATAAAAATTGTAAGTTATTTGATTCTCATTCTTTAGTTTGTTCAAATCCCCAATTTTTCGCGAATTACTTCTGCTTTGAAACCGACTAAAACAGCCGTTCCATCTTTGACAAAAAGAGGACGTTTCAGCAGCATTGCATCTTTCGCAAAGGCTTCCACCCACTCTGCATTCGTCCAGTCTTGCTTCTCGTTGCCCAAGGCGCGGTAGGATTGGCCAGATGTATTTCGCATTGGTTTAAAACCCAAAGCAGCTACCCAGTTTTGAATGGTTTCGCGAGTTGGTGGCTGTTCTTTTGTGTTAATGAACTCGTAAGTAATACCACTATCTTTGAGCCACTGGAAAGCTTTTTTGCAGGTTCCGCAGTTGGGAATTCCGTAAACTTCAATTGACATAATATTTGGGAATGGGGAATTGGGAATGGGGAATTGGGAATGGGGGATTGGGAATTGGCCCGCGCTGGGAATTGGGCAAACAGGGAATTTGCCCGCGCTGGGAATTTGCCCGCGCTGGGAATGGGAAATGGGGAATGGGGAATTGGGAATTAACCAATAACTAATAACCAATAACTAATAACCAATAACTAATGACTAATGACTAATGACTAATTTAGCTTGTAGAACCCATTTTTGCACGCGATCGACTGAAGGAGTCAAATCATTGCGCTGCATTGTCGCTACGTGGAGTCTCAGGATTTGTTGGTGCAACCTCTCCACGGGCATTTGAGCCAATTGAGCCGCAGAAGCAACGCCCGCGTGCAGCAACAGCCCGCAATACTGACAGCCGACACTCGGAATTCGAGCCAGCTCGGCCATTGCTACCCATTTATTAACATATTGAATGTTAATCTGTAATTGATGTGCTAGCAACGATTTCGCAGCCGGTGTTTTCGTCATCCGAATTAGTTGTGCGGTGGTGGTGATGCCGCACTCTTCTAGTTGAGATTGGTTTTCGTTGCTCAATCCCGGTAAGTGTTCGATCGGCCAATCGCGTACTTGCACCGAAGTTTTAGAAGCTGTGTGAGAAGTTTTCATATTTTTTTTCAGTGAATTTACTTATACTTTAAATTCTCAAATATACGATCGTCAATAGAGGCTATTACTCATGTCACAAAATCCACAACAACCCGATCGGCTTCTTTGGCACACCGCGGCTGTTATTTTTTGCTGTATTGCTTGTGCAGTAACACTTTCAGCATTTTTATTTTGACCGTCGGCAAAGGTTCCTGGTGAACAAAATTATGGCTGCGATGACGACAAAGACGATCGCAAACATAGCACTAAAGAGTGCAGCAAAAAAGAAAATAAAGATTAGACTTTCCCTCAAAATGGCTGCTAAATTTGTAGTTAGCACAAAAGTGCTGTAATGCCTAGAATCAAAGGACTGAAGTCCTTACTACAAAACGAACTCAAAATTATCAATTTTTACCAATGAAAATTACAAAAGGTTATGATTTGTTAACAAATACTTTACAGGAACGGCGGCAAAAACTGGCCAGTTTAATTGATTTTCCCGTAATTCTGTGGTCGGGGCGCAGCATTCCTCGCAATTATCCGGCACTTGTTTATCCTTTTCGCGCCAGCAGTCACTTTCTATATTTTGCTGGTTTGCCGTTAGAAAATGCTGCGATTCGTTTAGAATCTGGGAAGTTAGAACTGTTCTTAGATGATCCAGATCCTAGCAGCACGCTTTGGCACGGGGAAATGCCGAAAAGAGCGGAAATTGCTGAACTAATTAGGGCTGATGCTGCTTACCCCATGAGTGAGTTGAAAGCGCGAGGGACAAATGCAGCTACGATCGCCCTCCAGGATAGCTTAACTCGGTTGCAACAGTCTCAAATTCTCGATCGCTCCGCTTCACCGTCCAAATCGCCAACCGGCATCGATCTGGAATTAACTCAGGCGATCGTATCTCTGCGCCTGAGCCACGATGCAGCCAGTTTGGTCGAATTGCGTCAAGCTGCGGCTGTCACCGTAGCAGCTCACAAAGCGGGCATGGCGGCAACTCGAACAGCTAAGATTGAAGCGGGCGTGCGGGCTGCAATGGAAAGTGTCATCATCTCGGAAAATATGACTTATGCCTACCCAAGTATTGTCACCGTGCAGGGGGAAGTTTTGCACAGCGAACACTATCACAATCCGCTACAAGCAGGAGATTTGCTGTTAGCAGATGTCGGTGCCGAATCGTCAATGGGATGGGCGGCTGATGTGACTCGCACTTGGCCGGTTTCTGGCAAGTTTTCGCCGACTCAAAGAGCAATTTATGATGTAGTTTTGGCAGCGCACGATGCTTGTATCGAGCAAATTAGTCCGGGCGTGGAATATCAAGATATTCACCTGTTAGCTGCTAGAATTATGGCGTCAGGATTGGTAGATTTGGGCATTTTGCGGGGCCCTGTTGACGATTTGGTAGAAATGGACGCTCACGCGCTGTTTTTTGTGCACGGTATAGGACATTTAATTGGTTTGGATGTTCACGATATGGAAGATTTGGGCGATTTGGCTGGCTATGAAGCGGGGAGAGTGAGAAGCAGTCGGTTTGGGTTGGGTTTTTTGCGGCTGAATCGTGTTTTGCGATCGGGAATGCTGGTATCGATCGAACCTGGTTTTTATCAAGTTCCGGCAATCTTAAATAACCCAGAAACTCGCGCCAAATATAAAGATTTTGTAAAGTGGGACGAGTTGGAAAAATTCGCAGATGTCCGGGGGATACGCATTGAAGATGATATACTTGTCAGCGAAGGAGGTAGAGAAGTATTGACAGGGGAACTGCCAACAAAAGCTCGGGAGATTGAGGAGTTAGTTGTGTAAGTGCATAGGTATCGATCGCCAAAAGTGCGATCGGGAGCCTCTCAATTTTTGCAAAAAGCATTTTTTTTACACTGCAAGCGTTGTCGCTCGCGTGCTATACATAGCAAGAGAACTCTGGAAGTCCACTACAAATGCAAAACTGAGATGTTCCCAGTGCGATCGCCCGCAGTTCTATCATGTGTGAGCAACATAAAGAAATATGAATAAAGCTTGGCAAATAGGTCTTTTTGTGTTCGTTGAAAAACTAGCGGTGCAAGTCCAAAAATTCGCAGCACGGAGACTGGCGCGTATTTTTCGGACAAAAAGTGTAGTCGCACCGCCGCCAATGCAAGCTGCACCTTTGCCTAGCAATGAAGCAGACAGGCTAAAAGCACTTAACCGCTACAACATTCTCGATACAGATGCCGACGAAGCTTTTGATGACCTAACAGCTTTAGCATCCTATATTTGCGGCACTCCTATTGCTTTAGTCAGCTTAGTAGATGCTAACCGACAGTGGTTTAAATCAAAAGTCGGTCTGGAGGCGCCAGAAACTCCCAGAGAGATAGCTTTTTGCTCTCACGCTATTTTAAATCCCAACGAATTGCTAGTTATACCCAATGCTTTAGAAGACGAGCGCTTTGCCGGAAATCCGCTAGTAACTTCCAATCCTAATATTAGGTTTTATGCTGGAGCACCGCTAGTAACTCCTGAGGGTTTCCCCATTGGCACTTTGTGCGCGATAGATACAGTTCCTCGCCATCTCACCCCAGAACAACTAGAAGCCCTGCGGACTTTAGGAAGGCAAGTTATTAGCCAAATGGAGTTGCGAATTAATTATGCTAAATTAAAGCGCGCGCAGATCAGACAGAAACAAGTAGAAGCAAAACTCCGTTCTACTGACGAGCAAATTGTCAATTTTCTAGAAGGAATGAGCGATGCTTTTTTTGCTCTCGACCCCCAGTGGCGATTTACTTACGTCAATTACAAAGCAGCGCAATTTTTGCAGCGCGAGCCGGAAGAACTTTTTGGTAAAATTTTTTGGGAAGAGTTTCCAGATTTAGTAAATTCGGTATTCTATAAAGAGTCTCATGAAGCTGTTTCTAAACAAGTCGGAGTAACTTTTGACAAATATTATCGTCCCTTAAGAGTGTGGTTGGAAGTCCGGGCTTTTCCTTCTCACGACGGCATTTCTGTGTTTTTTCACGACATCACCAAGCGCAAGCAGATGGAATCTGCACTCAGGAAAGAACAGAGAAAAACTGATGGTTTGCTGCTAAATATTTTGCCCGAAGCTATTGCAGATAGGTTGAAGCACGAACCGGGGGTAATTGCGGACAAGTTTGAAAAAGCCACAATTCTTTTTGCTGATTTGGTGAATTTCACTCAAATTTCTACCACGATGTCCGCGACGAAACTGGTATACTTGCTGAATGAAATTTTCTCGACTTTCGACCAACTAACTGACAAGCACGGATTAGAGAAAATTAAGACGATCGGGGACGCTTACATGGTAGCGGGCGGTATTCCCATTGAACGCCCAGACCACGCAGAGGCGATCGCCGAAATGGCACTGGATATGCTAGCAGCTATTCAGGAATTAAATGTGAAGCTAGACTCGAATTTTAACATCCGCATCGGGATTAATAGTGGCCCAGTGGTAGCGGGGGTAATCGGCACTAAAAAATTCATTTATGATTTGTGGGGAAATGCAGTAAATACAGCCAGCCGCATGGAATCTCACGGCATCCCCGGTCGCATTCAAGTTAGTATCTATACTTACGAGTTGCTGTGGGATAAATATGAATTTGAAGAACGGGGTTTGATTGAGATTAAGGGTAAAGGGGAAATGCGGACTTATTTTCTGAAAGGTAGAAAGACAGAAGGCGAGATGGAAATCGGAGATTGAAATCAAATTAAGTGCAGTATGGTGCCTAGGAAGAATAGATGAGATTGCCAAAGTGTTTTTAATCAAATTTGGGACGGGCTCTCCGGCCCATCCCACAAGAAAAAAATTGTGGGATGGGCCGGAGAGCCCGTCCTAGATATTTTTGGAAGAGGTAAAATAAGATTTTATGGAAAAACTGACAATCTCAAAACTGAGGCACTCCTCGAATGAATGGTGCGTCAGAATGAGATTTTTGGTAATGATTGAGAATTGTCAAACTGACGCACCCTACGGCTAAGACTCGAAAGTACCTGAACAATCAGCCCCGATCGCAAACCAAGCAAAACCGCCGCCGCAGATGAGCCAAATCAGATTATGCTATACACAGAGATATCCGAGCCATCCTAGGCACGGTACTCAACGTTATAAAAATATTAAATTGAAGTCGTCGGAGCCTTTAATATGGTTCAGTTTCATATTCAAACAGATAGCGAGATCCCCGCATCTACGCAATTATTCAATCAAATCAGGTTTGCGATCGCCTCGCGCCAGTTTCCGCCCGGGCACCGCTTGCCCAGTACCCGACAGCTAGCGATGCAGACAGGTTTGCACCGCAACACCATCAGCAAAGTATACCGACAACTCGAAAATACCGGACTCGTAGAAGCCCAAGCCGGATCGGGTATATACGTCCGCGCCCAAGGCCACGAAGGCGGTAGCAAACTCAAATCCCCGATCCTCGAAGAATATCCCCTTGCTAACAAAATAGTGCAAGAAAGTATGGATCAACTGCTGGGAGAGGGCTGTACGCTCAACCAAGCGAGGGAATTATTTTTGGCCGAAATAGACTGGCGGCTCCGGTGCAGTGCCCGAGTGGTCGTCACAGCCCCCACAGAAGACATCGGCGTGGGCGAGTTGATGGCGAAAGAACTGGAACAAGCTTTGCGGATTCCCATCCAGTTGGTGGCGATGGAAGATTTAGGTACTTTTTTGGATAATATCTCTGCGGGAACTGTAATCACGAGTCGTTATTTTATCGGACAAGCGGAATCGATTTCGGCGCCACGTTCGGTGCGAGTGATTCCCGTAGACATCTATGATTATGTTCAGGAAATTCAGTTAGTGGGGAGTTTGCCGAAGGATAGTTATTTGGGTATCGTGAGCCTGAGTTCGGGAATGTTGCGATCGACTGAAGTGATTATTCACAGTCTCCGGGGCGAGGATTTGCTGGTGATGACGGCTTTGCTGTCGGATGCCTACAAGATTAACTCGATCGTGCGATCGGCTAGAACAATTTTCTGCGACCAACCGAGTTTTGCTACAGTCAAAGCTGCCATTAACGCCGCCAGAGAGGATATTATTCGTCCCCCGCAACTGGTTTGCTCGGAAAATTATATCGGCTCTAAGTCGATTAATTTACTCAAACGCGAGTTGGGTTTGGGGTAACAGTTGACAGTTGACAGTTGACAGTTGACAGTTGACAGTTAGCAGTTAACAGTTAGCAGTTAACAATTCCAGATTACCAATTCCCAATTCCCAATTCCCGATTCCCAATTCCCGATTACCAATTACCATTATCCATGACCATTGAAATTCAACCTTCAATTAATGTTAAAACCGCGATCGAAAGCCGCCGGGCCGCGCGCAGTTTTAGGCCCGATCCGATTCCTCCAGCAATATTGGCAGAGATTTTTCGCTTGGGAGTGCGATCGCCCTCTGGTTATAACTTGCAGCCTTGGCGGTTTATTGTACTTAAAGATCCAGCCAGCAAAGAAAAATTAAAAGCCTGTGCCTTCGACCAGCGGCAAGTGGTAGAAGCCCCGATCGTGTTAATCTGTTGTGGCGATCGGCGCGCCGCCCAACCCGAAAACACCGAAGCCGTAATCGAATTGGGCAAAGCCGCAGGCGGAATGAACGAGAATTTAGCTGGTTATATGCGACAAGCAATCCCGCAATTGTTCGAGAACCATCCTTGCTTCGAGTTCCTAGAAACTTGGACAAACAGACATACAATGCTCGCAGTAGCTCATTTAATAATTGCAGCTAAAAGCTTTGGAGTAGACAGTTGTCCGATGGAAGGTTTTGTCGCAGCTAAGGTGAAAGAAGCCTTTCAAATTCCTGCTGAAGTAGATGTTTGCTGTTTGCTGCCGCTCGGTTATGCAGCAGAACCTTTCAAACAATACGGCGGGCGTTTTGACGTGACTCAAGTTTATTATGGCGAAAGTTATGGAGAGGCCTTGCAAGTTGAGATTTGAGAGTTAAGATTTGAAAATAGAGATTTGAGAGTTAAGATTTGGCTGAGTTGGTGCATAGCAGAAGGAAGAAGGAAGAAGGAAGAAGGAAGAAGGAAGAAGGAAGAAGGAAGAAAAGCAATGGTTTCAGCAATTAAGAACTTCCTAATCGTCTTGACGATTTCTATAAGTTCAAACAAAGCTGAAATCCCGATAATTTCTTCAAACTAAAATCTCAAGTGGTGATAGTAGATAGAGGAGCAAAATATGACAGTAGCAGCGCGACAAAGCAAGGCACAAATTCTAGAAGTAGAGTTGCAAAAACACTTGCAAGCAGCCGGATTTAAAAATTTACCGCTTTATATTAGTTGCGATTTTCGAGATGACTCTTTAACTGTTGTCGGAGAACACCCGCGCAGTTTAGTTCTTAAAGCTAAACCGACTTTTGCGGTGCTGGAAGCTGCTATTCTCGAAATACAACCAGAAGCTATTCAACAGATTGGACTTTGCCTGAAAATTACCGGGCAAAAACAGCCTTATGCTTTCCATTCTTTTACCATGAACAACCCTGTTTTGTCAAGACCCAAAACAGTGGAAGTGCGAAAAAAACCCGAGGAGAAACCCGCAGCAGAAACTGGGATAGTATTAGCAGAAGATGCTGGTGAGACGGCGGATGCAGCGGAGGAAATGCCGTTAGAAACGGATGTTGAAAAAGCGGGTGGGGATGAATATTTCCCTAATTTTTCTGAGAGTTCCAGCGATGCCGATCCGATCGCCTTTAAGGTAGCTGCAATCGGGCCAGATATTGCAGACAATCCCTTCGATGCGCTGGATATGGAAGCGGTAACAGTCGCCGAAACGCCCAAGACTTCACCGTTTACGATGTTGGTGGCCGCCGGAATGGTGAGTCTGGTGGCGGTGATTTTGGCGGGCGGTTATTACCTGCTGAGTCGGCCCTGCGTCATCGGAGAATGTACTGCATTAGCCAATGCCAAACAGTTGAGCGACAATTCGGCGAAGACTCTGAAAACGTCAAAAGTTGCTAGCAGCCCGGAAGAGGCGCAGGAACAGTTAAAACAGGCGATCGCACTTTTGGAACCGATTCCCGCTTGGTCAATTCATCGCGGTGAGGCTCAAACTGCGATCGAAAAATATCAGGAGCAAAGTCAAAATATCACGTCTGCGATCGATGCAGCGCGCCTCGCACAGTCTGCCGCCGGGAAAACCCAAAATCCGCCTGTTTCCGAACAGAACTTGCAGCAAGCCGAAACATTGTGGCAAAGTGCGATCGCCCAACTCGGAGAAATCCCCACAAGCAGCCCAGTTTATCCCTACGCTCAGACAAAGGCGAAGGAATACCGGAAGAATTTAGCCACGGGAAATCGGCAATTAGGCACAGAAAAACAAGCCGAAAAATTGTTGCTCGCCGCCAAAAGTGCAGCCCAAATAGCCGAAGCTCGGGAAGCAGTAGCTCAGACATCCCAGACATGGGGACAAGTAGAAGCCGGTTGGGAAAAAGCCCTAGGAATTATATCAGAAATTCCCAGCAACACGCAATCTTATCAACTAGGTAGATTGCTAGTTCCCAAATACGAAACCAAGCTTTCACAAGCTCGCGAGCGCCGAAATGTCGAAGGAATTTCGGAAAATGCCTACACTCAAGCTGTGACTTTAGCAGCGGAAGCTCGAATTTTAGAAGGCAAAAACGGCTGGTTTAAAGCATCGGAAAACTGGCGGAGAGCTTTGAGTTATGCCGAGCAAGTTCCGGCGGCTACTTCTTATTCCCAGAAAGCTAAACCGCTGATCGAATCCTACACAACATCTTTGCAGCAAGCGGAAGTTAAGTTGCGGGAAGAAAGAAACTTGCAAAAAGCGCGGACGGATTTGGATAAAACTTGCCAAGGCAAGCCGAAGATTTGCGATTATACTGTTAGCAATGGTTTGATTGCGGTGCAGATGAATCCTGATTACGTGGAGAAATTGCAACAAACTTTCATTCAAGCGAATAACAATAATGCTGTGAAGAGTCGCCAAGCTGTGGAAAAGCACGTTGCTACTTTGCAAAAGGCCTTGGAGGCGATCGCCGAAAACGCGAAAATTCCGATGCAAGTGTACGATGGCGAAGGCAAGCGGATTGCCAGTCACGAACCGAAGTAGAACATCCGCTGAGAAATCTCGCTTTGATGCGAGGCCAGATCCCTCTAAATCCCCCTTAAGAAGACCCACTTTGAGCGCTTCCTGTGGCTCCCCTTAAGACGGAGAAATGTCGATCGCTTCCTGTCCCCCCCTTCTTAAGGGGGGCTAGGGGGGATCGGCTTTATATGAAACCTATCGAGTTATACTTCGTTAACACAAACTACAATATCGGCGATCAAAAAGTATAAAATCAGGTTAGCAATCAAATGCTAGAAAAGGTAAAACTTCATAACTTCAAAAGTCATCAAGATACAGAAATTAATTTTGATAATTCAGGCTTACACGCCCTCCTAGGACAAAACAGTTCTGGTAAAACATCAGTTTTGCAAGCATTGCATTATCTCAGTCGGCTTACTAATTCATCATTTGCCAATATTTTTCAGAATGAAAGAGCGCCTCAATTTATTACAACAATTGGGCAAAATAATATGTCTGTTACTGTAAGTGGTTTTTGGGGATACAAATCTCGGACTGATTGGGAAGCTTCCTATAACTGGACACAAAGCGTTAACCCTCCTTGGTTTCCGAGAGCATCATGGAAAGTCGATGGAGAACCGGGAAATGTACAAGGATGGTCAAGTTCGCTGAGCGATGCTAAATATCCAATTCCTGAATCTTTGAGATACGCAGTTCATCTTAAGCTAGTAGCTACTAATCTTGCAAAAGCAGCTTACAGCAATGCAATTACCCCGCGAGTTGAGTTCGATGGTTCAGGCTTAGCACCTACCTTAGACTATCTTCGTGACGAAGCTCCAGATAAGTTTCAATCTTTACAATAAATGCTGAAACGGATTGTACCAGGTGTACGCAAAGTAGGCGTAAAACGAGCCAAGGTTATGGTAAATCGACAACGCTTAATCGAAGTCGATGGCAAATCTATCTCCTACGAAGAAAGTCAGGAAATTACAGGGCAAGAAGTTGTCCTAGACATGAATACTGGTAAGCGCATTCGAGCCCATGCGATTAGCGAAGGAACAATGCTCGCCCTCGGATTACTGACTGTTTTGATAAATCCAACTCAACCTAATTTAGTGTTACTGGATGATGTCGAACAGGGACTCCACCCAAAAGCGCAACGAGAATTAATCGCTGTTTTTAAGGAAATTATTCAAGAAAACAGCAACCTGCAAATTATTTTTTCAACCCATTCTCCGTACCTTGTCGATGAACTTACTCCGTCTCAAGTCCATGTATTAAGCAACAATAACTCCGGTGTGACTCGTTGCAAAAGATTAGATGAACATCCTGATGTAGAATGGGCAAAACAAACTTTGACTACCGGAGAATTCTGGGATGCGGAGGGAGAAGATTGGGTGATTGCAAGAGAAATCAATGATTGAGTTTGTGGTGATTGTCGAAAGTAGCGCCGACGCACGAACCGCTACTAAAGCCGTGTCCTTACCCAATATCGGTATTTCCAGCAATTTTATCCTTCAGTCAATCCCGCTTGAAAAATCTGTTGTGCCGTCAACTTCAACTCTGGAAAAGTTGGCGACTCAATCCTATCATCTCCCCGAAATTGACTAACTTCATACTCACCATCAACCAACCGATAAATCGAAAGAGTCGGTTGCTTGGGATTCCCAATAAACCTGCGACCACCCAAACCGAGATAATCCACAATCCAATATTCGGGAATCCCAATTAGTTCGTATTCACCTACCTTTTTTATGTAGTCATCTTGCCAATTCGTGCTAACTACTTCGACAACGAGCGGAATTGATGCCCCTTGAGTCACAGTTGAGAACTTTTTCCACAAAAGTTCTGATGCTAAACTTGGGCGATTTAATATCAGAATATCTGGAGAATAAGCACAGTCATTTTCAATGTTTTTGACTAATGCTTGTTTGGGAAAAACATACGGAAGTTTTAGCCTTCTGGACTCAGCATTTAACTCTGAACCTAAAAAACTGATAACTTCCTCATGCTCTCCTAATGGCTGTGACATTTCAACAATTACTCCGTTGTGCAGTTCATAACGTCCGTTTTCTGGTTTCGATTCCGCAAATTCTTCAAAAGTTAGCGTTTTAGTTGCAGTTTGAATCATGCCGAAGCCTCCAATAAAATTGGTTCGTAGTGAGGACTTTAGTCCGCATCAAATGAGAGAGGACTAAAGTCCTCACTACAAACCTTATTACCATTATATCGAAAATGAGTGAGTTCGTGACGCAATAACATTGGTTCGTAGTGAGGACTTCAGTCTGCATTCATGAAGGACTAAAGTCCTCACTACGAACCTTACCATTTGATTAATTGTGCATCTTGATTGAAAAACCTCCGACACAATCCCTCAGTCAATAATAGAGTGGCGATTAATGTTGCCAGCACCAACACAAACATAATCAAAATTTGGTAAGATGCAGCATCTAGTGGACTGACACCGCTCAACATTTGACCCGTCATTATTCCCGGCAATGTCACAATTCCCACGACAGTCATTGTGTTTAATGTGGGGATTAATCCAGCTTTAATCGCATCTTTGCGGTACTGTTTTACTGCTTGCTGCGGTGTCGAACCTAAACTTAAATGGGTTTCTATTTCTAACTGGCTGCTGTTAACTGTACTGACAAGTCTTTCGCCCGCGATCGCCCCTGAGTTCATCGCATTGCCCAAAATCATCCCCGCTAGGGGAATCAAATACTGCGGTTCGTACCAGGGGTCAGGTTGCAAAATTAGCAAGTTTGTATAGGCGAGAGTAAACGCCGTACCGATCGATATCGAACCCAAAACTAACGGCAGCAAATTCTTGATTTTTTTACTAATCCGGCTGCTGGCCACCATGCTAGCCGTTGTCAGCATGATGGCTAACACTGCTAACACCAGCCACGGATTTTTCCCCTCCGGCGCAAACACCACGGCGAGCACGTAGCCGACTCCGATTAGCTGGATCAGGGTGCGCCCCGCCGCGATCGCGATCGACCCCTCCAGCCCCAATCCCTGCCACGCCGAAAGCCCGATCGCGATCGCCACCATCCCCAAAGCCCAACCCAAATCAGTAAAATCTAGCAGAATTAACATCCGCGCTCCCTTTCGATAAAGTGATTGTTTGCCCGTCCAACTATAAGATATTTGAATAAAGGTTTCTGAGAAACAGTTTTGCTGTAAGAATTTGCTTTGATAATGGTTGCAATTTGTGGTGTCAAGAGTGAATAACGTTCCCCCCCTCGACTTAACCCAGCAGTACGCCCAGATTGGCGACGAGATCGGCGCTGCGGTACAAAAAGTGCTCGCCTCTGGCGGCTACATCGGCGGCCCCGCCGTCAAGAGTTTTGAGCAAGAATTTGCCAGCTACACGGGCGTTTCCGACTGCGTGGGCTGCAACTCCGGCACCGATGCGCTAATTTTGGCCTTGCGAGCTCTCAAAATTGGCCCGGGCGATGAAGTGATTACCACTCCTTTTACCTTCTTCGCTTCCGCTGAAACCATCAGCGCCGTCGGTGCAACTCCCGTATTTGTCGATATTGACAGCGGCACTTTTAATCTCGATATCGAACTCCTCGAAGCGGCAATTACCGAAAAAACCAAGGCAATTATGCCCGTTCACATCTTCGGACAACCCACAGACATGACTCGGTTGATGGAAATTGCCACCAAGCACAACCTAGCCGTCATCGAAGATTGCGCCCAGTCTGTCGGCGCTGAGTGGGAGTCTAGAAAAGTCGGCAGCATCGGCCATGTCGGCTGCTTCAGCTTTTATCCCACCAAAAACCTAGGCGCTTGCGGTGACGGCGGGGCGGTGACAACAAACGATCGCGCCCTGGCAGCTTCCATGCGTATGCTTAAGGAACACGGACAGTCTTCTAGGTATTTTTACGAGGAAATAGGCTACAACAGCCGTTTAGACGCCCTACAAGCCGTGATTCTGAGCATTAAACTGCGGTATCTCGACAGTTGGAACTCCCAGCGTCGCGAGAAAGCAGCCGTTTATAGCGAATTTCTCTCCCGCGTGCCCGGAGTTGCTGTCCCCAAAGAATTGCCCGCAGCCAAGCCTGTTTGGAACCAATACACAATTCGACTGACAAGTCAAGAATGCGCGCCAAATTCCTCTGGCGATTTCCGGGACTCGGTGCGGACTAAATTGCAGGAATCCGGCATCGGTTCGATGGTTTACTATCCGTTACCTTTGCACCTGCAACCTGTTTACAAATCTTTGGGCTATCAAGCCGGTCAGTTGCCTGTAGCTGAGCAAGTTTGTCGCGAAGTCTTGTCTTTGCCGATGTTCCCGGAACTTTCGAGGGATCAACAGGAGCGGGCGATTTATGGGCTGAAAGATTGTTTGGCCAAGGGCGATCGCGTTTAGGAGCTTTGGCGCAACGGCCGGAATCGAGGCAAACGCAGCAGGAGAAAGGAATTGCAGGGTTGCAGTGCGGTGAGAAAGTGCAGATCTCAGGGATCTCGGTTAAGTATTTTGACTGAGCACTTGTACTTTTATGTACTATATTTAATGAAAAGAAACAAATTTAGGCTGGCAATCCGCCTTCAACGGGTGCATTTTCCGCTCGCCTAAAATTTGCGATCGGTCAATGATGAAGAAAGAAGTTCGGCAACGGATTCTGTAACGGATGTAACGGATGTAACGGATGTAACGGATGTAAGGAAGAGGGAAGACAAGTCTTCGAGCGTAGCCGAAGGAAGAAAGTTTTAACTTTCGACTTCCGATGCCCTCTTTGGCCGATGCCCTCTTTGGCCGATGCCCAATTCCCCATGCCCAATTCTCAATTTAAGCTGCAATTTTCATAAAATAAGAGGAAAATAAACGAGTGCCTCAGTATCAATTCACTCAGGCTAGACGCTACGATCCACAAGCGATCGCCCAATATTACCGCAACCGTCCTTGGAAAGCAATTTGGCGAGCAATTACCGTTATTTGGTCATTTGCAGGCTTCGTGCTCGGGATGTTGTGGGACAGTTGGCAGCACGAAGTCGCCGCCCACCAGCCGGAACGCGCCGCCCACCTGCGACAAATACTCACCCGCTTGGGGCCCACTTTCATTAAAGTCGGCCAAGCCCTTTCTACCAGACCGGATTTAATTCGCAAAGACTTTCTGCAAGAATTGATCAAACTTCAGGATCAATTGCCACCCTTTGACTCAGTGCGGGCTTTCGAGATTATAGAAGCAGAACTCGATCGCCTCATCAGCGAAACCTACAGAGAAATCTCACCCGAACCAGTCGCCGCCGCCAGTCTCGGTCAAGTGTATAAAGCTCGTCTAATGACCGGAGAACAAGTAGCAGTTAAAGTTCAACGACCGAATTTACTGCCAATCTTGAGTCTTGACCTTTACTTAATGCGCTGGGCGGCTGGATGGTTGGGCCCGTTGTTGCCACTAAATCTCGGTCACGACCTCTGTTTAATAGTCGATGAATTCGGTATTAAACTATTCGAGGAAATTGACTATATCAATGAAGGCCGCAACGCCGAGAAATTTGCCACAAATTTTGCCGATGACCCAACAGTAAAAGTTCCGAGTATTTACTGGCGCTATACTGCAAAATGTGTTCTCACTCTCGAATGGATTGACGGTATCAAACTGACAGATATCGAAGCTGTTAAAGCCGCAGGTTTGGATACCGATACTTTAATTGAAGTCGCAGTCCGCAGCGGTTTGCGGCAGTTGCTAGAACACGGATTTTTTCACGCTGACCCCCATCCGGGAAATCTGTTTGCTTTAGCGGACGGCCGCATGGCTTACATCGATTTTGGGATGATGGATCAGATGGAAGAAACAACTAAAGAAACTGTGGTTGATTCTGTCGTTCATTTGATCAACAAAGATTATTTAGAGTTAGCCCAGGATTTTGTCAAACTTGGATTTTTGACACCAGATACAGATATTATGCCGATCGTACCGGCGCTGGAATCTGTCCTCGGCGATATCGTCGGCGAAAAGGTGGGAGATTTTAACTTCAAGACGGTTACAGACCAGTTTTCCGAGTTGATGTACGATTATCCCTTCCGAGTGCCCGCGAAATTTGCCCTAATTATTCGCTCTCTGGTAACAGAAGAAGGTTTAGCCCTGACACTGAATCCCGACTTCAAAATAGTCGAGGTAGCCTATCCCTACGTAGCGCGCAGATTGTTGAACGGGGAATCTCCGGCACTGCGGCGCCGCCTGATTGAGGTATTATTTAAAGACGGCAAATTCCAGTGGAGTAGATTAGAGGACATGATCGCGATCGCCAGATCCGATCGCAGTTTCGACCTGCTACCCACAGCCCAACTCGGCTTGCAATTTTTGCTGTCAGAAGAAGGGTCGTTTTTGAGACGCCAGCTAATGTTAGCGTTGATTGAGGACGATCGCATTCACACCCAAGAAGTTGGCAGCCTCTGGAACTTAGTCAAAGAAGACCTGCAACCAAGTCGCTTGTTCAACGTTGCTCTAGGCGCTTTGACAGAGCTTTCCACAGCAGGAACAGCCGCCCTGACTCGATTTTAATTAGAAGGAAAAAGGAAGAGGGAAGAAGGAAGAAGGAAGAAGGAAGAAGGAAGAAGGAAGAAGGAAGAAGGAAGAGGGAAAAAGGAAGAAGGAAGAAAATAATTCTACTTTTGCCAATTCCCAATTCCCCATTCCCAATTCCCCATTCCCAATTCCCCATTCCCCATTCCCAATTCCCAATTCCCCATTCCCCATTCCCCATTCCCATTCCCCATTCCCATTACCCCAAAAGAATTATTCGTGTATTACTTTCCAGAACCTCCGTATTTTTTAATGACCGCCGGATTACTAGCAGGTATGGCTTCCGGCTTAGCCTTTGAAGCAACACTCAAACAAGCCGTAGAACTGTGGTCTAAAAATCGTTCTAGCCGTACTTTGTCCAACCTAAAAGGTCTGCAATTGCAGTTACCCTTTTTGGGAATGGCCGGCGGAATTTGCATATTTTTAGCTTCAGGAATGGAGATATTCGGCTTCCCAAAATTACTTTCCTATGTTCTAGCCCTGCCGCTGACACTACTAACCGCGTGGCTGGTTTGGACTCAACTAGGCAAAGTTTTAATAGAACTACAACGCGGAGGTTCCCAAGCCTTAGACTTGGATTCTTTTTTTGAAGAACCATAGTTAAACATCAACCCTCTTTTCTAACAACGGAGAGGGTTGGTTCGTAGTAAGGACTTTAGTCCTTCAATTAAACATCAACCCTCTTTTATAACAACGAATAAGGTTGGTTCGTAGTAAGGACTTTAGTCCTTCTTTATGAAAATACGCAACTTAAATAGAACATTATTAACCCTTTGAATACCCCAACTTTTGAAATTCCTCTGCAAGCGAACCAACAAATTAAGAGATACTAATTTGGGCCGTGTTTCCGGCGAATGCAAATAGCGGTAGTGCAGAAATACATCTCGGTAAGGAATCTCAACATCTTCGCCCGCACACAATCGAGTAAATTGTGCAGCCGAAATACTCATGTAATGCAAATAAGTCAGCCGCCGTCCTTTATCGTATAAAACATAATCTATCACATCAAATTGAGAAGACCAATGATTGCCCGTTACCTGTTCTGCTTGATGGTAAGCAAAGTTATAAAAAGAGATGCCACTGCGGGGGACTAAATAGTTAAATAAAGGTTGGTCAGTTCCCCGCAATGACAAAATTTCAGATTCCCCTGAAGTCAATTTATTTAATAGTTCGGCTAAGTTATTTCGATTTAACACATTTTTTCGGGAAGCAAACCAACCCGCACAAAAAATCTGAGATTCCAGTCTTTCTATCTCAAAAACTTCTGCGAGTTTTTTCGATGATAAATCAAAGACATAATTGAGGTCAGATTTGTATTGAAAATCGTTAGTTACCCAATCAAATTCATCAATTTTTTGATAGATGTAATCCAGAGAACCCATTAACAGAGTGTCAGCATCAAAATAGATAAATTTGTCAAAAGGGCCGTCAAAACAGCAAAATTTTCGGTGCATTCCCAAACAGTGCACTGGCGCCCAACCTTTAGCTTGCCAATTTTTTTGAGCTTTTTGGTGAGATGTCCAAACTACAGTCGCGAAGTCTTCCCAAAATAGGATGGAATCGGTATTTTCAAATAGAGTAACATTAGTTCGCGAGGCAATTTCAACTCGCACTTTTTGCAAGTTATCATTGTATGGAATGATGCAAACAGGAATATTCTTCGCCCCATTGACTTCGAGACTGTTCAATAAAGCGACTAAGTGGTCAAAAACCACATCGTTTCCCAGAATATAAATGCCATCAGTCATAGTTGTTAATTAAAAAATTAATCCCGTAGGGTGCGTTGGGCGCTTCCGAATTATCTCGGTCTGATAGAATATCAATATAGCGCCCAACGCACCCAATCATCGCGTGAGGTGCGTTGGGCGCTACATTCATCTCGCATTATATCAAATATCAAAACAGCGCCCAACACACCCTACAAATATCGGAATAATCTTTGCACTAAAGTGGGTTTTCCCTCATCCAAATAACGATAATGTTGCCAAAGTTTCCAATAAGGACTGCCCGATTTAATTGGTATCCCAGCCCAGTGAATATATTTTAATCTTTTGCCTTTGTCATAAAGCACATAATCTCTTTCTTGAAAATGTGTAGAACCAGCCCAGCTTCCAGGTTCTGCCGCTGAATCTTTAACAAGATTCCAGCGTTTGACAATTAACTTAAGGATCATATAATTGAGTATAGGTTGGTCGGTGACATTTTGAGTAAAGTCAAAATATTCTCGATGCTGCGCGCATTCTCGCAAAGTTTCGTACATTTGTGCTTCTGTAATCGTGCCTTTTCTGGAAGCCCAAAAACCGCTGTTGAATACATCTTGAAGCTGTGAGTCGGTAAAGATATTTTGTTCTTTTACGACAGGTGAAAAGACGTTTCGCAGTTTTTCGCTGAGGTGGTGGTAGTCGCAGCAAAAAAAGTCTACTTCTGAGAGTTTGTTGAGGTTGGCTGCGATGTCTTCAAAGACGATGATGTCGGTATCGATGTAGAGAAATTCGTCGAGGGGGCCAAACCAGGCGCAGAGTTTCCGCATTTTGTTGGGAAGGGCGAGAAAGTTGCGATCGAATATTTGGCCGATTTCCCTGGTAAACTGTTCCACAAAGCCCAGATTTGGGTACAATTGCACCCCGTAGAGGCTGCTGAGGGCGGCGGCGACTTGCAGATAATTGTCGTCAAACGGGATCAAAAAAACTGGTACTTGACTATTGTACAGGCCTATGCTGGCTAAAAGGGCGATCGCGCTTTCCATCACCCTATCATTAGCAACAATATAAATACCGCGACTCATAAATTTATCCTCAACCTTCTCAACACTCTTTCTAGCAAATTCGGCGCAAAAATATCAGCATAAGACATTAGCGGTTCCCTAAAAATCGGCCGCTTTTCGGGTTCGCGGAGATAGCGATAGTGCAGAAACAAATCGCGATAGGGAAACTCAATATTTTCGCCAGCACAAACCCTGCGAATCAAATCCGGCTGCACCCCAATATAATGAATGTAAGTCAGCCGATTTCCCTTGTCATACAAAACATTATCTTGCTCTTCAAAATGTTGAGAAGTAACGCTGCACCCAGTTTGTTCCCTGTCAGGGAGACTGCGAGCAAAGTTATAGCTATTTATGCCAGTTTTCATCACCATATAGTTGAGCAAAGGCTGCTCTCCAGCACCAGAATAAAGGATTTCTGCATCTCCCGATTTGAGTTCAGCTACCAGCCAGTCCCTAGTATTTTGGTCAAACAATCCTTGCTTGCTACCGTAAAATCCAGAACAGAATATTTCCGAGTCGATCCGATTTTGCTCAAAAACTTGGAGAAGTTTTGGCGACTGAATGTTATATACTTTAGTTGGGTCGCGAAATTGAAAATCATAGACCACAAAATCAGATAGCTCTAACTTCTGAAAAATCGCATCAAGGGAATTCATCACCAAAGTATCGGCATCCATATAGATAAACTTTTCAAACGGGCCGTCGAAAGCACAAAAGCGGCGGTGTGCGCCGTAAAGCCGAAACTTTTTGCGGTTCAAACGCTCTGGTGCGGCTGCTTGCATGAATTTGTCCCATCGCTGAATTGAGGCGCTATCTTCATAAATAAACACGTTGGGACGGTTAACAATTTCAGCTTTGATTTGCTGTATATGGTCGTCGAAAGGATAAATGCAGACGGGAATATTTAAGCCTAAAATAACTTCAATACTGTTGAGCAAGGCAATTAGTTGGTCGCAAACTGTATCGTTAGCTAGCGTGCAAATTCCGTTCATATTTGCGGACTTTGTTGGTGTAGTTGCGGTTTCAACCGCCGAATTATCTAAAGGGTAAAATGGTAAAAAAGAGTCCTCGCGGGAAAACTAGGACGAGGGAGAAACCGACGCAACCGCTACGCGCAAACCCCAGGACCACCAACTCATGCCCGGCGAACGCGAGAAGCGAAAGGCACAACGGCAATTGACCGCAAGGTCGTACCAAGAACCGCCACGTCGCACTCGGTTATTATCTGTGCCAGTTTCCCAGGAACTTCCGTCAGTTGGTGCGTCGTTATAGTTTCTATGCCACCTATCGCTGCACCACTCCCAAACATTGCCGTGCATATCATACAGTCCAAAGGCATTGGGGAGAAAACTCCCTACATCATTTTTTTGTTTGCGGTAAAGTCCTGTGGAGGCGTTTGCGTAGGGGCTGTTTCCGTCATAGTTGACTAATTCCGGGGTAATGGTTTTCCCAAAATGAAATGGGGTTGTAGTTCGGGCACGACAGGCGTATTCCCATTCTGCTTCTGTCAGCAGGCGATATTTTTTACCAGTTTTTTGCGAGAGTTTGCCACAAAATTCGACTGCCATATTCCACGATACAGATTCAACAGGAAGTTTTTCACCTTTGAAATCCGAGGGGTTGTTGCCCATCAATGCTTGCCACTGTGTTTGGGTGATGGGATATTTCCCTGCAAAAAAAGCGGGTACTGTTACTTGATGCTGCGGACTTTCACAACAGTCTCTACCTTCCTCTGTTGCTGGCGAGCCCATCATAAAAGTGCCGCCGGGAATATAAACCATTTCCAGTACAATTCCGTTCCCTAAGTCTTCGGGAAAAAAGCGAGCATAATGACGGCTGCGACTATTTTCTTTTCCTTCCGCATCAACTGTGATGACATCAAAGTCAAATGTAGGGAGATAGTCTTGAGGGAAATGGAGTTTAAGCTTTAAGTCATCCCTATCTTTGAGCAGCGAATAGGCAGCAAATTTCACCGCCATTGATTCATCTCGCAATGCCCCAATTATCAAATCTAAACCTGCATCTCCATATTTCAGCGCTTCTGACAGTGCAGTAATTTTTACCTCGACAATCGGTGAAGCCAAACGACTCTTAACACCGGGAATCCCGCCTAAGACTGCCGCACCTAATGGCACTTGAGATTGACCGCCGAGTACAGCATCGTATTCTCTAGGTTGATTTGGATTTTCTGTCATTGCGCTATTTCCTAAGATACAAAATTGGACAACCAATTCAGCAGGTTCAATTCGTGGAGAATGATTTGTCGGGCTTCGGCAATTTTCTCCCTAGCTTCATGCCAACAATCCGGCGTAGCAATCACCTCTTTAATAAATTCTACTCCCTTCTCATCCAAACTGGGCAGCCGCAGAAAACTTCCCGCCGGCAACAACTTATCCGCCGCCGAACCGCCGTAATAAATCGGCAAATTCCAAGCTAACAAAGCATCCCAAAGTTTTTCGCTGACATACCAATCATTTTCTGCATAATTCTCCACAGCCAAATTGTAATAGTAAGGCGCGACAGCGTGCCATTTATTGTTAACCGTGCCGTTTCCCTGCGCCCAACTTGGCAAGTTTCGCCCGTAAAGGTCAAAGTCTAATTCTTGTTCTTGCAGCAATTTGAGAAAATCTAATCTACGTCGGTGGTTGGCTGTGCGACTAACGCCTGAAGTTATCCAAGAACAGCATTTAGTTTTAGTTGGTGGTGGCATTTCGTTTAATTCTCGAAATGAGTTTGAGTGATACCAAATCGCGGGCATATAATTGGGATTGGGTGCGAAATCGTCCGGCCCGGAAATGTAACCGCAATAAAGTTTTGCTTGTTCGTAGTTGGCTTTGGTAATCTCAATTACTTCTGCCAAAGGTGGTTCTCTGATTAGGTAAATAATGCGTTCTTGGGGAACGTTGCGGAATTTTTCTCGAAAGTCATTTTCTGGTTTGGGATGCCTGTAGCTGCGTATTTTATCGAGCCATGACTGCTGTTTTGGCGATCGGGGAAAGTCGAATTGATACATGAGTAAAAAATCTGGTTCCGGGTGGTTGGCGAGCATTTGAATGTTGCCCCATTTGCCGAAGTTGTGAGGGGTTTGTTGCCACAGCCAATCGCTTTGATTCATGCCTGGATAGGTGGTGATTGCGCTGATAATTTTGGGGGTCATAAATTGATGTTTTGTGCGTTCTATTCTTTAGTCTAGCAGTCCAACAGTCCGTCAGTTCGTTAGTCCCAGAGTCCGTCAGGGGTTTAAACCCCTGCCTCAAAGCTAAAGTCCTCTAAAGAGGACTGAGGAATAATTTTAATTGTGAACTTTTTTGAGTTAATAAGTAATAAGTTTAGTCCTCTTTAGAGGACTTTAGCTATTAGCCAGGGGTTTAAACCCCTGGCGGGCTGCGGGACTAACAAACGGCCGCAATGCGGGACTAACAAACGGCCGCAATGCGAGACTAACAAACGGCCGCAATGCGGGACTAATAAATAATTTGCGATCGCACATCCGCATCCACACACCCCAAAATTTTCTCAATTCTATTTTCCCACGAAAACTGCTTGACAAAACCCAATGTTTCTGCATAACCTTCGATTTTCCTCGGATATTTGGTCAAACTATCTCGAATGCTTTCGGCGAACTTGTGCGGGTTATCCGGTTCGCACCAAATTGCAGCTATATTTCCCGATTTGAATTCCATTAAAGATGCAATCTCTGTGGCTACAATTGGAGTTCCCGATGCCATATAATCAAAGAACTTCAAAGGAGACGTGAATGTCGCAGCCTCTGTCAAACAGTGAGGGTGAGTCAAAACATCCGCCGCTTGTAGCAAGCTGGCTAGTTGATTTTGAGGGAGGTAGCCGAGAAAATTGATGTTCTTGACCTGCTTGTCTGTGGCTAACTGCTGGTATGCTGTTACTTGAGATGAGTCACCACCGGCGATCGCAAATTGAACTTCCGGCAACTCCCGCGCCACATCCACCAGCATATCCACACCTTTAAACGGGTAAAGTCCGCCCGCATACACCGCTAAATATTGCCTTCCACCTGCTAATAATCGCTGCCGCCAATTCTCGGCTGATTCTGTTTGTCTCGCGAGAAACAACTGATTAAAACCATTGTGCAGCACAATCACTTTTTCGGGTGGCATTCCATTCTGAATCATGCTGTCTCGGACACTACCGGCAACAGTTACAGCAATTTGAAATAAAGGATTTTTAACAACCTCCGGCTCAAACTTCTTATCTTCGTGGTGGTGTTGTTCGTAGATAGCGGGAATGCCGTTTTTAATGGCAGCTTTGACAAAGTTCCAGTCGCGGGTGTGGACGATTTTAGTGAATTTCAGCAGGTGAATCGGTAAATAGTATTTGCAAACTATTGTACTCGCACTCGTCCACTTGCTGTCCCAAAAGTCGATCGGCCACGGCACGGGTAAATCTGCTAGTTTTAACTTATCCTGAATATTATAAATTTTGGTAAGTTGGTCATCCGGTTTTCTCGGTCGAAAAGGAAACATCAAATCAAGCGGATTCAAACTACTCCAGCCTTTGCGGAGGTATACCAAAACTGCTGGATAACCGAGATTTGCGGCAGCATTAGCAGAGTGTGCAACTTGAACCAAGCTGGCTACATTGGCTTGTGGTAAAGTATTTCTCGTAAAAAACACATAATATTTAGACATGGGCATGGGGCATGGGGCATGGGGCATGGGGCATGGGGCATGGGGCATGGGGCATGGGGCATTGGTAACAGTTAACAACAAATAACCAATAACCAATAACCAATAACCAATAACCAATAACCAATAACCAATAACTAATAACTAATAACCAATAACTAATAACTAATAACAACAGACTACTTTTTAGCTGCCTGACGTTTAATAGTATTTTCTATAAATTCCAAAGTTTTGAAAATATTAGCAGCAGAGTGATATGATTCTCTGATTAACTCATCTCTTTCTTCGGGAGAATCTACCATTTCATCTACTAGCAATTTCAGGTAAGCTATCATGGGAGTCAGGCGAGTGCGAATTTCGTAAGAACCCCTAATTAATGCTTCATCGCGGGCGGTTTCTTCGGCAAATTGCATTGAATACAAGCGAGTGTAGTAACCTCCTTTGGCTAGCAATTCTTCGTGGGAACCGATTTCTACTACTTGTCCGCGATCGATCACGGCGATTTTGTGGGCTTTTTGGACTGTGGAGAGGCGGTGGGCGATGACTAAGGTTGTGCGATCGCAACACAATTTCTCGATCGCCGATTGCACGTACCTTTCCGAAACCGTATCCAGCGAACTCGTAGCCTCGTCTAAAATCAAGATTTCCGGGTTTTGCAGCAAAGCTCTAGCAATCGAAATCCTCTGACGCTGCCCTCCCGATAATATCACACCGCGATCGCCAATTTGAGTATCCAACCCCTCCGACAACAGTTCGATAAACTCATAAGCATTCGCCCCCTGCGCCGCTTCCACAATTTCAGCCTCCGTCGCATCGGGCCTAGCGTAAGCAATATTTTCGCGCACCGAAGCATTAAACAAAAACGTATCTTGGCTGACAATACCCATCGCTTTTCTGAGACTTTTCAGATCAAATTCGCGCAAATCCCTACCATCGAGCGAGATATTACCTTCTGTAGGATCGTAAAATCTCGGCAGTAAATCTGCCAAAGTTGACTTCCCAGAACCCGAAGTTCCTACCAAAGCCAAAGTAGTGCCGTAAGGTAGAAATAAATCAATTCCTTGAAGAACTAAATTTTTGTGATTCGGATAACTAAAAGATATTTTATTAAAACGAATTCCCGATCGCAAATGAGTGTACGGCACAGAACCGTTCAGCATAAACGGCTTGTCATCGCAGCTCAAAAAATTATTAACCACCTCTACGCTAGCCGAAGTATTAGCAAATTGACTGCGCCCGCTATTCAACTGAGAAATCAAAGGAATTAACCTAAAAAGTACCAACAAATAGGTCAACAAAACCGTTGAAATAGATTCAATTTCATTGGCAAATATTGTGCGACCGATAAATACAATCAAAATAATCACGATCAAATTAACAACTTCGTTAATTGGGGCGATCGCCGCATAATTTACCTGAGCCTGAAAATCCGCGTGTTCTCGCCTTTGAATTAAATGCTTGATCCGCTCGTACTCCCTTTCCTCGTTCCCCGTTGACTTAACCAGCCGAATCCCAGTCATGGTTTCGAGCACCCTCACCGAATAATCTTTCGACATTTCAGAAAGCAGGTGGCCAAAATGCTTAGAACGGTTAATAATGTACTGATTTGTCCAAGAAACTAACGCCAGCAAAAATGTAGCTGTCACCGTCAATTTCCAGGAAATAGAAAGCAGCAAACCCACAAACACCAAAACGGTGATTGAGGTAGTAAACATTCCGATCGCCGTGCCAACTGCACTCGCAGTCCGGCCAATCTCCCCGCCCAATCTATTAATTAAATCTCCTACTTTAGTTTTCGAGTAAAAATCTAAATCAACTTCTAACAACAGCCGCAAACCCGCTTCTCGCAAATCAAAAGTCAGAGAGCGCGTCAGAGAAGTAGCCACCAAAGTATTGATATAGCTCGCAATATTTTTTAAAGTAATTGCCAGAACAATCGCCGCTGTCATCAACATTAAACGCTGATTTTCCGGCAGTCCCTCAAAGGGATACATCAAAGTTTTAATTAGAGGTGGAGCGCCCCGCAGCTCGATAGCTTCCTCTAAAAAACTTAAAAGCACTGGTACAATCAGAGTAGTGCTGATACCGTTGAATAAAGCCCCAGAAAAGCCCAGCAGCACAGTTAAAAAAATCCTGCCCGGATATCGTCTGGCAAATTTTAGGAGTAGCTTATTGGCAGACATGAAGCATTCCCAGCTAAACAGTACGGCATCTCAAAATATTCTTTATAGAACTTACGCACGAAATGGCTCAAATGCCGATCCCCCCTTGAAAAGGGGGGAACCTGAAAGCCCCCCTTTTTAAGGGGGGTTGGGGGGATCGATGCGTAATTCCTGCTTTAGTTACAGCCAGTTTTTCTTCCTCCATTCCGTCGCTCGCTGCGTCACCTAAACATACCTGCAATTATATCTGAAAGTATTGGTGACATTGCTTGAATGCTATATTGTTTCACGCATCTTTCCCGAGCTTTCATTCCTTGCAAATTCGCGGCTGTCAAATTTTGAAATATCCATTTAATTTTTTGGGAAATTTGAGCGGGAGAACTGGGTTCGACTAAATAACCAGTTCCGCCTAAAATTGTAGGAATATCTCCCACGCGCGTAGATAAAACAGGCTTAGCCATTGCCATGCCATCTGTCAGCTTGAGCGGAAACTGAGCCACCGCTGTCAGAGTCTCTCGCTGAGGAACAACGACAACGTGAGCCGCCGCTACAACTTCAGGCATTGTCTCGACAGGAAACTTTGGCAGTTTAACAATCCAACGCCCCCATTGTTTCACAAGTTTATCATCATAATCATCATAAGGACTTCCGCCGACGATCGCTAATTTTAAATCCGGCTCATTTAAATGTTCGAGGGCCATCAAAACATCCTCAACACCTTTGTGAGGCCGCGGCGCCCCGGGAAACATCAGAACTCTATAGCCGGACAAGCCGTAACGCTGTCTGCTCAATTCAGGATTGTATTTAGCAGGGTCGAACATTTCAGTATCCTTACCATTAGGCAAATATACACCACCAAAACGCTGTTTTAAAAACTCTGTATCAACGGTGACAGCATCAGCACGGGAAACTAAACCTTCCATCCACTTGACATATACCGGATGATCGGGTTCTCGCAATTGACCGTTTTGTTTGAAAATATCTCGATAAAGTTGTTTGAAAGAAGGGCGATATTTCCATTCGTCGCCGCCGCACCAGCTAAGTTCCCAGTCATCTATATCTAAAATGACAGGGCGGCGATTATCTAGTTTTTTTAGCAGCGATAAACCAAAGCTTGTGGGTTTAGGTTTGACTGCATAAATAATATCCCCATCTATTTTTTTCAAAACTTTTTGAGCATCCGTCAAAAATCCCGGATATTTTTTCCCCGGTATCGCACATACCGGGATGCCTCTGGGAGGAATAGCATACAATTCCTTGCCAAACTGAAATCCGACGACTTCTACATCGCATTTAAGCTCGATCAGGACTTGAGCTAGGAGAAAAGCACGAATTGCACCTCCTCCAGACAAATCGCTCACCACTAATGAAACTTTCACTTGGTAATTTTTTATTAAAAAAGTTGCTTTATTTTCCTACTTAACCGAGATTTTGTCAAGGGTAGCAAAGCTAAAAATAGTTTTTTGAGGGAAATCCTCGGATCTTTTAAGGCTAAAGCATCTTTGATTTCTTGTCTTAATTTGGTGGCTTCTGATGCAGTTCGCAAATACAGTTGCGGGTGAATTAAGGAAAGCTGTAAAATGTTAGTTCTAGAGGCCTCTTTTTGCAAGATTGGATTTGTTGTTAAATATTCGGCGTTGGCAAATATAAGTATATTCTGGGCGTAGTACCATTTAACTCGCTCGTTTTGCCATATTTTATTTCTCACGCAGTCAATCGCTACATATCCTTGCTCTTGAAATAGTTTCGCCCAATAGTCGGGCCACTGTTCGTTAAGGTGATTTGTTCCTCCTTGAAATGGTACTGCGGCCGAGAATAAAATCACTGGGCCAAGCTTCACTAAAGAATTTACAAATACCCGGGCGCACTCGGAGGGCAAGTGTTCTGCTACTTCTAAGGAAACAACTAAATCAAATTGTTGTTCTACTGATAAAGGTTGGCTTAAATCTAATACTAAAAAGTTGGTCTCTGGGATTTCTAGCATTTTTCGGTCTACCCAATCACCGTCTATTCCCAAAATATCTTTAACGCCGAATTCTTTGAAGGCTGACAGCCAAGTTCCCGTGCCGCAACCGACATCTATTACTCGTTTTGGCTGCACGAATTCCCAAAGAATAGGGATAATTTCTTGGGCTGATTCTTGGGCTGTTTTTTGGAAGTATTGATATAATTCTTTGGTATAATGTTGCACGGTATCTAGAGCGATCCTATTTAGGGCTTGCCGAAAAAGCCTAAAACCTTTACAGAGAAAGACTTTGACTGGTTTGAACGCTCCGCGTGTGCAAGCTTATGAGCTAAAATCTGT
>RDYN01000002.1 GCA_004293365.1 Oscillatoriales cyanobacterium | reverse complement strand
TTTCAAATATTCAGAATCGGGTTCAAAACCCAAACCAGCAAAAAACTTCTTAAGCAAATCAAGCTTTGATTGGTTTAATTTAAGCTCCCGCTGAACTTGTCACAAAGCTCGTTCAGCCCTTGTCTTAGAGTCCACAAAGTCATTGTAATCAGAGACAATCTGACTTTCAGATTGTTGTTTTTCAAGCCATTGGGCAGCCTGTTTCTTAATAACCTCATCGCCCTCCAAAAGATTATCGCCCGTCCAAGCAGCGATAATTTCACCAGAAGTTTGCAAGTTTCACCATTCGTTAAGCTTGTAAACAGGAAGAACAACTCTCAAAGAAAACATAAATTCGGACTCCAAAATTTAGTAGGGAAAAAAAGCGATCGCCCGTTCAAAACGACCGCTGAAGCAGAAAGGAATAAAACATCAAAGAAAAAAACTCAAGACTCAAGTCACAGCATCACCTCCCGGAGGCGATCGGCTGCAACAGCCAACTCGATTTTTGTAACAGGGAACCCGAACAGTGCGATCGGGATAAACGCGAATCACAACAGTACGGCCGTCGCACTGACTGGCAAGAACTTCGCCGCAGGGGCAAAAATTTTCCATTGATGGCACAGTTTCAAACAGCAAATCGCAAGGAACCCACTGACACATAGACTCAAGCGAAACTGTCTCAACAGTTCCAACGCCAGAAAATTCAGCAAACTGTTCGATCGGCTCGCTGTGCTCAAAGTCCCAAAGAACAATCGCCTCGCGAAACGCATCGAGGGATTCAAAATCATCCGGGTCTGGCGGCTCATCCACCAATTCAATCTCAAAATTTAGCAAATTTAATTGCCCGCCAGCATCAGATTGGAAGTGGATAATCTGGGACTGTGGCGGGGCATAGCGAGCCCAGTCAAAATCGGATTTTTGGCCGCTAAACCGATCGCTGCTGCCTCAGTTTTGACACCGGGGGAAGTTTTGACCGTTTCTATAAGCAGTTCCTGGACGCAATCGACACCGGGGATATTTTCCGATGTCAGTTCGATCGGCTCCTGGACGCGATCGACACCAAGGATATTTTCCGATGTCAGTTCGATCGACTCCTGGACGCAATCGACACCGGGGGAAGTTTCCAGCAGTTTCAACAACGGAAGCTTGACACCAGCCAGCGCATCAATCCAACTTTGAGAGCGTCGCCGATCGCCTGTCGGAACAATATCAAGTTCGCGAGCGATCGCTTTGAGCTGACCAAAGGTCTTTTGTTGTAACTGTACAGCAGTGTAAGTGTACATAGTTTGAGGAAAAGGGCTTGAGCAGTACAAGCCCAGGGAGAACGTTACAGGGTATGCAAATTGCAGATAGATTAGCTACAAGGATTTTCGCAAAACAGTCGCAGCCAAAGCTCAGCTCGGCGAAACCCTTGTGTTGTCTATCTCTCCTTACTTTAGTATGGACTTTTTAAAATGTCAATACTAAAGTAAGGATTATATGTTAAAATGAATACAGAGTCCAAAGTTGAAACATCAACACCTACCTTGAAAAATCTGATCGAAGCCGCAGGAATAACACAACGACAATTAAGCAAAGACACAGGAATTGCAGAAGTAACCATTAACACTTGGGTTGCTGGACGCAAAATACCCAGACTAGATAACGCAATTCTCCTAGCGAGCAAACTAGGAATTTCTCTAAAAACCTTATCAAAAGCTATGGGAATAGACGTAAGTAAAGTTCCAGATGACTCAATCTCAGTAGCACAATCCAAATAAAACCAAACTGGCGACACCTGCCAGGGGATAAACCCACCCTGCTGCGTTCGTGGGAAACGAACTTTGATATCCCACACTGCACCGGACAAGGGTATGAGGGCCGGAAAGTTCAAAAAACCTTTCCCATCAAAGTGGTGCGACAGCCGGAGAGACGGCATTTTTACTCTCATCCCACCCACCATGCACAAAACCTACCCCCCAGAAGTCCGCGAGCAAATCAGGCGCTTCCTGCTGTACAAAAACGGAAAGCAAATGGTAAAGCGATACCTAGCCATACTCAGCAGCCCTGAATACGCCGACGGTTACAAAAAACGCCGCAGTACCAAAAAAACGCAGTGCAACAAATAAAACTGTTCCCGCAACCAACAGCGACGCCGCAGTACAAAGCCGGCGATTGGGTAAAAACCAAGCGAAAACCGGCGATCGCAGCCTGGATTAAACGCGGCGAAATTTTCAAAGTTAACGCCGTCCACCCGATCGACGGCAGCATCCAATTTTGGAACCCACACACCAACCAATGGGATTTTTTATATCCAGAAGAAGTTAAGCCTTGCCCAGCGCCATTAACTGCCGAGACTGTTGTGGAGAATCTCAAACCTCCATTAACTGCCGAGACTGTTGTGGAGAATCTCAAACCTCCATTAACTGCCGAGACTGTTGTGGAGAATCTCAAACCTCCATTAACTGTCGAGACTGTTGTGGAGAATCTCAAACCTCCATTAACTGTCGAGACTGTTGTGGAGAATCTCAAACC
>RDYN01000037.1:56370-110405 GCA_004293365.1 Oscillatoriales cyanobacterium | reverse complement strand
CGTTTGATCGTTCGGAATTCAGTCGGAGCCAAAAACTCGCTCGGACTGAATTCCTCACTACCAACTAGCGGCAAGGTGCGCAGTGCGCACCCTACTGACAAGAGATTTTAGGTATTTTCCACCGGATAGAGTTGGTGAATAATTCCCTTGTTTTCTAACAAAGAGACATTTTTACGGGAATATCTAACTTGTCCATCACGGTATTTAGCGCCTTCAAATTGGCATCGTTGGAGTCAAGTTCAGCTAGAAGTTGTACTAGCATTTGAGCTTTTTCTGAATTGTCTGCTTCCGAACTAGCTAACTCCAAATTACCGTCGCGCAACTCTTCCAAAACCGGCACTATAATTGGTGGCTCGATAATAATTGGTCCAAAGATTGCCGGAGGAAGCACATTCAATGCTTTTCCGCTAGCGATCGCCAGAGTGTAATTAATTTGATCGAAGTCTAGATCCCCCATTACACCGGGAAAACCATTCGGCAAAAAAGTACCCCGAATTTCTGGATTCAGCAACACTCTGGCTCCTTCTTTGGTTGGGGGTACGGGGCCTGGAAAGAAGCGGCGGGGGTGCAAAAACAGCGAGACATATCCCCGCACTTCTAAGGTACCCGGAGTGAGAGCTGCTGGTACAATAGGCAACAGTTCAACAGATGCTGTTTTGCCAGCAGGTATTGTGAAAACCCCGCGATATACACTCGGCTTCATTGGGTTCTGAGTCAGAGGTATAAAGGTGTTAGTGCCTTCAACGTCAATAATTAAGCGAACGTTAACGCCGTCGATCAAGATTTTATTAGGATCTGGCGGTACGGGCAAACTGATGGTAAACTCAATCCGATATCGCAAGTCGATCGCTTCGAGATTAGAGATGGTGAGAAAGTATCCTTGAACGACTCGGCGAAGCACTGGAGTGAGTTCTGGTGCTGTGGGTACTGGAGGTGCGATCGGCTTTGCCAATAGTTCAAAAGTGGAAATTTCCATGTGTTTATCTAAGTAGGTTGTTCGCTCGGAAAAGTTTTGTTTTTGCTTTTCCCTCGCTATATCTATTGATAACCGGGGGTACAAGTTAGTTACCAGTCACTTTTTTGAGTGACACTCATTTGAGCTAACCCGATCGGGCTAGCTCAACCGTGCGACTTGACAGTGCATATAGAATTTGCTACAAGGGCGATCGTTTTTAAGTTAAAACTTATGTATCAAGGCAAAAAAACCGGGTTTTTTGAGCGAGATCGAAGGTTTTAGTCAAATATTTTGGTTGCAAAAACTAGGTTTCTAGCTACCCGTGCGTCCATGACTATAAGTAGAAATGCACGAAAAAAAATAAGCTCTGGTAGGGTTTTGCAGGGGAGCTAAAGAGCATAGAATCTATACTAGGAAAGAGCTGATGAGTAAACTCACCCGCTCTTCCCAAGTTATGTTTATTTGTACTGCTGCTACTTAGCTTTCGATCGATATTAGAGTCTTTGCGGTCTTTAGAGAGCGATCGCGTCTCGCACAGCCGGCGCAGGGTATAGACTATTGCAGGGGCAAAAATACGGTCATCACCTCGCCCTTTTGGGGGCGCTGGCGAATTACCAACTTCCCGCCAGCAGCCCGAAATAAATTCTTAGTGACGCTCAAATTTAAGCTCAAACTTCCCGTCTCCGGCTGTACCATGAGCAAAGGCCCGATCGATCGCAAAGGAGCATTCGCCGATTCTGCAAAATTCGATACGCCGTTACCTTCAGGTAGGTGTTCCGATTCCAACTGCAACTTTAACTGACTCCCTGCCAAAGTCACCTCTACCTGAATGCGGCTCCCCGATCGCAAAGTTCGAGTAAAATTCTCAATCAAATTAGTTAACACCTGATCCAACATCGTCGGATCGCTGACTACCGCCGGCAATTTTTGCGGCACAATAACTTCCAAAGTGTGGTTGCGCTGAATCGCTTGTTTTTGCCAGCGGGGAATGCTATTTTGGAGCACTTCACCGAGGGACATTGCTGTTAGCTGCAATGCGGAATTTTTAGCTTGCGACATTTCCATTTCCACGGCGCGGAAAATTAAACCGAAGCGATCGATCTGAGCGGTACATTCAGCATCAATCATTTCCAAACGCTTCACCACCACCGGATCGAGTTTGGGGCGTTTCAGCAGCAACCGAGTCAGGGTGCGGATGGTAGCTAAGGGAGTGCGGACTTCGTGGGCGATCGCCTGTAGCAACTCCACCTCTTTAGTAGCGTGAGGAATTGGAGACTTGCACTTGATATCTTGCCGGCTTTTTAAACTATCCTCAACTCTTTCATCTTTGATCCTGCCTGCTTCCTCTTTCCCAACAGGCAAATTATGCAACAACAAGCGGGCGAACAGCGCGACTGTTTTATAGTTGGGAGCAACAGGCAAAAACTGCTGGAATAGCGCATCTAATTTAGTAGAATTATTAGTTAATTCGCTTGCTGGCAAATTTAATTTACCGTCATAATTAGCAAGCAAACATTCACTTTCAGTCACGCGGCGCCGCAAAACTTCCCAAGCTTTGGCAACTACTTGCGGGTCGAAAGAAAATAGAAAAGCCGGAATTCCCGCAGCATTTTCACCCAAAACCATTACCAGACTAAAACTAGCAGTTAAAACCACACAAAACTGTTCGTTTGCTAAAGGATCGCCGATCGCCAAAGCCAGCGCAGGCGCAGCAGCAGGCACCGCTCTTTGCTCATCAGCCGCCGGTAGCAAAGCTAAAGTTTGCCTAGCACGAAAAGACCACAAAGCTGCATCGTTGTCAGGAATACTGGTAAAAATCCAATTAGCAAAGCCCGAAGCCACAGCGGGATCGGTCAAAACCGAAGACGGGCCGGACAAAACCAATCCCTGACAGGAATGAGGATTTGGGGAGAGACAATGTTTTTGGTTGGCGAGCATTTGATTCAAAGTTGCGATCGCCCCGTACCATTCCTGTTCAGCTTTAGGGCGGGAAGCCGCACGGCTCCCAGGACACTTCGGGCGGTTGTTTTCTGAGGCCAACTTCACATCAAAGAGACTGAGGTCATTTTCTAAAGCCTCGGAGGCTAAAATTTCGCTGATAGTCGGTAAAAAGTAAGTATTCACAGTAGTTATAAACCAACCTTCAAATACATGAAGGATCCAGTATTTATGTATAGCAATGTTCAGGAGTCACGATTCAAGCACCAGCCGGCTAGAAAAATCCCGCATAATTTCTTGCGCCTTGCTCCTAACTCACAGGATATCCACATTTGTCAACTATCGATATTGGCAGAACCGTACAAATAAGTCGCAATCTCCGCGCTGCGGGCGATATTTTCCGCGAACCCACCCGATCGCCCTAACAAAAGTGCAAAATGAAATCAGTTAAACACCCTGCTTTCCTTATGCCCACCTCGATCGCCGACTCAAAAAATCTGCTGTCAGACTTAATGGCACGCTACCGCAACCAAGTAGATTATCTAGCAATTCGACTCGAAGAAGCCGAAGGCACAGACATCCTGCTGCGGGGCGAAAAAATTGAAACCCTCAGCGAAGGAGTCTCCATTGGCGGCCAAGTCCGAGCTTGTCACAAAGGCGGCTGGGGCTTTGCCAGTTTTAACCGACTTTCCACCCTCGCCGAAAGAATCGAAGAAGCCATCGCCGCAGCCAAACTGATCGGCTCCGAAGAAACGATTCTCGCGCCTGTCACCCCAGTACAAGACATTTGCTTCCTGCCTTTGACAGGAACAGACCCCCGTCTGGTGCCCCTAATTGACAAAAAGCAATTGTGCGATCGCTACGCAGCCATTTTGCGTAGCATAGACCCCCGCATCGCCACCATCTCAGTGCGTTACGGCGACAGCACCCAGCGCACAATCCTCGCCACCTCCGAAGGCACCATGCTCGAACAAGGCTGGGCAGACATGGAAATGCGGTTTGCCGCCACAGCCCGCAGTGGGGAAACCGTACAAACCGGCCGCGAAACCACTGGTTCGCGGAAAGCTTACGAAGATTTAACCGAACTTGAGACCCAAGTTCGCAGCGCCGCCCAGCGCGCCGTAGACTCCCTAGCCTTGCCCCCCGTCTGTGGCAACACCTACACCGTCGTCATCGACCCAATACTCAGCGGATTGTTCGTCCACGAAGCCTTCGGACACCTTTCAGAAGCCGACATGGCTTACGAAAATCCCGACATCTTGGAAATTATGACCCTCGGCCGCCAATTCGGCCCGAAAAACTTGCAAATTTTCGACGGTGCGGCGCCACAGGGACACCGAGGCAGCTATTTCTATGACGATGAAGGGACTCCGGCGACTACGACTCAGTTAATTAAAGACGGGGCTTTAGTCGGGCGGCTGCACTCGCGGGAAACTGCGGGTAAGTTGGGAGAAACGCCTACGGGTAATGCTCGCTGTTTGAATTATCACTATCCGCCGATCGTCCGCATGACGAATACTTGGATCGAACGGGGCGATACGCCGGTTGCGGACTTATTTTCTGGTATCAAAGAAGGAGTTTACGCGCGCAATTGGCAAGGCGGCATGACTAACGGCGAAATGTTTACTTTCAGTGCTGGCGAAGCTTGGATGATCCGCGATGGCAAACTCGACAATCCGGTGCGGGATGTGACTCTTTCGGGTAATGTTTTCAGCACTTTAGCGGATATTGAGGCGATCGGCGACGATTTCTACTGGGATGAATCCGGCGGCTGCGGCAAGGGAGGACAAAGCGGTTTACCCGTCGGCTGCGGCGGCCCGAGTTTGCGGATTCGGGATGTCGTGGTTGGCGGCGAAGCTGCGGAAGACTAAAGCTTGGGATTTGCGTGGAATATTTTGTAGTGAGGAATTCAGTTTTCTATTGCTTGATTAAAAACTGAATTCCTGATTATCTCCGAGTAAGACTAAGTATCAGATTTTTAAATTAAAATTATGGGGCGGACACTCTTGACACCGCCCCTACAAATGTCCTTAAGGTTTCGGTAGCGCACCTTCTGGACTCGGAGAATCTGCCGGTTCTGGGCTGGGAGAAACAGCCGATTCTGGACTCGCTTTTTCTGTCGCAGGAGCAGGCGAAGGAGTGCCGCTAGCTAACTGATTAATTTGGTCTTTATAGTTAGGTGGAGCTAACTCAGTAGCTTTATCAAACAGCGTTTTTGCCTCGTCAGTTTTGCCCTGTTCCTTCAGCACGATCGCATGAGCTAAAGTCGGGCGAAAATCTTTCGGATTCGCCTTAGCCGATTCGTCGTAAATCGCGATCGCCTCTGGGTAGCGCTTCCCCACGGCATAAACCTGTCCCAAAATCAACTGCACCGAAGTTACATCAATACTTCCCGGTTTCGCCTGATTCTGCGCCGGAGCAGCCTTGAGCGTATCTTGCAGCAGTCCGATCGCAGCTTCGGGCCTTTGCTGCACCAACAACAAATTCACCAACCCCTGCAAAGCCTTAATTTCCCCAGGCTTAGACGCTAAAATTGACCGATAGGCCCCAGCAGCCCCTTCGCGATCGCCCGTGCGTTCTTTAGCCTGAGCCAGCAAAATCCCGTATTCCGTAGTTTCAGGATTCAGTTTAGCCAACTTTTCCAACGTCGGCACCACATCCTTAATTGCTCCCACTCCTTGTCCGATCAACTCCAGCCGTACCTGCAAAAGTCCCCGCAAAGCCGTTACATTGTCAGGTTCCCGCTGCAAAACCAATTCGTACCCCCTCACCTGATCTTGCAGCAACTGCGATTGCTTCTCGTTAGATGCTGCTGTCTGAGTTGGCGTTGGAGTCGATCGACTTTGCGCTTGATTGCCCTTGAGAATACTGTCCAAAATTGGAACCAGAGAAAATCCCACAAAAGCGATGAGCGCAAGCACTACCACTACAGTAATCAACCCGCGACCCTTGTTTGCTTTTTCCATAATTCAACTATCCCAACTTAAAATCTACTATTTTCTAAGAATTAACCCATCGCCTAGGGGCGTCTGCGATTTAACCAGATCTATGCAACCATAAAAGTTCTTAAGTTCAAAGTCCCAATTCACAAACCAGTCTTTTGCTTGCAGCTAATATGGTAACAGACCCGCAACTCCACGCTAGCCAAACTATTTTGGACACAAAGACCCGCAGCCCCAAGGAATGCGGCTTTCGTCCAATAAGAGTGCGGTCAAGCTCAAAATTACCTAAAATATGGCGGATCAGTCCGTTAGGTAATTGGATTAAGTAAAATAGGCAAGCTACTCCAGAGAGATTGGAACGGCGCTTTGGGGATTTTCCTCAAATCATTGCGAGATATTGCCGGGTTGGATGCTCAGGTATTCAACACGCTCTGTCGGGATATATCCTAGATTGTCCGGACTTGAAGTATCTGAATATCCTAAACGCTATTAGCCAGCAACGCCAGCTTTCGGGCGATCGACCGCTCCTTGGGCCGAGCAACTCTCAAACTCTTTGCCAACAAGGATTTAGAGCAGCCAGCAAATCCCGGAGCGCTCGCAGCGCAGTTGAAAGTTGGCGTTGGCGGGTCAAAACCAAACTTTCCGGCGCAAGCCTCAAGTCGGGTGCTAGTAGTTTTTAAATCAGTTTCTTCAGTTTATTCCTAATTTCCCTCAAGGGATGTGTCTCCGCTGCAAGGAGTTTTTATGAACCCCTCTCCCAACCGGTCTTCCAAATCGTCCAAATCTACTTCTGCTCGCAAGGCTCAGCCAACCGAGCCCGCCGTGAATCCGCCCGCAGTTACAGCCTCGGTGCCCGAGACACCAGACGAAAGTCCCGTGTCTTCCCCGCCGGCTGCACCTGTTGACCAAAATCAACCACCAGCGCCAACGGACGCCCCAGCGACAACGGACGCCCCAGCGCCAACAGACGCCCCAGCGCCAAAGGATACGCTGCAACGACCGCGCTACAGTTCTGCCCTCGATAAGGACAAAACAAAGCCAAAACACACGCCCAGCGATGCTCCTGCGCTCTCGGAGCAATCAGTGCCTGCGGAATCTGCTGGTAACACTCCAGCCATCACAGTCGCAGCGCCCCCAACGCCCAAGCCTGCCACTAACGAAAGTCAGGCTGATGCTGATGATGAGATACCCTCCGTCATGCGCCAACATCCCATCCCCCCTCCCAGCGAACCCAGACAGTACCGAGCTGTTGGTTTGGTGCGGGGCCGCTACACCCAATCGGAAGAGCAATTCACCCGGGGTATGCTCATAGCTGCCGACGGAACTGCCATTGATGCAGTTTTGCTGGGTAGAGTTATGAGTTTAGTCAAAAATCACCTGGATCTGGAACAAGAACACCTGTGGGTGGTCTATCCCCGCACCAGGCAAGAAGATGGCAACTTGCACGCCCAAATTATGGGTGTTTGGGAGCCGGAAACCCTTAAGAAACCTCCCTCTGATGAGGAAAATCAGGAAGCAGGGGAGATTGAGCAGGGCGGCGAACCATCGACTGCATCTTTGCCGCCCTCGGAAGCTGATGTTGAAGATGGCTATTTTTCGATTCGAGGCGAGGTAATTTATCAACAATCGCAAGAAGATCAAGAAAAGTATGTCATCGTCAAAATCAAGCAAGCTCCCCGCAAGAATGACGACAAGATGAAGTTTTTTAAGTTGAAACTCAAGGGGGATTTAGGCACAAAGGCGATCGGCTTTTTTTGGGATTTCCACGTCAAATTGCAAGCTGACAGTCTGATGATTGAGCAGGCCAACAACATTGGCGCCCTGCCGATTAAAAAGCGGAAATTCCCCCCCGGAAGCGGCAAGCCCGGTGGCGGCTACAAAGGAGGGGGAAACAAGCGTCCCTTTACTCCTAGGCCCAGCGGTGACGGTTCTCGTCTAGAACGCCCTAACATCAAGGCCGCAGCAGCACCGCCTGTCCCCAAGGAACCTCTTCCTAAGCCTGTGAAGAAGCCTAAGCCCGTTGAGGAATAAGACTATTTTAGATTTGGGATTTTAGATTTTAGATTTTAAATTTTCGGTGAGTGCATCAGTTTCCCATGCGTGCAGTTTTTCACCAGAAGGCTTCAATCTAAAATCTAGAATCCTGGGCGCGCTCGCAAGGAGCAGAAACCGGGTTTCTTGACCAAAACTATCGCTTTCAGGCAAAGCCGGCGACAAGAAACCCGGTTTCTCAGACCTTGTGCGTCCAGGACTAATCTAAAATCAACAATCTAAAATTGTTTATTCAATCCTGACTTGGGCGCCCCACAAATCTTGTGGGAGAAACACTCTGTCGGCTGGTAGGGGAGCAACTGGGGCCGTGAGAGTAAATTGACCAGCTTCAATTTGCTGCTTCAATTCCACTGCTACTTGCCGCGAGAGAAACATACTCGCCAGCGGGGCGGCCCGCACTGGTTTGCCCTCGATGAGAATGCGACCTGTTTTTAATTGAGCGTAACTGACTAAACCGAATGTGGGACGCACGCGCCGGGGGATAGAGAAATCTACCACCGGCGCGACTATTTTTTTGTCTGAGACTGCACAGTGGGCGACGACTGTTTCGTTTAAGACGGGGAAGGGGATGCCGACTCCCAGCATCAGGGATGGGCCGTAGTTTTTGAAGTAGCAGCCGCGCACCCATTTGGAGTTCATTTGTTTGGCGTCGCCGATGAGTGCCAGGGTGGCGGCTGGGCCGATGGGAGTCCCGTTGGGCTGCCGTTTTTGCAGCGGGAAGTGCTGGGTTCCTTCCCAGGTGATGTAGCCCTGAGCGCCTCCTAGGAAGATGCGGGTGCCGATGCCGATGAGTTCGAGGTGGGGGTCGTTGAGCAGGGGTGACATGGCTCCTAGGCTCGAATAGACGGCGTTGCCGAGGTTCGGTTGCAGGGGGCCGAGGTAGGTGAACAGCGGGCGATCGCCCCCGTTGACTCCTACAATAAAGTTTTGATAGGCGTTCCGGGGATTGAATAAATAAAACTGGTTGATGGTATCGCGGGTAATCGTGGTTTCAAAGGAGGCGCGGGGGTAGCAGTCTGTAACTTGCCCCAGCGCCCGCAACTGCACGGGTTTGCCGGCGATTAAGTCTTCGATGACGTGTCCGCCGCCCCGTTCCCGCGATTCTTCGCCGTCTTCGGTTACTTGGGTGGCTCCCAGGTACAGGTCTACGGCACCGAAGCCGGAGTAGGCTAAAACGCCGTCCAGCCAGCACTGCCGGATTTTAATCGGGGGGTCGGTATGGCCGAGGTTGATGATGGCGCCGGAGGATTCCATGGGCTCGAAGGTGCCGGCGGTAATCACATCGACTTGTTTGGCGGCTTGGGTAATGCTGGTTTCTCTGACTCTTGTTTTGAGTTCTTCGATTGTCCAGACTGTGGCTTTGCCTTGGCTGATTTTATCGTTGATTTGGTCGATCGATCTCATATATTTTAGATTTTAGATTTTGGATTTTAGATTTTGAATTGATTTTGGATTGATGGATTGTCGAAGGAGCGAAATGCTGTTTTGGCGATCGGTCTAGATTTAAATTGAAAGGAAGACATTATAACGGATCTGATAATATCATAATAAAACTGAGGCTAAGAAACCCGGTTTCTTAGAAAATCTTGGGTTCGATCGCGATAAATATGGTCAGAAACCGAGTTGATGAGGATGATTGCATAAGTCCTACATAAATAATATAAGGAGCGAGCTCCATGACTCAAGCGATATTAAAACCAGTCACCTTCGATGAATTTATTGACTGGTATCCTGAAAATTCGATAAACCGTTACGAACTGCACAATGGAACTATTGTTGAGAAGCATAAAGCAACCGGAGAACATTCAGAAGTAGCTGGCTTCCTGTGCCTGAAGCTAGGGATGGAAATCGAGAGGCTGCGGTTGCCCTACTTCGTACCGAAAGAATGCGTTGTTAAAGCTGATAACGAGTTATCTGGTTACGAACCGGATGCGATCGTTTTGGACAGGCAAGGGACGGACAGCGAACCGAGATGGAAAAAGCAATCTATCATTACAATGGGTAGTTCTGTCCGGCTAATTGTGGAGGTTGTCAGTACCAATTGGCGGGATGATTATGGCTACAAATTGGTTGATTACGAAGCTTTGGGCATTTCTGAATACTGGATTGCGGATTATTTTGGACTTGGCGGCCGACGCTATATTGGCAATCCCAAACAACCTACTTTTTTTGTTCACCATTTGGTTGATGGCGAGTATCAACTTAGTCATTTTCGGGGGACTGATAGGATTGTTTCGCCCACATTTCCCGAGTTGAATTTGACGGTGCAACAGATTTTTAGCGCTGGTAGAGATGCGGTTTAGAGTGCTATGGTTTAAGATAGTTATTCAACGGTCGCAGTACCATAAGTTTACTAAGTTTGTAGTGAGGACTTCAGTCCTCTATTTGGAATAAAGAAGGACTGAAGTCCTCACTACAAACCTGAATAAAGAAGGACTGAAGTCCTGACTACAAACCTGTTGACTAAGTTTGTAGTGAGGACTTCAGTCCTCTATCTGGAATAAAGAAGGACTGAAGTCCTGAATACAAACCTGTTGACTAAGTTTGTAGTGAGGACTTCAGTCCTCTATCTGGAATAAAGAAGGACTGAAGTCCTGACTACAAACCTGAATTATTGAATTTCATCAGCAGCGTCATTTACTAAGTGGGTAGTGAGGACTTCAGTCCTCTATCTGGGGATAAAGAAGGACTGAAGTCCTCACTACAAACCTGAATTATTGATTGGTAGTATCGTCATTGTCTGCATCATCGGAGATGTCTGGTTTGTGTTCGGGTAACTTTTCTGACCGGCTTTGTGTGACTCCTATAGATTCATATTCTTCGTGGATAGCCGAATCAATTGCGGCCAACCTTTTAGGATTGGCGTCCCACTGGTTGAGAATGTCTTTAATTAGCGCTTCCCTAATCCAAACTTGAGCGACAACTGTGAGGGGGAGGGCTAGCAATAAGCCTAAAAATCCAAAGAAGGTGGCGAAGAATACTTGAGCTATTAATGTTACTGCGGGCAGCAATGATACTTGCTGTGCCATGACGTAGGGGGTGAGGATGTTGCTTTCAAACTGTTGAATTAGAAAGTAAAGGATGAGGACTAAACCGGATTTTAACGGAGTGTCTAAAAGTGCGATCGTCATTGGCGGGATGACGCTGATAGTAGGGCCAATATTCGGAATTAAGTTCAGAAATCCTGCTACTACAGCGTGAGCTAGCGGTAGCGGAACTTGCAAAACAGACAAGCCAATTAAGCTCAAAAAAGCAATCACACTCATGCTAATTAAAGCGCCGATGACCCACCTACCGAGAGCTATTTCGCATTCATCTAAAATACCCTCGATTCGCCGCCGATAAAAAGAGGGAAATAGTTGTATAAATGCTTTGCGGTAAGAGAGGGGATCTGCTAAGGTCATCAAGGTCAAAACTAAGACTAGCAAAAAACTCAGGATAACGCCTAATGTGTTGCCGACAAATGCTCCTGCACCCCCAACGAGTTGGTTGAATAAAGGTTGCAGTTGTCGCATAATGTCGTTAACATCGAGATTGGGCAGCCGTTGGCCGATTTGTCCCGAGAAGCGAGTTTCGATTTGATCTACCCAATCATTTAATCTTGCTATTCCTTGAGGGGCTCTTTGGGTAAGTTGTTGGAATTGCAGGGCGAAGGGCGGTACAATTATCAGGAACAAGCCTACGAAGACGAGGAATAAGAAGGTAATTGAGCAGAGTACGGCGATCGATCTTTTGAGTCGGAATTTTTTTTGTAAGTAGCGTGCTAGTTTGTTTAAGGCCGTGGCTAAGACGATGGCAGCAAACAGCAGCAGTAGGGCTTGCCTGATTTGCCAGAGGATGTAACAAGATGCGATGAGGGCTAATAAGCCGATCCACTGTCCTAGCTTCATGCGATTTTTAGATATTATAACGGGGAATTGCCGACGTTGCTTTAGACGCTTTTGCAATCGCGTCTCTACAAGATAGCTTAAATGCGATCGCCTCTTTACAATATACTCCTACAACGCAGCCTCCTCAATTCCCTTTGGCGAACACCTGCTGCGCTGTCAGATTCAATTCTGGGAAAGTTGGCGACTCAATCACCTCAGCCCCTCTGAATTGTTTAACTTGGTATTCCCCGTCAATTAGTTGGTAAACCGAAAAAGTTGGTTGCTTTGGATTGCCGATAAACCGTCTGCCGCCCAATCCTAGATAGTCTACAATCCAATATTCATTGATGCCCATTGACTCGTAAGCCTCTAGTTTTAGGGAATAATCATCCGCCCAGTTGGTGCTAGTTACTTCTACGATTAGGGGGACTGATGAACCCATTGTAATAATTGATGATTTCTCCCATCGCGGCTCGTTTCCAATGGTTTGTTCGTTGAGTACAATTAGATCGGGTTCGTATCCAGATTCCTCGCTGATGGGTTTGATGACAGATTCTTTGGGGATGAAGTAGGGCAATTGTAGCCGTCTGATTTCAAAATTGAGATCGGCTACGATAAAACCTGTCAGTTTAGAATGTTTGCCTGTTGCTTTTGGCATTTCAACAATCTCTCCATTGTGAAGTTCGTAGTGATGTTCTGAGTTTTCAGGATACCAGTCAATGAATTCATCGAATGTTACAAATTCTGGTAGGGCTTGAATCATGGTGATGGCCTCAAGTTTGGTTGCGATAGTTGTGCTGGGCTGAGATTTAGTTGCCTTTAGATAAGTCTAGCTCGATCGCGCTTCTCGATCGCACTTCTCGATTTTGTCTCTACTGCACAGAAGTGCGATCGCTCTTTCGAGGGCAGCCTTGTCCCTAGAATTGACCTTTAGTTGTATAATTAGGCATTGAGACTATGATGCCAACTGTCTGCTGGGGGTGGATGTGGGGTTGGAAGGTAACGAAAGGGCGATCGAACTGAGATATTGCACCATGTGAATCAGTTTTTCAAGGGCGGGCGAGACGCCCACCCCACAATAAGCTTAATATTTTGTGGAACAGGCATCTTGCCTGTTCTTCAGACAGGAAAGAGGCGATGAATGAGGAGATTGCCGGAAAGATTACAGCTTACCGGAGAGGTAAATCTTAATTGTTTAAGATGATTCCAATAGTTTAATAAAGGTTCGCATAATGACACAGACACTTTTACGCCCGCTAGACCAACGGTTGATTCATTCTGGGATTAGCTGGGAACAGTTCAAACTAATTGAACAGGGGTTTTCTGACTCCCCTGGAATCAAGTTGTTTTATTACAAAGGAGAGGTAGAAATCTTGGCAGTTTCAGAAGACCACGAAGCAATAAGTCGCATCCTCACTATTCTTTTAGCTCTTTACTTTGACATCAAAGATATTGAATTTAAACCCACAGGAAGCCGTACTCTAGAAACAGAAGGCGAAGCTTCAGTACAAGCTGACGAATCATATCTTATTGGTAGGTCAACTGGAACTCCTCCCGATTTATCTGTAGAGGTTGTATTCACTAGCGGTACTGTGAAAAAATTGGAGCGCTATCGAGTATTGGGAGTTTCTGAAGTTTGGTTCTGGGAGGATGGTGTATTGGCTATGTATCGCTTGGGTTCTGAGGGTTATGCAAAAATTTCTGCAAGTGTTGTTTTGCCAGATTTAGATATTAATTTGCTGTGTCGCTGTTTGCTGATGGCTTCGAGTGTGGAAGCTATGAGGGAGTTTCGGAGAGGAATTGTTGGTTAGGGCGATCGCACCTACAGCAGATCCCGCGTTTATGAAGTACACTCAAGATCGAGATCCATCCCCGTAGGGACACCGCACCGTGCCTTTCGTCGTGTCAACTTAACCCGCTTTCCCACAGTCCGCCAGGGACTGAAGTCCCCCTCTTATAGCGAAAGTCCTCTTGCATAGGACTAAAGAACTCATTAGGAATCATGTAAAAATAAATGGCGTAACTTTTTAATTGGAGCCTTTAAATTTAGATACGGTTTAGCAATGCACTTGATCGAGTTATTTTTACACGGATCCCTAGTCCTCTTTAGAGGACTTTCGCTATGAGGCAGGGGTTTAAACCCCTGCCGGACTGTGGGTTTAAACTCAAGCTATGAGTGCGATCGTACATTACTATTTTGAACAGGAAAGAGGCGATGAATGTTGTTTTAAACCCAGAATTAGAGCAGTTGATTCAATCTCAGTTAGACACGGGAAAATATGAAAATGTAGAAGCGGTGCTTAGAGAAGCGTTAAGGCTTTTGTCTGAGCAGAATACTCGCCGCATCATCGCTCGTAAAGTCAAGGAATTATTTGATAAAACGCAAGCTATACCAGAGGTTCAAGAAATTACCGAGGAGGAGATTGCAGTCGAGATTGAAACTTACCGGAGTTCCCAGGGATAGGAAATAAGATTGCTTTAACTTTCAAGTCTTTCTCGAACAACTCGTTGATAAAAACCCTCTAAAGCTGTCACACAAACTTTATCGTCAAACAGACGATCGTGTCGCTGACTCATGCGTTGTGCAATATCTCGCCGCCACTCTGAATCTAAACCCAACTTGACAGCTATTTGAATATATTCCTCTTCGTTTTGGGCGATTGTGTCTGTTACTCCCAGCATCTTGAGAAAGCTATAAGCGTGCATTCCCCGCATAAATTCTCCCGGACAGGTTACTATAGGTAAATTGCAGGCGATCGCCTCCAAAGACGTATTTCCCCCCGACCAAGTGAAAGTATCCAAGAAAACATCGGCAAGAAAGTTCATGGCTATATACTCTTGTCGAGTTGCAATCGCTCGGAACAGACAGTAATCTTCGCTGTCGAGATTAACAGCAGCAAAAGCCCGCTTGAGCCGTTTTCGCAACAGTTCGCCGCGCGGAAAAATAAACTGAGCTTGGGGAACGCGGCGGGCAATTTGTGCTAAAATAAAATCATATTGCGGTAAGTATTTGAAAGGAGCTTGGCAGCAAAAGTAAATTATTGCATCTTCTCGCAGGTCAAAATCTAAGCGACTGTTGTTTAATTCTCCCACGAGTGGTTTTGGGTAGGAAACCCCAATATTAGGCAACTTAACTAAAGTTTCTGAGTAATGCAATTGTGCATTTTCCGGTTCCATCAATTCGCTGGAAATAAAATAGTCAACTGTGGGCAAACCAGAGGTAACAGGATGTCCCCACGCCGTACATTGTATCGGTGCAAGGCGTAAAGCTGCTATCTGGATAGTTGGTGCATCCATGCCAATTTCAGGGAATACCAGAATATGCAATTTGTCATCAATAATTTGTTGGCATACAGCTTCCAAGTTGTGAGGAATATGGCGAAATATATGGCTGTATTCGCGAAATTGTTCTGTAATTAGATCGGGTTCGTTACCCGTGTAGTAACAGTAAATTTCTAATTGTTTCGTATCGGCATAGCGCAACCAGCCGGTCAACCATAAAGTGCCGCTGTAAGAATGCAAGTAACTAGAAACATAACCGACTCTAATTTTGCCATTTTCCGCCAGCGAAGGCATCTGTCGCGGTTCCACCCACTGGGGATAGTTCGCCGCCATAATTTGATGCACTAAATTGGCATATTTTGATTGCGATTCCACAACATTGTGGGCTTGATAGGCTAGGTAAAAATTAGTGAAACTCTGCAATCCGAAAAAAGCATTTAGTTTTTCTTGTGGAGTTTTCAAAGATGTTTGCTGAATCAAGCTTTCTAATTCTCTGACAAATCTCTTCCGGTAAGTTTGAATTTCACGTAAACTATTGTAAATTATCGGTAATGTTAAGTGGCTAAAAAGTTTAAAAACGTATTCATTCGGGAGAATCTCTGCGGCTATTTCTGCGTGGGAAATAGCTTTTTTTGTTTGTCCGCTCTGCTGGCAAATTTTGATGAGTTCAAAGTGCAGTTGTCCGGCTGTACGATGACAACGAATTCCGTGTTCAAGGATAGCGATTGCTGCTGAGATTTTATTAATTCTTCGCCAGCAATCGCTGAAGTTCAAAAATAGTGCTACATCTCCTACTTGGAATTGCGAAAATCTTTGATACTGCTTAATAGCTTCTTCATATCTTCCTTGAGAGTAGAGTGTGTTAGCCAAATTTAGGGCCCTTGATGCTGGTAATTCCAGGGTTATATGGCTAAGTTTATCCTGTTCCAATAGTGGGAGAATTTCTGCGCCGGATAAGGCTAGTGCTGTTTGATTTTCCGCAGTCATCTTAATTCTATATTGAATCTGTGGCACAAGATTTTGCCACTGGCTTTGACTGAGGTTTTCTAATAAAATAATTTCCGGTTCTACGCTTGACTCTAAATCTTCTTCCATGCAGAGATTCATGAGAATCCCGGACAAAATTAAATGAGCGTCTAACTCAGAGTCTTCTGAAATTTCTGTGCTATCTATTAAGAGAGCTAGATTGTGGCGATCGCGATGAGTGACAATACTTTTAATAATTGCGGCCAACTCTAAATATAGCAATTCTTCTGGTTGGCTCCAATCGGGGAAAATGAGCAAGTTTAAGGGTTTGAGATTCAAGGTGGTTAGATCCATGCGATCGTCTGTCCTGTATTGTTGGGTATTGTGGGGCTTTTGGTGTTGTGTACGACTGCTCAACTCCTACCTCGGCTGCTGTTGCCATGCCCGCCAGCCGAGAATCGCAGCTAGGATGATACTGGGGGTAAACACGGCGATGAGGGCGTTGAAGTCGGTTGAGGCTATGGATAAGCTGGGCCCTGCGTACTTGATGGCCAGGGAAAATGCGGCGGAGAAGGAGAATACTTTGAGGATGGGGCTGATGTTGGTGTTCATGGATGTGCTGGTTGGTTGTATAATCTGTTTTTGGGCGGGGGTGGGAAACTTTGACCTTAACTATTATGGCAATGCTGTGGTCTTGTTTGGTGTGGGGTTTGGGGAAAAGTGCGATCGCTTTTTCCCTACGCTCCAAGGATGAAATGCCTTTTCATCTTAGAATGTGTAACTACCACAGCACAATTTTGCAGAATCGGGGGTAATTCAGAATGGAAAATCAAGAATCAGAGTTAATAGAAAAAATTCGTCAACAATTTGACAATGCTCCTTACCCGAGAATTCCCCTCGAACAATCTCCCAAGAAAGACTATGAATTGTTATATATTCACAATCTAGTAACGGCTTACTATTTAAGAAATCAACAAGTTATAGAAACTGAAGGTAAAGTTATACTAGACGCCGGCTGCGGCACAGGCTACAAATCCTTGGTTTTGGCAGAGGCGAATCCGGGTTCGAGAATAGTGGGCATTGACCTGTCGGAAGAATCGGTTAAGTTAGCCCAAAAACGCCTGCAATATCATGGATTTGAAAATGCAGAGTTTCACGCACTTTGTATTGAAGAATTGCCTAAATTAGAATTGAAATTTGACTATATTAATAGTGACGAAGTTATTTATTTGTTGCCCGATATAAAAATTGGATTAAGTAAATTAAAATCCGTTATAAAACCTCATGGAATAATTCGTACTAATTTCCATAGCTCGCTACAGAGGGCTGTATATTTTCGGGCGCAGGAAGTTTTCAAAATGATGGGATTGATGGAGGAAAACCCCAGGGAGTTAGAAATAGAAATAGCCAGAGAAATTCTGACAGCTTTGAAAGATGATGTCATGCTCAAGATACAAAGCTGGGATCGCAATGCTGCGCAGACTGAAGAGTGGATGCTAATGAATTATTTATTTCAAGGCGATAAAGGCTACACCATCCCTGAAATGTTTTCGGCCCTGCGAGCCACTGATTTAGAGTTCGTCAGCATGGTAAATTGGCGGCGATGGGATTTGCTCGCTCTTTTCAAAGAGCAAGACAATTTACCAGCTTTTTTAGCTATGAGCCTGCCAGAAACTTCTGTAGAAGAGCGGCTGCATTTATTTGAATTATTGCATCCTGTCAACCGTCTAATTGACTTTTGGTGCGCTCATCCCAATCAGGCTCAGTCCTTTGTACCTGTTGATGAATGGACTTTATCTGACTGGGAAGATGTGCGGGTACACCTGCATCCTCAGCTAAAAAGTTTTCAGGCGACAGAAGATTTGATCCACTGTATTAATAGCCAAAAACCCTTCGAGATCAGCCGTTATGTCCCTTTACCCGCTTTAGTACCTATTATCATAGAAAGCCATGTGGCCGCTTGCTTGCTACCGCTGTGGGAGAGTCCTTGTCCTGCTAAGTCTCTCATGGAACGCTGGCTCAAGCTCAAACCCCTGCATCCGGTTACTATGCAGCCAGCGAGCGAAAAGACAGCTTGGGATGAAATCAAGGAAGTCTTGAGTAGGCTGGAAGCGTTTCTATACCTGCTTTTGGAGCGTTCAGCCCGCCCCAGCTAACTTTTTTTAGGACAGGATGATATGAAAAAGATCGAAAGTGGGTAAGTTACACTCAGGAGTTAGAAATCAAGCATCCCGCGCCTCTAGGAGAAACAACCAATGAAAACTGAATTAAAAGCCAAGTTCCTGCAACACCTCAATCGGAGAAGACAAGATAAAGGTTTTACTCTGATTGAACTGCTGGTCGTTATTATCATTATCGGTATTCTGTCGGCCATTGCCTTGCCTTCCTTCCTCAACCAAGCTAACAAAGCGAAGCAGTCTGAAGCTAAGCAGTACGCGGGTTCGCTGAATCGCGCTCAACAAGCAAAATATGCAGAGAATGGTAACTTTGCAACTAACGTTGAGACTACTGCTCTGGGCATTAAAACTCAAACTACTAACTATACATATGCTGTGGCCCCAACAACTGCAGGTACCCAGACAGTCGCCACCGCAACACCTTTGAGCGAGTCTCTCAAAGCCTATGCAGGAACAGTAGCTTTGAGTACCGGCACCGGTGATAAAACTACTGTAGCCATATTGTGTGAAGCTCTCTCCGCAGGAGCGGCAGGAACAGGAGGGGTGTCTAGTACGGACGGTGCTTCCACTTGTCCTAGTGGTACTGCGACGGTAGTCTCGAAGTAAAACAGCCATCGTGGCGAGAGGGGGTTTTGGCAGCATAGCTTCAACCTTATAAGAAAGTGGGTAGTGTTTAGGTACGCTACCCACTTTCTGTAGAGCGTCAACAATGTGTAAAGACTAAAATAAGGGAAATCTTTATGACAACTCAAATTAGTAGAAACTCAATGCTAGGGTCACTACTTCAATTAAAGCAGTTGGGTTTAAAACCTAAAACAGTTATTGATGTAGGTGCGGCATTAGGAACTCCTCCACTATATACGGCTTTTCCTGAATCAAGACATTTTCTGATAGAACCAGTAGTAGAGAATGAACCTTATCTAGCTAAACTATGCAACAAGCTTGAAAATGCCGACTATATTATTGCTGCTGCTGCTAAAAAATCTGGAAGTGTATCTCTTCAAGTTTCTCGTCATCTTGTTTGGTCGTCAATAGAGGACGGTAGTAAGACTCAACAGGAAAATTTCTCTGTAAAAAATGCCTCATGGTTGAGGGAGGGCGAATTATTGAGAGCTACTCAAGATTCTGAATTAAGGACTATATCAGCTATTACGCTAGATGAAGTATGTAAAGAACGAAGGCTGTCAGAACCTTACTTAATTAAAGTGGATGTTGATGGCGCTGAATTGGATGTTTTAACAGGTGCTATTCAAATTTTACAGGAGACAGAATATGTGATAGTAGAAGCTACAATATTCGAGCAAATGTATGATGTAATCAATTTTATGAAATCCCAGGGATTCATAATATATGATATTGTCGATCCTCACTACCAACCTTCAGATGCGGCCTTATGTCAAATAGATATGGCTTTTGTAAAAAAATCGGGTAAATTCAAAAAAAATAGTCGTTATTGCGCCACGAGAGAACAAGAAGAATTATTAGTCAAACACCTTGAAGTGTATCGAAAAGTATTAAAATCAGAAATCGAAAGTTTAGGTGAATCTATTTCAATTAAAACAGAATTTGAATTATATAATCCAGATTTTTGGCAGCAAAAAGCACAGGACTATTTGATTCAAGGAAATTACCGTATGGCTGCAAACCTGTACGAACAGGCGATTGAAGCTGAACCGGATACTAAGTCTCACTATTGGCATTTGGGGTTGATCTTACTATTGGACGGGCAAGAGGTAGAAGCCCAAACAACTTGGCTGTTGGGGATGGCAGAGGGGGAACCAGACCAAATCGAGATGTGGACAGCACAACTGATCGAAGTGTTGCAAGCGGAAGCAGAGCGGAGGCGGTTGGATATCGGTGACTATGGGGTGGCTTGGGCAATCCGCCAGCACATACGGGAAATCAATCCCACAGATATTAACAATCTGTTGCATTCGATCGGACTGTCCATCCTGCTTGAAACGTACACAGGAGAGGAACCGAGTTCTCTAGGGGTGATTGAAGCACTTCAGGCGAAGCCGCCGATCGTCGGGGTAGACTCTGAATTATTAATGCAAGTTTTGAAGAGTGTTTTAGATTTCGATGCTTTGCATCCGTGCTCTCTAGAATTCGCGGAAGCTTGTGTGGCTCATGTCCACAATCCTCAAGTTTTCATCGAAATCGCAATCACAGCCTCGGTGGAAATTGCTCACTCTGCACTGATACCAAAATTAGCAGTAAAGTTTGGTGAACTAGCTCTTAGTTTAGATGATAAGAATTTAGGTATTTTGCAGCAGTTGGCTGTTTTTTACCAGAATGCGGGGCAATATGATGAGGGTATTGAGGTAGCAAAGCTGCGCTATTCATTATCGCATGAGTTACCAGACAAAGTTTTTTCAAATCATCAGATTATGCGGGGTTTGATGAGTGCAGGTGGATATTGGGAAGAGTTCAGTACGGTTATTAAACGGCACAAATTATTGCTGGAGTCACTGATAGCTCAACAATCAACATCGCTTCACCCAATTACAGTTCAAAACCTGTTTCTTACCTCCTTCTTTTTCCCGTACTTTCAGGATGATCCGAAAACGAATAGACCAATTCAAAACCAACTGTCTCAGTTGTGCCAAGCAAATGTTCAAACATATGCTAAGGAGCAGGCAGAGCGATACCGACAGCGACAATTATCTCGTAAAAGCCTGGGTGTTGCTGCCAAGCCTTTGAAAATAGGCTACGTATCTCATTGTCTCAGAAGACATTCTGTAGGTTGGTTAGCGCGATCGCTGTTTCAGTATCACGATCGCGATCGTTTTCAAATTTATGCGTATTTCATGGGCAATAAAAAAACGCAAGACTCTTTACAAGAATGGTATGTCAGTCAGGTATTTAAAGCATACAAAGGCGGTATTTCTGGGATTGAAATAGCCGAGCAAATCGATCGAGATGAAATCGATATTCTGATCGATCTCGACAGTATAACTATAGATATTAGTTGTGAGACAATGGCGCTCAAACCTGCACCTGTTCAAGTGTCTTGGCTGGGTTGGGATGCTTCAGGATTGCCTGCGATTGACTATTTTGTGGCAGATCCCTATGTTTTACCGGAGTTCGCCCAAGATTATTACACAGAAAAAATCTGGCGTTTGCCTCAAATTTATATAGCTGTGGATGGTTTTGAGGTGGGTGTCCCAACTCTGCGACGCGATCGGTTAAATATTCCTAGCTATGCTGTCGTATATCTTAGCGCTCAGAGGGGCTACAAACGTCATCTAGATACAGCACGACTACAAATGAAGATTCTCAAGGAAGTCCCAAACAGTTACTTTTTAATCAAGGGAGCGGCAGACGAAGACTCGATGAAAATATTTTTTAATCAACTAGCCGAAGAGGAAGGGGTGGAGTGCGATCGCCTGCGGTTTTTGCCAGAGGTTGCTTTAGAACAAGTACACCGAGCCAACTTAGGCATTGCGGACGTGGTGTTGGATACCTATCCTTACAACGGAGCCACAACCACTCTAGAAACTCTCTGGATGGGGATTCCTTTAGTGACGCGAGTGGGAGAGCAGTTTGCCGCTCGCAACAGCTACACCATGATGATGAATGCTGGCGTTACAGAGGGGATTGCTTGGACTGATGAAGACTATGTGGAATGGGGCATTCGTTTGGGGAAAGATCCTGTTTTGCGACAGCAAATATCTGGGAAACTGCGACAGTCGAGGCAAACATCTCCCCTGTGGAATGCTGAAAAGTTTACCCGCGAAATGGAAAATGCTTACGAACAGATGTGGCAAAGGTACATTGAGGGAGGACATTGACCCATCCAGCCTCCGGTACAACCGTGAATCGTTGGTCTTCAAAGTTTTAATTGCACAATTTATACTCGGTTTTCAACACCTGCTATTTGTAGCCTATTGCCACAATATTGAAGTTTTCTCGACGTACCTCTAAATCGCCGAAGCCAGCTTGCTGCATTTTGTCACTAAGGCTCTTGGCTGTGAATGCTGTATGGTGAGCCATGTAGTAATTGCCAGAAGCGATCGCTTTCCTAAAACCATAGAACATATCAATGGCTGCGATCGGGTCAGCAGGAGAAATATACAGAGGAGAATCTTCTAAGTTGCCCTCAGCTACAGCCTCTGCTGCTACCTGGATATCTGGAACAAGAATCATGGCGAAGCCCCCAGGCTTTAAAACGCGATGGAATTCTGCTAAAACAAGGGGTACTTGATGATAATAAACGTGTTCCACATTGTGAGATGAATAGACGGCATCAACTGACTCGCTAGGTACAGCACTCATCTGTGTGATGGAACCGATGATATCCGGCCTCACAGCAGGGTCAATATCCAGTCGCACTTCTTGCCATTCATCGGTACGGAAGGTTTCAGGTAAACTATCTGGACGATAAGGCCCGCACCCAACATGGAGTACAGCCTTAGTTAAGCTATTTTGAAAGAGAGCTTTTGGCAAGGTCAACGGTGCTGTTTCTTGTTGCTTTAGCCTTTCTTGCACAACTTGTTCGTAAAATTGCTCGAGTCCTTGGACACAGGTTTTGTCTTCATAAAGATAAGCATGACGATCGCTCATTGACTGCGAGATATCCTGTCGCCATTGGGGGTCTAATCCCAATTTCACGGCAATCTCAATATACTCTGCTTCATTTTGGGCAATCGTATCTGTCACTCCTAACATTTTCAAGATTCCACAGGACTGACGACCTCGCATCAACTCACCCGCACAGGTCACAATAGGTAAATTGCAGGCAACTGCATCAAAAGTGGTGTGACCTCCCGAAAAACTTAAGGTATCCAGAAAAACATCTGAATTTAACATCAGACTGGTGTAACTCTCCCAGTCTTGACCGGGCAAAAATACACAATAATCCTCGCTATTCAAATTAACGGCTGCGAAGGCTTCGTGTAACCGCTGGCGAAATTTTGTTTCTAGAGTTGTAGAGGCATCATTAAAAAACTTCGATCTAAAGACAAATACAAGCTGAGCTTGGGGAACTCGGCGAACTATTTCCACAAAGATATAATCGTACTGGGGTAAATATTTAAAACTTAATTGACAAGATAGATAAATGACAGCCTTATCGCCAAGCCGAAAATCTGAACGAGTTTTAGTTGGTTTAGGAATCAACGGTTTTGGATAGGAAATTCCCAGATTGGGGAGCCGAACTAATTGTTCTGTATAGTGTTCTTGGGCATTTTCTGGTTCGAGCAAGTCACCAGACAAGAAGTAATCGATGGTTGGCAATCCAGAGGTAACGGGATGTCCCCAGGCAGTACATTGAATTGGAGCCAAACGCAGGGATGCCAATTGGGTTGTCGGTGCCCACATCCCAATAGCTAAAAATACTAGAATATGCAACTGGTCTTTGAATATTTGCTGACAAACTGCTTCTAAGTTGTCAGGGATGTAATAATAAAAATCACTTAACAACCTAATTTTTTGAGTCGTGGAACCTATGCCTAAATAAGAACCTGTATGGTAGCAGTAAATTTCAAACTTGTCTCGGTCGCAATTCTCTAGCCACCCTAATATCCATTTAGTTGCACTAGAATTACCCAGTGCATCCGAAAGATAACCAATCCGAATTTTGCCATTATTTTTAATGGGTGGCATCGGCATAGGAGCTACCCATGCAGAATAGTTAGCTGCCATAACTTTATGAATAAACTTCCCATACTGTTCTGGCAATTCTCGGTCATGGTAACCTTGATAAGAGAGGTAAAAGGTTGCAGGGATGCTCGCCGTAGCGGTTAAGGCGCTTTTTCTGGCTTCATGACTGTCTAATTTAGTTCGCTCGATCGCATTTTGCAGTCCTAGAATGAATCGCTGACGGTAAAAAGCTATTTGTTCATAATTTTCATAAAACGATGGCAAGATTAATTGGTTTATGATATAAAGAGACAAATCATCGGGGTGAGAATTAGAGGCTTCTGTGGCGGTGGCAATTGCTTCTTGAATACGACCACTTTCATTCAAAAACTCTATCCTGATGCGGTAAAAAGCGGTCTCGTTTGGATATTTTTTGAGTCCCTGTTGAATAATGCTGAGACTTTCTTCTTCCTGATTAAACTTATTTAAAGAAATTGCCAGGGTTAGATAATCATTTGGCTCTACGTCTTGATTGATTTCTAATAATCTTTTAAAATAATCAACAGCTTCTTCATAATTTCTACGTCTATAGTAAGAATAACCAAAATAACTCAAGGACAAAGCTTTCTCCCCTTTAGCTTCATAAGCTAATCCTAGATTGTTTAGAATGTCAGGATCGCGCGGCTTGAGAGTCAAAGCTTTTAGATAAGTCTCAATTGCTTCATCCCAACTACTATTAACCATTAGCGTATTGCCCAAATTTTGATAGCTGCCAAAATCATTTGGATTTTCTTGAATCGCTTGACGATAAACATTCTCAGCTTCTTCGATGTGTCCTGTTTGAAGCAAAATATTGCCGAGATTGTTGTAAGCGTCGGTATTTTTGGGATTGAGTGCGAGCGCCTGCCTGTAAGCCTCAATTGCTTGCTCATAATTAGAGGTTTTTTCTAAAACCAAGCCAAAGCTATAATGAATTGCAGCTTTTGATGAGTCTATTTCTAAAGATTTTGCAAGGGCATCCATTGCTTCTTGATAGCGTTCTGTCAGGTAGTAGATAATTCCCAAATTCATCCAAGCAGCCGCATTATTGCTTTCATAAAGCAATATTATTTTATACTTTTGCTCCGCTTCCGCATATCGATGCCCGTGAGTTAATACTCCCGCTTCTGTAAAAAGAGCATTTACTGATTCTTGCTGATGTTTTAAGTGAGTTTCTCTCAGAGCTTCTATGACGACGTGACTGTTGCACTTATCTGTGAGACAATTATCATTATTAATTCCATCAATACCCCAGATTAAAATAGATATACCATTCCAAAAATTGTCATCACAGAACTTTACAGTCGGCAAATTAAGTACAATTTTACATCGCTCGTTAGTCGCTGTAAAATCTAAGATCGCTTGCTGAACATGCTCGGAGTTAGCATTACTTAAAACAATTAGCGCCTGGTTTGCCAGAAAAGGTTTGACTAAAAGTAAAGCTAAGAGTTGAGAGCGATAGTTATAACTAGCATCGTAAAAATAAACGCCTATTTTTTCATCCAATCCTAGCTGTTGCAGCTCCCCAAAAAACTCCTCAAAGTCTTGATTGCAAAAAAATACTTGCTCCTCCAGATTAAATTTAGATAGATTATTTGTAAGTTTTTCTAGGTTTTCACCAGACTCGTCAAATTCCGAAAAATTATCTATGGCATAAGCCATACAGTCGGGACGATCGAGGAGGGCGCCGATTAAACTAGCTCCCCGGAAGCAACCAATCTCACAATAAACTTCCCCCGGTTCCATGCAGTCTACAGCAAAATTTAGCAACTGCATGATATTTGCTGTTGTCATTCCCTCCACTTGTTCAAGTACCAGCCCACATCGCTGAGACTTCGGCTGCACGGAGGGGAGACTCCAGTTATCGTAAAGATTGGGAAGCTGTTCGATAAATCTTTGAAAGTCCATAAAAATGTAATCCTTAAGTTAGATTGGTCACTATGCCGCTGTCCGTGTCTCCTTGTCTGAGAAACAAAATCATACTATTGCATAACCCATGCTCCGGTTCGTAACTGAACAACTTTCTTGTTGCTCAAACTAACGAGTTCACATGACGGAAGAGTTTGGGCTGCGAGACTTGCGATCGCCTCTATATTCTCATTTTCCAATGCAATCCGAACGTGAAGGTTAGAAATGATAATTTCCCGCTGAATTTCGCTCAATAGTCCCAAAAGAGTAATTTCTGGGCCTTCTGAAACGTCTAAATCCTCTTGCATCAAAAGATTCATTGCCACGCTGGATAAAGCCAAATTAGCATCTTCGTCAGAAATGTTGCTGCTGTCTACCAGCAAAGTCATCTTACTTTTGTCAGGGTGAGTTGCGAGGGCGCCGATCGCCTTCGTTAACTCTCGAAATAAAGTATCTTCCGATTGACTCCAATCTGGGAAAATAATGAGGTTTACCTCTCTTAACTTGAGGTTATTGCTCAGAGAAGTTGCTTGTTGCGATCGGAAGAGTTCTTGAAACAGAGTTCCCATTTTAGCAGAGTATGTACGGCTGTCTAAAAATTTTGGATTACTTTGCATTCGCTGCTCGATCAAATAACTCTTTTGTTGGCGCAATTCACGGTTTGTACCAAGTGCGATCGCCAACTCGATATATGACTCTTCATTTTCCGCAATCAACTCATCAACTTGCAATTCTTTCAAAAGCGCCAATCCTACCCTAGATCTGAAAGTGCTACCTCCCATAGCAACCGTTGGTAGACCAATAGTCAATGGATCTAGCAGCGATGTTGCACCAGCAAATGGATAAGAATCTAAATAAACATCACCCAGCTTCAAACGTTCTAATACATCAGCGCGGTTCGGAACGCAATCAAGAATGATTAATTGCTCTTCGCTCAAACCATACCGAGCAAAACTAGCAGCTAAACGCTTCTGAAAAGCGGCAACAGCGTAATTTGAAGACCAGTTAGGATTAAATGGATAAAGAACCAGCTTGGAGTTAGGTGTACTAGCAACTATCTTTGTCCAAACTGCTTCTACTTCAGGAGTAATTTTGTAAAAATTAGAACCCGAAATATAAACTACCGTATCCTCAGCAATGCCTAAATTTTCTCTATTAACGCTGAGTGTAGCTGTAAGCTGTTCCTCTGTCGCAAAATCATAACAGTGAGCCGACCCATCTAATGCAAGTAGAGTCTCTGTATAATGCTGCTGAGGATCATTTTCTGGCTCGCTAAATAAGCCTGAGACATAGTAATCTACATGACGCATCCCAGTTGTGATACAGGAACACACATTAGCAATCTGTATCCGCGCTAGCCGATGCAAAGCCAGCCATGCTATGGAATTAGCCCCTGCTGTAACGTTGGTGGCAATCAGAATAACATCTAGGTCTCCATCGCGAATAGTTTGAACTTGACTCGGTAAATCTTGGGGCAGCAAAACCATAGCATCAGCGTGACCCCCGCAATACCGCTCTAGTCGATGATTGCCTGCCTGTACCGTGTAGAGAATAATTTCAAATAAATCTCTATTTAAGTGCTTGTAAACTGGCAATGTGGCAAAAGTTTCTGTCTGTGGCTGAAAATGGGCTGCCAAAATTCCTAGGCGAATCTTGTTTCTTTCGGGCAACCTCTCAGGAAAATCCCAGTCAATTTGGTGTCCGCCAATTTTTAAGACAAATTCCAGTATCTCAGCGCGCTTTTTACAGATATCTTTCAGATTTTGACTATTAAAGTAAATAGGAATGAAGTTAGCAAGTTTATAAAAACAAACAGCCACATCCTGCCACAGTTGTGATTCTTGGTTGCTGAAGATGTTTTGGTGGAGGTAATCTACCCATTTTTTTGCGTAGTGGTAATAACCATCTGCTTCTCCAACTTCCTGAAATAAACGTGGATACTCAAACATGAATGTCAGATAGTTATTGAGCAACCATTGGGGAATCCGAGGAATCTCATACAACAACGGCAATTGAGCGGCAGGCTTGTACAGCATAGCAGCTAGCAAATAAGGGATAGCTTTCGGAGCATCAAATCCTCTGGAAAGCTCTGCTGCTATTTCATCCAAAAACCTCTCTTCTGTATCTGTAAGTTGTTCATTTTTAATCCCGCTGTTCAGCAACATTCGATGTGCTTCTCCTAACTCTCCCAAGTAAGAGCTTTCTAGTTCACTTTCGGCTAAATTTAGCCAACAATCAGCAACTTTTTTCCTAATCAAACGCAAATCTTGTAGTGCAGAATTTTTCCCAAAATTTATCTGATAGTTTTCACAGGACAATAGAACTGTAGACAATAGAGATTCTGTTGCTCTATCAGCAAGACTTTCTGTTTCCGTTAATCCGATTGAACCTTCAACTAAAGATACACCTTCCTCAACTTTCTCAATGTTGTTTTTATAAACTGTTTCTTTCTTTTTGAATATCAAAGCAATAAATGTGTATTCTATCCCTTGCCAAATAATAGTCTGCTCTGAACAGCCCGGAATATTTATATCTTCGTTTAAGCAAAATCCATAATCTTGAGCTATGTCAATTAACTCTTGTATATCTGCTTCAGAAAATACTTTCCAGGGCAACCCCAGAGGATTAATTTCCCCAACATCCTGTTTGTCTGCCCAATAATCAGTCGTCAAAAATAGTAATCCATCGTTTTTTATAATTCTGTTAACTTCATTAAATAAGTCTTTTAAATCTACGCCGTGTTCGATCACAGAAATACTGATTGCCGCGTCAAAAAAATCGCTCTCAAAAGTGGTATTTGTAATATCTCCCTGATAAAGATTAGCTGGGAAATCTCTCCCTCCCTTGAAATCTAGATCGAAATCTATTCCATATAGGTTTGTGAATCCAAGGCTAATTAAAAAAACCAGAGTACACCCGGGACTACATCCAAGATCGACAATTCGAGAATTCCTATTTTCCGAGGCAATAGTTTCGTAAAGTAGGGACAAGTCCCAATTTTTCCGAGTGTCCGAGTGTGTTGGGAGACCTTGGCGCTGTAGAGTGAGAGTTGCGTCACCGATTTCTTGCCAATTTTTCAGAACTTTAATCATAAAAATGACTTTTTTCCTATTTTCTATTACTCTGCTAGTCACCAATACATCAATCGCTACTTCGAGGTAGGCTTAGTATTTAAGAATTTCAATGTTTGGGAGAGGGAATATCATCCCTATTCCTTTATTCAAAGATTCTTTCTCGCGTTTGATAAATTCTTCTTTAAAGTGCCAAGGTAACACTAGATAATAATCGGGGTTCATAGCCCTTGACTCTTCTTCGCTGACAATGGGAATATCAGTACCCAGAGTATAAGCGCCATATTTATCTGGGTTTCTCTCCGCAGCAACATCTATAATACGATGATCGATTCCACACCATTGTAATATAGTATTGCCTTTGGTTGAAGCACCGTATAGATGAATCGTCTTGCCTTCTTTTTTCAATTTTTTAAGTAACGAATTCAGTTCTTCTTTATGTACGTTTATACGGTCTTGAAAATTTTTGTATGGTTTATCGGTATCTAGCTCCATATCAAATTCTTCTTGACGCAACAGATTGATGCGCTGCAAAGCTTCTTTGTTCTTAAATGCAAAATTATCGATATGTGTCGCATAACAGCGAATACTGCCACCGTTGATGTCGTTGACGAGAGCATCGACTATCTTCAGTTCTGCTTGTTTCAGAATATACTCCAGCACTGCCAAACTGTAATATTCCAAATGCTCGTGGCAAATAGTATCATAAGAATTCATTTTTAGCATGGATGGCATATATGACATTTCTAATATCCATACCCCATCAACATCTAGCGATTTTTTAATTTCTTGGCAGAACCTGACAGGATTTTCAAGGTCGTAAAACATGGCGATAGATGTAATAATATCAAATCTTTCGCCTTTCAGGAGTGTTATGAGTTCTTCCGAAGGAAAAATATCTTGAATAACAGTAATATCTCCAGTAATTTCTTGAGCTAAGTCAGACGGATCTACTCCAAATTTGATAAATTCTTCTGGATAGCACTTGAGCAAAGTGCCGTCATTGCAACCAATGTCCAAGACAAACGCTTTGTCTTTGCCAATTAGCGATGAAGCCTCTTCTGCAATTGCCTGCAAGTGACTTCGCATAGTCTGATTTGTACCGGAACGATACCAGTAGGCGGAATATAACACTTCTGGGGGCACAGTATGTTCCATCTGAAGCAAACCGCAGGCTTTTTCGTCTTTCAGCGGGTCACAGCGCACGAGAGAAAGAGGAATTTTTCTGAATGGCGGTTCTTCTTTTCCTGGTTTTATGAATGAACCTTGCAGATGCTGATCACCCAGATTGATAACATTTGTAAGAGCCGAAGAACCACAGACACGGCAAGTTTTGCGATGGATTAGATGCATTAGATTCCCTTAAAAAACTTCAGTTGCAATGTTTATATTTTCCTCTACTTCCCCTTAGCCTGGGCCAACAGGGCCTGATAATCAGCGCGCCCGGGATTCAACTTCACCAACTTCTCCAAAGGCTCGCTCGATCGCCCCTACCCGATCATTCATCTCCAACCGGACATTTGCCAACCCCTCCAGAGCAGTCACATTCTGAGGTTCCCGCTGCAAAACCGTCTCATATCCCCGTTCCTGCACCGCCAGCACAGACTCCTGAGAAACAGCAGCAGCCACGGGTTTTTGTCGGTGCTGGCTGCTCAAACCGCTGCTGAACAGGCTCACCATACCCAAAATCGTAGAACCAGCAAAACCAGCCATCGATACAAACGCAAAAATCTGCTTAATTCGATCGCCCTTACGAACCCGACTATCACCAGATTTCTTCTGTATACTTTCCATTGCCAACCTTGACCGTAGCTGTTTTCCAGGCACTCACACTCGTACCTATCTCTAGATTGCCCAAGTTCGATCGCAAAACGATCGCCCTTTCCCATTTAAAATTTGAGAGCAACTTCAGCAACAACACAAAACCTGAGATTTGTCAAGGATATCTAGCTAACAATAGCACGCGGGCGATCGAGATCCGTGAAGTGCGATCGCCCGCTGATTTTTTAGCTGTTACCACCGTCAGGCAATTCGCCAAACCGATCTCGGTAACGCGCTAGCAAAGATTCGAGTTCAGCAGCACGCTGACTTTCTGCTTCAGCACGTTGACGTTCCGCTTCGGCACGTTGACGTTCCGCTTCGGCACGCTGACGTTCCGCTTCGGCACGCTGACGTTGCGCTCCCAATGCTGAGGCTAATTCATCAGGAAGCAGTAATTTTTCTCCATTATCTTCCCGATAAAAACCGATGACTTTTCCCTCTATTTCCAAACGCAGTCGCAACACTTCACTGCGACTGTCAGTAATTAATTGATAGCCATCTTCCCGCAGTCGATATCCCCGCAATTTTTCCGGTATCCATTGTCCTTTGGGGTCAAACAACCAATATTCCTGAACTTCCAAACTTTCGTACAAATCCTTTTTCGCAACTTTATCTTCCGACTGCGTGCCCGGTGACGTAATTTCAAAAACTACCTTCGGAACTTGCCCTTCCAACCAGATTTTATAATTATCTCTGCCTCCCGGTTCCACATCATAAATTACCATCACATCGGGTGCAGTGCGTAATTTTGGAAAACCTTCAGCGTAATATAAATATTGGTTTGCCAAAACCGTAGCACGCTGTCCGGCGAGGTATTGTTTGAGAACTTCTAAAGTGCTTAAAATTGCATAGAGGTGGTCGTAGGATTCTGCCACGGGTTTTCCATCCGCACTGGGGTAGACAATTTCAGATGATTTGAGGGTGGGAACGACTGCTGTCATGGTCGTGCTTCCTGTGAGTTGTAGCTCTATTATAAATCTTTTTGCTGCTGTTAATCATTCTGCGAGCGAAGCTTGCCAATAGTTGCGGTATGATTGCGAATTGATATCCAATCTCAATTCAAAAATTCCCAAAAATCGCAAATCCAAAATCCAAAATCTAAAATCGTTCGATCGCCCTTTTGAATTCTTTAACTGCCTCAACATGACTCGGCATATTAACACACCTGACAAGTAAATCAATATCGAGTTCTGGGAGCAATTGAGAACTCGCAATCTGTTCGTATCCTTCCTCTCCCAGAGCATACAGAGACAGTCGGCTGTTTTCCCAAAACCAGACTTCAGAAATTTGCAGGCGTTTGTAAGCCTCTAGCTTATCAATTCCGCCGCTAGTTACGACTACTTCGATCGCTAAATCTGGACGTTCTCTATCAGCACCCAATTCGTAAGACTTGTCTGCTTCACACTTCACTCGTTCCGATTCATTTTCTAAAGTCAACGAACCCGTTGGAGTGAAATCGATTCCTGCTTTCAGCAAATATGTTTCTACCAACGCACCGATACGTCCCTTAGTTATTTCGTGTTTTCTTCCAGCTTTTTGATGAATCTCCAGTATCCCATCTAAAAATGACAGCCGAACTCCGGGAATATCCAGCATCGGTTCTAAGGTTTTGAATTGTTCCCAGCTTAACCCTGGAAATCGCAACGGCAGATCTAATTTTTCTTCTAATATTGTTGCAGTCATGGCGCTCCTTAATTCCATCTAAAATCTAAAATCGATCGACCTTCAAATAACATCAGGATCGATACCCTGACTTATCAAGTATGCCATTAGGCGATCGGCGCGCTGTTGTTCCTCATCGGCTCGCTGACGTTCCCCATCGGCGCGCTGTTGTTCCTGTTCCACCCGTTCTGCACCCCACAGCAACAAATTGCCATTCTCATCCCACCAGCGCAACCAATAACCCCTTCTCTGAGATTTTTCCCCTTCCCAAACCCCCAAAAATAAACCCATTGATTCTATCCAAAATCGGCGATCGGCATCGGGTTCTTCTTGCAGTTCGTACTTTCCAGCAACCAAGCGGTATATGTCCAACTCTCCCGATCGCGGATCAAAAATTGCATACAGCGGAACCTGCAAAATTTGCTCGTAAAACCGCCACTTTCCATAAGGATATGTCGGTTTCACAGAATACCCAGTCTCGTCATCATCCTCATATATAAATTCCATCACTATTGCCGGTAATTCTCCCTGTGCATTGGGAGTATAACTGCGACGAATTTCTCCCGGTTCCGGAGGCAATACTGAGGAAACATACACCCAATCTGGTGCTTTTACAATTATTTTGTTGTTGACTTTGGCGCACAATCCAAAATTGGAACCTATCAGCATTGAAGGTTGGATAAATCCTGCGATTTCCAAAGATTCTCTGAGGGCTGCTACTAACAGTGGTTGGTCGATGTTTTCCACAGGCTCCTCTGGTAAGTTGAAATCCTCTGGCATTTTTTCCCAAGTTACTTCGTACTCGAACGGGGTTAGTTTTATTTCTGGTAATGATTTTTCCGTCATTGGTTTTGATTGTTGTGTTGCAATTAATTTTTGGGAGATTCTGAATTTTTGATTGAGAGTTAAGATCGATCGTCCCACCGCTTCAAATTGCATCGGGATCGATACCCTGACTTCTTAAATATGCCGCAAATCGATCGGCCCGCTGTTGTTCTTGTTCGGCCCGCTGTTGTTCCTGTTCGGCCCGCTGCTGTTCTTGTTCGGCCCGCTGTTGTTCCTGTTCGACTTTTTCGATACCCCACAGCAACAAATTGCCATTCTCATCCCACCAGCGCAACCAATAACCCCTCCTATGAGATTTTTCTCCTGACCAAACCCCCAAAAATAATCCCATCGATTCTATCCAAAATCGACTATTAGCATCTGGTTCTTGCTTTGTGTACTGTCCTGAAACCAAAAGGTATACTTCTAATTGTCCCGATTTAGGATCGAAGATTGCATAAACTGGAACTTGCAAAATTTGCTCGTAAAACCGCCACTTCCCGTAAGGATATTTTGATATTGTCGAATATTCACTGCCCTTAGTATCCGATAAAAATTCCATCACTACCGCCGGCACTTCTCCCTCTGCATTGGGAGTATAACTGCGGCGCACTTCTCCCGGTTGGGGTGGCAATACTGAGGGAATGTATACCCAATCTGGTGCTTTTACTATTGTTTTGTCGTTGACTTGGGCGCACAGTCCAAAGTTGGAAGCTATTAGCATTGAAGCTACGATCAATCCTGCGAGTTCTAAGGATTCTCTGAGGGCTGCTGCTAACAGCGGTTGGTCGATGTTTTCCACAGGATCGTCTGGTAATTTGAAGTCGTCTGGCAATTTTTCCCAAGTTATATTGTACTTGGTTTGGGTTGCGGGAGGTTTTGATAATGTTTGCGTCATTGCTTTTCCTTGTTTCGATTTAAAGATGTTTTTTTTAAGAAGATTTGCACAACTTGAATCTCGGGGTGCGCGCTGCCAACATTACTAAGTGAAACCTCTACAAGGCGCACATTCCTAACTGTAGGGCGCGCCCGCGCACCTTACCGACGGTTATTCAATGATACCATATTTCAAGGAGTATTTTCGGGAGGAACTAATTCTGCTGACCTTGAAGTTTGAGAATGTATAACAGGCAATTTTTGCGGTTTGTGCAAGCTGGGAATTCCCTGCTTTACTGATTGATTTACCGCAGTTGTACTCGCATTTACTTTCTGCGAAATAGGAGCTAATGTTTGAGCGACTTTAACTTGCTGCCGCAGTTGTTCTGTCGAACCCAACAAGCCTCCCAATCCGTTAAATAACCTGCGAATGTTGTTGCGGAAAGCCGGGTCTCCGGTCACTTCATCTACGTCGGAAGTGATTTTCTGCACGTTCTGAAATGTAGCTCGTGCAGAATCTAGGGTTTGCTGCAATAATAGCAAAGTGGCGGGATTGTTTACCTGGTTGGATAAATCTCGCAAAGTAGCAGAGGCTTGGGCCGCATTCGCTGATAAAACTTCTAAATTAGTTAGCAATTGTCCTTGGTTGATTCGATTAATTGTTGGACTCAAACTGCTGACGGCTACCCGCAATTCTTGACTGCTTTGATTGATGTTATTTAGGGTTGAGACTAAACTGGCGCGGTTGGTTGTTACTAATGAATTGACTTCGTTGGCTGTTAAGGTGATTCTATTGGCTGCTTGAGTTACTGAATTGGCAGAATTTATTGCAGCGGCTGATACGGCTTTTGTGGAAGTGTCCGCTGTAGCTGCTACTTTAGAAACATCGGCGGCAACTCCTGAGATTTCTCCTTTGAGCGATTGATTTAAGCTGCTGGCTTCTCCTTTTAAGGATTGATTTAAACTGGTTACTTCTCCTTTTAAAGATTGAGTCAAACTGTTGGCTTCTCCCTTTAATGATTGATTTAACGTTGTTAATTCGGTTTTTACTGATTGAGTTAAGTTGCCAACGTCTCCTGTTACTGATTTATTCAATGTTTGGATTTCGGCTTTGGCTGTTTGAGTTAAACTTGATAAATCTTGAGTGAGTTTAGCTGCGCCTTTGGCTGTGTTGGCTGTATTCTCGGAAATTGATTTAATATTGTTGAACAGGGCGGGGTCGGTGTATAAATTAGCTAGGCGGACTGTGGATCGAATTAGTTCGTCGAGACTGACTCCTGCTTGACCTTTTAAGCGGGAATTTTTGCAGATAATTTCTGGGGGACAGTCGGCACTAATGGGATTGGCGGTGAGTAATGAGTCTGGCAAAATTGAGTTGGGGGTAATGTCGATCGACGATTCGCCAATTAAACCGGATTTATTTGCTTCGATCGCCACATCGCGCGGCATAACTAAAGTACCGGGGGCTATCTCCATCGTCACCTCTACCCCGTTGGCGCTGGCTTTGATGGCGGTAATTTTACCGACGGCGACGCCGCGATACCTGACGGGCGTACCTATTTGCATTCCCTGGGCGCTGGCAAATTCTACGGCGAATTTGTAGCTGCGGTTTCCTAGCTGTACGCCCTGCAGCCAGAGCACTAAGCCGCCAAATAAACCGATTCCTACTAAAATCAAGAATCCGACAGAACCTTCTCTTACAGTTCGCGATCGCATATTGCCTCCGAGCGTCATTAGTCATTAGTCATTGGTCATTAGTCATTGGTCATTAGTCATTAGTCATTAGTTATTCGTTGTTGTTTGTGAGTTACTCGTCATAGTTTTTAGGAGATGAGCCGATAGATTGTAGATATGAGTTTAATTGAGGGGCTAAGTCATTAATGATTGTTGTGAATGTATTTACTTGTTCAACGGTTAAAAGATTTCGAGTGTAAGCTCGTCTCAACCAATGTTGAGTTTCATATAAAGAACCTCTAGCTATCTTGACAAAACGTCGATTGTCTTGATAGCTGCCTCGTCCGACTCCTTCTGCTATGTTAGCACCGACGCTATCGGCTGAACGGACAATTTGTTGACCGATCGTATTTTTGGCAAAGGAATCCCAAGTGTTAACAGTTGTCCAAATTTCATCAGCTAATCGTTCTGATAATCTATAAACCCGCAAATCCTGAAAACTCTTGCTTGTCATATTCCCCTCGCTATTAATAATCACTAACTGAAAACCAACAACCAACAACCTGTTTTGCCAATGACCAATGACTAATGACTAATGACCAATGACTAATGACCAATGACCAATGACTAATGACTAATGACTAATGACTATCCAATCACTTGAATTGGGCCGGTAACGCTGCCGCTAAAAAATTGTTTAATTAACAAATTATCTGTTGAGGCAATGTCGCTGACAGTGCCCTCCCACTGCACTTTTCCTCGGTACAGAAATACGATGCGATCGGCAGTCCGGCGAATGGTACTGTCTTGGTGAGTGACGATCGCATAAGTGCTGCAAACCCCTTGGGCCGCCTGCAAATCCCGAATTAAATCTTCAATTACCGTCGAAGCGATCGGATCTAAGCCCGCCGTCGGTTCGTCGTACAGCAAAACCTCCGGATTGTCCCTCGCATTATCGGGATTTGCCATGATGGCGCGGGCAAAACTTACCCGCTTCCGCATTCCTCCAGACAACTGCGCCGGATAGCGTTCGCCAATTCCCGGTAAACCCACCATCTCTAACTTTTCCTCGACCAATTCCCGAATCCGGCGGCGCGGCAGCTTAGAATGCTGGTACAGTAAAAAACCGACATTCTCCTCTACCGTCAGCGAATCAAACAAAGCCGCTTGCTGAAACACCATCCCAATTCCGATCGGATCTGCCACGTCGTCCACCCATCCCAGCCGCCGCTGTCCCTGAACGAAAACCTCGCCCGCATCCGGGGCCAACAAGCCCGCAATTATCCGCAAAATCGTAGATTTCCCCGTCCCGGAAGGGCCAATAATTGCCAGGGCCTCTCCCCGATATATCCTCAGATCCACTCGATCGAGGATTGGGTTCTCCCCGAAGGACTTACTTACCCCCTTGAGTTCGATTAGCGGCTCAGCCATAAGATGCGATCGATTATTATGTTGTCAGTCATCAGTCATCAGTCTAGCTAATGACTAATGACTGATGATTGATGAATAAGGACTTAAATTGACTGCCAGAATCAAAACTCTCTTGTATTGTAAATTTGTCAGCTCGAGCTATTCCAATACCCTTAAGACTAATTAACCATGTCAATTAGTTCATTTCCTAAAGCCCTGCGAGTCTTTGCCAAAGCTAAGCAGGTTTTTGCCCAATCCAGAAATCCTTACCCTCCCTCTTTGCGGAACGGGCGAGTTCACCAGTGGTTTAAGTGGTTGGCCCCCGGACTGTTGGTGAAACGGTGGCTGCTGATCAGTGCTAGCGGTGTGGTACTTGCCACTTTGGGGTTAGCGATTTGGACTGGGATGACTCCGATTTTTTTCTTGTTGCAATTGTTGAGAAATTTTTTGGCGTGGATTGCGGAAGTTATCCCCAATTACCTGTCGGGCCCGATCGTGATTGCGGGCGGGATTTTGTTAATTCTGTGGGGTCAAACTCGCAGTTTGAACTCGATTACTCAAGTGCTGATGCCGGAAGGGAATGAGGAATTGGTCGATCGGCTCCTCGACCACCGCCGCTTGCACCGCGGCCCGAAAATTGTCGCCATTGGAGGGGGTACAGGCCTTTCTCATTTGCTTAGGGGATTGAAGGATTACAGTGCCAAAATTACTGCGATCGTCACCGTGGCCGATGATGGCGGGTCTTCCGGGCGACTGCGGCGGGAAATTGGGGTATTGCCGCCGGGAGATATTCGCAATTGTTTGGCCGCTTTGGCCGATGAGGAAAAGTTATTAACTGAGTTATTTCAATATCGCTTTCAGGCTGGTGACGGTTTGGTCGGTCACAGTTTTGGTAATTTGTTTTTGACAGCGATGAGCGATATTGCTGGAGATTTGGAACAGGCGATCGCCACCAGTTCTAAGGTTTTAGCAGTGAGGGGGGAGGTGCTGCCGGCTACTCTGAGCGACGTTTCTTTGTGGGCAGAACTGTCTGATGGCCGGAGAATTGAGGGGGAGTCCAGCATCACCAAAGCTAACGGAAAAATCGTCAAAATTGGCTGCAATCCGGCTAATCCTCCGGCTTTGCCCAGGGCCGTCGAAGCGCTGCGGGAAGCGGATTTTATTATTATTGGGCCCGGGAGTCTTTATACGAGTGTGATTCCAAATTTGTTGGTGAAGGAAATTGCTGATGCGATCGCCCACAGTGAAGTTCCGCGCATTTATGTGTGCAATATTATGACTCAGCCGGGAGAAACTGACGGATATAGCGTTGCCGATCACATTCGGGCGATCGATCGGGCTTGCGGCCGCCCCCTGTTCGATGCTGTAGTAGTTCAAGGAAAAGTCCCATCTGCAAAATCTTTAATCCGTTATTCTCAGGAGAATTCCTATCCGGTTGTACTCGATCGCGAAGCCATAACGCAACTGGGGCGGCGAATAGTCATCGCCAACGTGACGGATGAAGATAAAAATACCGGTTTAATTCGCCACAATTCCCAAAGATTGGCGGGGATGTTGCTGCGCTGGTACGGGCGAGCGCAGAACATTTAAGCTGCTGACAGTTGACAGTTGACTGTTGACTGTTGACTGTTGACTGCTAACTAAGGACTAAGGACTAATGACTAAGATGATACTTTCTCTTCCAGATGCTGAAGCTACCCGCCAGTTTGGTGTTGCGTTAGGTCGATCGCTTCCCGCCGGCACTGTAATCTTGTTACAAGGAGATTTAGGTGCCGGCAAAACTACCTTGGTTCAAGGTATCGCCGAAGGCTTGGGAATCTCCGAATCTGTGGAAAGTCCTACTTTCACCTTGATTAACGAGTATTTTGCAGGGCGGATTCCGCTGTACCATCTAGACTTGTATCGACTGGAACCCGAAGAAGCGGAGGCTTTGCACTTAGAGAGTTACTGGGACGGATTAGAAAGGGATTTGGGGATTGTGGCGATCGAATGGGCCGAAAGATTGCCCTACAAACCAGAGAATTCTTGGCAAATTTCTTTGAGTTATCTCGATAACGGGCGGCAAGTTGAAGTGATGGGGACTGGCGATTTATTGGATTGGCAATAGACATCTCCAATAATTATTGTGGAACAGGCATCCTGCCTGTTCAAGACTTGCTTTTTTGGATAGATATAATGGGAAAATTGAGCTAGTGCGATTCACCCCGAGGGATAGCTACGCACGCGCGTACTTACTGCGGCGGGCGGTTGACTCGAATCAATTTGCCCCTCAAAGTTTCTTCACCAGCAATAGCATCATTAATGCGTGTTGCCAACCTTTCTAGATTTTTGTCGTCTGTACATACGATAATACCCGAATGATTTGGTTGTTCAGCGTGCAAGCCTATGAAATGCCGGTGGTTTTGCGTCATCACCGCGCGATCGTTATTCGCAGCAAAGGCTAATACTTCGGGGTCATCATCTCCGGCATTTCCTGCCTCTTGAATAGTCAGGGCATCGTGACCAAAATTTCGCAGCCGTGCCACAACAGGAAACGGGAACTGTTCATCTGCATAAAGACGTGCCATAAATTATACTTCCTGCATCATTGCTGCGGCTTCTTCTCGGAGTGCTGTTGCAATTTCTTCTGAATTTTCCTCAGCATAAGTCCAGACATTGACTAAGTTTATAGCATTCAAATAAGGATAAAATTGCATAATTTCAGCATCCGTTGCACCTTGACTTCGCAAACTCACGAACAGCCAAACGGGTAATCTAGTTTTGGCAATACAAGCATCGCCGCCGCAAACTCCGGGAGTCTTCGTAATTCCCGGCCAGCTATTGCTTAAACTTTGGGTTAACAGCCGTATTGCTTCATATTTCTCGGTCGGAGTTAAGGCAAGAAGTTGTGTTTTTAATTCTTGGAGCATAGGTAATATCGCCTCGACAATCAGGGAATATATTCTGATAATTTTAACACATTTTAGTTGAAGCTTCCTCATTTTTTTTGAGGGCAGCTTCAACTTAATCCAGATTTGCATTAGTCCGGTCGATTACCATAACAAAAACGGCTCGTAGTGCGGACTTCAGTCCGCTCTAGGGCAGAGAACCCAAGTCCGCACGCGCGACGATATAATCTTATTGTGGTCAATCCACCGGACATGATGTCAAAACTGACGCACAACCGGAATAAATGGTGCATCAGCATGAGATTTTTATTGATGATTTACACTGACATTTTCTGAGGAAATCTACCGCGGATTCATAAAAAACTAAGGACTTTAGTCCTCACTACGAACCCGATAGTTATTTTACCGTCTTGGTGAATGCTGGAGTTGTTGGCACCAGTTTTGTGCAGGCTTACTCGCCGTCAAATGTCAAGGCTTCTCCCCTGACATTTGTATCTAATTTCCCATTCTCAAAAACAACTTTTCCTCCCACAACTGTCACCAACGGCCATCCCGTCAAATTCCAACCTTCAAAGGAACTCCAGCCGCACTTGCTCGCCATTTCTGCTCCAACCACCGGGCGGTAGTTGTCCAAATCTACCAATACTAAATCAGCATCAAAACCAGGAGCTATCGCCCCTTTGTTCGGAATCTTATAAGCCTTAGCAACAGCCGCCGACATCCAATTAGCAACTTGTGCAACTGTACATCTTCCCTCGGCTGCTTGCGTCAACATCAAAGGCAAAGAAGTTTCAACTCCTGGCATTCCCGATGGGCTATTTGGATATTCTTGAGCTTTTTCTTCTAAAGTGTGCGGCGCGTGATCGGTGGCAATAAAATCAATTACGCCGTCGAGTAAAGCTTGCCAAAGTATTTCGTTATCGCGGGTGTCCCGCAACGGCGGATTCATCTGGGCTAAACTGCCAATCTTCTCATAGGCGCTGGTATTTAACAACAAATGCTGCGGCGTTACTTCCGCCGTTACCCAACTGGGTTTTTCTTGTCGCAAAAACTCAGCTTCGTCGCCTGTGGAAAGATGCAGGATGTGCAGTCGGCGTTGATATTTCTTAGAAAGTTTTAAGGCTAGCTGAGTTGCTAACAAGGCTGCTTGATTGTCTTGAATTTGCGAGTGCACAGCTAAATCGGTACTGCCGGCAAATTCCTGACGGCGCTGATTAATTCTAGTTTGATCTTCGGCGTGTACTGCAATTAATCGATCGCCCTTTGCGAAAACTCGCTCTAAATTTTCCTCTCCATCCATCAAAAGCTGCCCGTGCATCGAACCCATAAACACCTTAATCCCCGGAGTCGGATTCGCATCCAACAAATCCGGCAAATTCTCCGGCGTCGCCCCAATAAAAAAGCCGTAATTGACCAAACACTTGTCAGCAGCGCGGCTTAGCTTGTCATCTAAGGCCGCTTGGGTTGTGGTTAGGGGGCGGGTATTCGGCATTTCCAGAAATGATGTCACGCCGCCCTTAGCGCACGCGCAGCTAGCCGTAAACAAATCTTCCTTGTGTTCCAAACCCGGTTCGCGGAAGTGTACCTGCGGGTCAATTACTCCGGGTAACAGAGTTAGACCGATCGCATTTATTTCGCGATCGCCCGATGCCGCAATTTCAGGAGCAACCCGAACAATTTTGCCATCGCTAAGGAGCACGTCCCCTACCAAAAACTCACCGTCAGGTAACAGAATGCGAGCGCGGCGGATTAACAGACTTGATGTGGTCGGCATAAGCTATAATTAAGTGAGGAGTGTACGTGGAAACCTGCAAAAATTTTATCCTCAAAATAGTTGTGAAAATAGTAAGAAATATAACTAGCTTGCAGAAAAATTGTAATTGGTAGGGTGCGCCTGAAGCACCTTACTCAACCAGATAGTACAATAATTGACTCTGTCGGCGCAGATTTTGCAGATTTCCTCAAAAAACTTTGAATTAAGTCTATAATTTGTATCCAGCCCAGTGACTTAAATACTTATGACTCGTCTAGACAAGTCAGCCGACCAAAAACCCCCGCAAGATACGGAAAATCCTTGGATAGAAGGAATTAAGACGATCGGCTTAGCAGCATTCTTAGCCTTTGGCATCCGCACCCTGGTTGCTGAAGCTCGCTATATTCCGACAGGCTCGATGCTCCCAACCTTGCAAATTAACGATCGATTAATTATAGACAAGGTGAGCTATCGACTCCAAGACCCGCAGCGAGGAGATATTATCGTGTTTATGCCTCCGGATCCGGCGAGTTTGTGCACGGGACAGCCGCCGCCGATCAAAGATGCCTACATCAAGCGAGTGATCGGACTCCCGGGCGATACTGTGGAAGTCAAAGACGGAAAAGTTTATATCAACAAGCAGCCGCTACAGGAAAAATATATAGAAGAAATTCCGCAGTATCCCTACGGGCCTGTAGTTGTATCTCAAAATTCTTACTTGGTGCTCGGGGACAACCGCAACGCAAGCTGTGACAGCCATTATTGGGGCTTTGTACCCAGACCAAATATCATCGGTAGGGCGATCGTCCGTTTTTGGCCTCTCAACCGCACAGGCTCGATCGACCCCACACCGATTTATCCCGCTAAAAAATAGCTACCACCTAGAATTCCGCAGCGTAAAACCTGCGGTTGTCAGCTTAAATGAGCAATGACCAACTACTAATTACTAATTACCAATCACCAATCACCAATCACCAATCACCAATTACCAAGATAAAATTCTTATTGATTTTAATCAATAGTATTCATAAAATTATTGGGCAACAATCCTCAATGTCACTTCTTATTTCAACGAATTGAGCAATGAGTTCATTTTTTCTGCTTCTCGCCTCATCCCCAGGCGATTAAAGCCCTCCAGTGCTTTAGTTGCCCACTGGTAGGCTTCTGAAAAATCCCCCCGTATTTTTTCTAATTCAGCAAACGAGCTTTGATATACAGCAACTTCCCGTTTGTCCTTATTACGCTCTACTACAATCAAACCTGCCTTCAAAATCTTTTCAGCTTCGCTCAAGTTACCTTCCTTTATTTCAATATTAGCTACTTCGCCCTGGATATAATAAACTGCTCGCTGCCAATTAATATCTTCAGCTTTTTTCAATATTTGTTGATAACCTAATTTAGCCCTATCATAATTTCTCATCTCATACTCAACTTTAGCCTTGTAATATTCATTAGTGATTCGATCGCGAATGTAATAACGTCCTTCTAACGGGCTATTATTCAACAAGTTTTCTCCTACGTTTGACCAATGCAGAGCTTGTTCATATTGCTTTTGGTCTAAATAAAGTTGAGTTAAATGATTAGCCAAGTTAACCTGACAATCAAAAGTCGCATACTCATGCAAACTCCAAGCTCGTAATAAAATATCTTCCGCCATTTCTACTTGCCCGATTAAACTCAGCGTCCAACCTTTTTCTGACATGGCAAACACAGTATTTGACAAATCTCCTCGTCGCTCGGATGCCTCAATCAGCCATTGCATCCAAAACAGGCGATCTTCCCAATATCCATAGATATGAGAATAGTTTTTCAAACTATTCCATAAATCTTTAACATCTTGATAGCGTTCTTGAACAGCCAACCACTCAATCATCGCTAAAAGGTTAGCACCTTCTGCTTCTAAGCGATCGTAGTGGATATGCCATTCATGCCATTCTTCTTGTCCGTAGCGCTGGGCAAAATCTAAATACCACCTTACCCACCGCTCTCGTGCTTCTTGCTCGAAATCTGAATTAGCAGCAAGTTCTCCTAAAGCGTACTCACGAGTGAGAGACAACATCTCATATCGTCCTTCTTGCTGACGTATTAAGGATAGTTGTTGTAGTTGAGCCAAGCCTTTATTTGCATTAATTGGATCTCTTTTGAGTCCAGCTACTTCAGTCACAGCATCCCAAGTAGAATCTTCACTAAAAATAGCCAATGACATCAACAATTTTTGAGCGGGTTTCCCCCTAAGTGGTTGCACCGAAGTGTGAAAACAAAAATGCGCTATATCTTCAAGAAAAAGACTTGATTTATCTAATACCATTTCTATAGAATAGCTGCTGGCTAGCTGACCTATCGCATAAATCAGAGCAATAGGAACTCCCCCAAAACGATTGTAAAGTCTTCTTGATTGTTCGTCGTTAAGTGTCACCCCCTTTTCTGTAGATTGTTGCAAAATTAGGAGCAGACTGTCTGCTTCTGGCAAGCAATTCAAACGAATAGGAGCATACATAACAACCTGTTCGCGGGTAGTGATTACTGCTTTGGTACTTGGTGGCAAATCAGACAAAAAAGCTAAAATTTCATTTTTCTCTGTAATTGTCTCTAAATTATCGATAATCAGTAGAGTTTTCTGCCTACCAAGACTTTCATAAACACGATTGAGTTGCTCTTCTGGTGCCGATTGAGTAATGGTTTGATCTTCCAAAGTAGATGCGATTAGCCTGAAAATATCGCGTAATGTACTTTCTCTTTGAAGTCGTGGCACAATGCCATTCGGTAACAGATAATTTTCTTTGGCACTAACGAATATAATTGCATCAAAGATTGGTGCATCTATGGCGATACCATGTTTGGCTTCCCAAGACTGATAAGCCGCCTCTACTACCAGTGCTGTTTTACCGACACCACCTATACCGTCAACAGTAATAATCGGCGCACGGTGATTGAGAGATATCAATTTTAGTAAGTGTTTAAGGTCACTTTGGCGACCAATAAATTCGTTATCTTGTTTTGGTAAGTTGCAATAGGGAAGCTGATGTAAGCTATGGCGATGTGGCGTACCAGGGGCGATCGCTTCTTGATGTCCTAAAAAAATCAGATTTTGCAATGATGGAGGTGCGATTATTCCTTCAATTGCTACAAAATCCGAGTTGGGGTTTGACGTATTAATTTTGACCAAAGTATGGTCATATTGTTCCTGAGCAAATTGGTTGCCCCATTCAGCATAGGAATATCCTAGCAGCAACCGACACAAGCCATCGACAAGCCAAAGTTCAGAGGTATTTCGTTTCCCTTTCAATAAATTTAATACAGCTTGGTCTGAGGGGCTGCGGTCAGGATCTATTCGGTTTTGCCAGTGGACGATAAGTTCACCAGTGCGCGCGCGAGTCCTTCCGGGTTTTTTGTATCTCTTCTCAAACTCGGTTAGTAACCTTCGTTGCAGGTCTGGACATACATTAACAGAGACATTGGCTAGACTCATCAGGAATGGCGCTGAAGTGGACAGTGCTTTTAGGTGTTTCAGCGATTTTAGCAGCTAAGTTGGCTTAAAGTTGGCTTTTTTAGAATTTGGCTTAAAGTTGGCTTAAAAGTAGCCTTTTGTGTCCCTATTAAACTTAACGTCCGAATACACTCTAGTCATGGATTAGCTCAACCCATGAAATAAAATTTGATGCCAAGTCCAAAAAACAACACAAATTCAAAAAATAATGGAGGGATTATTTCATTACCTGAATAATGCAAAGGATTCGATCACAAATGCACATAATGAATAGAACAGTGAAAAGGATTAGTCTGCAAAACAGAGGAAACTTCTTGAGTAAAAGCGAATATTTTCGATTTGTTTTTATCTAATATGGAGAAAGTATGACTACCGAATATCTGGGATCGATTACTGTTCTTAACAAGCAGTATCAGCCAATGCTTCTTACCGACTTGTTGAACGAACAATTGAATGTTTTACACTTTCAAGATAGCTATGGCAGTGGCAGAACATGTAACTGTGTTCTTTCCTCTATCGAAGTTAATTTGGAGCGACTTAGCAATTACGGAAGTACAACCTTAATTGTTGCTGATGATGCATTCGACAAGGAAAACCCTCCTGAAACTAAAGTTCATCGTGTCGTGATGACAAAAGCTGAAATGGGTAGCTTGAATTTGCTTGATGAAGAAGGTTACGTCTGTCGCACCACTTTGATTGTTAATAGCACTGGAGCTGTTTTAGCAACCTTACCAGTAATGACTGAAGAAGAGCTAGGAACTCACATTGAACAAGCTGTACTTCCCACATTAATTCAACTCCAAAGAAAGTTTATACCCACTATTAAGTAAGGAGTTTAGGGGGAACTGTCTTATGGCTCTTACCCCCTGAGATCAGTATACTTTGGCAATATAAGCTGTTCGACATTCAAACTGCACTATTTGTCGCTCAGACCCCATACTGTAAAGGGTTGAAGCAATAAATTTAAATGACTAACTGCTTGTTTTCCGGTTAAATCGGAATTACATGATGCAATATAGCAATCCCAATTGATTTTCAAATATAGAAAATCCAGATTTTTTTGCTATAAAGGGAGTCTACCAAGGCAAGGAGTCGTTATCTTTTTTTGAGATTCAGATAAGATTCTTATAGTCCTTACTGCTTACGATAACACGATCAAAATATATCATTCCGATGTAACTGGATTTGATATAAATTATTAATCAGAGGAATTAACAATGAGTAACCTAATTTGTTCAACAAGTGACCAATCAATTCTGACAATTACTGACCTGGCTCAACAAAAAAATATTACCAGCAGTATTTTTTTTGATGCAGTTCGCTTCATCAAGCAACAGAAACCAGGAGTTGTGTTAGGACTGGCTCCGAAGCGAGGAATTAGAAAGATGATAGGGGTTATAAAGCGTACTGCTCGATTTGAATTGATTGGCGATCGCCCACCCAAAGATGCCAACTTCATGGTGAATGTACCGATTGGAGGAATTATCGCTATTGAAATAGGGCCTTCTGCTGGGCCAAACACTCCAATCGGTTCCATTGTTGAACAGAGCCTTTATCAACAAGGAGTTGCTGGTATCGTAATTGGTGGAAGGCTTCGAGATGTTGAGAGCATCCCAGAAGAGCGTTCCATTTGGGCGCTAGGAACCACCTGTTGTGGAGCCTATGGAGAGCTTTGGGAAGAAGAAGTTGACTGCCCAATCTCCATTTTAGGGACGCGAGTCACTTTGGAAAGCCTGATAGTGGCAGATGAGAGTGGCATAGTTGTCAGTCCTCCCTTAACGCCGAGAGAAGTAGAGATTGTTGGAAAATTCGTCGATGCCGATAATTATGCCCAATTCCTGGTGCAGCATAAGGGCATGAACTCGAACGATGCAAAAGACAAGGCTTCTGAATGTTTTGGTCTTCTCTGAGACACCCACCTTATACCATTTTTCTAAAGATCCGATAGAGAGAAAGAACGACAAGACGTTCCAATTATCTGCTTTCCCTAGTTTGCAAAAGTCTGTCACAACTTTAAAAAAATGGTATTAGAGATAAAACCTCTCAAAAAGCGGAGTTGCCGATAAGTAAAAAGTTTTTAACAAAAAGTGGCTTTCGGCATAAGAGTATCATCCCGATTCCAACAAAAAAATTGGGCTGGGGCAAATTATAGCGTGAGGGTAGGTACTTGGAGGCGGTTGTTCAAAAATATCGACATTAACCAAAATTTCGACTACTGACTGGAGATTTACATGAAATATCAATCTAACAATGTCATTGTGATGGGCGGAGGGCACGTAGGTTTTGCCGTTGCTGCTTTCTTGAGTTCCGAAGGTGTCAACGTACACTTGTTTTCTCGCCGTTTATTGTCGATCGCTAAAACACTTACTATTAAAGCTATTGGTCAAGTTTTGTGTGGTAATTATCAAATAGCTAGCTTTTCAACTCAAATGCAGGCGATCTCTGCTCATTTGGGAAAGCTACCTCCTATAATAATCATTTGCTGCCGAGGTAACGAATTAGTGGAGTACGCTCGCATCATATCCCGGTATGTTTATTCAGAAATGAACATTATACTTTTCTGTGGGAGTCGGTTGGATGACTGCGTATTCCGCCAACAGTTAATTTCAAGTGGCGTTTTAGAATCCCAGATGCCAGCCGTTGCTAGTGCTACAACCAGCCCTTTTTGTTGCTGCCTACAATCAGACAGCACAGTTGAGATTAAGGCAAAGAAAAGCCAAGTGGTTATCAGCGCCCAAACACTAACGATGACAGAACGGATCTTAAAAGCTTTGCAGCCTTGGTTCCGTAATTTACAGATTGCAGGATCGTCCTTAGAGGTTGCTTTAGAAAAACGAAATGATATTACTCATATCCCTCTCATGTTAACTTCAGCACGAAGCTTGGAGAAAAAAGAGCCACATTTGTTTTACCACGAGGTAGGACCTCGTACAGTTGGTTTGATTGTAGCTTTAGACAATGAGCGCCTGAAGATTGGACAAGCTTACGGTCTAAAACTTCGTGATTGGGTGAATTGGCATCAAGCTGAATACAATACATCTGCCTTATCAATCTACGAAAATCTTCAGCAGACGAGCGCGTATCAGCATTCATTCATGGATACTCTTGATGATCGCTACCTAACCGAAGATGTTCCCTACGGTGCTGTTTGTCTTCAAACCTTAGCGCGAATCGCAGAAGTACAGACTCCTGTATTAGATGGATGTATATCGCTTGTCAGTCAACTGATTGATATGCCCATCCCGGCTTGGACTCCTGAATTATTGGGTATAGCTGGACTGAATCCGACTCAGATATTGGAATTATTAAGTAGTTCTTGGGTTAAGCAACCCTTGTATCTGCCACTACCTTCACTTTTGTCTTCTTTGGCTCAACCTGATTTCCAGTCTGATAAAGAGATTGAGAATGTCAAAATTTGAAAATGGAGATTTTGCAGGGGAGTTAACGAAAATAAATCCCGTTTCTCTTAGGAATGAAAATTGAATATAGCCTTTATCTAAAAGATTTGCGGACAATTTTTGCCATAAAAAGCGTTACACTGTAAGGATTACAGGATACCTCGGCATACCTTATCTTTCTGAAAAAGGCTATAACTTAAGTAACTTTGCTTCCCCATTTCTTTTCCAGTAAGGGCGAAGGCGGGAAGAGTCGCCTAGGTTATTAACTTTTCATTCCTTAGTGGTGGGCATCGGGGATATTAACAAAAATTATCAAATAGTGGCTTAAGGTGCGTCAGTTAAAATATTTGAGACAAATCCAACAGTTTTTTTCACTCCGCACCCTACCGGGAACTAAGAAGCTCGCCGCACTCGAAAAAGTTTGGCGTATGCCAATATAGGCTCTAGCCGCCGCTGATTTTGCTTGAGTGCCGATCGCAATTTTTCCGAAGGGCGGAACACCAGAGGAGCCGAATATTTGTTCAGCATCTCGATATCCGGCGACTGACTCAGCAGCATCAGCCGTACATCTTTGTCGAGCAAATAACTCAGGGAGAGCAAATCTCCCATGTTAGTAAAGTCATTACCGCGATCGCTAATTACAATTGTATCTTTAATCGATCGATTAGCGATCGCCTCTTTGTTAATATTTCTCGCAACTTCAGCATTAAAATAGCTCAAGTCTTTGCTCCACCAAGTATCAGAAACACCGCTCACGGTACAGGATGCTATGCTTGCTGTAAATACTCCGGCTAAAACGACTTGCCAAAACCGCTGCTGAGTTTTTACATTATTTGCGAGCAAGCAAGCAACTGCTAGCTGCACTCCCGGAAAGCAGGAAATCAGATAGCGGCTGACGGCGGAACGTTTGCCACCTAGAATTATATCCGGTAAAACCAGCATCAAAAATGGTACGAAAATTGATGTTACAATAAACAGCAAAGTTGAAATATTTGTGCGGCGGCAGATGTTGTAAACTGCTACCGCAATTAACAGCAAAAATGGCAATCTCAGCAGGTAATTCCAAATATTGTCAAAGCCGAAGTCGAAGTCAAAAAATAAGGCTGTAAAGCTGAGCGTCCACAATTTGACCAAATACAGCCAACCAGGAGATATTCGCGTCCAATCTGTCGTTGCTGAGGCTCGTTCCAGGTTGGTCGCCAGCACGTAAATCCACGGCAGATACAAGATTAAAGCTGCTGTTACTGCTAAGAAAAATTGCGAATTAGTTAAGTGACCTCGCAATTTTCTTTTTTTGACAAACAGCCAGCAAGCAATTATAAAAACTCCATGTCCGACAAGTGTTAACGTGAAGAAAGGGTGAGTGTAGCAACCGATCGCAATTGCGATCGAGTAATACGCCCAATTTTCCCAGCCCCGCAACCGCAATGCTCTCAGCAGCAGCCAACTGCTGCCAATCACTGTTGCAGTGAGCAAACTGTACTGCCTTGCTGTCTGAGCAAACAAGATGTCAAAGGGAGATAAAGCCAACAGCGTTGTTGCTACTAAGGCTGCCAAATTTGAAGCGAAAAGTTCCTGGGCTAAAGCGTACATCAAAGGTAGCGACAGCAAACTCAATATTGCTGGCAAACTGCGGGATGCTGCAAGAGAACTGCCAAATTGCTGCATCCACCAACGAGCCATCAAAAAGTACAAAGGCGGATGTTGGGGGTCTTCTAGTGCTAGCGAACGTATTGTGTCTGCTGCTGTACTTCCCGGTTTGATCCGCTGATATTTCTGCAATTCTGGTGCGGGAATAATCCGGTTTTGAAATAGTTCGTCGTCGATTTCTTGTCTGGTGAAACCAGCGGCGCGGATTGATGTGTATGCTTCGTCGTGCCAGTAAAGTTTGCGATCGATCTCGAAGAACCGAAATCCGATACCTAGTAAAATGCCGATCGCCAATAAGCTAATTAGCAACCGCGAATTTTGAGGATTTTTGGGATTAACAGATGTGTCTTGATTTGTTGTAGATGCCATTGTTGTCCTAATTGTGGCGATCGTCCTATAGCGGTTCTCAAGCATGGTGAGGTATGCCCTAATGCCCTAGGCCCGGCGCAGGCCAGTCATACCTCATGTTTCTGAGACTCGGCTATATATGCGTACCGATCGATACCAGTACAGAACCCAACCGACAATCATTCTAACCTCTGCCGATCGCCTCCTACCTTCTAAACAAGAGCCACAGTATCGGACGATCGGGCCCAAGCACCGCAAAATCAAGAATTCTAAACCAAATCCCCCCAGAACTTCCAGAGCCCAAAAATAACTGCTAACATACGTGTTGTACAGTTAATCAACAAGCTCCGCAAGGGGTCTACCCGCGTACCGAAAATGGCAAAAAAAGAAGCTTCTACAAAAACTACTGAAAACACAGAAAAGCAAAAAGCCCTAAATTCCGTACTGTCCCAAATCGAGCGCAGCTTTGGCAAAGGAGCGATCGTCCGATTGGGAGACTCCACTCGCATGAGGGTAGAAACCATCCCCACCGGAGCTCTGACACTGGACATTGCTTTGGGCGGCGGTTTGCCAAAAGGCCGAGTAATTGAAATTTACGGCCCGGAAAGTTCCGGTAAAACTACTCTAGCGCTCCACGCGATCGCCGAAGTCCAAAAAACCGGCGGCATCGCAGCCTTCGTAGATGCCGAGCACGCCCTCGATCCCACCTACGCCTCAGCATTAGGCGTCGATATTGAAAATCTCTTAGTTTCCCAGCCGGATACCGGCGAAATGGCCCTAGAAATTGTCGATCAACTCGTGCGATCCGTCGCCGTCGATATCGTAGTCATTGACTCAGTAGCTGCCCTCGTCCCCCGCGCCGAAATCGAAGGCGACATGGGCGACTCCCACATGGGCTTGCAAGCCCGCTTGATGAGCCAAGCACTTCGCAAAATCACCGGCAACATCGGCAAATCCGGCTGTACCGTCATTTTCCTCAACCAATTGCGGCAGAAAATCGGCGTAACTTACGGCAACCCCGAAACAACAACCGGCGGTAACGCACTCAAATTCTACGCCAGCGTGCGGCTCGACATTCGCCGCATTCAAAGCTTGAAAAAAGGTACCGAAGAATACGGCAACCGCACGAAAGTTAAAGTTGCTAAAAATAAAGTTGCTCCGCCTTTCCGCATTGCCGAATTTGACATTGTATTTGGCAAAGGCATTTCTACTTTAGGCTGTCTGACTGACTTGGCCGACGAAATGGGAGTAATTCTGAAAAAAGGTTCTTGGTACAGTTACAACGGCGAGAACATCGCTCAAGGACGAGACAAAGTGATTCAACACATGGAGAAAAACATCGATTTCAAAAATGAGATCGAGCGGCTAGTACGGGAAAAACTTGATACTGGGGCAGTAGTTTCTGCTAATTCTGTCGCTCCTGTGGATGTTGATGTTGATGATGTTGAGGATGATGATGAGATTGTTGATAATGACATTCAAGATTTAGGAGATATGGAAGAAATCTAAATTTTGTCGCTATCGGTCATATCACGGCCGATCGATTATCATCACAAAAACGGTTTGTAGTGCGGACTTCAGTCCGCTCCTCAGGCCGCGGACTGAAGTCGGCACTACGAACAAAAACGGTTTGTAGTGCGGACTTCAGTCCGCTCTCAGGCCGCGGACTGAAGTCGGCACTACGAACGAACTTATCTGATTGCGGTTAATCGATCGCACAGGATATCATTAGTGATTAATCATGACTAATTAGCAATAATAGGTTGGGTTTATATACGTTAAACCCAACCGACTATTGTATGTATTATTTTTTTGAAATCTATCGCAGAAATTGCACAGAAACTGGGTTTCTCAATACCCGAAAAGTTTGAGTTTAATATTGACATCAAGAACATTATTTGCGCGATCGACTCTAGTGCTGAGGATGTTGGTTGGGTAGTGCCTTTTCGTAAAGGATGAAGAATAATCGACCTTTCGTGGAGTCTCACCCAGTCTGACTTCCAAAATAGAGTATTTTACTCCGTCCTTTACGAAATACCACTACCGGCAAAATTGAAGAATTTAATCTCGTCAAATACTAGCTCCGATCGCAAACGAGCGAGAAAATTTCTGTCACCGAGAGTTATTGAGGTGCGTCGCTACTCGAACTACGAATAATATTTCTACAGGACAAGCTATCAACTGTCAATTATTTACTTCACCCTGCTTCAGGTCTCTTCACCTTGATTCACTTGGTAGCATTCGCATCACTTGGTTTACACGCTTCAGCTTCTGACTCATTGCAGGTGCAAATACTTAGCAACACAATAGATTTATATACGTAAGTAAAGGAGTTCCAATCACCGCTAAATACTGTGGATTTTACGGATATTTCCCAGTCCGTCAAGTTGCGGTAACTAACACTAACGCGATTTTGACAACTGGCAGATTTCAAATCTGAGAGTCTTTGTAAAGAAATATAAAAGCTCCGGAAACTGACTAGATGTCACGGAAAGTACGATTTCTAAGCTGAGCCTGTAAAAACAATCCTATTGATTCATAGCAAAAATGAACTTGAGGAACACAAATTTCATTTGCGAAAGACTTAAATCATTGTTGGAGTGAAAATAAATTATGGCTGACGGTCAACTAGGAGTTATATTAAAGATGGCTCAAACAATTAATCCTCAAATTGAGAGCGATCGACATTTTGAAATAGACTTGGAAAAATTGCGTCAACTGCCAGCAGGAACACTAGGGTGCTCAGTGGCGCGATTTATAGACGAACAAGGGTTTGAACCGATCGCATCAGGAGACTGGATTCAACGAAACCACGACGTTTAACCGGTTCTGACGGGTCTTTCACCTTCTGCTGAAGATGAATTTATACTTCAAGCGTTTACTCGCGCTCAAGTATTTCGCCCTTCCTGTGCGATTTTAGTGTTAGTTGGACTGCTGAGTGGCAAATGCGCGATCGGACAAATTATCAAAGGTTTAAAACATGGAAAATTAGCCGCTCGGCTCATTGATTGGGATGTTGCATCTGACTGGGAAACTCCCTTATCTGAAGTCCGAGATAAACTGGGGATTCTACCATTAATTGATTAATTTTTTAACTCGTCACTGCACTGCAAAACTATGCAAAGCACCATTTACAAACCGGTAATCAGCCTGAGCCCGCGGGAAAGAGCGATCGCGCAATTAGTAGCGCAAGGTCTGCCCAACAAATGTATTGCCAAAAATTTAAATATCAGTCACTGGACGGTTGCTACTTACGTGAGGCGGATTTTTATCAAACTCGGTGTTTGCTCCAGAACTGCGATGATTGCACTGTTGATACAAGAAAATATGCTCTGGGACTCATAAATAGTAGGGTGTGCACTGCGCACCGGTTGACTTCGTATCCCATCGCGCCCACACCGATTGACTTTTTCCGTGCGCAGTGCGCACCCTACAAGATTAGCCGCGCACCGGTTGACTTC